>NZ_CP065424.1:830000-1512500 GCF_017809215.1 Heyndrickxia oleronia
GGTCAAGCGGTTAAGACACCGCCCTTTCACGGCGGTAACACGGGTTCGAATCCCGTACGGGTCACCATTTTATATATTATACATATTGGAGGATTAGCTCAGCTGGGAGAGCACCTGCCTTACAAGCAGGGGGTCGGCGGTTCGATCCCGTCATCCTCCACCATATATAATGCCGGCCTAGCTCAATTGGTAGAGCACGACCGAATAAACGACTTTGAAATACATCAGCGTACGGCTTGAGCTGCTGCTTGAATAAGCAAACTGAAAGCTGGACGACCATAGCACCTAAACCTCTGTTAGGGGATAATATTTATAAATGCCGGCCTAGCTCAATTGGTAGAGCAACTGACTTGTAATCAGTAGGTTGGGGGTTCAAGTCCTCTGGCCGGCACCACTCAGGTCATTACGAGCCATTAGCTCAGTTGGTAGAGCACGATCGAGTACGCTACGAAGAGTAACATCAGCGTACCAATCGAGATACAGCTTGAATAATCTTGCTGAGATTGGGACGTCGTAGATGCATTTATATTTGAAGTACATGCTTACACTATTAATTATATTCATTACGAGCCATTAGCTCAGTTGGTAGAGCATCTGACTTTTAATCAGAGGGTCGAAGGTTCGAGTCCTTCATGGCTCATTTATATTCGCAAGGTTTTGAATTAACAAAGGTACTTTTTGCGGAAGTAGTTCAGTGGTAGAACACCACCTTGCCAAGGTGGGGGTCGCGGGTTCGAATCCCGTCTTCCGCTCCAAATACCCTTGCCGGGGTGGCGGAACTGGCAGACGCACAGGACTTAAAATCCTGCGGTAGGTGACTACCGTACCGGTTCGATTCCGGTCCTCGGCACTAGAAATTTTTACGAAGTAAAAGATTTAAGGATTTTTGCAAAGCAAAAGATCCTTCCATAAAATATCTTACGATATAATGTATGCGCCCGTAGCTCAATTGGATAGAGCGTTTGACTACGGATCAAAAGGTTAGGGGTTCGACTCCTCTCGGGCGCGCCATTTAAAACCAAACATTATATGGGGCCTTAGCTCAGCTGGGAGAGCGCCTGCTTTGCACGCAGGAGGTCAGCGGTTCGATCCCGCTAGGCTCCACTTTCGGAGGAATACCCAAGTCTGGCTGAAGGGATCGGTCTTGAAAACCGACAGGCGGGTTACACCGCGCGGGGGTTCGAATCCCTCTTCCTCCGCCATTAATATATATTAATAATAAATGGTCCGGTAGTTCAGTTGGTTAGAATGCCTGCCTGTCACGCAGGAGGTCGCGGGTTCGAGTCCCGTCCGGACCGCCATTTATATTAAAATAAAAGTTGATAAAGATGGCGAATATAAAATAATATATAGATAAAGATATAATATATGGCTCGGTAGCTCAGTCGGTAGAGCAATGGACTGAAAATCCATGTGTCGGCGGTTCGATTCCGTCCCGAGCCACCATTTTATGGCGGATGTGGCGAAGTGGTTAACGCATCGGATTGTGGTTCCGACATTCGTGGGTTCGATTCCCATCATCCGCCCCATTTTAATTACTATTTTTTGGGCTATAGCCAAGTGGTAAGGCAACGGACTTTGACTCCGTCACTCGTTGGTTCGAATCCAGCTAGCCCAGCCATCTTTTTAAGGCAGCATAGCCAAGTGGTAAGGCAGAGGTCTGCAAAACCTTTATCACCGGTTCAAATCCGGTTGCTGCCTCCAATAATAAAGATGCGGGTGTAGTTTAGTGGTAAAACTACAGCCTTCCAAGCTGTTGTCGTGAGTTCGATTCTCATCACCCGCTCCAAAAAATACATAAAGGGCCTATAGCTCAGCTGGTTAGAGCGCACGCCTGATAAGCGTGAGGTCGATGGTTCGAGTCCATTTAGGCCCACTATTTTTATATTTAAGTATTCCGCAGTAGCTCAGTGGTAGAGCTATCGGCTGTTAACCGATCGGTCGTAGGTTCGAATCCTACCTGCGGAGCCAATTTATGCGCCTTTAGCTCAGCAGGATAGAGCAACAGCCTTCTAAGCTGTGGGTCAGAGGTTCGAATCCTCTAAGGCGCGTATAGAAAGCTCATTCTTTAAAGAATGAGCTTTTTTTATTTTCTTCAATATGTTATTCCTATTCTCAGTATGAGTAAACAATCAGTTATTTAATGTACTGTTTTTCTTTAATGATGAGGTACTTCTGTATTTCTGTTCTATTTTGGTTGTCTACTTACAATTCTTTACTAGTTCAAATACTTTATAGTAAAAAAATTAACAAAATAAATTTCGGAATATTCAATTATATGATAGATTCAAATAAAGTGGAAATGGAGTGGAGGAGTATCTATGGAATTCGATGTTATTGTCGTTGGGGCTGGACTTTCAGGATTGGTGGCAACTGCAGAGATTGCAGATACGGGAAAAAAGGTCCTGCTACTTGATCAGGAACCAGAAGCATCATTTGGAGGGCAAGCTTGGTGGTCATTTGGAGGTCTATTTCTAGTTGATTCTCCTGAACAGCGAAGGCTAGGTATAAAGGATTCAAAAGAATTAGCATGGCAGGACTGGTTAGGTACGGCAGGCTTTGATCGCGAAGATGATGAGGATTATTGGGCTAGAAGATGGGCTGAAGCTTATGTGGAGTTTGCCTCTGGAGAGAAGCGTCAATGGTTATATAATATGGGTGTCCGTTTCTTTCCTGTTGTAGGCTGGGCAGAACGTGGTGGTTATTTAGCAGAAGGTCATGGAAATTCAGTCCCTCGTTTCCACATTGTATGGGGAACAGGACCAGGGATTGTTGCTCCATTTGAGAAAAGAGTTTTGGAGCATATTAGAAATGGAATGGTTGTGTATAAACCACGTCATCAAGTGGATCATTTAATTCAAGAAAGTGGTGTGATTAATGGTGCAAGCGGGTCGATTTTGGTCCCTAGCTCTGCAGCCCGTGGTGAGGCTAGTAGTAAGGAGGTTATTGGTACTTTTGAATATCGTAGTCAAGCGGTTTTAATTTCAAGTGGTGGGATAGGAGGGAATCATGATCTGGTTCGCAGGAATTGGCCGAGTCGTTTAGGTACTCCACCTAAGAAAATGCTTAGTGGCGTACCTGCACATGTGGATGGAAGGATGCTTGGTATTACTGAAAAGGCAGGAGGAAGATTGGTAAATCGAGATCGTATGTGGCACTATACTGAAGGAATAAAGAATTGGAATTCTGTGTGGAACAATCATGGGATTCGAATCCTTCCGGGTCCATCGTCCATTTGGTTGGATGCACGTGGACAGCGTTTCCCTACTCCAAATTTTCCGGGCTTTGATACATTAGGCACGCTTGAGACGATTCAAAAGACCGGTTATGATTATTCTTGGTTTATTTTAACGCAAAAAATTATCGAAAAGGAATTTGCACTTTCAGGCTCTGAGCAAAACCCCGATCTAACTGGAAAAAGTATTCGAAAAGTACTGAAAAGGGCATTACCGGGTGCTCCTGAACCCGTACAAGCTTTTATGGATAAAGGTGAAGATTTCATTATTGCTAATCGACTTGACGATTTAGTCAACGGAATGAATAAGTTGACCGGTGAAAACTTGCTGATACTAGAAGACATTGAGAGACAAATCATTGCACGTGACCGTGAAATAGAGAATACTTTCACGAAAGATCTTCAGATTACGGCGATCCGTGGTGCTAGGAATTATATTGGTGATAAATTAATTCGTGTAGCTCCACCACATAAACTGCTTGATCCAAAAAATGGACCACTTATAGCTGTCCGCTTACGAATTGTCAGCCGTAAAACCTTGGGAGGTTTACAGACAGACTTATCAGGTCGCGTGCTTAATTTAGAAGGGGATGCCATCCAAGGGCTATATGCAGCAGGAGAAGCCTCCGGTTTTGGCGGAGGTGGTGTTCATGGGTATCGTTCATTGGAAGGGACGTTCCTGGGAGGCTGTCTTTTTTCAGGAAGAATAGCTGGGAGAGCTATAGCGATGGATATTGACTAGATTCTTTATTAATGGATTATTGATTATGAGAAAGTTTCGCGGTGACACATAAATGAATTTGATTCATTCCTTAATTTTTTATAGATTTGGATAGTTTAAAGGAGATAAGAGCTCAGAAAAAGCTATTTAAGACTGCACTGAGAAGTATAGTAAAATAGGAAATAATGAGTAAGTAGCTGGATATTAAAATATGATTTTTAAAAGGGTTGTCTCATAAAAGAGGCAGCCCTTTTGCTGTAAAGAATCTACTATTTGCTAGATAGAGTATTTATAAGAGATAGAAAGTTCATTAGCAGGGGATCCAGAAATAGACTGAAAATTATTTTTTATTGGTAGAAAGATTTGTTATTTAACAATAGATAACACAAAAAATAGATTTTTAATAATATGATTTAATTTTCAAAAACATTTGACAATTAATAAGGATGTGTTTATTATTTTTTTATAAGACATCATATGACGTCTTAAAAATAACGGGGAGGTATCATCATGAAAACTGAACATGTAAACCAAATTGCGTCTGCAGTCAATGCAGTTAAAGCAACAGATGTAAAGAACTTTTATTTTGTAGCTTGTGGAGGATCTATGGCAGCCCTTGCAACAGGAGATTATTTCTTAAGTAGGGA
This sequence comes from Heyndrickxia oleronia, assembly GCF_017809215.1. GTDB lineage: Bacteria > Bacillota > Bacilli > Bacillales > Bacillaceae_C > Heyndrickxia > Heyndrickxia oleronia. The sequence goes on from NZ_CP065424.1 coordinate 834,604, forward strand.
GATTTCCGTTCCTAGTAAGGTTTACACGTCAAATGAATTTGTTCATATGAATCCGCGTGGTCTTGGAAAAGGAAGTGTGGTTATTCTTCGTTCTCATTCAGGAACAACACCGGAAACTGTTGCTGCAGCAAAATTTGCAAGGGAAAAGGGAGCCGTAACCATAGCTATTTCAATGGATGTAGAATCTCCTCTGTGTAAGGAAGCAGAGTATATTGTCCATTACAATTATAAAGATGGCTCTGATGTAATTGATGGTGAAACAGGTGTCTATTACAGTCTGATATTTGGAATTCTTAACGCGCTAACACCAAATGAAAAATATGAAAGATTATTAAGTCAATTAAAGAATCTTGAAAATCTTTTTGAAACGAATAAAAAACTAACATATGATAGAGCATTCAAATTCGGTAGTGAATATAAACGGGAGAAGCTCATCTATACGATTGGGAGCGGCGCTTATTATCACCAGGCCTATTCTTTTACTAGCTGCCTCTTAATGGAAATGCTTTGGATTCATTCGAATGCGATCCACTCAGGTGAATATTTCCATGGACCATTTGAGGCAACTGACTTTGATGTTCCGTTTTTGATTATTAAAGGAGAAGGCCCAACTCGACCTTTAGATGAAAGAGCTATAACATTCGCGCAAAAATTTAGTGATAAGGTGGAAGTTGTTGATATTACCGAATTAGACTATGCGGGTATAGATGAAGATCTTAAAGAGTATTTTGGTCCAGCAATTGCCGGGGCAGTTTTAAGACAGTATGCAGATGGTTTAGCTGAACATACAGGACATCCATTATCTGTAAGACGTTACATGTGGAAAATGGAATATTGATGTTTGTTTACTATCAACAATAGGTTGGCATGACTGATTCTAAAAAATTTTTTAGGAAGCAAAGGTTTTTCATGTGGATATAGTTCAGTTGTAAGTTTATCTAATCTACTATGTATCACTATCTAAATTGAACGCTCCATTAATTTCTTGATTAATATCAGAATAGTTAGAATAATAAGGAGTGAGATAGGTGAAAAAATTATTTGCTATAGTCACAATTATTCTTTTATTGACTTTAACAGCATGTTCCTCCTCCACTAGCAAAAAGGAAAATAGTTCATCAAAAGGTGATGTAGTGGAAATCAATTTTTTTCATAGATGGCCAAATGAGCCACGAAAATCTTTCTATGATCAAAAAGTCAAAGAATATATGAAAGCGCACCCAAATGTAAAAATTAAAGTAGATTCAGTATTAAATGATTCCTATAAAGAGAAAATAAGAGTACTTGTTTCTAATGATGATCTTCCGGATATATTCACATCTTGGTCAGATTCATTTGCTTTAAATCTCGTATCATCCGATCGAATTATGCCACTAAATGATATTTTAAGTGAGGACCAAGAATGGTCTGGGAAATTCATTGAGTCTCAATTTGCTGGTTTTACATTTGATGATGTAAAGTATGGTGTGCCATTTACTGTTGATGGAAAGGCTTTCTTCTATAATAAAGAAATTTTCAAAAAGCATAATATTCAAGTTCCAAAAACCTATAACGAATTTATCGATGTGCTTGATAAATTAAAGGCTGAGGGCTATGAAACACCATTAGTAGAAGGATTAACAAATGGATGGGCCATTTCTCATTACATGGGGACAATCTTTCAAAGGGTTCTGGATCCTGAAGTAATGGCAAAAGATTATAATGAAAAAACTGGTGAGTTTACCGACCCAGGCTATATAAAAGGATTGGAAATCTTTAAAGAGTTAACAAAATATATGGGAGATGTATCAACAGCCATTGACCATGAGGCAGCAAGAAATATGTTTGCCAGTGGCGAAGCTCCGATCGTTTATATGCAATTCGCTGAAATTAAAATGGTAGAGGATCAAAGTAAATTGGATTTTGGATTCTTCGACTTTCCTGCGGTTGAGGGTGGAAAAGGGGATCCAGGAGCACTTACGGGGGCGCCAGAAGGATGGATGCTAAGTAAGAACGCTCCAAAAGAAGCAATCGATTTCTTGAAGTTCTTAACTTCTGAAGAAACAGCACGTGAATTTACCAAAACAGATGGACAATTGAATGCAATAAACGGTGCTGTAGACGAGGAAAATACATCGCCAATTAGAATGGAAGCTTTTGAGATTGTTTCAAATGCTACTACTACCACTCCATGGTTTGATAATGCCGTTAATATCAAGATTGCAGATATTTTTATGAGAGGCGGCCAGTCATTAGCAAATGGTCAGATGACTCCTAAAGAAATTATGAAAGAAGTTCAAGCTGAAGCAAAGCGGTTGAAAAAATAGTTGTTAATCCCCTCCCTAAGATTCAGAAATTTTTTTTCCTGAGTCTTAGGGAATTTATAAAATCAGATTAATTTAGGAGGGGAGTAAATGTATAAAAGGAAGTTTAATATGATTCCTGTGCTGTTTTTGCTACCAAGTGTTATTTTTTTGCTTATATTTGTATACTTTCCATTAATACAGAATTTTTATAATAGCTTCTTTGACTTTTCTGTTTTCTCAAAAACGAAATCTTTTGTTGGCTTGGATCATTTTAAGGAGCTATTAACGGACAAGGTAGTAAGTGTTTCATTGTTAAATAACATCAAGTATATAATTATTTCTGTTATTTTACAGGTGGGCTTCGCTTTAGTATTGGCTTATATTCTAGAAGATAAGGTGTTTAGTAGATTTGCACCATTCTTTAGAGTTGTTTATTTCATCCCAGTGATGATTTCAATCTCAGTCATCGCTCTATTATTTGGTTTTGTTTATAATCCACAGATGGGAATTTTAAATAGTTTTCTGGAATTAATTGGTTTGGATAGCCTGGCTGAAGTATGGTTAGGTAATTCGACTACAGCCATTTATGCAGTCATTGCCATGTCACAATGGCAAAGTATTGGATTTATCACGATGTTATTTATCGTCTCGATCCAGAAGATTCCTAAGGATATGTATGAGGCTGCTGAAATTGATGGGGCAGGGAAGATTAGGAAGTTTTTTAGTATTACAGTACCTCAAGTAAGAGAGGCTATTTTTGTTAATACATTGATTACAATAACAGGATCAATGCTCGTTTTCAATGAACCTTATATTCTAACAAATGGTGGTCCAGGATTCAGTTCTATGACGATGTCTGTTCATATGTATCAGACAGGATTTGTGAAAGATAATATGGGCTATGCATCTACATTAGCGATTATTATTTTTATTCTGACAGCGGTGCTCGCACTGGTTCAAATACGAATATCCCGCACTGGAAAGGGTGATTAAAATTGGTGAAGCTCGAAAAATCATCTAGTAAAATTCGAAAATTTGGCCCTGGGGAATTTTTCGCCATGCTGATGTTGATCGCTTTTGCAATCACCATTCTTTATCCACTGATTTGGATGGTTATTTCTTCAATGAAAAGCTATGATGAGATATATAATGATGTATGGGGATTTCCAAGTACTTGGATTGTTGAAAACTACTCAATTGCTTGGTCAAAGGGAATCTCAAGTTATTTTATGAATAGTCTCATTGTCACTGGAACAACGATTATTGTTGTCTTGATTATTGGCTCCATGGCTGCATTTGCATTGGCAAGATATCGTACTAGACTCATTGACCTTGCACTTATTTTCATCATTGGCGGTATGATGATGAATCCACAGGTTGCATTAATCCCTTTATTTAACATCCTAAGTTCACTTGAATTAATTAATACAAGATGGGCATTAATACTCCCCTACATCGCGTATAGATTGCCACTTACTATCCTGTTGATTCGCGGTTACTTTTTAAGCATTCCCAAGGAGCTTGAAGAATCGGCTATTATTGATGGATGCTCCGAATTTGGTATATATAGGAGAATCTATCTACCAATGTCTCTACCAATCTTACTTACAACAGTAGTATTAACGGCTTTCTATGCATGGAATGAATTTTTATTTGCAACAATCTTTATTGATTCTGAAGCGTTGAAAACGATTCCTTCTGGATTAATGAACTTTAGAGATGCTTTACGGACAGATTGGGGTGTTCTCCTAGCTGGTATGGTCATTGCTTCGATCCCTATGGTTATACTTCTCATTTTTCTACAAAAATATTTGGTAAGAGGGTTATCTGAAGGATCTGTAAAAGGTTAAAAGAAAGGAAGATACGATGAAAATAATCACAATTGGAGATAATGTTGTAGATTGTTATTTAGATCAAGGAAAATACTACCCGGGAGGAAATTGTGTTAATGTTGCAGTAAACTGTAAGCGATCCGGTGCAGAGGAAGTAAGCTATATTGGGGTTTTTGCTACTGACGATAAAGCAGCACATTTAAAGAGCGTTCTGGAGCTAGAAGGTATCCCTTATCATCGGTCAAGGGTCGTTGAGGGAATAAGCGGTCAGCCACGTGTTAATCTAACTGAAGATGGTGATCGAGTATTTGTAGGTGGTCCTAAGGATACAGTCCAACATATCGTGAAGTTAAAACTAATCCCTGAGGACTATGAATATATTAAAGGGTTTGATGTTTGTCACACTAGTTGTTACTCATCTATAGAAGAAGAACTCCCAAGCCTATCAAACTATATTAAGGTGTCCTTTGATTTTTCAGATATTCATGATCGAGCTTATCTTGAAAGAGTATGTCCTTATATAACACACGGGTTTTTCTCAGGGGCACATTTAACTGATGATCAATTAGAAAAGTTAGTGGATGAGTTAGGAAAGTATAATCTGGAGACTATTGGAATTACTCGTGGCTCTAAGCCTGCCCTTTTTATTTATCAAGGTAATAGATACTATCAACAAGTATATCAAACAGAAATCGTTGATACGATGGGTGCTGGAGATAGTTTTATTGGTGGTTTTATGACAGCCTATTACAATCATCATAATATTTTAGATGCACTGGATTTTGCCGCTAAAAGTGCCAGCCAAACATGTGGATTTTATGGTGGGTTTGGATACCCGATGGATTTAGAATAGATTGGTCATTTATAGCCTATGCTCTATATGGTGTAGAGGCTATTTTTTTTGATATAGAGAGTATAATTGTATCTTTTGAACTATATTCGTTTACATGAAATGTTAAAATATTTACTATTTTAAGGTATAGTAATAGTAAGAAAATTTGTGAAGAGGTAACTTATGACTAAGGAAAAATCCGTTAAAGTAGATAGTCCTGTTTTTTTATATGATCAAGTAAAAATGGGTATTATGGAAATGATTCAAAAGGAAGAGCTGGTTTCCGGTCAGAAACTTCCTAGTGAAAAGGAATTAATTGAAACCTTTAATACAAGTAGAATTACAATTAGAAGAGCGCTAAAGGAACTTGAAAATGAAGGAATCATTGAAATTATTCATGGTAAAGGTACGTTTGTTAAAAGCTTCAAACAAAAAATTCATATTTTAAATTTACAAGGTTTTACCGATGGGTTATCAACGAGCGAAAGTAGTTTTACAAAAGAGGTATTAGTCAATCAAATTGAAATAGCTGACGAGAAGTTAATGGAATTATTTGAACGTGAGGAACCTTTTGAAGTTGTAAGGTTAGTTAGATTGATTAGAGATGGAAACCGTGCTTTTAGTATTGACTACGCTTACTTACCTTGTGATGTTTATCCTGGTATTTCTAAAAAAATTAAGGATAATGTCTCCACATTTAAAATTATTCACAATGATTATGGAATAATGTTTGGGAAGGCGAGGAAGGAAATGGAGGTTATTAATCCTTCACAAGAAATTAGCAAGTTCCTTGAGATTCCTAGAGTAGAACCCGTTATTCAAATCAAGAAATTAATTAAGGATAAGAAGGAAAAACCTGTGCATTACTCAGTGTACTATCTTTTGACAAATAAGGTGAACTTTTATATAGATGTTGATATTAATGATGAAATGCCTTTTTAAAACGTGTTCACTTTTGTATCGAAAAAAATGAACTTACACCTAAAGTTTTTTGAGACTGTTGGGGCAAGTCTTGCTGTCATTCATAGGATTGTTACATAATCTCCGTTGCCCCGTTTCCTCTTTTTGTTTTCTCCTACCCCATACCCTTGCATCAAAAAAGCTTTCTACATTTTTGACTAGCACTTATACTCAGCTTGCTTCTTTCTAATCTGCGTATATGAATTTGCATTATGGAATTGTAGAAGAACTGCCAGTCCTTTCTTCCTGTTTATTCTCGAAAAATGCTGAATGATGAATATATAATCGAATCTAGTAAAAGAAGATGAAAAGGTAGGGAATTAGACTATTATTCTTATAGTCTAATAAATATTAAAGAAAAATTTATTATTTTTTTCCTAGTTCATATGGAAGTGAATAACGATAAATAACGTGTTCCAATAAAAAAAAATAGCTAGTTATGTTGGATTTTAAAAGGATTTGTATAATTATTTTAATTTACAAAATATTTCGATATACGGATAATAAAACTAACTTTTTTGAAAGGGGAGGAACGAATTGAAAAGAAAATCAGTTGCATTCATTTTGGCAACGGGGCTAGTTTTATCTGGTGGTGCAGTTCATGCACAAACAACTGCTGCTAACCCAACTATTCAATATGAAGTGAAATTAGAGAATAAGCTATTAAAAAAAATAAGTGCAGATAATATGTACAATACCATTGCCCTTTTATCAAAGGAACCGAGAGAGGCAGGAACAGAAGGGGAGCTAAAGGCAGTCAAGTACATTGAAGGTCAATTCAAAAAACTTGGCTATCAAACAGAGATACAGCCGTTTCCAATCTATGATTACAATACCAAACATGTTTTTGTAAGCGTCGGGGATGCAAAAGTAAGTGAGAAGCCACATGCTTTTAGTGGTAGTGCGAGCGGAAAGGTGACAGCCACTCTAGTAAATGTGGGAAAAGCGAGTCCTGAAGAAATCGGGGATGTGAAAGGAAAGATTGCGTTAATTGAAAGAGGGGATTTATCTTTCGTAGAAAAGGTTAAAAATGTCTTGGATAAAGGTGCAGTCGGCGTCATTATGTACAATAGTGCTGCAGAGGGTAATAGTTTTGGACAAGTAGGTGAGGGGCAAACGATTCCTGCTGTGGCAATTACGAGAGAGGAGGGGCTGAAACTAGCCGAGCAATTAAAAGGAAAAGAGCTTTCAGCTACTATCGATGTAGATATCGAAAAAATTGAAAAGACCTCATATAATGTTATCGCAACGAAGAAAGCGAACTCAAAGAAAAATACTGGACAGATTTTAACGGTCGGTGCTCATCACGATTCTGTTCGTGGGGGACCGGGAGCAAATGATGATGCTTCTGGTGTATCAGCAGTCCTTGAATTAGCGAGAGTATTTGCAAAGGAAAAAACGGATACGGAGATTCGATTCCTTACTTTCGGTTCGGAAGAGCGGGGCCTTGTTGGTTCATCTTATTATGCAGCTTCCTTGCCGAAATCCGATGTAGATAAAATGGTTGCCCATTTCCAAATGGATATGATTGGTGCTCGTGATGCAGGAAAGGACAAGCCTTTTGGTGGATTAATCATGTATACAATCGATGGGAAGAAGAATCTAGTTACCGATTTAGGAGCGAACGCGAGTAAAAATCTTTTTAATGAAGTTCTCCCATATGGGCAGCTAGGTCGCAGTGATCATCAGCCATTCCATGAATTGGGAATCCCATCAGCATTATTTATTCATTCACCTGTTGAACCTTCCTATCACAAACCAACAGATACATTGGATAAAATTGATAAGAAGAAATTGCTTCAAGTAGCTAAAATTATTGGTACTTCTGTTTACCATATTGCTAGTCCGGACACTCCTGCCATTCTCAAATATCCTTTTGAGGATCGTCCAGTTGATTAAGCTATTTAGCCAATAAGGCTTTGAATAATAAAAAAATGGGGGCTGCCTAATAAAGTATGACAGCCCCCATTTTTTTTTTTAAAAACTATTCAAAGTTTAATGGTCTATAAATTCATGTTTACAAGTATTTTACATTGACTACGATCATTCGTCAGTAATTCAAAGCCCTTTTCAACAATATCATCTAATGCAATTTCACTTGTAATTACGGCATTGCCATCAATCATTCCACGAGAAAGTAATCGGATAACTTCAGGGAATAAACGGATATAAGCATAGGAGCCACTAATTTTGGCTTCAGTTCGAACAATGGTGTTAGGATCGAAGCTAACAGGCTTTTCCCATACGCTTACCACTTTAAATTCACCGCCAGGACGAACTGAGTTCACACCACTTGTAAAGGTAGCTTGAACACCGGCAGCATCATAGGCTACATTAACCCCTCCGTTTGTCATTTCTTTAATGAACGCAACGGCATCTTGTTCAATTGGATTAATGGCATAGGTAGCCCCTAATTCTAATGCTTTTTCACGTCGCTCATCGGAAACTTCAACAACAAAAATATCACTAGCTCCTGCGGCTTTAACTGCTTGTATTAATAATAATCCAATTGGGCCAGCCCCAAATATAGCAGCTGTATCACCAAGTTTTAATTGGCTTTGACGTACTGCGTGAACAGCAACGGCCGTTGGTTCAACTAGTGCACCAAGTTGTAGACTCATATTATCAGGTAATAGAAACACATTTTCTTGTTTAACAACGGCGTATTGAGCAAATCCACCTGAAACGGTATATCCATATCCTTGGCGCTGAGTACATAAGTTTACAAAACCTCTCTGGCAATTATCGCATTTCCCACACGGCATTAGTGGTTCTACAGCCACCCTGTCACCTACTTTAATCGTTGACACACCGTCTGCTACCTCGATAACCGTACCCGCAAATTCATGACCTAAAACAGGTTGTGTTCTCATTGGGTAAGTACCAGCTATATACTCGTGCATATCACTTCCGCAAATCCCTGCATATTCTACTTTTACTTTAACCATTCCTTTTTCAAGTGATGGAAGTTCTGCTTCTTCGATACGAATATCCTTTGGTCCATAAATTTTTGCTGCTTTCACTTTTTATTCCTCTTTTCATTGATGTTGAGCCGTCTGAAGTCCTTTTATAATATATTGAACAGCTAGGTCTGCTATCGTGTCAGCGGAAAGTTCAGGCTGTGAACGATTAAGAAATGGATTGTTATAGGAAAACATTAATGTTCCCATAATAAAATTCACTGCAACTTCTACTGAAGGAAAATCAATCGTATGCTGTTTTTTACATTCTTCTAATATTACTTGCAACTGATCCCAGGATGGCCAAAAGACATCCTTTAGCATTTCTAGCCTCGAGCTATTCATTACCAGCTCCTGCTGCAATATATTAATAAGTTCATGATGCTCTATTCTGAATAAAACAAAATGTCTACAAAAGCTGCTTAATGCTTCTAAAGAATTAGATAGATCATAGTTCATATTCATAAATGTGTGTCGAATCGGTTCAAAGATTTCGTAAAAAACGCTTTCTTTTCCACCGAAATGATAGGAGATAAGAGCCAATGAAACATTAGCTTCTTCACAAATTTGCCTAACTGTTGTTCCATCATATCCTTTTTTAGAAAATAACAGCCTTGCAGCTTGAAGGATCTGTTCCTTCACTTCTTTATTTTTTTCGCGATCTTTTTTCTGTTTGAATGGACTCACCTCTTTTTGAACAATTGTTTTGAACAAACGTTCAATTATCAGTATACTCCTCTATTATTTTCTGTCAATATGGCGATGCTTGAAGAAAAAACTTCTGTTTACTCTAGAAAAAGATTGTGACATAGTTAACTAGTTTTTTAAAAAAAAATAGAAGGAATTTTTTGATTATTAGCAAATATATTTATTAACGGATGAATTAAGGAAAGTTTCCTTAATTAGCTTATTGAAAATAGGAGTGATGGATTGTCTATGACGGTGATAAATAAAGAAATGCTTAAGAAAATATTGGAAGATGTCATCCATCTTCGTCGCCAATTGCACCGTTACCCTGAGCTAAGTGGAGAGGAATATGAAACATCTAAAGTAATCCAGTCGAAATTGACGGAGTTCGGAATAAATTTTAAAACTGGTTATGCCAAAACAGGAGTTCTCGGGATCATTAAAGGTAGCCGACCCGGAGGAACGGTTGCATTAAGGGCAGATATTGACGCACTGCCAATACAGGAAAGGAATCAGGTCTCCTTTAGATCACAGAACGACGGGATTATGCATGCATGTGGGCATGATGCCCATGCAGCAATGCTTGTTGGTACTGGTTATCTACTAAATGAAATAAAGGAGCAGCTTCCTGGCACTGTTTTACTTTTGTTTCAGCCTGCTGAAGAAAACTCTCCTGTTGGTGGAGCAAAGCCAATGATGGAGGATGGAGTTTTTTCTCACTATCCTCCTGATGTGATCTTTGGTCAACATGTATGGCCGGATTTGCCCGTTGGGGAAATTGGAATTCGAGAAGGGGCGATAATGGGTAACTCCGATAAATTTAAGATTAAAATTAAAGGTTCAGGCGGACATGCAAGTATGCCACATCAAACAATTGATGCCATTATTGCTGCAAACCAAGTTATTACCGCACTGCAAACAATTGTAAGTAGGAATGTGGACCCTTTAGATCCGATTGTTTTAACCATCGGGAAAATTGAGGGTGGGTATCGACATAATGTGATAGCTGATCAGGTGGTATTAGAAGGCACTGTTCGAACATTTACCAACGATGCAAGAAGCCAGGCGAAGGAGAGGTTATATTCGATTGTGCATCATACTGTTCATGCGATGGGGGCTGAGGCAGAAGTTGGCTATTTTGAAGGCTATCCTGCAACAATAAATACACCAAAATGGGCACAACATATTAAGGATACAGCTCAGCATGTACTGGGTGAAAAAGGAACTCCAGAAGTTAATCCAAGCCTTGGTGGAGAGGATTTTTCTCGTTTTTTGGAAAAAATCCCGGGTGCGTTTTTCTGGTTAGGTACCCAGATTGAAGAAAAGGAAAAACAAATGCCTTTACATGATCCACGATTTCAGTTAAATGAACGGGCACTATCGATCGGAGTAGAACTAATGGCACAAATTGCTGTTGATGCACTATTCACATTAGAACGAGGAAAGAAGGAAGAAAATGAAAACAGGGCAACTACGATATGATATCGATGAATTTATCAAAAATTTAACGTCACAGCTTGTATCATGGCGCAGAAAGTTTCACCAATATCCTGAAATAGGCTGGATGGAATATGTCACAACCTACTACATTGCAAAAGAACTTGAATCCATGGACTATAAACTAGCCATTGGAACCGATGCATTGATGACGAAGCAAAGAATGGGAATTCCCAAGCAACAGCTATTAAAAGAATCTGAAGAACGGGCTAGAAGAAAGGGAGTCCCACCTAACTACATGACTAAATTAGCGGGAGGACATACGGGACTAGTAGCCCAATGGGATACGGGGAGACCTGGAAAGCATATCGCTCTAAGATTTGATATTGATGCACTTCCGATAGAGGAAGTTTATGATCACGCTCATTTGCCTGTTAAGGAAGGGTTTCAGTCTCAGAATCAAGGTTGGATGCATGCCTGTGGTCATGATGGTCATATTGCGATTGGTCTTGGGCTGGCACATATGATTAAACATTTTCAAGATTCATTATCTGGTAGATTCACTCTTCTTTTTCAACCGGCTGAGGAGGGAGGACGCGGAGCATTACCAATGGTGAAAAACGGATGGTTAGACGATGTGGACGAATTTATTAGTGGACATATCGGTATACATTCTCTTTCTATTGGAGAAGTAGCAGCAACAACGAATCAGTTCCTAGCTTCATCCAAAATCAATGTGACCTTTAAAGGAAGGGCAGCACATGCGGGGGTTGAGCCTGAAAAAGGCCAAAATGCACTACTAGCATGTGCAACAGCCAGTCTTCAGCTTCAAGGAATTAGTAGGCACTCAGGTGGAACAACAAGAATTAACATCGGAAAATTAGAAGCGGGTTCTGGAAGAAATATTATTGCTGATCAAGGGAGAATGGAAATTGAGACGCGCGGGGAGAACGATGAATTAGATCAATATATGTTCAATGAGGCAAAGCGGATGATTCATGCTACTGGAGATATGTATGGAGTACAAACCAAAATGGAGGTTGTCGGTCATGCGATTGACGGAACTTGTGACAATGAATGGGTAAAGCGTGTGGAGAAAGTAGCGAGTCAGAGTAAGTGCATAAAGAACGTCCATCCTGTACTGCCGTTAGGAGCTTCAGAAGATGTGACCTATATGATGAAAAAAGTGCAAAATAACGGTGGTAAAGCAACATATCTCATTTTTGGAACACCATTAGTGAATGGCCATCATCATCAAGCATTTGATTTTGATGAGAGAGTTCTCCCGATTGCAGTAGAGGTGATAGGGAGATTGATTATATACCTACAGGATGAAAAGTGAAGGAGTTACTATGTATGAATATGTTGGAACAATGGCTGAGTAAAACTTTAAATCGACTCAATCTTGTTGATAGTATGGAGCAATTAAAAGGTTTTACACGACTTAGCTATAGTGAAGAGGAATGGAAAGCAATGGATGCCTTTACCGAAATTGCTCATGAAATGGGCTTGGAGGTAAGAATGGATGAAGCGGGAAATCGAATTGCGAGATGGAATCCTACTCCTGAAAGTGAATCTCTTCCCGCTATAGCCATTGGCTCGCATCTTGATACCGTTGTAAATGGTGGAGGATATGACGGGGTCGCAGGAGTTCTTTGTGGGCTAGGGGCTATCAAACTTGTAAAAGAAACAAAAAAACGACTGATTGATCCTATCGAAGTGATTTGTTTTGCTTCAGAGGAATCAGCACGTTTTGGCATTTCAACGATTGGTAGCAAGGCGATGACCGGATTACTTGATGTAGAAGGAGTCGCGGATATTAAAGATGCTACAGGAATCACGGTAAAGGAAGCAATAGAATCTAAGGGATTGATTATGGAACAGATCGTGAATGCTAAAAGAAATGATTCAGAGATTAAAAGTTTCATAGAACTGCATATTGAACAAGGAGAACTATTGCAGGATGCTAACTGCGATATTGGTTATGTACGTGGAATTGCCTGTCCAACAAGACTAACAATCACCATTAAAGGACGTGCTGGCCATACAGGGACAACACCAATGGGGAAACGGAAAGATGCATTGGTTGCTATTGCTCCACTTATTACATTTATTTCACTAACCGCAGAAGAAATTTCAAAGACAAGTCCATTTCCGTTGGTTGCTACTGCTAGTACAATTCAGCTCTATCCTAATGTGATGAATGTTATCCCTGATGTTGTTCACCTTGGGGTGGACATTCGGAGTATTGATGACCATTTAAAGAGTGAGATGACACAGAAAATCAAGGAAAAATGTACCTTCCTTGAAAAGGAATTTGGAGTCGTGGCTAAAATTGAATGCCTTGTAAATGAATCCTCGGTGTTTTTACATCCCAATCAATTGAAAAAGTTACAAGTGATCGGTGAAGGGATGGGGCTAAAAGGATTAGAGCTTGATAGTGGAGCGGGCCATGATGTTATGAACATGGCTAAGAGATGGCCAGCCTCCCTCCTATTTATTCCAAGTAAGGATGGAATCAGTCACCATCCTGAGGAATACTCATCTATCCAAGATTTGCGTAAAGGTACAGAAATTTTAGCGAAGTTTGTACTTCAGGAGGCTAGTGGAAGCAAATGAAAATAAAAGTGGGAATTATTGGTCCTCAAGATTCGGTGAAGTATATTTTGCAGGTGGCGGAGAGCTATAAGGACATTGACTTTATTCCATTTTCCTATGAGGCAACAGAGGATACCCTAACGATTTTAAAGGAAAATGACCACATGATCGACCAATGGCTATTCTCGGGACAAGCTCCCTATCACTTTGCTTTGGAAAATGGTGTGATTACAGAGAGCAGGGGGAGCTATCCATCCTTACAGGGCTCGAGTTTTTTTGGAACATTACTTGGAGCAGTATTGAATGAAGGAGAGATCATTCGAAACTTTAGTATTGATACTATTTCCGATTCTGTGTTTCAGACTGCGGATGAAGATCATTTCCTTCATACACTTCAATTTTATTCTTTTCCTTATAGAGGATACATGCCATCCGACGAATTAGTTGCCTTTCATCAGAACTTATATGAAGAAGGGAAAATTGATGTAGCACTTACCTGTATTCGATCTGTTTATTTGCAGTTGAAGAACTTGGGAATTCCCTGTTATCGTGTCAAGCCAACCCAATCTGCGATAAAAATTCAGTTAGATCTATTAAAGGAAAGAAGTCTTTCGGGGAAATATCGAATGTCTCAGCTTGCCATTTTTGGAGCGGAGGTAATTCAGGAAGAGAAATATCCTTCTTATAAATTAAAACATCAAATCCTTGATTTATCGCGACTATTATTAGATTTTACTGAAGAAACGAAAGGCTCCTTTGTCCAAATGGGAGATGGACTATTTGTTATATACACGACAAAGGGAGAATTGGATCTTAGTATCGATGGAAAGAGAATTGAAAATCTAATGAAGACCATTCATATTCAGACAGGTCTTAAAATTCGGGTCGGACTAGGGTACGGTATGACTGTATTTGAAGCAGATCAGCATCTGCGTTATGCTCTCCAGCATGCTAGAGAACATAAATCGGAAACCTTTGTATTGGTTAATGAAGAGAAGGAGGTGACTGAATTCTATCATCAGGAAAGCACCATTCAGTTTCATACTAGGAAATGGGGGAAAGAGTGGGAAAAAAAATTTAAGGAAGCCTCGATTAGTCCGGGAATGGTCTCCAAAATTGAATCGCTTGCCAATCACTATCGAAAAACTCATATAACAACCAATGATTTATCTATTTGGTTGAATAGCTCTGAAAGAAATGGAAGACGATTATTGGGGGAACTAGAAAAGTTAGGTCTTGCTATTGCAACTGGTGAGGAGCAATCCGGACATAGGGGAAGACCAAGGAAGATTTATAAACTGCTATTTGTATGAATGAGTTGCAGATCCTATGTGTTTTGAATTAATTGAATGTTTTGTTAATTTCTAAAGAAAAGGAGTGAGTGTATGTCTAACCCAAATGTCGGTATGAACAATGATCCAGTGAAACAAAAGGGAATGTTTCGGTTTTTAGGTGCGATTGAAAAGGTTGGAAATAAATTACCTGACCCATTTATGCTTTTTGTGTATTTAGCTATTTTTATTATACTTTTATCATGGCTTATTTCTGCCTTCGGGGTAACGGTTATTCATCCAGGGACAAAGGAAGAGCTGCCTATTAAAAGTCTAGTTTCAGGTGAAGGAATACAATATATTCTTGAGTCTATGCTGACAAACTTTACGAGCTTTAAGCCACTAGGTCTTGTTTTAGCAATGATGCTTGGAATTGGATTAGCTGAAAAGGTAGGTCTTCTCGAGGCAGGAATACGAAAAACGATTTTAAATGCGCCAAAATCGATTGTTACTTATGCGGTAGTTTTTACAGGCATTATGGGGAATTTGGCTTCTGATGCAGCTTTTGTTGTTATTCCTCCTTTAGCAGCGATGGTTTTTTATGCGGTTGGACGTCATCCTTTAGCTGGTCTTGCTGCCGGATTTGCTGGGACGGGTGCAGGGTTTACGGCAAATTTAATTATTGCCGGAACCGATGCCTTACTTGCTGGAATTTCAACCGAAGCGGCAAAAACGATCGATAAAAATATCATTGTTACACCTGTTGATAATTGGTATTTTATGATGCTTTCTGTCTTTGTTTTAACCATTGTTGGAGCCCTTATTACAGAGAAGGTAATCGAACCTCGACTTGGTAAATATGAAGGGAAGATGGGAAAAGAGCTTGCAGAGCCTAATCCCCTTGAAGGAAAAGGATTTAAAAATGCATTGCTTGCTGGTCTTGCTTACCTTGTGGTTGTTGCCGTTATTTTATTTTGGCCGAACTCTCCACTTCGCAATGAAGAAGGTGGCATTATCCCTTCCCCTTTTTTAAATGGAATTGTACCCATTCTTCTATTCTTCTTCTTAACGATGGGAATTACTTATGGTGTTACAGTTAAAAAGATTACTAGTACAAGGGATATACCTAAATACATGGGCGAGGCTATTAAGGATATGGCTGGTTATATTGTGTTAATATTTGCTGCGGCACAGTTTATTGCCTATTTTGATTGGACGAATCTTGGCATTTGGGTAGCTGTTAATGGAGCAGAATTATTAACATCATTAAATTTCGATGGACTTCCAGTTGTCATTGGGTATGTTCTCTTTACTGCATTATTAAATTTACTCATTTTTAGTGGATCGGCGAAATGGGCATTAGAGGCACCTATTTTTATTCCAATGTTTATGATTTTAGGCTATCATCCTAGTTTCATTCAGGTAGCTTATCGAATTGCTGATTCATCGACAAATATTATTACCCCGATGAACCCGTATCTTGTTGTTATCCTTGCGTTTATGCGAGAATATGACAAAAAAGCTGGGATAGGTACATTGATTTCCCTCATGCTGCCGTATAGCCTTGCATTTTTAGTTATCTGGATTATCCAATTAATCATTTTTGCTCTTATCGGTATACCATTTGGACCAGGCATTCATATGAATCTATAAACTTTTGGGGGTGTCCCTTTTAAAGAACACCCCCATAGCATGTCCTTAGTGCTTTAATAACTGAACGCTAATCAGCATTAATAGTGAAATACAAATGATACTCAATACCCAAAGCCATGCTAGACCTTGATGGCCTGAATCCAGCGCAAGATAAATGGCTGTTGGAGTAGTTTGCGTTTTTCCAGGGATATTTCCGGCAAACATTAAGGTTGCTCCGAATTCCCCTAATGCTCGAGCAAAGCTAAGAATTGCCCCTGAAAGAAGCGCTTTATATGCAAGAGGAATGGAGACAGAAAGAAATAGTCGCCATTCTGATGCTCCATCTACTCGGGCTGCATTCTCTACATCTGGATCGATTGCTTCGAATCCTGTTTTTGCTGTCTGGTACATGAGTGGAAAGGCAACAACAGTTGAAGCAATGACTGCTGCCCACCAAGTAAACATAAGCGGTTGATGAAAGATCCATTCGATCAATTGCCCTGCAGGACTTTGCCTTCCGAAAACGACAATAAGTAAAAATCCAATAACAGTAGGTGGCAGTACTAATGGTAAAAGGAAGATAACTTCGACTAATACTTTCCCCTTAAATTTCGCATTTGCCATCAGCTTTCCAAACAAGATTCCCAGGATGAAAACCGTTACTCCTGCAATAAAAGCTATTTCTATGGAAAGCTTTATTGGTGACCAAAAGTCAGTAACCATATCAATTAATTCAGCCCTTTAAATCCGTATTTTTTAAAGACTTTCATTGAAGTATCTGATTGTAAGTATTTGTAAAATTGTTTTATTTCTTTCGGGTGAGAGCTTTCTTTGACCATGCCTATAGGATAGATAATCGGTGTGTGCGTTTTTTCATCTGCTGTTGCAACAATCTTTATTTTTTTTGATGTAAGTGCATCGGTTTTGTATACCATCCCTGCATCGACATTTCCTGTTTCCACATAGTTTAACACTTGACGAACATCCTTCGCATAAACGACTTTCTTTTTTAATCCTTCCCATAGCTGTAAATATTCAAAGGATTCCTTTGCATACATTCCTGCTGGTACAGCTTCAGGAGTTCCAATTGATATTTTATCAGCTTTTGATAGGTCATTTAATGTATGTATTGTTAGTTTTTCTTTTGTCGGTACTACAAGGACTAGCGAATTACCGACAAGATTCATCGAATCCGCTTTCTCAATTATTCCTTTTTGTACTAATTGATCAAATTTATCCTCAGCAGCTGAAAAAAAGATATCAACGGGAGCACCTTGGCTAATTTGTTGGGCAAGCGTTCCAGAAGCACCAAAATTATAGTTGATCTTAATGTTTGAATGCTGTTTTTCATAAAGACCTTTGATTTCATTTAATGAATCTTGCAAGCTTGCAGCGGCAGAAACGGTAATCTCCACCTTTTTACTAGCCTTTACATTCTGTTCATTTGTGGAACAACCGGCCAACAAAATGAATAGAAACATAATTATAGTCAGTCCGTTATACATACGTTTCATCATTGATCCCCCATTTCTATTTATGTTTCGTTATAACTAATTATAATTAGTTATAACGAAAATAGAAGTGATAAAATTCACAATTGCACAATTTTAATTTAGCTAAAAGAAATATTATCTGTCCTTTTAATTACAGATTGTCATACAATAGTAGAAGGAGGGATGGACATGTCCAATGAGCGATCCTATACCATTGAAGAAGTATCACAGCTTTTGAAGGTATCAAAACTTACTGTATACGATTTAGTAAAGAAAGAGGAATTACCGGTTTTTCGTGTGGGTAGACAAATGAGGGTAGATGCGAAAGACTTAGATGATTATATAAAAAAACATAAAACCAACCAACTTACCCGACCATCCCCCACTACCGGATTGCAACAAAATGAAACGGAAGCAAGCCATTCACAAAGCATAGTTATTAGTGGACAGGATATGGTTTTAGATATACTAGCAACACAAATTGAGAATCACTCCTCTTATAAGACATTACGTTCCTTTACTGGTAGTTTAAATAGTCTTTTTTCCTTGTACAATGGTCAATGCGATATTGTCAGTTTACATATGTTTGATGGCGATTCTGGACAGTATAATCTACCCTATGTAAAAAAAGTATTAGTAAGTGATTCTTATCTATTAATGAATCTTGTTTTACGAAAAGCAGGGATGTATGTACAAAAAGGAAACCCATTACATATTACCTCATGGAAGGATTTAAAACGGAAATCTATCAAAATGATCAATCGTGAAAAAGGATCTGGAGCCCGTATTTTATTAGATGAACAGCTCAGAATTCATCATATTTCTCCCAAAGATATCGAGGGCTATGAAAGAGTGGAAATGAACCATTTAAGTGTCGCTTCCTCTGTAGCTAGTGGACAAGCAGATGTAGGCGTAGGCATTGAAAAAGTGGCAAAAATAGTAGGAGTAGATTTTATTCCATTAATTACTGAGAGATATGACCTTGTCATGCTTAAAAATCCTCAAAATGACTCATTAATTAAAGTAGTTACGAGCATTTTAACATCAGCCTCCTTTAAACAGAAAATTCATTCTTTAGGAGATTATGATGTTTCAGAAATGGGATCTATTATCTATGAAACCTATTGAATATATGTGGTGGATAAAAAATGAAGGATAGAAAAGAAGAAACATTACTATATTTAAAAAGACAAATGAAAATAAATAAACATATTATTGGTGTTGCTACGGGATCTGGACTTACAGCAAAATATGCAGAAAAGGGAGGGGCTGATTTTATATTAGCTCTAAGCTCGGGACGATTTCGGCAAATGGGTGTTAGCTCATTAGCTGCCTTTTTACCGTTTACAAATAGCAATGATCTTGTTATGAATTATGCTTTGAAGGAAATTATCCCTTCTGCAAAGGTTCCGGTCCTATTTGGATTATCTGCAACCGACCCAACAATCAATTTGCAGCTTTATATTAAATTGATCAAGGAGAAGGGCTTTTCTGGTATTAATAATTATCCAACTATCGGGCTCATAGATGGGAGATTTAGAGAAGCATTAGAAGAACAAGGAATTAGTTATGAACAGGAAGTAACGGCCATCCGTATTGCGAGTAGCCTAGGGCTTTTTACTGTTGCTTTTGTGTTTAATGAACGCCAAGCAATACAAATGATAGAAGCCGGTGCAGATATTATTTGTGTTCATTTAGGTTTAACTGTTGGCGGAGTATTAGGAGCAAAACAAATACAATCTCTCCAGTCATCTAAAAGGAAAGCGGCAAATATTTTCGAAGTTTGTAATGAAATCAATCCACATGTAATAAAAATGATTTATGGTGGACCTGTAAATAAACCGATCGATGTGCAATTCATGTATGATGGGATAGATGCGAACGGTTATATAGGGGGATCTGTTTTTGAACGAATTCCTGCAGAACAAATGATTCCTTATGTTACGCAATCATTTAAACAGGCAAATGATGTTAAATACGAGGAATTAATTCAAAAATTCATTGATGGAATAAGTACTCAAGATGATTATATTGATTTTATGAAAAAATATATTGGGTTACATTATTCTGAACCAATCACATTAAATGAACTTGCTGGAATCATGAATCTATCAAGATCCTATTTAAGTACTCTATTTAAAAAGGAAATGGGTATCTCCTTTACCACTTATTTAATTGATTATCGTATCAATCGTGCGATAGAAATCTTACAGGAGAAAAGTTTGACATTAAATATGGTGGCAGAACTAGTGGGCTATTCGAATTATGCTCAATTTAGTAAAATTTTCAAAAGTCGTAAAGGCGTTTCGCCATCTGAATATATAAAAACAAACAAAAAGACAAAATAAACAAACATAAGAACATTAACTCGAACGAAAGAGAGCGGTATCATTTTATCAAAGGGATGATATCGCTTTCTCTTTTTTAAAGCAAAGGAGTGTTGAGATTGGTTAAAACAATTGCGTTAGCAGGAACTTTTGATTCAAAAGGGAAAGAATTTTTGTATGTAAAGGAACTAATCGAGTCTCTTGGTTTTCAAACGTACACGATCCATACGGGTGTTTTTGAACCATTCTTTCAACCAGATGTACCTAATTCAGAAATCGTTGCTGCAGCAGGTGCAGATATATTGCGAATTGTGACACAAAAAGACCGTGCCAATGCAACAGCTACTCTTTCAAGAGGGATGGAAATCCTATTACCAAAATTGTATCAAATGGGAAAATTCGATGGAATTCTATCATTTGGCGGAACCGGGGGAACGTCGATTGTCACACCTGGTATGAGAGCTCTACCAATCGGGGTACCTAAGGTAATGGTTTCAACGGTTGCTTCAGGAAATACGGAACCATATGTAGGCACTAGCGATATTATGATGATTCCATCAATTGTTGATGTAGCAGGTTTAAACAGTATTTCTACGCAAATATTTACTAATGCCGTATTTGCTATTGCAGGTATGCTAAACTATGAAAATAACACTCATTTAGAGAAAAAACCACTGATCGCTGCAACCATGTTTGGTCTCACCACACCATGTATTAATCAAGCAAAAGCTTATTTAGAGGAAAAAGGCTATGAGGTATTAATTTTCCATGCAACAGGTGTTGGTGGACGGACAATGGAAAGCTTAATTGAAAACGGCTTTATCGATGGTGTATTAGACATAACAACGACTGAGTGGGCAGATGAAATTGTTGGTGGAGTTTTAGCGGCAGGTCCTCACCGTTTAGAAGCAGCTGGAAGAAATGGTATTCCACAAGTTGTTTCAGTGGGAGCATTAGATATGGTGAATTTTGGCCCATTTGATTCTGTACCCAATCAATTTGCAGGCAGGAAATTTTATAAGCATAATCCAACGGTTACTTTAATGAGAACAACAGTAGAGGAAAATCAACAATTTGGGCAAATAATCGCTGACAAACTAAATAGGACAAATGGAAAGACGACATTACTGTTACCTTTAAAGGGGCTTTCTGGTTTAGATATAGAAGGACAAGATTTCTATGGTCCAAAAGAGGATGAAATGTTATTCAAGACATTGAGACAAGCAATTAATCAAGATAAAGTCGAACTAATTGAAATAGATACAGATATCAATCATCAAGAATTTGCCTTAGCAGCTGCTAAAAAGCTAGTTGAATTAATTGAAGGATAAAAGGAGAGATAGTTTATGATATCAAGACAAGAGATATTAAACCGTTTCAAAGAGGAAATTAAGAACGGGAATATCCTATTAGGTGTTGGTGCAGGTACGGGTATCACAGCTAAAAGTAGTGAAGCAGGCGGAGCGGATATGCTAATTGTTTACAACTCTGGCCGCTATCGAATGGCAGGACGAGGTTCTTTAGCAGGATTACTTTCTTATGGAGATGCGAATCAAATTGTTGTAGAAATGGGCAATGAAGTGATCCCTGTTGTGAAAAGCACACCTGTATTAGCAGGGGTAAATGGTACCGATCCTTTCCGTGTGATGGATGTATTTTTAAAACAATTAAAGGAACAAGGATTCAGTGGGGTTCAAAACTTTCCAACCGTTGGGTTGATTGATGGAGTATTTCGTCAAAACTTAGAAGAAACCGGAATGGGGTACGATCTGGAAGTAGAGATGATTCGCAAAGCGCATGAGCTAGATATGTTAACTACTCCTTATGTGTTTGATGAGGAACAGGCAATGAAAATGGCCGAAGCAGGTGCAGATATTTTAGTTGCTCATATGGGGTTAACTACAAAAGGATCTATAGGTGCAAAAACTGCTCTAACATTAGATGATTGTGTAGAGCGTATTCAAAAGATCATTGACGCTGGAAGATCAGTAAACCCAGATATTTTAGCTATTTGTCATGGAGGCCCAATTGCAGAACCAGACGATGCTGCTTATATCATCGAAAGAGTAGAAGGCATAGTAGGCTTCTTCGGTGCATCAAGTATTGAAAGATTTGCTGCAGAAAAAGGCATTAAGGAACAATCAGAAGCATTTAAGAAAATAGGTAAATAAGTGGGACACGGGGTCAGACCCCGTGTCCCATTATTCATTTCCGATTAGGTGTAAACAAAAGTCTAAATCGGCTTGTAAATGCTTTTTCATTAGATTTTCTGCCTGTTGTCCGTTTCTATTTTTAATTGCCTCATAAATTTCTTCGTGTTCTTCTATTAAAAAAGGACGATTGTAAAAGACGACTGTTCGTCTAAATAGATAAATGATCGATTGCATGCGGTCGATGATATCTATCATTACAGGATTATGACTTGCTTGGACAATGATTTCGTGAAATTGTTCATTGGCGCTCATGATTTCATCCATTGTTCCAGTTTTTCCAATTTCAACACATCTTTGTAAGGCTTGCAGCTCTTTTTCTTTTA
Organism: Heyndrickxia oleronia; assembly: GCF_017809215.1. Taxonomy (GTDB): domain Bacteria; phylum Bacillota; class Bacilli; order Bacillales; family Bacillaceae_C; genus Heyndrickxia; species Heyndrickxia oleronia. Next base: position 857,454 of record NZ_CP065424.1, read on the forward strand.
AATAAGAGGCTGCACATTGTGCAGAATAACCTTCCAAGATAATTCGAACTTGAAACATATTTCGTAGGTCTGTTTCAGTTGGTTTCACGACCTTTTTCCCAACAATCAATCCTTCATGTTCAAGCTTGCGGATGGATTCCCTTATCGGTGTTCGACTTACCCCTAGCTCTGCTGCAATTCGTTCTTCTACTATTTTTGTTCCACCAGGAATGTCACCATTTAATATTTTATCTCTAAGAATTTCGTAGGATTGATGATAGGCTGGACGAGTTTTGCCTCTTTCAAGCACGAAGTTCACCTCTACTTCTATTTCATATCTCATATTTGATGACCATTATTCAACAAATTCTTTACAAACTAAACTAATCTTATCAAATTTCACCTAAAAAAAATATGAAAACGACGATTTTATGTAAAGATGGAAATTTTTTTTGTATACAAAAATAATAAAATTGTATACAAAAATAAGTAAAGCGTATACAATGTTTATGTAAACGATTTTTGTAAGCGGTTGCCTATCATCCGTCTTATGAAGTAGCGATAGATAATAGAAGAGAATCAAACGATTTCATCATGAATGAACAGAGGAGGAGTATATATGCAAAGCAAAATAGGTTTTATTGGACTGGGAATTATGGGAAAGCCGATGGCTTTAAATCTCATAAAAGCTGGACATACCCTTACGGTGTTTGATTTAAATCAGGAAGCAGTAAAGGCTGTGTGTGCTGTAGGAGCTATTGCTGCTCGTTCTGCTAAAGCGGTTGCGGAAAACAGCGATATTATTATTACTATGTTGCCTGCTTCAAAGCATGTTACGGAGGTAGTTCTTGGCGAAAATGGTGTCTTGGAAGGAGCAAAAAAAGGATCCTTAATTATTGACATGAGTTCGATTACTCCTGATGTTTCTAAAGAAATTGCTACAAAGGTGGCAGCAAAAGGAATAGACATGCTAGATGCTCCTGTTAGCGGTGGAGAGCCTAAAGCAATCGATGGCACATTGGCAATCATGGTCGGTGGAAAGGTAGATGTCTTCAACCGAGCACTACCTGTCTTACATGATATGGGAAAAGACGTCACATTAGTTGGCGATAATGGATGTGGAGTAACAGCAAAATTAGCTAATCAAATCATCGTCAATTTAAATATTGCGGCAATGTCAGAAGCGTTAGTATTAGCTGCAAAAGCAGGAATTGATATTGAAAAAATGTATCAGGCAATTAGAGGAGGACTTGCTGGGAGTGCAGTTTTAGATGCGAAAGTTCCTTTAATTCTTGATCGAAATTTTGTAGCAGGTGGAAGCATTGCAATCAATCTTAAAGATATTACGAATGTGATGAATACTGCACATGAAATGGGTGTTCCATTACCTTTATCTAGTCAATTATTAGAAATATTCCACGCATTGAAGGTAGATGGAAAGGAAAAAGACGATCATGGAAGTATTGTAAGATACTATGAAAAATTAGCAAATGTAGAAGTAAAGAAGGCGTAAATAATATGACTACTAATAAACGTTTATCCATAGATGTTCTTCAGGCAATTCCTGATGTAGATACCTATAAGGTAGATGAGCTACTAAAAGTATCGCTTGAGAATTTAAATAAAAAAGTTATCGTTCTTGATGATGATCCCACAGGTGTACAAACCGTCCATGATATTTCTGTGTTTACTGATTGGTCTGTTAATAGCATTGAAAAGGGGTTCAAAGAAGATCAATCGATGTTTTTCATTTTAACGAATTCAAGAGGATTTACAGCTGAGGAAACGGAGAAGGTTCATCGAGAAATAGCGACCAATATTGTTACTGTTGCATCTAAATTGAATCGTGAATTTATGATAATAAGTCGTGGTGATTCAACATTAAGAGGACATTATCCATTAGAAACAAAGGTTTTAAAAGAAACAATTGAATCAGAATCGTCGATGACCTTTGATGGTGAAGTCATTCTTCCATTCTTTAAAGAAGGAGGACGCTTGACTATTAATAATGTTCATTATGTTCAATCTGATAAAGAGCTTATTCCAGCCGGAGAAACTGAATTTGCAAAGGACCGTACATTTGGTTACATGAAGTCACATTTAGGTGAATGGATAGAGGAAAAATCCGATGGAGAATATACAGCAGAAAACACACAATACTTCTCTCTTGAACAATTACGTTCTTTAGAAATTGAAAAGATGACAGAACAATTACTAAAAGTGAATCATTTTAACAAAGTGGTAGTTAATGCGATCGATGAAATCGATGTGAAGATTTTTACGATTATACTAGTGAATGCAATGCAAGCAGGAAAGAACTATCTGTTTAGAAGTGCAGCTGCTCTTCCAAAAGTAGTAGGTGGTGTAAGTGATAAAGCCTTATTAACTAGAGATGAGTTAATGAAGGATAATAATGGAAATGGCGGCTTAATTATCATCGGTTCTCACGTGAAAAAAACGACCGAGCAGCTTGAAGAGTTAAAAAAATTAAGTGAAATTGCATTCATTGAATTTAACAGTCATTTAGTTTTACAACCTGATGAATTCAAGCTTGAATGTGATCGAGTAATTGAAACTACAGAATCTCTCATTCGTTCGGGAAAAACGGTAGCAGTTTATACAAGTAGAACACGTCTTGACTTAGGTGAAGGAAAACAGGAAGAGGAATTAAAGCTTTCCATTAAGATTTCTGATGCCGTCACCAGCATTGTAACAAGACTAAAGACTAGACCGAACTTTCTTGTAGCAAAAGGTGGAATTACATCAAGCGATGTTGGAACGAAGGGGCTACAAGTAAAAAGAGCAACCGTTGCGGGGCAAATTAGACCAGGAATACCCGTCTGGTTGACTGGTGATGAAAGTAAATACCCTGGTATGGCCTATATTATCTTTCCTGGAAATGTAGGGACAAAAACAGATTTAAGAACAGTGGTAGAAACGTTAATAGAAAAATAAATGCTGTTTCATTTGATCCCTTTACAAAGGATTCAGCGATTCTTAAGGGGATTGTAGCTCTTTTCTCAGTGAAATGACCGATGTAGCAGTTTTTAAGCAGATAGTTATTCGTTAAAACTTTACTTAAATAGCAACAATCTTTGAGAAAAGAGCCAATTAAAAAGAGCTTTAGAAAAAATGGATAGGGCTGTTACTAATGTTTCCATTCTTCTAGTACAGCCCTGAACCTTAAAGAGAAAAGAGGGAGAACATGCCAATTGTATATATTTGTATAGGGGTAGCACTTTTATTGTTATTTATGGTGGTCTTTAAGTTAAACGCTTTCATCTCATTAATAATTGTTGGTTTATTAGTAGGTATCATGGAAGGAATGAGCCCCACTGAAGCAATGACCTCTGTCACAAATGGCTTAGGAGGAACGCTTGGTAGCCTTGCTTTAGTTATTGGCTTTGGAGGAATGCTTGGTAAATTAATGGCAGATTCGGGTGGTGCTCAACGAATTGCGACGACGTTGATACATGCTTTTGGTAAGAAAAGAGTACAACTAGCAGCAGTTCTTACTGCATTTATAGTTGGAATAGCCCTTTTCTTTGAAACTGGTGTTGTTGTATTAATTCCATTAGTATTTACTATTGCGGCTGAAGCCGGAGTACCTATTTTATATATTGGTATGCCTGTAATTGCTGCTTTAATAACGATGCATGGTTTCGTTCCACCCCATCCAGGACCAACAGCTGTGGCCGAAATCTTCCATGCAAACCTAGGAAAAACCCTATTATATGGTGTAATTATTGCGATTCCAGCTGTCATTATCGGTGGACCACTGTATACAAAACTATTTAAAAAGGAAAGCTTAGAAGTCGATATTCCAAAACAGTTATTTAATCCGAAACATTTTGAAGAAGATGAAATGCCCGGATTTGGTATTAGTATCTTCACAGCACTTGTACCAGTTATCTTGATCGCGTTCCAAGCAGTAGTAGAAATCGCGATGCCTCATTCCGCCATTTTACCAGCGGCTAAGTTTTTAGGGAATCCAGGAGTTGCCCTTTTAATTTCAGTGATTATTGCCATCTTTACTTTTGGGTTAAACCGTGGCAAAAAAATGTCAGAAGTTATGCAATCGATTACTGATTCTGTAAGCGGTATCGCGATGATCTTATTGATTATTGGTGCTGGTGGTGCCTTTAAACAAGTATTAGTTGATAGTCATGTTGATAAATATATCGCAGATTTAATGGAAGGCTCTACGATTTCACCATTAATTTTAACCTGGTTAATTGCTGCAATCCTAAGGGTTGTATTAGGTTCTGCTACCGTGGCTGGCTTAACCGCTGCTGGAATCGCTGCACCACTTGTCGGTGCGACACATGTAAGTCCAGAATTAATGGTTTTAGCAACGGGTGCCGGAAGTATGACTTTCTCACATGTTAATGATGCTGGATTTTGGATATATAAAGAATATTTTAATTTATCAATTGGAAAAACAATTAAAACATGGTCAGTAATGGTTACAATTATTTCATTAATCGGATTAGCTGGTGTTTTAATTATTAATTTATTCCTTTAAAAGTGGAGAAATGGGACACGGGGTCTGACCCCGTGTCCCTAATTCTTTAAATAACAAGCTAGTTGAAGCCGTAATACATCTTCTGGATTTGAGAATGAGATATGGAGCTTCTCTTCGATTTTTTTTAGCCTTTGGTATAAAGTGTTCACATGTATATGTAATTGCTTTGCCGTTTCACCTGCTGAACGGTTTTGTTTAATATAGGTGAGAAGAGTCTTTTCCAAAAATTGATTTTGTTCCTTTTCGTTTTGTAAAGGCAAAAAAACTTCATTTATAAATGTCTGTAATTCTTCTTGTGATTGGTGAATAAAGAGACGATTGATTCCAATGTCCTTATAATGAATCAAATCTGGTTGTTTCCGATGGTTAAGATAGGACAGTGCTTTATCTGCTTCGTTATAACTTTTTTTAATATCCTCGATTCGGTTATATTGTAATCCAATCCCGATTTTAATCGGAAGATGATTTCCTTGTTTCCATTCCGACTGAAGTTGTTTTAGATGACCCGATACATCAATGGTATCTGATTGAGATTGTAGTATGATAGTAATTTTATTGCGGAATCCAAATACAATAGGTGTGTATTCTCGAAATCTCTTCTTATTTTCTAAAATAAGTCGGTGGTTTTGCATATTCATATAATGTATATCGTCATGGCTAGGAATTCCAATCAGTATAATTAAATAATACGCGGGTTGATGGATGCCAAGCTCAATCGCTTTAGTATTCTGGATAGATGCGTCATTACATAGGATCAATTCGTGAAACAAATCATGTGTTTTTTGATAGTAAGAATCAACAACTGTTTGATTTCGAATCATCTCTAAAGCAATAATCGAACTTGCCTGTTCAATAATAAGTTTATTAATTGGTAATAGCCATTTATCTGTTACTTCGACAATTAACATCCCAAGAAATTGATTTATTCCAATGACTGGCTGAAGATAAAAGGTATTTTGCTTTCCACTTTGTTCAGTAGAATAGAATTGAGGAGCATCCATGCTATTGAATTTTCTCCGTAGCTCATTTATATCTTCTGAAAACCAATGATTTGGACTTGAGTAAATGGAATCATCTGTTAAATCAATAATCACTAATCGGAGCTGGATCATTCTCCGTAGATCACTAGCAATCATATGCATTCCAGAACTTTGTAATGAAAGCTTCATAAATGTATCGTGAATTTCATCACGTTGGAGTAATAACTGATTTTGATGTTTAATGTTTTGAAATAAGCGAGAATTAGTAAGGGCAATTGATACTTGATCAGAAAAGCTTTCTAGCACCTTTTTATCCTCAATTGTAAACAATGGTCGTTCTCCATTTTGGTAAATGATCAGGACACATAATGTTTCATTTTCTACAAAAATAGGTGTTGAAATAATCGATTGTAAGTTTGTGAATGAATAAGCATTAAATAAGTGTTGTAAATTTTCTTTCCGAATAGACGAAGATTCATGCAGGATATCCTTTAATAAAGATAGAAACATTGTCCTTTTTTCTTGATAGGTTTTTCCAATAATTCCTTCGCCAATATTCATCCTCATGTTTTGAATAGACTCACTTGGTCCACCTGCCCATGCTCTTGGGAGTAGCGCATTTTCTTTCTCATCATACATCCATAAAACACCGAAATCAGCCACCTGTATAACGGAAAGGGCATGCTCCAAAATGTTTGTTAATAATGTATCTACATTATCCAAATTAGAGATATCTCTAATGCTTTCCATCATTTTATGACGGATAAATCGTTCTCGTTCGAGTGAGATTTCCAAATAATAGTTTATAAGGAGAATTTCTAATTGGTTGATTCTTTCTAATGAGAGATTAGGCTTCTCAACACGTATAACAATGATAGATCTACTCTCATCATAGCAAAAATAAAAGTCGGTAAAGTCGGGATATTCAATCATATCGCGATGCACATCATGAAGGCTCGGAAAGGGTAATGGGAGTTCAAAGCCCTTTGTAGTGATCAGTGAAAATCGATCTTGGTATATACTGATCCAAATTTGAAAATAGGATTGTTCGCATGCTTCGACTAAGAAATCCTGTATTCTTGTTAAGGGATTCATTCCTTGTTTCTCCTTCTTATTTATGTATATTTCTCTATTAATAACACTTAAATTATATATAAACGAACATTGTATGAAAAGTAGAATAATTCTATAATTTCTTTATGCAAGCGATTTCAGGGGAGTGGGAGACATGACAACAAAAAGGGAGCAAAACTGGAAGTATGTCATTATTACAATGCTATTTCTTGGTTGGTCATTAGGGAATTTTGATCGATTTATCGTCAATTTTGCTATTCTCGATATTTCTAAAGAATTTCATTTAAATGGTTCCTTAACAGGAATTGTATTAAGTAGTTTTTTTGCTGGGTATGCGCTGATGCAAATTCCAGGAGGGTGGCTAGCAGATCGTTTTGGGTATCGAAAGGTAATTATTACCGCTGTATTTCTGTGGTCAATATTTACTATTTTAACAGGTGCTGCATGGTCATTTGCTTCAATTATCATCATTCGCTTTCTTTTTGGAATTGGTGAAGGCGGATATTTCCCATCAGCATCAAAAGGAATTACGAACTGGTTTCCACATAATGAACGAAGCAGAGCCATGTCAATTATGCTGACTTCAGCGACAATTATGGGAGTAGTTGCTCCTATAGTAGGTACACAACTTATGCAATTGTTAGGATGGCGCCAAATATTTTATATTGTTGGTGTGATAGGACTTCTCTTATCTGTAGCTTTTTTCTTTTTAGTAAAGGAGAAGCAGCAACCGAAACAAATGAAAATAGAAGCAGATTTAAAGGTAAAAGCTCCTCTAAAGGATGTATTAAAAACTCCGATGATTTGGAAGTTATTTATTGCCTATTTCAGTATATATGCAGTCAACTGGGGGCTGAATTCATGGATGCCAACTTACTTAGCAAATGTAAAAGGGTTAAATTTAACAGAAGTGGGCGTATATTCAGCAATCCCACCGTTTGTAGGGATCTTTGCCATGTTATGTAGTGGATATATACTTGATCGACTACCGGAAGGGAAAGATAAGCTGATTGCAGCGATATTTGCTTTAATGGCTGGAGTATTTTTACTGTTAATGGCCATTTCTCCAAACCTTGTCCTATTTATCATTTTTCAAAGTGCTGTCACTGTCTTTCTATCATTTAATATCATTTTAATTACATCGGTTCCACTGAAAATTCTCCCTGAGGCTGTAGTAGGAACGGCTAATGGATTTATTAATACGGGAGCCCAATTTGCTGGTGTCTTAACCCCAATGCTAATTGGCTTTTTAGTAGATGCTACAGGTGGATCATATAATGCAGCATTTATCATGCTTATTTGTTTTACTATTTTGTGTGCAGGAGCATTATTTATGATACGCCAGAAAAAACATTTATCTGTTGTTCAAACATCTACAGTGAAATAAAAGAATCGGAGGATACATAATATGAATTTAACAGAGAAAATTGCAAAGCTAATAGATGAAAAGAGTAATAATTATAAAGACATTAGCGATAAGATATGGGAATTTGCTGAAACTAGATTTGATGAATTTCAATCAGCTGATTTATTATGTGAAGTTTTGCAACAGGAGGAATTTCAAGTTGAGCGAGGGGTAGCTAATCTTGAGACAGGCTTTATTGGAACCTATGGTACTGGAAAGCCAGTAATTGCTATTTTAGGAGAGTATGATGCATTAGCTGGCTTAAGCCAAGTTGCTGGAGAAGCAACCTATCAACCAATCATTGCAAATGGAAATGGCCATGGCTGTGGACATAATCTATTAGGTGTGGGAGCATTGGCTGGAGCGATTGCTGTTAAGGATTATTTAGTTCAACATAAGCTTTCTGGTACGGTAAAATATTATGGCTGTCCTGCAGAAGAGAGCGGTTATGGGAAATCCTTTATGGCAAGAGAAGGGCTATTTAAGGATGTAGATATTGCATTTTCTTGGCATCCTGGAACGGTCAATACAGTGATGCATGCAATGTCTAATGCAGTTATTCACGCCCATTTTAAATTTAAGGGTCGAAGTTCTCATGCAGCAGCTTCCCCGCATCTAGGAAGAAGTGCATTAGATGCAGTTGAACTAATGAATGTTGGAGTAAATTATTTACGTGAGCATATCATTGATGGTGCCCGAATTCATTATGCTGTGACAAATACGGGAGGGGTTGCTCCAAATGTGGTTCAGGCTGAGGCGGAGGTGACTTATCTCATACGTGCTCCTAAACCAGACCAAGTAAAGAGCTTGTATGAGCGTGTAGTTAAATGCGCCAAAGGAGCTGCTATGATGACCGAAACAACAGTTGATGAACAAATAGTAGGTTCATGTCATAACTTAATTCCAAATAAAACATTAGAAACTATTATGGATCAACATATGAATGAATTAGGTTATCCGGAGGTAACGGATGAGGATATTCGTTTTGCCAAGGACATATTCCAGACCTTGTCGGAGGAAGAAAAAGGAGCGATTGCGCTTCAGGTAGGAAATGATTTTGCAAGAAAATTAGCCGAAAAACCAATTGCGGATTTTGTTATTCCATTAGCAAAGGAGCCTATCTCAATTGGAGGTTCTACAGATGTAGCAGATGTTAGCTGGAATGTTCCAACCGCACAATGTACGACATCGACTTGGGCAGTTGGGACTCCATTCCACACATGGCAAGTTGTTGCACAGGGAAAATCGAATTACGCGCATCAGGCCATGTTATTAGCAGGAAAAACCATTGCATCTACCGCAATTACAGCGATTGAAAACCCAGAGGTAATTGAACAAGCAAAAAATGAGTTGAAAGAAAGATTGAATGGTGAACACTATGTTGCATTAATTCCTGAAGAACTTATGCCTCCTAAACTATCTGTAATGAAAAAGGATGAAACATACGTGTAATTCTCTTGATGGGACACTGGACCAGACCCTCTGTCCCGAAAAGCGGGACACGGGGTCGGAACCCGTGTCCCATTATATTTTTGAGCGCGGAAAAGTAAGCTTTAGGATCGTGCCGATTCCTTTAGTGCTATTAACGGTGATGGTTCCGTGCATTTCTTCAATGATTTGTCTTGATACCATTAGTCCTAGCCCGGTTCCTTTTTCCTTTGTTGAATAGAAGGGGAGGCCGAAATTATCTGCTGCTTCCTTACTCATGCCCTCGCCATTATCCGATATAGTGATGTATACATGTTTTTCATCCGTTGAAACTTCTATATCAATTATTCCATTGTCATTCGTTGCTTCAATTCCATTTTTAATTAGATTAATAAAAAGTTGCTGTACCCGTTGACTATTCCCATTTATATATATAGGAATGAGGTTTGAGAAGTTTAATTGAACATTATTAAGAGTAGCAAAGGAAGATAAAGACCGGATAGCCATCTTTATTTCGCGAACAACATCAAGTTTGCTTACCTCACTTGAATGGTTTTTTCCAAGTGCTAAATAATCAGCAATAATTCCATTCGCTCGATCTACTTCATCTATGCAAATTTTGATATATTCCTTTTCAGAAATGGAAATTCGATTCGAAGAATGTAAGATTTGCATAAATCCTCTAATACTTGTCATTGGATTACGTATTTCATGAGCCACACTTGCGGCTAATTGACCAATGACATTAAATTTCTCAGCATTTTGAATTTCTTGTTGTAAGGATCGTTTTTCTAGCTGTGATTCGATTAAATAAATTAATAGGAAAACGACGACGGCGTTTGAGAAAATAAATAATGATAATATAATCATGATATTTGATGTGATTGATATTTTTAATACAATACTACCTATTATGTAATGAAGAGCGAGAGTAACGGATAAAAATAAAGTGGACGTCATCACCTTTTTTCTTAATTTCCAAGAAAAAAAGAGTGACTGTTTTCCATATAAGATTACGCCCATAATGATAATAGCAACTAAAACTGGGGCTATTTCGGAACCTCCAATACAGAGACGAACTACAATATAAAAAACTGAAATAATAATTCCAAGAAGATTGCCTCCATAGATATAAGCTAAATAAATAGGAATCAATCTTAAATCAAGAATTCCGCCTTTATCCATATGAACGGCAAATGATAGTGATAATATGATGGTGAATACACAGGTGATTCCAAAAATTACTTTACTTTTCATATCACTTATTTTTCCATTTGCTAGAACCAAATATAGAACGAAAGGGAAGAGCGTCATTAAAATCTGGAGAAGCATTCTTTCTAACTGTATTTCCACAAACTTGCCCCCTTTTTCGACAGATTTCATGGTTTGAATACTATTATTATTCGATATTTATAAAAGAAATCCTTTATTGTAAAAAAAAAGAAGTAGCTTGTATTGGAACAAACTACTTCTTAATAATTACCCTATTTCATGACCAGTGACGATGATATATCCAACTAAGAAAATATTGAGTGCAATGATTACGAGTGTACATAACCACGAAAGAACTTTAACCCACATAGAGTTCGTGAATTCACCCATTTTCTTTTTACTGCTTGTGAATAATACTAATGGAACGACGGCAAATGGGAGCTGTAGACTTAAGATGACCTGACTCCATAAAAGCAAGTCAGCAGTTCCCCGTGATCCAGCAATCCATGTAACAATAAATGCTGGTATGACAGCTATCAGGCGTGTGATCAAACGGCGAAGCCATGGTGAAATTCTGAGATTAACGAATCCTTCCATAACGATTTGCCCTGTTAAAGTACCAGTAATTGTTGAATTTTGTCCAGATGCAAGTAAAGCAACTGCAAATAGGGTACTTGCTATTCCGACCCCTAATGTTGGACTTAGTAGTTTATATGCTCCTTCAATTTCAGATACGTCTAATCCAGTACCATGAAATGCGGCTGCACCTAAAATTAATATTCCTGAATTAATTAAAAAGGCAATCGTTAAAGAAAAAGTTGAATCTAGTAAAGAAAATTTAATAGCTTCCTTCTTACCTTGTCGATCCCGTGTAAACTGTCTCGTTTGCACTATTGATGAATGCAAATATAAATTATGTGGCATTACGGTTGCTCCTAGAATTCCTAAAGAAATAAATAGCATCTCTGGATTGGTCACAATTTCTGCTTTTGGAACATACCCACTTAATAATGCTGAAACTTCAGGCTTTGAAATAATCACTTCAAAAGCAAACACTCCAAATATTGTGGTCATTAAAACAATAATTATGGATTCAATAATCCTAAATCCTTTTTTCTGAAGAAGTAAAAGTAATAGAACATCCAATGTAGTAATGATTATCCCCATTAATAGAGGAATTCCAAATAAAAGATTTAAAGCAATGGCTGAACCAATTACTTCAGCTAAGTCTGTGGCAATAATCGCAAGCTCTGTTAGGATCCAAAGAAATACAGCCATCTTTTTACCTGTTGCATCTCTTGTAGCTTGTGCTAGATCTCTGCCGGTTACAATTCCTAGTTTAGCTGATAATCCTTGCAGTAAAATAGCCATTAGATTTGAAATTAAAATGACAGATAAAAGCGTATAACCAAAACGTGCACCACCTGCAATAGATGTTGCCCAGTTTCCTGGATCAACATAACCAACCGCGACTAATGATCCTGGACCAGCAAATGCAAGAAATTTTCTCCAGAATCCCGCCTTATTTGGAACCTTAACCGAGTTATTTACTTCCTCTAGACTTACATTTGAACTTTGTTTGAGCCAACCTTGTTCTTTATGTGTTTGATTAGCATGTGCATTCATGTTTACCACCTCTCAAATAGTTGAACAATTATAATTTAGTTTCCCTTGGGCAACTTTTGGTTTAAAAAAGTAGAATTTTTTTATGTACCCATCTTAACACTCTGGTTTGCATTTGTAAATAAATTTTGCCTGAGGGAAACATTTTATTTAATGGTAAAATATATGAACTGAATTTATTTTTCCATCAATTGAAATATTTTGAAACCTTTCCACTATATAAACGTATGAAAAATTAAATCTAAAAGAGGGAGTGAAATATGTGAAAAGAAAAAAAATCGTTGGGAAGTGGCTACTTGCAACATCATTAAGTGCAGCTATGATTGGAGGGGGATTAACACTACCAGTTCATCCGGTGTCTGCTAACGAATTATCCCAGCAAGTAGAGGATGGTCAGGTTGCGAAGGAATTTCTTTCATTAGTAAAGGATCAAAAATGGAATGAAATCTATCAATTATTCAATGGTAATCTACAAAAATATTATTCAAAAGAAGAAGTGCCTCAAATTTTTCAAGGACTTACAGCTACATTCGGAAAAATACAAACCTTCAATGTTCAAAGTAATGTAAATAATGGCATACATAATAAGGTGACGATGTTGGTCACAGCTGAACTAGGTCCGTTTAGCTTTGTAGTCAATGTAGATAAAAGTGGAAAGGTAGATGATTTCCATACTGAGATGGCTACTGATCCTAATCAGTTTAGCAATCCATCGTACAATCATCCTGAAAATTATTCAGAAAAACAGATACAAGTTGGAGAAGGTGAATTTGCTTTACCAGGAATTTTGACTGTACCTAAAGGAGAGGGACCATTCCCGGTTGTTGTTCTTGTTCATGGTTCAGGTCCAAATGATATGGATGAGACAGCCTATGGATTTAAGCCATTCCGTGACATTGCAGTAGGATTAGCGAATAAAGGAGTAGCCGTTCTCCGTTATGATAAAAGGACCAATACTCATGCATTAAAATCGAGCAAGGATCCAAAGTTTTCTATAATGGAGGAAACTGTGCTGGATGCAAATCTGGCTGTATCTGCACTTAAATCAGTTCCAGAGGTAGATGCAAAGAATATTTATGTGCTTGGACATAGCCAAGGCGGGTATGCTCTTCCGCTTATTTTAGATAATGATAAGAATCATGAGATAAAAGGCGCAATCGGTGTAGCTGGTCCAACAGGAAAATTCCATGAGCTTTTACTTTGGCAAATGGAGCAATCAATCAAGCGTGCTGAAGGAATGAAAGCACCTCAGGAACAAATCGATCAGGCCAAAATGGAATTAGAAGTATATAAAAGTCAATTCTCTATGCTAGACAATCCAAACTATAATAAGGATCATATTCCAGCTGAATTTCAATTACAACCAGCCTATTGGTGGTTTGATTTAAGAGATTATCAGCCATCCGAATTAATCAAAAAGCAAGATACGCCTATGCTCTTCTTACAAGGGAATAAGGATATCCAGGTACCAGCAGAGCAATTAGAAAATTGGAAGACTGCTTTAAAGGGTCATGATAATGTCCAGTTTCGATCCTACCCTGATATGATGCATTTTCTTGTGAATATTAAAGGAGAGGCAAATGGTGTGACTGAATATAGTACACCAGGTAATGTTGCTCCAGAACTAATCGATGATGTAGCAACATGGGTCAAAACAGGCTCACTAGAAGAGCAGGAACATGTAGATTTATCGATTTTTAAAGATTACAAAAAAGATGCTTATTGGTCAGAAGCCTTTGAATGGGCCGTTAATCATGGAATCATCAAAGGGTTTGCTAAGGAGCAACTGCTCAAACCAAATCAACCTATGACTGAAAGCCAATACTTGAATGTATTTCTACGATATACATTAGGACAGGATTTAAAGGATGAATCGGTCAAGAATCTCTACACATTAGCGAAATCTTACGAACTACCTGTTACCGGAAAATCAAATCATGTCGTAACTAGAGGGGAAGCAGCCATCCTTCTAGTCAAAAGCTTCACAGACAAGAAGATGACAGAAAAAGAAGCGATCCAATGGCTCTATGATCATCAAATCGTCAATGGCTACACAGACAAAAAAGGAAATAATCCAAAAAATTATCAATCCTACCAAGCAAAAAAACCTATTACACGAGCAGACCTCGTAACCATGTTCTATCGAGTACAAAGTATGTAAAAGTAAAACTTAGAGTATAAGAGGTTGTCTAATTAGACAGCCTCTTTTTTATAAAGAAAGTATAAAAATTAAACTAGTTTCTATAGCTAAATTGAGGAAAATCTAAATGCGGATTTTCCTTTTTCTCGTCGAGGAGTTAGGAGCTCCAAGTCTTTCTTCATGTAACGAGTAATTCGATTAATTAATCGTAAGTGGGTGTTTCTATACATTTATGGAATCATCCAAGTCAATACAGAAGATTGTAAAAATGTAATAATACAAATAAGAAGCAATAAGAAAAGACTATGTTTAATTGTAAAACGGAATAAATCAGATTCTTTACCTGCTAGCCCTGCAGCCGCACAAGCCACGGCAATGGATTGCGGAGAAATCATTTTTCCTGTCACTCCACCGGATGAGTTAGCAGCAAGGGCTAATAATGGATGCATACCGACAGATTGGGCAGATACTTGTTGTAATGTTCCGAATAAAACATTTGATGAGGTATCCGATCCAGTAATAAAGACACCTAACCAGCCAAGTACAGGAGAGAAAAATGGGAAAAAAGATCCCGTTTTTGCAAGGGCTAAAGCAAGTGTTGTGATCATCCCAGATGAATTCATTACATATGCAAATGCAACCACTACAACAATCGTTAAAATTGGAAATTTTAATTCCTTTAACGTTTCTCCAAATACAGAAAACCATTGTTTCCATGAAATCCTTAATACAAACTTCGTAATTATAGCAGCAATGAGAATTGCTGTTCCAGCGGCACCTAAAAGTTCTAATTTATATGTAGCAGCAATTGGATCACCATTAGCATTAATTACATGATTATTTAACCATGGTACATTTGGATTAAAGGTTATCCATCCACCAATTAGGTTAATCGCTTTCAAAATAATATTAGAACCTTCGTAATGTCCGACTAATGCTGTTTTAATTTGGGGAATTCCCCAAATAGTAATAAGAACAGTTAAAATAATAAATGGTGACCATGCTTTAGCAATTTGTCCTTTTGTATAGGTAGGAGTGGTACGTATTGAGTCAGATGAAGCAGCTACCTCTTCATGTGAAAAGTGGAAAATGGATTTGGGCTTCCAAAATTTCAAGAAGATAGTTAGTACGATTAATGATACTAATGCAGATAAAACATCAGGAAGCTCCGGACCCATAAAGTTTGACGTGAAATACTGTGTAACTGCAAATGAAATTCCAGATACTAATATGGCTGGAAGAACTTCCTTTGTTTTCTTTAATCCCGCCATTACGATAATTAAATACAATGGGATAAAGACTGAAATAAAAGGCAACTGCCGCCCCACCATTTTTGAAATTTCCAAAGCGGATTGACCAGTCGGGCCCTCCATTGCAATAATCGGTGCACCAATTGCACCAAATGCAACAGGAGCAGTATTAGCTAACAAACATATTCCTGCAGCGTAGAGAGGACTAAATCCAAGTCCAACTAATAGAGCCGCTGTAATTGCTACAGGTGCACCGAAACCTGCTGCCCCTTCTAAGAAGGCACCAAAGGAAAAAGCGACAAGTAATGCTTGCAAACGACGATCCTCAGTAATGGAAACAACAGAGTTTCGAATAATATCAAATTGACCTGTTTTTACTGTAAGTTTATATAAAAATACTGAAGAAACAATAATCCAACCAATCGGAAGAATACCATAAATTGCCCCTTGTGTAGCGGACATGACAGGTAAAACAACAGGCATTCTGTAAACGATTACAGAAATAACCAAAGCAATAAGTAGGGTGTAGATTCCTGCCTTATATGCGGGCATACGTTTTATAGCTAATGCCCAAAAGAAAAATAGAATAGGAATAAGAGCTACTAATGCTGAGATGTACAGATGATCTTGAAAGGGGATAAAGTTTTGTACATATTTCATATATTAACCTTCCTTCAAATGAATTTCATACGGTCAATAGGTCATCTGATGACCATATGTCATATATATTAAAAAATTATAAATATTTATAAAATGAAAAACAATATGTTTTTCATTTTTCTACTAAATTTTTTTTTTCCTGTCTTGTATATAGTAAGATAGAAAAAGGAAAATGTTGATTGGATTATCCAGGAGTGATGAAATGGAATATAAAAAAATACAACCCAAAAAAATATATGAGCAAGTAGCTGATGAGTTAGTTGAAATGATTCGTGAAGGGAATTTGAAGCCAGGAGAAAAGCTAGATTCTGTTCAGCAGCTAGCTGAAAATTTTTCAGTTGGAAGATCTGCCATTCGTGAGGCACTTACATCACTAAGAGCAATGGGATTGATTGAACTTAGACAAGGGGAAGGGACCTATGTAAAAAAATTTGAGCCAAACGATATTTCCTATTCGATAGTACAAGCATTGTTAATGAATAAGGAGGATATTATCCATCTTTTAGAAGTTCGTAAAATTTTGGAGACTGGAATAGTGGTTGCAGCAGCGGAAAAGCATAATGAGGAAGATTTAGATAAAATGAAAATCGCCCTTAAAGAAATGAAAAAAGCTACAGTGAATGAAGAGCTAGGTGAACAAGCTGATTTGGCCTTTCACTTAGCAATCGTTAATGCCACACATAATCCACTTTTAATAAATCTGATGAGTCATGTTTCTGAACTGATGGTTCAAGCAATGGAAGAAACTAGACGTATTTGGTTATATTCAAGGGTTAGTACTTTAGAGATTCTATATGAACAGCATAGTAGAATTTTGGAAGGTATTGAAAGTAGAAATAAGGAACAAGCAAGGAATGCGATGCTTGATCACCTCGAAAGCGTGGAAAACATGCTTAAGGATTATATAAAATAATAGAGAAGAGACGAAAAATAGTTTTTTTCGAATGTAAAAAAATTATCAAATGACCATTCTTGGAGTCAACAAAATTCTTCATTGATGGCATATGAGTTAACTTTATATCTTTGCGGACATAGGGAATGTTATTTTATTTCTGTATTGTATTAAATAACGTACTAAGCTTCAAATACGGATCGAAATTAAGATTATTTTCGGGAATAATTTGAATGTCCGCTTAGATATTAAATTATTTAATATTAAAAAAGTAGCATTGAACATAAGAATTTATTTCAGCTCATAAATTATAGAAATGCCTAGCAATTTTCTTTTAATAGGGTTTATAATATTAACAGGTCATCTGATGACCTAATGAGTAAATAATTCTTTATATTTGAAGAAGGTGGAAAATTTGAAAGTAAGCTTATTTATTACTTGTCTTGTTGATATGTTTAAGACAGATGTAGGTAAATCCATGGTTCAAATATTAGAAAGACTTGGCTGCGAAGTTGATTTTCCAAGTGGGCAGGTTTGTTGTGGACAGCCGTCCTATAACAGTGGTTTTGTAGAAGATACGAAACCGGCAATGAAGAAAATGATTACTGTATTTCAAGATTCTGATTATGTGGTCGCTCCTTCCGGTTCATGCGCATTTATGTTTAAAGAATATCCAAAGATTTTTTCAGGTGATGCTGAATGGGAAGAGGGAGCAAGAAATCTTGCCGATAAAACTTATGAATTCACACAATTTCTTGTGGATGTATTAAAAGTGGAAGATGTAGGTGCAAGCTTGAAAGGAAAAGCAACCTACCATCCTTCCTGTCATATGACACGATTGCTAGGTGTAAAGGATGCCCCTATGAAGCTATTAAAACACGTAAAAGGGTTAGAGGTTACACCTTTGCCCAATGCTTCGAGCTGCTGTGGATTTGGAGGAACCTTTTCTGTAAAAATGGGACCAATTTCTGAGCAAATGGTTGACGAAAAGGTACAGCATGTAGAGGAAACATCCAGTGATTATTTAATTGGGGCGGACTGCGGATGTCTCATGAATATTGGTGGCCGGATTGATCGAAAAAGTAAACCAATTCAAGTAATGCATATTGCGGAAGTGTTAAATCATCAAGAATAAGGGAACGAGGTGAGATAGAATGGGTTTACAAATAAGTGAAAAGAATTTTAAAAATAGAATGAGTGATGGTTTACAAGATGATTTTATGCGTGGGGCTGTTCGTGATGCGCAGGAAAGATTACAAACGAATCGACTCAAAGCAGCAGATCAGCTAGGAAACTGGGAGGAGTGGCGTTCACTTGGTGAAGAAATACGTCAACATGTTCTAGCAAATCTTGATTATTACTTATATCAATTGAGCGAGCAAGTTTCTAAACGTGGTGGCCATGTCTTTTTTGCCCAAACAGCAGTAGAAGCCCAAGAATATATTAAGGACGTTGTGAAAAAAAAGAATGGGAAAAAAGTCGTCAAATCGAAATCAATGGTGACAGAGGAAATCAGCCTAAATGAGTGTCTGGAAGAAATAGGCTGTGATGTTGTGGAAACGGACTTAGGAGAATATATCCTGCAAATTGATGACCATGATCCACCATCCCACATAGTAGCACCTGCCTTACATAAAAATAAAGAACAAATTCGTGATGTATTTACGAAGAAAATTGGCTATACCAAAAGTGAAAAACCTGAAGAATTGGCGGCTTATGCACGAAAAATGCTTCGAAAGGAATTTTTGTCTGCCGATATTGGGATAACTGGCTGCAACTTTGCGATTGCAGAAAGCGGTTCGATAGGACTAGTTACAAATGAAGGGAATGCCCGAATGGTAACAACTCTTCCGAAAACTCAAATTACTGTTATGGGGATGGAAAGAATAGTTCCAACTTACGAGGAATTTGAAGTTTTAGTTAGTCTGCTAACAAGAAGTGCTGTTGGTCAAAGACTAACAAGCTATGTGACAGCATTAACAGGACCTCGGGAAATAGGAGAGATAGATGGTCCAGAGGAATTTCATCTCGTCATTGTGGATAATGGCCGTTCAGCAATATTAGGAACAGAGTTCCAGCCTGTTTTACAGTGTATTCGTTGTGCGGCATGTATCAATGTTTGTCCTGTCTACCGCCATATTGGAGGACACTCTTATGGTTCGATTTATCCGGGACCAATTGGTGCTGTATTAACACCATTGCTTGGAGGATATGAGGAACATAAGGAATTGCCCTATGCGTCATCATTATGCGGTGCATGCACAGAAGCTTGTCCAGTGAAAATTCCTTTACATGAATTACTGCATAAGCATCGACAGGTAATTGTTGAGCGTGAAGGGAAAGCACCAATTTCAGAAAAATTAATGATGAAAGCATTCGGTTTAGGGGCGGCATCTAGTGGTTTATATGGTTTTGGCTCAAAACTTGCAACGACAGCAGCAAAGCCATTTGTGAAGAATGAAAAAATTAAAAAAGGTCCTGGACCTCTGAAAGCATGGACAGAAATCCGTGATTTTCCAGCACCGAACAAGGAACGTTTTAGAGACTGGTTTAAAAATCATAAGGAAGGGGTGAATCATAATGGTCGGAACCATTCAAAATCGTGAACAATTTTTAGCGAATATCGCTAAGAATTTAGGGGGAGGTCAACGAACTGAAGGAGTATCGACTCCTGTTTACTCATTTCAGCCACAGTACCGTATCTTACAGGATGCAAGTCAGGATGAATTACTTCAAGTACTAAAGGAACAATGTAAAAGCATCCATGTTGATTACTTTGAAACCACTGTGAATGAGTTGGGATCAAAACTAGAAGATATAGTTCAGTTCTATGGCGGTGGTCCACTTTCTTTATGGAACGACGAACGCTTTCACCAATTTGGATTACAGGATTTGATAGAAACCGTTTGGCCAAATCAATCCTATGATGTTCATATTTGGGACCCTGCAAAAGGACAAGAAAATATCGATCGTTGTGAACGTGCAAATGTTGGAATCACATTTAGCGATATCACCCTTGCTGAATCTGGTACGGTCGTTTTATTTAATGATGAAAATAAAGGTCGCTCCGTTAGTTTACTACCTACCACTTATATAGCGATTATTCCTAAAAGTACAATCGTTCAAAGAATGACACAAGCATCTATCAAAATCCGAGAAAAGGTTCAAAAGGGAGAAATCCTCCCCTCATGCATAAATTTCATTACCGGCCCAAGCAACTCAGCCGATATTGAAATGAATCTTGTGGTTGGGGTTCATGGCCCGGTCAAGGCAGCATATATTATTGTAAAAGATAAATAGAAACCAAGATCAATGGAAAGAGATCATCTTATGAAAAAGATGGTCTCTTTTATTTGATGGAAGAAATTTTTTCGATAAGATTATCAGAACTGTTCTTATAAGTTTATCGCTCCCTCATCCGTTAAATATAGGGACAACGGACTTCAAACAATATTTAATAGTTAAAAATTTTATTAAATAGTAACAAGGTTTTTAGAAAAGAGTCTAATAAAAAATATAAATATAATTATCTGTGGCTTATCCGCATAAATTTTTATTAGCAATAAATATCTTAATCATTCATATAAAAAAGGGGCTGATAACATGATTTATTAATAGAAAAGAAGTTTAAAGTTGAAAACCTATTTCTGTACAAAAGGGGGGGATTAACATGGGGCGATATATATTAAAAAGAATTGTAGCAGGTATTTTTATGATGTTTGTTCTTACTACTATTACCTTTTTTTTGATGCATGCAATCCCAGGAGGACCATTTAGTCCATCTGAACAAAGAAATGTACCAAAAAGTGTATTAGAAAAAATAGAGGATAAATATGGTTTAAATGATCCTTTAGGCGTTCAATATGTTAATTATTTAAAAAAGTTGGTGCAAGGTGACTTTGGAATGTCCTTTAAAAATGCCGATGTAACAGTGAATGAATTAATAGCTCAGGGGTTTCCTGTATCTGCAAAGGTCGGATTAGTTGCGATTGCTGTAGCTCTAATTGTCGGTATCCCATTGGGAATTATTTCTGCAGTAAAGCGGGGGAAGTGGCCAGATTGGACGTCGATGATTTTTGCAACAATTGGAATTTCAATTCCTAACTTTGTGATCGCTGTTCTCCTACTCTTTTTGTTCGCAGTCATTTTGAATCTTTTACCTACATTTGGTTTAACAAGTTGGAAGCATTACATTCTTCCTGTAGCGGGACTAGCCTTTAGTCCGATAGCCTATATTGCTAGGCTAATGAGATCTAGTATGTTGGAAGTAATGCGTCAAGACTATATTCGAACAGCAAGATCGAAAGGCGTCCATGAATTAAGTGTTATTTGTAAACACGCATTGAAAAATGCCATTATTCCTATAATTACCTATTTAGGTCCACTAGTTGCCATTCTTTTAACAGGAAGTTTCGTTATAGAAAAAATATTTTCAATTCCCGGAATAGGGAGGGACTTTGTAACAAGTATAGGAGATCGGGATTATTCTGTTATTTTGGGAATGACCGTTTTCTTTGGCTTTTTCATTATACTCACAAATCTAATCGTCGATATTTTATATGTTGTAATTGATCGACGAATAAAAATAGAAGAATAGGGGGGAAACGATTGAATCATTCAATAAACATAAAAAATTTGAAACCAGACTATAATTTTGAAACAGAAGATTTACACGATCTCCCCGATGAACTTTTTAAGAAGCTTGATGAGTCTGAGAAAGAAGATGAGATCATTGCTCGACCTAGTAAGTCTTATTGGCAGGATGCTTGGTCACGTTTTAGAAAGGATCCTCTTGCATTATTGGGTTTATTCATTATTATCATCATGGCTTTAGCAGCGATTTTTGGGCCAATACTATCAGAATATACATATGATGGTCAAGATATTGAGAATGGTAATCAAGGACCGTCATCTGAACATTGGTTTGGAACAGATAAATTTGGAAGAGATATTTTTATTAGAACATTATACGGTGCAAGAATAAGTTTAACAATTGGTTTTGTAGTTGCAACAATTAATATGCTTATAGGTGTTATCTATGGTGGAATTTCAGGATATTTCGGTGGAAGACTTGATATGATCATGATGCGAATAGTCGATATGATGATCAGTATTCCAGACCTACTTTATATCATTTTAGTCATGATGTTTCTAGGAAATAGTATACAGAGTATTTTAATAGCATTATGTATTACCTCATGGATTGGGACAGCGAGAATTGTGCGCTCTCAAGTTATCACTCTAAAATATCAAGAATATGCCCTTGCCTCACGTTCCATTGGATCTTCTAATCTTCGAATATTATTTAAACACCTAATCCCTAATAGTATGGGACCAATTATTGTTACGGTCACATTTTTAGTTCCATCTGCTATTTTTTCAGAGGCATTTTTGAGCTTTCTTGGAATTGGTATTCAAGTTCCAATAGCTAGTTGGGGAACTCTTGTGAATGATGCCATTCCAACCTTATTTACCCAACCATATCAAATGCTGTTTCCTGCTCTTGCTATCAGTATTACAATGTTTTCATTAAATTTTATTGGTGATGGTCTAAGAGATGCACTGGATCCAAGGTTAAAGAAATAAAGGGGGTGTTGATGTGAGCTTGCTTCTAGTGGATAATCTAAAAACAAATTTTCATATTGATGCAGGAAAAGTGCAAGCAGTCCGTGGAGTTTCATTTCACGTCAATAAAGGTGAGTCTATAGGGATTGTTGGTGAATCCGGCTCTGGCAAAAGTGTGACGATGCTCTCAATTATGGGTCTTTTACCAGATAACGCAAATATAGAAGTAGCAGGAATGAGCTTTAATGGAATAGACATGGAAATGATGGATTATAAACAATGGAGAAGATTGCATGGAAGAGAGATAGGAATGATTTTTCAAGATCCAATGACTTCACTTAACCCGTTACTCACTATTGGCCATCAAATAATGGAACCTATGCGAATTCATCTAAAACTATCAAAAAAGGATGCAAAGAAACGCGCAATTGAAATGCTGAAACTTGTAGATATACCAAGTCCTGAAAATAGAATCAATCAATACCCTCATGAGCTTTCTGGAGGGATGAGACAACGAGTTATGATAGCTATTGCCATCTCCTGTAATCCCAAGCTATTAATAGCTGACGAGCCTACTACTGCACTGGATGTGACTATTCAAGCTCAAATTCTTGATCTTATGAGTGATTTAAAAAAGAAAATCAATACATCTATTGTCATGATTACCCATGATTTGGGAGTTATTGCTAGTATGTGCAGTAGAGTGATTGTCATGTATGGAGGGATCATTGTAGAGGAAGGAACGATAAGAGAAGTGTTTTATAACCCACAACATCCATATACTTGGGGACTAATACGTTCGATACCAAAGGTAGAAATGGGCGAGAGGAAAAAGCTTATTCCAATTCCGGGAACTCCTCCCGATTTACTAGCACCTCCAAAAGGCTGTCCGTTTGCTGCAAGGTGTGAGTATGCAATGAAGGTGTGTGAAATGATTCCACCAAGGAATACAGTCATATCTAATACGCACCAGGCTGCATGTTGGTTAATGCACCCTAAGGCACCGAAAGTGGATAAGGGGGTAATAGGATAATGGTTGCAGCAACAGAAAATCTCGTTGAGGTTCGAAATTTGAAAAAGCATTTCAGTATTAAAAAAGGATTTTTTGGTAGAAATTCAAATGTATTAAAAGCTGTAAATGATGTAAGTTTTTCAATAAAGAGAGGGGAAACATTTGGTTTAGTCGGCGAGTCTGGTTGTGGAAAAACAACTGCCGGGCGAACACTTATGAAGCTTTATGAGCCTACATCAGGAGAGATTTTGTTTAATGGGCAATCGATCGCTCATTTAAGCAATAAGGAAATGTTTCCTTTTCGAAAAAAAATGCAAATGATTTTTCAGGATCCCTATGCCTCCCTTGATCCTAGAATGACCGTAGGTGAGATTATTGGAGATCCATTAGATGTACACAATATTTGTAAGGGGAAGGAACGGACAGAGCGAATTAAGGAGCTTATTCATTTGGTTGGTCTTAAAAATGATCATATTAACCGCTATCCACATGAGTTTTCTGGTGGACAACGTCAACGGATTGGCATAGCTCGAGCATTAGCAGTAGAACCAGAATTTATTGTTTGTGATGAACCCATTTCGGCCCTTGATGTATCAATACAAGCGCAAATTGTCAATATGCTTGAAGAGCTTCAAGAACAATTTGCATTGACCTATCTATTTGTATCTCACGATCTATCAATGGTACGGCATATCTCACACAAGGTAGGAGTTATGTATCTGGGTAATTTAGTAGAGGTAGCTGAAAAAAATGAGCTTTATACGAAGATGCAGCATCCATACACACAAGCGTTGCTCTCCGCGGTACCTATTGCAGACCCTGATCTTTCAGAAAAGATTGAAAGAATTCATCTTAAAGGGGATGTGCCAAGTCCAATAAACCCTCCTAGTGGCTGTGCTTTTCGAACACGTTGTCCTTTTGCGGAGGAGGTATGTACGCTAGAGAAACCAAAACTACGTGAAATTGGTGAGGAACACTTGGTCGCTTGTCATGTTATATAAAGGGTTATTTATGCACCCTGCTTTATTCAAGCAGGATTATATAGAAGAATTTTGCAATATTTTCTTGGGGGGAAGAAAATGAAAAGAAAACTTAGGTTAATGCTGACGATTTTCTTTGTGTTTGTGGTCATTGTAGGTTGCAGCTCTGAAAGCTCAAAAACAGATAATAAAGACAAGAAAAAAATTATTTATGCACTCCCTGATGAGCCAGAAACACTAGATCCCACACTTAACACTTATTCACGCTCATCAATTGTTATGCAAAACTTATTTAGAGGACTCTATAAGATCGGTCCAGACGGAAAGCCTGTTCCCGCTTTAGCAGAGGAAACCGTGGTGGATGAATCACAGACAAAATATACGTTCAAGATTAATAAAAATGCAAAATGGAGTGATGGAAAACCTGTAACTGCTCATGATTTTGAATACTCTTGGAAAAGAGTCTTGAATCCAGAAGTTGCTTCGGGTGCAGCTTTTGATTTGTATTATTTAAAAAACGGGCTTTCATATAACGAAGGGAAAGCAACAGCTGATGAGGTAGGAGTCAAAGCCTTAGATGATCAAACACTCGAAGTCACTTTGGAAAATCCTACTACGTATTTCTTAAATTTACTTTGTGCTACTTCCTATTACCCTGTGAGAAAGGATGTTGTTGAAGGTAAAGAGAGTTGGACGAAATCACCAAAAACTTACTTATCAACTGGCCCTTTTACTCTAACAGAAATAAAACCTAAAGAAAAATATGTATTAAAAAAGAATCCAAACTACTTAGATGCTGACAAGGTTCAGATTGATACATTAGAAATTGTCTTTATAGAATCCCCGGAGGCTGAACTTGCCGCTTATATGAATAATGAAATTGATGTTTCGGATAATCTTAGCAAAGAAGCATTGGCAAAGTATAAAGATACGGATGAATATGTAGCAGCTCCACGAATCGGCGTTTATTATTTTGATATTAATACAACAAAAAAACCATTTGATGATCCTAAGGTGAGAAAAGCATTTGGTATTTCATTAAATCGTGAACAGATTGTAAAAAATGTCATGCAATCCACTGAAAAGCCTGCCTATGGATTTGTTCCATATGCAATGCCACATGGTGTTCAAACGGATAGGGAATATAGGGATGTGGTAGGAAACTTGTTCGAGGAAAATGTAGAAGAGGCAAAGAAATTATTAGCGGAGGCAGGATATCCAGATGGAAAGGGCATGCCTGAAATTGAATTTTTAACGATGGCTAGCCAATCAGATAAGGATATTGCTCAAGCTATCCAAAGCATGTGGAAAGAAAATCTAGGTGTTGAAGTCACAATAAAGACACTTGAATCTAAAATTTATTGGGATGAGTTAGAAGCGGGAAATTTCCATATTGCTAGGGATGGGTGGACAGGAGACTTTTTAGATCCGATGACACATTTAACTTTGTTTGAAACGATTAATGCAGCAGATGATGTTCGCTGGAGTAATGCAGAATATGATGCTTTGCTTAAAGAAAATAAAGAGATTGTGGATCAACAGAAGAGGATGGATAACTATGCAAAAGCTGAAAAGATACTAATGGATGAGATGCCTGTTATTCCAATCTATTTTTATGAAGATTCTTATCTAGTAAAACCAAATATAAAAGGTGTAATGAAAAATTATATCGGTCATACCTACTTTGAATATGCTCATATTGAATAAAAATAGGATGATGATGCAGGATTTATTATGCATTATTGTATGAAAGGCTTTTGCCTCTAAAAATTAATCTAATCACAACAGATTTTATCCAGTTGTATATTGCATACAGTTTGAAAAAAATATGCTCCATATTCTTACTATAATCATTAAATAGATAGAGGAATACAGTCATAAAAAATTAGTAGAGGAGTTTTGCAGCAAAGCAACGTAGTTATAGCAAAGCACTTTTCTCAAACATTGTTGCTATTAAGTAAAGTTATATCTAATAATTATCGACTGAAGACCGCTACACCTTTCATTTCATTGAGAAGGCTACCAACTTAATAAGAACCGCTGAAATCTATTAGATGTAAAAGCCGACAGTTGGCTTTTATAAAAGGCAACAACATACAAAACAGCTTTTAGTAAAGAGCTTAAATGTGAGAAGGCTCCAATTATTAGTAAAGGGGGATTTTCTTTTGAAATTATTTATAAGTGCAGATATAGAAGGAGTTGCTGGTATAGCCAATTGGGAGGAGACAGACACATCTTCTCCTTTCAGTAGATACTTTTTAGAACAGATGACCAAGGAGATAAATGCTGCTTGTGAGGCAGCTATTGAGGCAGGATACACAGATATCCTAATTAAAGATGCACATAATACTGCAAGAAATTTAGACCCATCGAAACTTCCTGTACAGGTAAAAATAATGAGGGGTTGGGCGAAAAATCCTTATTTGATGATGGCTGGATTAGATGAAACCTTTGATGGTGTGATGTTTATTGGATATCATTCAGCTGGGGGAACAAATGGAAACCCGCTTGCACATACAATGAATACAAAAAACGAGTATGTAAAAATAAATGGTCAGATAGCTAGTGAGTTTTTAATTAATGCATACACCTCTGGATTATTTAATGTCCCTGTACTTTTAATTTCTGGAGATAAACAACTATGTGAGGAGGCTAAAAAACTAAATCCTCATATTAAAACAGTTGAAATAAGTGAAGGGATCGGCAATGCATCGATATCCATTCATCCAGAATTGGCGATAAAAGAAATTAATCATCAGGCAAAGGTGGTACTAGAAGATGATTTATCAAAGTATTCAATTGAGTTACCGGAACATTTTAAAGTAGAAATAGCTTTTACAGAGCATTTCCAAGCTTATCAAGGTTCTTTCTATCCTGGAGCAAAGCAGACTGGTCCGAAAACTGTCGAATACAATTCATACAATTACTTAGATGTATTAAAATTTTTGTTCTTTGTTTTGTAAGATATTCTTTAGGATGCAGTTATATGATGCAGTATAGGACATAGAAAAAGAGCGAGTCTTGATTTTATAAGGCATTTATCAAATTACCAAAATAGTTTTTTGTAATTTAATTAGGAGTTGAAGAATGATGAAAAAACCAATAGCATTGCAAAAAGGTGATACCATTGGCTTAATTGCTCCATCCAGTCCAGTGAGGCATCCTGAGGAGGTTGAACGATCGGTACAATTACTTGAAGAATTCGGATTCCAAGTAATTGTTGGGGAAAGCTGTCATAGCCAATACGGATATTTGGCTGGCAGGGATGAGGTCAGGGCAAGGGATGTTAATCTCATGTTTGCGAATCCTGAAGTCGATGGAATTATATGTTTAAGAGGAGGATATGGGTCACCTAGAATATTAAATCAGCTAGATTACGAGATGATTCAAAAGAATCCTAAAACATTCCTCGGTTATAGTGATATAACTGCTATGCATATAGCCTTAAACCAACTATGTCATTTAGTTACCTATCATGGTCCGATGCCTGCTTCCGATATGTTAAAGGATTTCGATCATTTCTCTAAAGAAAGTTTTTTCCAAGCAATTACTTCGCCTAATCCATTAGGAATAATAGAGAATCCGCCTGGAGAAGAAATTCATTCACTAGTCACAGGAAAAGCGACAGGCCCAATCATTGGAGGAAATCTTTCTCTCATCGCAGGAACGATTGGTACAAATTATGAAATTGACACAAGAGGAAAGCTTCTATTACTGGAGGATATAGACGAAGAACCGTATCGTGTAGATGGAATGCTCAATCAGTTGCGATTAGCTGGTAAATTTCATGATTGTAGCGGGGTGATCATTGGAGATTGGAATAACTGTATCCCTAAAGACCTAGAGAAGCCGAGTCTTACCTTAATGGAAGTATTTGAAGACTTAATTGTACCATTTGGAAAACCTACCATTTATAATATTAAAATTGGACATTGTGAACCAAAAATTACTGTTCCCCTTGGCGTAGAGGCTGTGTTAGATGCGGATCAATGTTCGCTGACTATAGTAGAGAGTGCGACACGGGGGTAGATAAAAAGCTGAAAAAGGGAATGTCAATTTACTATGACATTCCCTTTTTCTAACCAAATAAGAAAATCAAAAGATAAATTTTCTTATTTGGTTGAGCATTACACCACGATTTTTCATTAACCATTCAAATCGAGATTAGTATTCTTCTTCATTAATTTTAATACAATGAGATAGATAATTCCTATACCAAGCCAGATAAATCCAAGCTTCTTCGAGGTCTCATCAAGATTTATCCACACATAACCGATGATAATAATACCGATGGCGGGAAGTAATAAATGTCGTAAATAATCTTTACTTCCCTTTTTACGGATAAAGTAATTAACAACAGAAAAATGTAAAAATAAGAATGATGATAAGGCTCCAAAGTTAACAACCGATGATAATTTATCAATATGTGCTGCAAAAATACCAGTAACGACTAATGAAACTACTGCGATGAATAGTGTACTGATATAAGGTGTATTAAACCTTGGATGTATTTTCGATAGAACGAAAGGTAGTTTCTTGTCACGTGCCATACTAAATAAGATTCTTGAGATGGCTGCCTGAGCGACAAGTGCGTTAGCAATCCCCCATGAAAGTGCAGTAGCAAGAATAGTTAATGTTTTCAACCATGTACCACCTGCAATTTCAGCTATTTGGTAGAATGCTACATCTGGATTAGCAAAAGTTTGATAGTCAGGCCAAATAAGAGCGGCTACCCATGTTTGGATAATAAATAGAAAACCAACAGTTAATAGTGCAAATATACACGCTTTCCCAATTGATTTTGCTCCATCCTTTGTTTCTTCTGCTAAAGTGGAAATGCCATCAAAGCCAAGAAAACTAAGTACAGCGATAGAGACAGCTCCCATGATGACATTCATGTTAAAACCACGATCATTGTATAAAGGTTTAATTGTAAACTCAGCTCCATTAATGCCTTTAATGATCGCTGTAACCCCTACTGCTACAAAGATAGCAAGGATAATTAATTCTAAAATGACAATGATTTTGTTCGCGCGTGCTGTAAACTCGATACCTAAAATATTAATCACTGTATTAATAGCAATAAAAATAATCACCCATAAATAGGATGGCACTTCTGGTAGCATATCCCCTAATGCGGCTGCACTTACTAAGTATAAAAGGGCAGGGACAAATACATAATCAAGAAGAATTAACCACCCTGCGATAAATCCTACTGAATCATTAATGCCGCGCTGGGCATAGGAATAAACGGAACCTGCAATCGGAAAGGCTTCTGACATACGTGCATAGCTTAATGCAGTAAAAATCATGCCGACCATTCCAATTAAGTAAGTGAGAGCCACCATCCCATTTGAGCCTTGAGCTACTACACCATAGATTCCAAATGGAGCAATGGGTACCATAAACACCATTCCATAAATGAGTAAATCCCAAAAGGATAATGAACGTTTTAAAGAAGGAGCTGTATTTAAAATAGTACTTGAGCCTGTTTTTCGTAATTTTTCACCCATCATAACTCCTCCTAGAATATCTTATGGATTCCCAATTTTTGAAGTACTGATTTGGATAATAAGCAACGAGCTGTTTTTAATGGATCCACAATTTGACTAACTTGAACATGACCTGCAGCACTTAAGAGCATCGTTAATTCTTCAACACTATAATCTGTACGTTCTAATAAATAATCAACCATTTTTTCTACTGCTATATCTGCTGCTTCGTCGAGTGATTCTTTTGAAACAAGAAAGGCAAAACTATCAGATGTTTCTACTACTGGAACAGATAAGCTTTGGCCTTTGATTACCTCTAAGGTTACTGTCACTTTTGCTGGAATCTCAATACCAGATACGCACACCTCTCCATCGCCCATGGCTGCATGTACATCACCTAAAGAAAATAAAGCTCCTTTATGAAAAACGGGAAAATACAAGGTAGCCCCTTCTGCGATTAAGGTTGTATCCATGTTCCCACCATGATCACCAGGAGTACCACAAGAAATTTCTCCTTCATTTGGTGCAACACCAATCACACCGATCATTGGATTAAGTGGGAGAGCTATCTTCTCATTAAAAACAGCTTCATTGTTTTCAATAGGGACGATCTTGATTGTAAAATCATTTATTCGATGCCCCATAACACCAAGATCAGGACCAGTAGCCATAACTCCTTTTTCATCTAATTGAATGCGGTCAATTGATACTTTCAAAATATCACCTGGTTCTGCATTATCAATATAGATTGGACCAGTTGCAGGATTAATTTGTGACCAATCAATACTATTGTAATGCGTATCTTCAGATTGAATTTGATTTAAGAAACAATCATAGGTTTCAATTTCAACCGTTTCACCAGATTGTACCTTTAACACTGGCTCATGTTTTGCACTCATCTCGTAGATATAAGATTTTTTATCTAAAATGGTACTCATATAAAAACAGCCCCTTTACTTTTTCTCTCATTATAAAGAATAGTAAAAGGGGAGATTTATATAATCTTGCGAATATTTTATATAATTTTGATAATTAATCGAAAAATTAAATTAGTCCATTAGAGAATCAATGTGATTTTCACGATTTGTCCGTACAAAAAAATAAATAAATAAGGCTAATCCCGATGAGATTCCCACTGATAGTAAAAAGTAAGTGTTAAAATTATTCGTTATTATCCAGGCTACACAAGAGAATAAGAAACTCATAAAAATAATATAAAAAATCCATGGGTTCAGCTTTTGTTTTTTGAACAAAATGGCCATGCATGGAAAAGCTGTTGAAGATAGGAATAATAAATAAAATTGAATCGCTTCAAGTGCGTAAGAGATAAACAGACATGCCAGGATTAGTGAAACCCCTCCAATTATGACTGAGGTCATATATATTAAACGTATGCTTCTTTCTTTTTTTTCAAATTGTGAATAGAATAGCGCTGTTATAGAGTAAAGTGAATTGAATCCAGACTGTGCTAACCCTACTAACCAAATAAGAATGGCCAATTGTATGATTAAATAGGATTCATGATGGACAAGAATGTTAAATAGGGAGCTTAATTCTAATTCCTGATATTTAGTTACTTCATAGGTAAAAAAGGCGAGTAAGGATAGTGGAATGGACAAACTACCTAATATTCCTAATTTAATGGTTATAGAATAATAGGATTTTTTAATTGAAAACATATTTCGCCAAAATATTAGACTGGTAGATAACTTTCCTATTCCAAGGATAATCATAACCATTAAGAAAAACAGGCCATCATCAATTGTTGGATGTAATCTTTTACTCCATTCCTGATAGTCATAAAATACTTGGTGGATCCCCCTACCTAAATAGGTGTGTAAAGGCAAGTATATGAGTGAGCATCCGCCAATTAATAAAAGAAGCCAGGTTGATCTTGTAAAGACATTCATACCACCTAGTCCACCAAGAATAATAATAAAAATAAACAGTATGATTAAAAAGATAAATGGACTTTTATTAAACCATTTACCATATAACCAGCCTGCAAGCGCTGGTTGAATAATTAACCCATCGAGATTAGCAATTGCTAATAAGCAAGTGGCTCCTATTCTTCCTAATTGATTTGAAAACCGATTCCGATATAAGTCCTCTAAACCGTATGTCCCATCATTTTCATTCCTAATATACGGGACAAGCTTTGCTAATAGGAAGTAGTAAAGAAGAAAAATGATTAATACAAATAATGTACTCATTCCAAGACCGAAATTGATAGTCGAATAGAGTGTTAGGGTTACAATCCAAGCAGAAAAGAAGGTTCCCCATACTAGTACTGTTCCTTTTTTTATCCCTAACGGTTCACTCGTTCTAAAATAATGATGAATATTTGAATCATTAACGACATGGTCCAAGCTATAAATAATTATCGTGGTGGTAACACATAAAATAAGAAACCAATCAAACATTTCCTAGTGCATCCTTATATTCACTTGGGGATAAGTGGGTTATCTTTTTGAAAGACGAACTTAAATGATTTTGACTAGAAAATCCAGTTCTTTCAGCTATTATTCCCATTGGAAGGTGAGGAGCCGATTTTATTAGTTCTTTTGCTTTTTCCACCCGGTATCTTAAGAGATATTCCTGGAAGTTTTCTTTTTTTTCTTCTTTAAACTTCTTACTAAGATAGGTTGGGCTTACATGAATATGTTCTGCTAGATGGGGGAGAGAAAGCTTTTTATTATACTGTTGATGGATGATATGTAATACTTCCTGGATATCTGATGATAGTTTATTTCCCCCAATAGATTCTAAGAATTGATCAAGAGTTTGATATAGTTCTTTAGCAATTATCGGCTTAATTAAATAATCCATCACATGAAGCTTAATCGATTGTCGTGCATAATTAAAATCTTGAAAAGCCGTTATCATGATACATTCTGTATCATAATTTTCCTTAATGTAAGCACATAGGTCTAATCCGTTTTCTCCAGGAATATGTATATCGATTAAAGCTAGTTGATAATTGTCCTTCTTTAAAAATTTTTTTGCTGCCGCTGCATCTTCTGCGGTTACTAAATCCCACGAAGGATATCTTTGATTAATTAGGTATGTTAATTGTTCTAATTCTAAATATTCATCATCAATGATTAATACTTTCATATGCTTTCTCCTCCAGGTGTATAGGGCCATTCAGCAGTTACAACAGTCATTCCATCTGTTCGATTAATCATAACGGAAGTTCGCAAATCGAAAATGAGCTTCAGTCTCTTTCGAATATTTGCTAATCCAATACCTTGATTCCAATTTTGCGTAATACTTTCATTTGGGCCATTATCCTTGACTGCTAATTGTACCCAACTTCCTTCTCTTTTTAGTTCTATCATTAAAATTTTATCCCCAGGTTTATTCTCAAGACCATGTTTAAATGCGTTCTCAACAAAAGATTGAAGAATATATGGGGGCAGTGTTGTTTTTACTGCTGTTACATCTATTTGATAGGAAACAGATAGTTTAGATCCGAATCGTAATTGCTGTATCGCAATATAATGGTTCGTATGCTCCAACTCATAAGAAAAAGGAACTAATGGCTCTTTATCTGTATAATTATATCTTAAAAATTGGGAAAATTCCTCCATTGCTTCGACTACCTCCTTAGTTCTCCCTAATCTACCTAGTGATAACATGGCATTGAGGGAATTGAAGAGAAAGTGAGGGTGGATTTGTTGACTAAGTTGTAAATATTCCATTCTCTGCATCTCTTTTTCCATTCTCATTTGTTTATTTTCTAATTGAAGATAATCAAATTCTTGGTCAAAAAAATTAAGTAAAAGTAGAATAACGAAGCCCGCGATGGGTGTTCCAATGCTAGAAAGTATAATGATCGTGAAGATAATATTACTCATAGTTTAATACTCCTTAATGAATCATGTTATTCAACTTTATTAATGAATGATTTAAAGGATGTTTTTATATTTGATTGTACTATATAAAAAAATATATGGGAGATCATATGATTAAAAATCTAATAGACAAGTCTGATTCTTTTGTCATATGATGAAAGTAGGAAGTTGAACATGATTGAGAGGAAGAGAACATCTTGGATATTCAAACGGTACTCTATGAAAATTATCGGAAAAAGAATCAGCTATCATTCATTATGATTGTCATTTCTGTCTTATTAGGGACTGCGGCAGATCTTGCTTTGGGCTCAGGGTTAATGATAACACTTAT
Source organism: Heyndrickxia oleronia (assembly GCF_017809215.1). GTDB lineage: Bacteria > Bacillota > Bacilli > Bacillales > Bacillaceae_C > Heyndrickxia > Heyndrickxia oleronia. The sequence continues at coordinate 891,859 of NZ_CP065424.1, forward strand.
TACTTTAATCGGTGGGGCAGTTGTTATTGCTATTATTGGAATCTTACATTTTTCGAAAAAGCTTGTCTTTCAATTACCATATTTCTCTGTAATCGGTGTATCACTGGTTGTTGTACTTATTATGTTTATGAGCCCCACTGATCAAAATATCTTTTTGATCTATTATTTATTAGTATTTGCTGCTCTTTATTTAAATCAGATAGTTTTTACTGTTGGAGTCATTATAAGTACTGTTATTTTAGTTACATTTTATATTGTTAATCAGGATGTATTAAATACTAATCTGCAATTTTCATTGTTGATGTATGCTCTGGCTGTTATTGTTTTATTTTTCCAAAATAAAATATCCAATCAGCTGCAAAAAAGTGTAAATGAGTTACAGAATCAAGTTCAGTTGAGTTTACAAAAAGAACAGCAACAAAGAGTGGTTTTAGTCGATAATACACAAATTATTGCAAAGAATTTAACAGAGATTCAAAATCAATCTCAGACGAATCATGAAAGTACATATGAAATGAATGTGGCGATTCAAGAAGTAGCAAAAGGAGCGCAAGTTCAATCCGATTCGATAAGTGATATACTGGCAGCAGTTGAGAATACGAATACAATGGTTGCCAATATGATTGAAAAGGTAGAAGAGATCACCGAGCAATCTAGTCTAACCAATAGTAAATCGGTACAAGGGCGTGAACAATCGCAAAAATTACATACTCAGATGAAAGAGTTTAAACAGTTTATTAGTAAAATGGCCAATGAAATGACTCAATTAAGCGTTAATGTAAGTCAATCATTGAAATCCTTAGAATCTATACAACAAATAAATTCACAAACAAATTTATTAGCCTTAAATGCTTCTATTGAAGCGGCAAGAGCTGGAGAAGCAGGAAAAGGATTTTCAGTGGTTGCTCAAGAGATTCGGAAACTTGCTGAAACAACTGAAAAAACAGCGAATGAAGTGTCAACAAGCTTGAACCAAATTAATATGAGTAATGAAGGAACCCAATTACAGATGCAGCAAATAGCCATGAAAATGGAAGAAAATATTAAGGAAACAGAGCTCACAACCACAATCTTTAGTGAAATTGAAGGGGCTATCCAACGTTTAAGTAGTGAAGTATATGCGTTCTCAACTGTTGCTAATCAAATAGGGGAAGATACAAGCTCGATTGATCGAACAATGAATGAGTTTGCCGCAGTTCTCGAACAAGCCTCTGCATCTTTAGAAGAGGTTTCTGCAACCGTACAAAGTCAGACAGAAAGAAATGCAGTGCTTAATCGTTTAATTGTTGAAACAAATGAGGCAATCCATAAGCTGCAATAGGTAATGTAGTTCTTTCATAAAGCGAATCTTTTTCTAACGTGAAAATGGTGTGAGGACATGATTTATGTTGTTGCACATCCTTGGTACCGTAATATAGACAAGGTAAACACTTTCCAACTTATAGTTTAAGAAAATAGGTAGTAAAGTTATTTCGACACTAACTAAAAAGGAGACTTGCAAGTGAAAATCATTTCACATACAAGTCTCCCTTTATTTTATAATTTAAATTTACTTACCATATCCTAAATGAAAAAAGCTGTTGAGTGCTTGAACGTATTTCTTTGTTAAAACTTTACCTAAATTAATATATGTTTGAGAAAAAGAGCCAAAAAAAAGACTCACGATTTTGTATTTGCGAGTCTAGGGTACATATATTACTCTATATCTTCAGTTATTCTAAATGTGGAACTCCATAATTTATAATTTTATTTGTACGGTTTTCTTTTTATCTATTAACTCATGTGTGATTCCATCAAGAACATCGTCTGTTGTAAAGGTAAATTTATTTGTTACAGGGGGGTTATTCTTAATGAGGAGGCAGATTTTCCCTTCTCTTGTTTGCCCACTAGGATAATCAATTCTACTAGCAGTGGATGAACCCATGAAAGTATCCTCTGAAAGATTGAAATTAGAAAACGGGACATCATCATATAATATATCCCCATATTGCAATGTTAAGAAACTAAAAAATTGTACCTCTCTATCATAATGGTTGGTGATAGTATAATTGATTTCTATATAATATACTTCATTTTCTATTGTCCACATTGATTTAGATTGTGCCTCATATAAGTCTCCAATATTTTCAAACTCTACGCCTTCTTTTATGAGTGTATTAAATGAAGAGGCAGTATAATCATTTAATATATTTTTCGCTTCTTTTTTAATATGATTTAATTTAATAATTTTAATCGAATGTAAATGGATGGTCATATTTCCTACAAAGAAGTCTTTGCTCACCTGGTGTTTTTTTATAAGCTCTAATTGAGCCCAATTCTTCTCAATTACTTTGTCCCCTTCTTTTTGTAAGTAGCTACTTCCATTGCTGTCAACAGTGGATATTGTTTCATTCATTTGTTGTTGATTACGTTTTTCTTTCTTTGCATGAACTGTATCCGATTGTATATGATTCGCTCTTTTCTCCTTTTTTAAAAATAGTAGGCTAAAAATAATAACTATGCATAAAAGAATAATGAACAATACTCGTTTTTTTGTGATTCTCATATATTTCCTCAATCCATTATTTGATATTTACTGTAAAGTATCATATATGTTTAATGAAGTTGGGAAAAGAAAAAACATAAAAAGAACACATAAAAGTCACATTTCTTTGTTATTCTTTCTTTAGAACAGGAAATGTATATATAAAAAAATTACTTGGTTTATTATTGCTGGAATACTCATTTTTGCCTTAATTATGCCATTCATATCTGAAGCAAATACGACACCAACACAAAAGGCAAGGAGTCAACTGGCTATTTGCCTTCCACACGAGTAAAGAAGAAAGCAGGTGAATAGGCATTGGGCTTAGACGATTATTCTCTTATTTTGCTTCAAAATCAGTATGGAGTGTGAAACAAGGTAGCTCGATAAAGGATGATTATGAAAGAGATAGTAGTTTTTTTTATCTGCATATAGATGAATAAAGCTAAAGTCCATGTCTTTACACAAGATTTGTAAACACAACGCGTGATGAGTCTTTAGCCTCCTATCGTAGGAATATGTTGTTCGATAGGCAATAAATTCACGATAAAATAGGTCTAACTTTATATTGAAGCCTGTAATGAATGTTAATTCTTTCTTTTCTTCCTAAGAAAAAGCGGGGATGTCTTGTAATGACGTCCCCGCTTTTTGATTGGTAGATATTTTACTTTTGTAAATAGAAACAATATTAAAAGTTCTTCCCTTGTTTAAAAAGCAAATAGAAGAGTTGGTATCCTTCACTTGTAAGGATTTCACGGTTTTCTGGTAACCGTTGATTTAATGTCTCATCAACGATTCCCAACTCCTTAGCCTTTTGCCATGCTTCATTTTCTAAACAATCTATACCGATTGCTTTTAATATTAATTGTGCTGCCTGATCTCTAGTTAAAGTCTTTTCTTTATCGGTTAGTAGGGATGTAACTTCGTTTACATTTTCTACTCCTTTATCGGGGAAGACCCTTTCAATTGCACTGATGATTCGCACAAAATCATCATTAATCATCGGTTCATCGACCGGGAGTTTATTTTCATAGCCACCTTTTATTACACCAAGGCTTAACAGCTTTTTAATGGCTGGATAGTACCATTCATTTTGATAAGGATAATCCAAATCAAAATGGAATAAATGTGCCCCTTGTTTTTTTAGCTTTTTCTGAAGGGTAGTGATAAGTGATTTATCCTTGCTCATTTCTCTAAAATTAATTTGATGTTCGATGGACATGGCTGAGGCAACTCCAGCCGCTTGGGCAACTGACATTCCGGTCGGAACTACACGTGCACTTCCAGCAGCTAATGAATCATATCCGGCAGCCTTACTTGCGATTAGTAATCCATCAATTTCTAATGGAACGAGTGATCTAAATGGGATCGCATATTGAGTAGGTACTGCGAGAACATAGCCGTAATCTGCAGTGGATGTTGCTTGAATATCCACAGGATATCCACCTAAGGCAATACTATCCCAATGATCGCGATTTTCCCACAGGTCTGACATTGGTAATTGATACTCTGCTTTAATATGTCTAGTTTCTCTTATATATAATTCAGATGGGTAGCTAGCTATTTTTGCCTGTTCAAAACCAGGAAAATGCTCATTTAGAAATTTAACAATGTGCTTCGTTTCATTTTTTCCAATATCTAATGCTTTCTTCTTTGATTCTTCATTTAAACCATCTACACCAAAAATTTGTAAGGCATTAATATAGACACTACCATCTTTTTGTTTAGCAATATTCAATCCACGAAGTCGAGTTTGTGCATTTGATGGTTTATAAGCTGTATGGAGATCACTATATCCCCATGCTGTATTATTGTAGACTGTTCCACCGCCAAATACGCCATCCTTTGAGGCACGCTTAATCCCTTCCCAATCAACATCCTTTAAATGGATCATGAGGGTGACGGACATTTTTCTGTTTTTAAATCCGATATCTTCTCCACCTGTAAAATAAGGGGCTCCGGCCATTACAGCTAAGTCGGCATCCTTCGTAGAATCTATGAATCTTTGTGCATGGATTTCTTTTTCTTTATTTTCATAGTCTTTAATTTTTAGTCCAGTTAATTTGTTTCCATCTTTAATTACGGAAACAAGATCAGTTTCTAGAGCAAGTGTAAGATTAGGCTCGTTTTTAACCAGCTTCATAAAAGCTGCCTTTGCATCTTCGATATCGAATGCCGATTGATTTCCTACGAGGTTATGCCATTCCTTGAAGATTCCTGCATTGACTGGTTCATTGTTCATATCTTTTCCAATATCAAGGAAATTGAGCATTCCGTATGTAAAAAGGCCTCCCAAACCATCACGTTTTTCAATTAATAATGTTTTTGAACCATTTCGTGCAGCCGCTACAGCTGCTGCTACGCCTTCGGGTTCTCCACCTACAACAATGACATCATACGTTTTCTTTAGTTTTGGCTGCTGGTAGCTAAGACTATTATTCTGTTGACTATTGTTTTTATGTTGTATCAATTGGGTTGCGACGAAGATAAATATCAAGATGAAAAGACTAAAACCCGTTGTTATCCAAAGCTTTTTATTTTTCATGTTTTCCGTCCTTTATCTGTTTTAGTTAGAAGAATGGCCAAAATCTGACCGTTCTCGACTTTTTTCTATTAATAAGTCTACGATACATGGTTAAACATGAATTTTCAAGGCGTCATTACAAAACGTTTTTCATTAAATCTTAATTTTCACATTATGTACGAAAACTAGTTAATTTCTATTCCAAATTTAAGTTAAAAAACATATAAAGAATAGCTTTTTAAATAATCGAATATTGAAATAAATAGTTGAAAATATAGGTGAAATGGTATAGAGTTAAATTGTTCTTTATTAAGAACTTTATATAGGAGGGGATGGTAATGGTGGGGATAACGGGATATGATCAGGAATGGTTTGATTTAATTGCTGAAGCAAAAAAAATAGGATTATCCACCCAAGAAATAAGAGAATTTATAAATAGCAGCAAGAAAAAAGAACGCAAAATGGATTCTGCTAAACTAGGAATCTATTACCAAACATTATTACCAGATGTAAAAACGGATAAAGGTGTTCTTAATAAAGAATTAGAATGTGAGTCATTAGAAAAAAGAATGACACGTATTGAAACTAAATTAGACCTACTATTAAAGTTACGAAATCATATGATGAATGTTGGAATATAAGAATGTCTTGATCGATCCAATTTTGCATTTTTCAAAAGCTCTTTTCTCAAACATGTGGCTATGCTGGAAGTCTCTTCATTTGATTGAGAAAAGAGCCGCTAATCCTTCATGGGAACGCCTAGGTGCAGAAGCAGGCAGTAGGGCTTTTACCATAACAATAAACTATACGATATAGTCTTTCGATAACTCGATGACTATTCGATATTTTTAGAAAAGTTAAAATTTATATTTTCTTTTTTATTGCACGATGGTATAATACTTTCAACTGGTAATGACATCATGTTGATATGTTGAAAAAGGGAGGTTCGATGAAAGTATTATTAAATGTATTCGCTTTCAATTAATCTGGTAATGACATCATTATAACTAATTAAGTAAAAAAGCGTTCAATAAGGGGGTAATATCATTGAAAAAGCTTTTCTTGGGATTGACAATGTTCATACTGATCTTTGTAATGGCAGGATGTTCAGGCGAAAAGGCGTCTACAAAGGATGGGAAAATAGAAATTCGCTATGGGTTATGGGACAAAAACCAAGTTCCAGCTATTGAAGAAATCATTAAGAAATTTAATGAAAAAAATCCTAATATTAAGGTGAAGCTTGAGTTAACACCGTATAAGCAATATTTTCAAAAGCTTGAAACTGCTGCAACAGGTGGAGCTTTACCAGATGTACTTTGGATGAATGGGCCACATATTGCACAATATGCAATGGGAAAAGTTCTTCAACCATTAGATGATTTCATTAAGAAGGATCAATTTGATATGAATAATTATCCAGAATCTCTTGTTAATTTATATACAGTTGAGGACAAGATTTATGGTGTTCCAAAGGACTTTGACACGACTGGATTATGGTACAACAAGAAGCTTTTCGATGAGGCAGGTATCCCATATCCTGATGAAACCTGGGATTGGAATATGTTGAAGGAAGCAGCAAAAAAACTGACGACTAAGGATAAGGGGATTTATGGATTTGCTGCATTGATGGGAAATCAAGGTGGTTATTATGATTTGATTTGGCAAAATGGCGGCTATGTCGTTTCAGATGATAATCAATCGGTTGGATTTTCTGAGCCAGAAGCAGTAGAAGCAATTAAATATAATATTAGCTTTATAGAAGAAGGTCTATCACCAACTCCTGCGCAAATGGAAGAAACGAAGCCATCTGACATGATGATATCGGGAAAAATAGCGATGATGTTTGATGGACCATGGATGGTTCCTGAGTATAAAACAAATCAGGATTTAGACGTAGCTGTTCTTCCACAAGGTAAGGAAAGAGCTGTTAGTATTCATGGCTTGGGTAATGTTATTGCGAAGAACTCTAAACATCAAAAAGAGGCTTGGGAGTTTGTTAAATTCCTAGGATCAAAAGAAGCAGCAGAAATATTTGCGGAAACAGGAACAGTAATCCCTGCTTTCAATGGAACACAGGATGCATGGTTGAAATCTGTGGATACATTAAATTTACAAGCATTTATTGATGGGTCAGAGTATGCTCACCCACTACCAAGTGTCGAAAATACGGGAGCATTATGGGATGCCGAAACAAAAATCCTTAAAAATGCTTGGAGTGGCGATGAAAGTGTAGAGGATGCTACAAAGAAATTAACGGAAGAAGGAAATAAGATCCTTAATAAAAAGTAACCATTTTAGAAGGGAAGAATCTGAAAACGGAATCTTCCCTCTGAAAAATTCTTCATCTATATAGTTTAGAAGTGTTTTGTTCAGTGAGATGAATAAGCGCGTTACGCTTTTCTTATAAGGAGGTTGGTTATGTCAGAGATTCAGCTTACAACCGAGCCAAAGCCTAAAAGACAGGCGAAAAGGTATTATAAAACGAAAAAACGATCAGATTATCTTTGGGCATATTGTATGCTTGCTCCAACGATGATTGGTCTACTAATCTTTTATTTTTGGCCAATTTTACAAACGATTTATTTTAGTTTTACAGAATGGGGAGCGTTTGGAACATTCGAGTGGATTGGTGTAGAAAATTATGTGAGGATGTTGACCGATTCAGAATTAGGTCAAGCCTTTAGGAATACCTTTATTTACATTGTACTGACAGTGCCGATCGGAATTTTTTTATCCATACTCGTAGCTGTCTTACTTAACCAAAAAATTAAGGGAAGATCTGTCTATCGCACACTGTATTTTTTACCGGTTATTACGATGCCAGCAGCAATCGCGATGGTGTGGAAGTGGCTCTATAATTCTGATTTTGGCTTAATTAATTATATTTTGTCCTTATTTCATATCAAAGGACCGAGTTGGATAACCAATCCGGATATTGCCTTATATTCGATCATCATTGTCGCTATTTGGAGTGGTGTCGGTTATAATATGGTCATTTTTCTTTCTGGATTACAAAATATTCCGCAAACATATTATGAAGCAGCTAAAATTGATGGGGCGGGACCTGTACGAACGTTCTTTTCAATTACGATGCCATTATTATCACCTATCATTTTTTTCGTTTCAATTATGTCGTTAATCGGGGCATTCCAAGTGTTTGATCTGATTTTTATGATGGTTTCTAGTAATAGTGTCACGATAGAAAAAACACAATCCATTGTTTATCTGTTCTATCAGCACGCCTTTGTGTTGAATGATAAAGGATATGCAGCCGCTATTGCTGTTTTATTATTAGTGATGATTTTAATTGTGACAGTGATACAAATGATGTTACAGAAAAAATGGGTGCATTACGAATAAAGGAGGATGACATCGTGGAGAAAACAATGAAAGGAAAAAATATTTGGATTCACGTAATTTTAATCATTGGTGCAGTCATGATGGTTATCCCTTTTATTTGGATGCTACTCACCTCATTAAAAACCTATGCTGAATCTGTTCATATTCCCCCAAAGATTTTTCCGAAGGATTTTCAATGGAAAAATTATAAAGAAGTATTTGAATTACTGCCATTTTTCAAGTTTATGTTCAATACGATCATCGTAACGGTCGCTCGTACGATTGGCCAATTATTCCTTTGTTCCTTAGCAGCTTATGCCTTTGCACGAATTCGTTTTCCTGGACGCAATATACTTTTTGTATTAGTCCTATCCGTGTTAATGGTTCCGTCCCAGGTATTCCTGCTTCCGCAATACATGATCATGGTGAAATTAAATTGGCTGAATACTTTACAAGCCGTTATCGTTCCAGGATTATTTAGTGCATTCGGTACCTTTTTACTTCGCCAATTTTTTATGGGCTTACCTAAAGAATTAGAAGAGGCTGCCAGACTTGATGGTTGTAATCATTTTCAAATTTATTGGAAAATCATGCTTCCATTAGCGAAACCAGGGTTAATTGCATTAGGAATTTTTACAGCCCTATGGTCTTGGAATGAATTAATGTGGCCGCTTATCGTCAATAGTTCCTCAGAGAAAATGACATTATCGGTAGGTCTCTCATCCCTGCAAGGACAATATTTAACCAATTATCCAATTCTAATGGCAGGTTCATTCTTAGCCATACTGCCGATGCTTCTATTATTTATGTTCCTACAAAAGAGATTTATAGAAGGAATTGCGATTACCGGAGGGAAATAAATAAGGGACAGCGGGTCGGTTCCCGTGTCCCAAAAGTGGACAGCAGACCGGATCCTGTGTCCCAAAAAAGGGACAGCAGACCGGATCCTGTGTCCCAAAAAAGGGACAGTGGAACCGACCCCGTGTCCCCCGTGTCCCATCAAACAAAGAGGAGAGGATATATATGATTACAGCAGCGTTAATTGGAGCTGGAAGTAGAGGGTTACATGCTTATGGTTCATATGCTTTGAAATATCCACATGAGTTATCTTTTGTTGCGGTAGCTGAACCAAATCGGGAGAAGGGAGCGAAATTTGCAGCTCTTCATCAGATAAACGATAAGATGGTGTTTGATTCGTGGGAGGAGATGTTGGAGAAAGAAAAGTTTTGTGATGCATTATTAATTTGTTCGCCTGATCGCTTTCATTATAAACCTGTCATTCAAGCGATTAAAAAAGGATATAATATTTTACTTGAGAAACCAATGTCACCTAATCCCCAAGAAACATTAGAGATTGCCAAGCTAGCTACCGAACATAATGTTCTTTTAAGTGTCTGTCATGTGTTACGGTATGCCCCATTTTATCAGGAATTGAAATCAATTATCGATCAAAAAGTAATCGGAGATATTGTATCCATTCAATGGAATGAGCATGTTGGCTACTACCACCAGGCACATAGCTTTGTCAGAGGAAATTGGGGGAATAGTCAGCAATCAAGTCCTATGATATTGCAAAAATGCTGTCATGATTTGGATCTTTTGCAATGGATTATTGGTTCAGAATGTCAGAGTGTATCTTCCTATGGAAATTTAACCCATTTTACAAGTGAGAATGCTCCAGAAGGCTCCACCTTAAGGTGTTTAGACGGCTGTAAGGTGGAGAAAGAATGCCCATACTCAGCGATGAAATGGTATTTGCATGACCGCGATGAATGGCCAGCGAATGTAGTTTCAGTTCATCCAAGCATTGATAGTAGATTAAAGGCCCTTCAAGAAGGTCCGTATGGTAGATGTGTGTACCACTGTGACAATGATGTGGTTGATCATCAGGTTATTAACCTTTTATTTGAAAAAGATGTAACAGTGTCATTTACGATGACCGCTTTTACGAAGGAGATTTGCCGTTCATTTAGAATTATGGGAACGAAGGGCGAAATTGAAGGCAATGATGCTCGAAATGAATTAAAGATTCAACATTTCTCTGGAAAGACGGAGGTAATTATTCCTGAATCGGTAGCTGGTGGTCATATGGGAGCAGATACGAGTATTATGAGAGATTTTATCGAACGTGTAGCAAAGAAGGAAAAAGAAAGTCTGACCTCCGCAATTGTTTCTGCCCATAGTCATTTAATGGCCTTTGCTGCAGAGGAATCGCGTCTGTCTGGAACAACTGTGAACTTTCAGGAATATGTTGCAAATTTAACGAAGGAAACACAAGAATCAAAATAGACTGTAGAAGATGATATTTTTTTCAACTTTTCGTACAATATGAGTAAGAATGGAAAGTAAAAGGAGAAAAATATGATAGAAAAGGATAATCGAGTTCCCCTTTATTACCAACTAATGGATATTCTTATGGGGAAAATAGAACAGGGGGAGCTGAAGGAGCATGACCGGCTACCCTCTGAGCGTGAGTTATGTGAACAATATAATGTCAGTCGAACAACTGTACGACAAACAATGCAAGAGCTTGAAAAAGAAGGTCTTATTTATAAAGAGCATGGAAAGGGGACTTTTGTCTCACCAAAAGTAATCAATCAAAGTCTTGTCCAATTTTATAGTTTTACCGAAGAAATGAAAAAGATCGGGAAAAAGCCATCTTCTATTGTTCTCGATTTTCAAACGGTGTCTTGTGAAAGCAAAGTAGCAAAAAACATGGATCTATCAGTTGGTGAATTAGTCTTTCGAATTACTAGATTACGACTTGCTGATGGAGTGCCTATGATGTATGAAACATCATTTCTTCCTGTAAAAAGATTTCCTGATCTAACGAAGGAGGATTTAGAGCAAGCACCTATGTATAATCTATTTCGCGACAAATATCAAGCAATCATTACAAGAGCAAATGAGCGTTTTAAAGCTGTAACAACGACAGAAGATGAAGCCAAACGATTGAAAATGAGCACCGATGAACCAAGTCTTTTAATTGAAAGGGTAACATTTGAAGGTACGAATGTGATTGAGTATACAGTATCCATTGCAAGAGGAGATAAGTTTTCATATTCGGTAGAATTAAAGTAGAGGTAACTCTACTTTTTTAAGATGAAAATCATTGACTTTTTCATGTTAATTAATTGGAAGAAAAGGGGAGGAAGTATGGGGTATCGCGCGTGTTTTGATATTGGGGGAACCTTTATTAAGTTTGCGGTCGTTTCTGAAGCAGGTGAGTTATTTTTACAAGGAAAAACGGAAACACCAACGAAGAATGTAACAATGTATATTCCTCAAATACTAAGTGAAAAGGTGGCGTATTTTCGTGAATACTACCCAATTGAAAATATTGGGATTTCCTCCTGTGGAATTGTAGACCACAATAAAGGTGTGATTCTGTTCTCTGCCAATATCGAAGGATATTCAGGCTTCCCTTTGGCACATGAAATTTCAGAATTTACTGGATTGTCTATTTCGGTTGAAAATGATGTAAGAAGTGCTTGCCTTGGTGAAATGTGGCTTGGGGCTGCACAAGGAAAAGAAAATGTCGTTCTACTGACACTAGGAACTGGAGTAGGGGGTGCGATCATCCAAAATGGTCGTCTCGTTTCAGGGGCGGGAAATTTGGCTGGTGAGCTCGGTCATATGAGCATTATTCATAATGGGGAAAACTGTCCTTGCGGAGGCAAGGGATGCTTTGAACGCTATGCGTCAACCTCTTCTCTCATTCGTTATTATCAGACCATTGTTGGCCAAGAAGAGAGTATCGATGGTAAAGAAATTATGAGCAAAATCAAACAGGGAGAAACAGCTGCCATTAAAGCTTACCAGGAGTTTATCGATTACTTGTCAACCGGGCTAGTAAATATCGCCCACCTTTTTAATCCTGAATGTATTATTATTGGTGGAGGGATTACCGAACAAGGCGAATCATTCATCAATGAAGTAAATTCGAAATATAAAGAAAAGGTTATGCCACTTTATCGTGAATCAACAAAGATTGTTTTGGCAGAGTTACATAATGACGCAGCACTGTATGGGGCGTTTGTTCATGCGGGGAATTTTGTGAAGAACTAATATTCATAGAAGTGAAAGGCGGTGATTTGATACGTTACATCAACAGGCATTTCTGTTTTTATTTTTTAAAAAGAAACAAAAAATAAAAACAGAATGAGGAATGTAAAAATGATTTATGAATTACAAATAGAAAACTATCAATTGATTAAGCCATTACTAGCAGAGTACCCTGTTAATCCAGTCATAGCCGGTGTGATAGAGGGGAATAATCTTGGCAGAATTTTTGTCGACCATCCACAGAACCCGTCAGCTGCATTAGTTTGGGCAAAAAATGAAATGTTCTATTTAATTGGAAATAGTGATAATAAGCTATTTAATTCATCGTTGGAAAGTTTAATCTTTTGTCAGATTAAACCTGAGGCATTGGCTATCGGTGATGATTGTTTTAATTTGGAGCTTTATCCCTTTTCAAAATGGGAAAGAATAATACCACGTATCTTTACTCATTCATTATCTATTGGAGAAAGAGTACCTTTTGAATTTGACTACAATCGATATATAAGTAGGATGCTGGAAAAAAAGGTTTTACCTGATGGATATCAATGTCAAATTATTAGTGAGGAACTCATTAAGAGAGATATAAATGATGTTATGAAGAAGGAAATCTTAAAGTTTTGGGATTCCGTAGATTCCTTTTTTAATAAAGGAATCGGAGTTGTCATAACTAAAGAGAGAGAAATCATAGGTACATGTCTTTCCGTTTTTGTTAGTGGATCCGATTTTGAAATTGGCATCAATGTTTATCAAACGGAGCATCGTGGCAAAGGCCTGGCTACCTACATGGCAGAAAGATTTTTAGAAATCTGCTTAGAAAAAGGTGGCAGGCCACATTGGACGACGGAAAATTTTCGTAGCGATTCAATAGCCATTGCAAATAAACTTGGCTTTAGACAACTACCTAATTATCGAATGTTTTTTCTTCCTTTTTAAAAGGATAGTTTATATCATTTTGCGCGAATTAGATTAAATATTGTTCCAAAAGTGTATAGTTCTCGTGCTAATCCATTTATTTTTACGCGAATGTGCCCAATTTTCGTGCGAATCGCTTTAAAGACCATAATTTTTTTGTATATCAAAAAATAAATCACCCCGAATCGTTTTGATTCGGGGTGAAACGATTATTCTATTTCACATTTAATGCTAATTGAATCATTAGCTCAATCGCTGTTGGAATAGCATCCTCATCAATATCGAATTTAGGGTGGTGATGTGGATACTGACTTTTTTCACTTTGCATTCCCACATTTATAAACGCACCTGTTTTTTCTTTTAAATAATAGGAGTAGTCCTCTGCACCTAAAGTTGGATCCATTTTCTCAAAAACATCTTCACCAAAGGTATCGTCGATCACCCTTTTGGCAAATTCACATGCTTTAGGATGGTTATATAATGGTGGAGTCCCTTCAATAAATGTATAGTGTCCTTTTGCACCGAAGCTTGCACATAGGGATTCCGTTAATTGAGCAGTTTTTTTATGCATTAGTTCTGCTGCCTCGAATGTCATTGCACGAATCGTTCCTTGAAGTTTTACTTCTGAAGGAATGACATTATAGGAGTTTCCAGCCTGCATTCCTCCGAAGGAAATAACCCCTGCTTGTAATGGATGTAAATTTCTGCTAACAACTGATTGGAATCCTTGAATTAAATGAGTGGCAATATAGATAGGATCCACCGCATCCTGTGGTTGCCCACCATGACCACCAACGCCTTCAATCGTAATATCAAAATCATCACTTGACGCCATCGCAAATCCTGTAGCAAAGCCAATCTTTCCTATAGGTAAATTTGCCATCAAATGAATGCCATAAATGACATCGACCCCATCTAAAATTCCCTCTTCAACAAGCTGTTTAGCTCCACTTGGCGAAGCTTCCTCTGAGCTTTGAAAAATGAAAACGATATTGTTTTTTACTAATTGTGGATGGCTGCTCATCCATTTAGCAACAGCAAGTAAAATAGCTGTGTGACCATCATGACCACAGCCATGCATGACACCAGGAACAGTAGAGATATAAGGCTTATCTCCTTCTTCATAAAGGGGAAGGGCATCCATATCAGCTCTAAGTGCGACTGTTTTATTCCCTTCTGTCCCTTTGAAATAAGCCACTACATTAGGTGCTGAAAAACGAGAATCTACTGGAATACCGAATTCTGCAAGTTTCTCTTTTACATAAGCAGCTGTTTTATACTCCTGTCCAGATAACTCGGGATGCATATGAAAATGACGACGCTGTTGAATTGTCCAAGCTTTTAATTCTTCATTCACTAATTTTGTTTGTAACATGATGTACCCTCCAATAATAGATTGATAGATTAAAATGGACCATACTGAATGGCCTGTGCGATCAGTAAGAAAATAATACTAATGATAATTTCGATAAAAATAAATGGCAGTACCCATTTAAACCATTTCGTAAAAGGAATTCCCGCAATTGCAAGACCTGCAACTAGTACACCTGCAGTTGGGAAAATAGAGTTTGTAATGCCATCGCCTAGCTGAAAGGCTAAAACTGCTGTCTGTCTAGTGACACCTACAAGATCAGATAAAGGTGCCATAATCGGCATCGTTAAAGCTGCCTGTCCACTTCCTGAAGGAACAAGGAAGTTCAGAAAGAGTTGTACGAAGAACATGCCAACTGCATTCAATGCTGGAGTTAAGTGACTTAATAGGGAAGATGCATAGTACAAAACGGAATCCATTAATTTCCCATCCTGCACAACGACAAGTATGGCTTGCGCAAAACCAATAATTAGTGCACCACCAATTACTTCCTTTGCTCCATCCATGAAACTATCCGCCATTTTGCTTGGATTCAATTTCCCAATAAACCCGATTAAGATTCCGAATAGAAGGAATAGACCTGCAATTTCAGTTATATACCAGCCAAATTTTAAAACACCAATGATTAAAACTACGAAGTTAAGCAAGAAAACTGCTAGTACCCATTTATGACGAGTTTCTAGCTTTGTATCTGTTGAGACGATTTTTTTGTTCGTTTCAAAGTTTCCTAGATAACGTAGTTCAGGATTCGCTTTTACTTTTTTAGCATAACGATAAACAAAAAGTACTCCTGCAATATAGAAAGTTGCAAGTAAGATTAATCGAAGACCGATACCAGAGAAAGTTGGCAATTCAGCTATACTTTGTGCAATACCGATATTAAATGGATTCATAATGGCACTCATGAAACCTATATTTGCACCTAATGAAACAATGGCAAATCCGACAATTGCGTCAAATCCTAAAGCAATGGCTAACGGTGTAATAATGGCGATGTAAATAATTGTTTCCTCGGCCATCCCCATTAATGTACCACCTGCAGCAAAGAAGAGCATGAGTACAGGGATAAGCAATAATTCACGATTACCAAGCTTTTTCGTAATGGTTAAAATCAAAGCATCTAGTGCACCGGTTGCTTTAAGAATACCAAATGCACCCCCAACCATTAATACAAAAAAGATAATTCCTGCTCCTTGTACCATTCCTGTATGGATACTTGTAAAAATATTAAAAAAGCCTACAGGAGAAGAATCTGTGAAATGAAAGGAATCCGGAACAACTAAAGTACGTCCATCCTTATCCACTCGATCATACTCCCCAGCTGGAACAATATAAGTCAAAATAGTAGAAATGATAATCACACAAAAAATAAGGACGAATGCATTAATATTCTTCACTTGCTTCTTTTTACTATTAATAGATGATGGCTGTTGATCTTGAAGTAGCGATTTAGGCATCTTGTAAACTCCTTTTGTATTTTTAATTAGAAAACTGTATTTTTATTCAACTAGTTTAATATATATTCATTTTTTATTCAAGAATTATTTTGAAAAAGGGGGGGGACAGAGGGTCGGTTCTTCTGTCCCACTGAGACAAAAGAACCGACCCCTTGTCCCTCCCCTTGTCCCTTTTCATGTTATAATAATGACAGAGTTTTCAATATAGTGAAAAAAGGAGTGTTGATTGATGATTTCTTTTCCGAAGCCTGATGTCGAACAGTTTTTGCGAACATTTGCGATTGGGGATTTTGCTGTTAGTCCTGATGAGAAGCAGCTTGTGTTTAGTACGAATTTAAGTGGTAAGTATAATTTGTGGGCAATGGATTTGCCAAAGACTTTTCCGTATCCACTTACATTTATTGATCAAAGCTGTCAAGAACTGTTGTACGATAAACAAGGGAGATTCATTATTGCAGGATTTGATCAGGACGGAGATGAAAACACTCAATTTTATGGGCTTCCACTACAAGGTGGAACGATGAAAGAGATTGTGTATCAAGAGAATACTAGAAATTTCATGCCGATTTTATCGGAGAATGGAAAGAAGCTTTATTATACATCTTCGAAGGATAACCCAATGTGTTTAAGTTCATTTTGCCTTGATTTAGATTCGGGTCAAGAAACGAAGGTTATAGAGGGGCGAGACGCTGCTACTTATCTACTCGATTTTAGTCCGGACGAATCGACTTTTCTCTATTATAAGCATTTTGCTAATACGCATACTCTAGTATTCGCCAAACACGGAGATGAAGAGATTCGATTAACACCACCAACTGAAAAGCAACATACTGTAAGCGATGCTGTATTTGTCTCAAATGATTTAGTCTATTTACTGACTGATTATGAGTCTGATTTTACGTATCTTGCTTCGTATGATCTTAAGACGAGAACCTTTTTAAAAATCAAAAGTCTGGAAAAAGAAAGCTTAAGATCATTAAAATATAATAAATCTCAGCAAACACTATATATAAGCAGTGAAAAAGGTGTAGAAGACTTTTTATATGAATATCGTTTACAGGATGGGGTTTGGAATAAAGTTTCAACCCCATGCAGTGTAATTGAAAAAATGGTTGTGTCAAAAGCGGGGACATTATACTTATTAGGTAGAAGTGCCACAACACCACATAATATTTATAAACGAGAAGAAAATGAATGGGTTTCTTTAACAAAATATACCGTGCCAGGAGTAGCCCCTGAAGAGTTAGTTGATCCGGATGTCATTACATATCGGTCTTTCGATGACTTAGAAATCGAAGCGTTATTCTTTAAAGCAAAAAAAGAAAATGACAATGGAGAAATTATTTTTTGGCCACATGGTGGACCACAAGCAGCTGAACGGAAATTTTTTCGAGCGTCCTTCCAATTTTTCCTAAACCAAGGATTTAGTATATTTGCACCTAATTTCCGTGGCTCAACAGGATATGGTTTATCGTTTACGAAAATGGTAGAAGGAGATTGGGGGAACAGTCCTCGTCTTGATAATGTGGCTGGCTTAGATTGGTTGATTGAAAATGGATATGTGGAAAAAGGAAATATCCTTTTAATGGGGGGAAGCTTCGGTGGATATATGTCGCTTCTATTGCATGGGCGACATGCAGATTATTTTAAAGCAGTCGTTGATATTTTCGGACCATCTGATCTTTTCTCCTTTATCAATTCAGTACCTGACGATTGGAAACCAGTGATGGATCAATGGGTTGGGAATCCTGAAAGGGATAAGGAAAAGCTAATTGAGTATTCACCAATTACGTATTTAGATGGGATGACTAAGCCTATGCTTGTCATTCAAGGTGCTAATGATCCGCGAGTTGTTCAACAAGAATCGGATCAGATTGTTGCCGCGTTAAGGGAAAAGGGAAGAGAAGTTGAATATATGCTTTTAACGGACGAAGGGCATGGTTTTTCGAAAAAAGAAAATGAAATTGCAGTATATCAAAGAATTTTGTCATTTTTTAATCAATTCATTGGCTCTAAGGTAAAAGGTTAAACGCAACAAAAAGGACTAATGTACTAGTCCTTTTTGTTTTTGAGTGAAAAGAACTACAGAAGTGCACTTTTTTGATAGGAATATTATGCTACAATGAATAGGAATGAAATAGTAGCGGAGGAAAATTATGATTATAGAAAATGGTAATGGACTAATGCCAAACAATAGGATGTATGTTCGCTCCAATACAGGTGGAGACACAAATTCATGGAAAATGATTTTTGGAGACGAGGCTCGGAAGGTTAATCCACTTTTTGATGTAAATGTTAGTAGAAATAATCTCATTTTAGAGTCTATTCAATCAAATGATTGGTCAAAATATAATGAATTCGAAGCTAAACAGCACCCCGCTTGGTATGAGGAAGTTGATGAGAAACAAGTTCCTAATAAAATTTATTATGGTAATTTAATCGAATCCAAATTAAAAGCTCTACAAGAAGCTAAAATGTCGGGAGATCAATCCGTAGTTAAAAGCTGGGAAAATAATCTTCAGGAAGCAATAAAGGATTTTAAAAATGCTCCTGGTATTGTTCCTTATGTTATTGGATTAAACAGTAATGCTGATTTAGCAGCTACCTATGGGGTAGAAGAGCCAGATGGTTCCTATTTCAACAGTCCATACAATTCCGCTTTAGTGAACAGTCAAGGCAAGTTTGAAGATAATATGTGGTACGATAATCCTATCTTCAAAGAAGATACAGAGTTGAAAACACATGTAGAGAATTTAGTAGAAGGTACTTTTCCGACATCAAAGGATCCAAAGGAACCAGCAAAACCAACGGTAAATACTACAGATACAGATACAGACACATCATCCTTTGATATTCAAGCTGCATTTCTACGTAAATTGACAAACATCCAACAAGCAATAAAACCTAATATTCAAGATGTAATGGATAAATATAAGTATGCGTAAGGGACAAAGGGTCGGTTCTCATGTCCCATCTAGGACATGAGATCCGGTCCGGTGTCCTGATATTAATTAAGATCTATATGAATAAGTGCAGAGCGTTTTGTTTTTGAACCTTTTTTATAAGTGATAAAGGCATTTTTATTATTCCATTGTTGATATTTTTGAGCTGTTCCATAGGTTACTTCTAGATCAATATATTGACCATTAATCAATACTTCAATAGAGGAAGAATCATTTGCTCCGATGATCTTTCCGGAAAATTGCTCGACATCCTTTGCACTAATGAATAAATCTTGCCCTATTAGAACATAGGCATCTTTTAGTTGATTTAGCTCCATTATTTGCTTCACATTCGTATTAAAGCGTTTAGCTAAACTGTAAATGGTATCCCCAGGTTGAACCTTATAGGTCACCACCGGTGATGGTAGAGAGCTAATATGATTGGTTGGAACGATTAATTTTTGACCTACAAGTAAGTAATCTGAGTCTAATTTATTGTCTTTTTTTAACTTTTCTAAAGAAATATTATATTTTTTTGCTAAATTCCATAAAGTATCGCCATTTTTGACGATATAAGTAGTAGAGAAATTATTATTTCTCTGATCATTTGTGTTGCCAGGCTCTGTGCCTGGCTTTTTTTTCTCTATTTTTATTGTTAGTTTTTGGCCAGGTATGACTAAGTCAGATGCTAGTTTATTATCTGAGATAATTTTTTCAATCGTCGTCTTATATTTTTGTGCAATTTTCCAAAGACTATCGCCAGTCGTAACAGTATATGTTAGGTTATCACTTTGGCTGACCGCTGTCGGCTGTAGAATATTAAGTTTTTGTCCAGGGAATAATGTTGCGTTCTTTAGTTGATTGTCTTTCATTAGCTTTTCTACTGAAACGCCAAATGTTTTTGATACGTTCCAAAGACTATCACCTGACTTGACGGTGTATACCTTTTTGGTCGTTTTGTCAGTAGTAGCAGCTTCAGTTTTGTTCTCTTCTTTTAGTTCTACATGCGGGAAATTTCCATTCACGTCTTTAAAAGGGACAATAATTTGTTGGCCAACCTTTAATGAATCCGTTGTTAGACCATTTTTTTGCCGAAGCTGCTCAGCTGTGACCTTATATTGTTTTGCTAATGAATATAAGGTATCCCCTTCTTTAATCGTGTAATAATCAACGCAATCACAAGCCTTTGCATCCTTTGGCTGACTCAATAATGACACGGCTGTTAATGACATGGCCAATGTTGCCCCCATTAACTTTGAATTCCGTTGATGCGCTTTCACTTTTCTGCTCTTTGTCACCCGCTCTTGGCGTGTTTCTAAGATCCTTTCCATTTGTCCTACTAATCCCCCATTTCTCTCTCTATTTTGGTAAAAGGATATAGTACAATCATCCCCAATATAAGATACACCGAAAAGCCCATAATCGACAAATTCCCATAAATACTGACATTTTCATTATTTATCAAACTAATGGCACATATACAATCCGATAATTAAGTCATAGTAACTAGATGGTTTTTAATGATAGTTGAAAATGAATATCAATTCAGGGTAGAAAGGTCTAGTTTTACTATTAACAAGAGTACAAATGGCAAAATCATAGGAAAATATTATTATTTTTTTCGATTTTGTGACAAAAATGATGCATTTGTGAAAAACGTAACATTCAAACTATAAAACTGCCAATTTATGGAGTAAATCTATGAAGATTATACATGTTGCTTTGATGGAAACGCTTATTCTATCTACTATTTAATGACATCTCTACTTTAAAACGGAAATAATTTTAATAGAAGGAACATGCAATATAGGAAAAACAAGGGGGTCATAACATAATGTGCCAGTGACACCAGTGAAATAAAAATGTAATATATGTCTACAAGGTCAAGTTGTTCCAATAACTTGCCTGGTCTACTAACAGGCTGGATTTATAGTCATCATACATAATAGATTAAGAGTCTAGCAGAGTTAGTCGCTATCATAGAATTATCATAAGGGAGGAATTTGGTATATGTCTTACCAACCAAAGTCTTACAATAAATTTTTAGCAGGTGCTGCAACAGCAGCAGTAGTTGCTTCAGCAGTAGTTCCAGTTGCAACACATGCAGCAGAAAAAAACTTAACTGATGTTAAAGAAGGTTCTTACTATGCAGAAGCTGTTAACGCTTTAGCAGAAGCAGGTGTCATTAAAGGTTACGAAGATGGTACTTTCCGTCCAAATAATCAAGTAACACGTGCAGAAGTTGCAAAAATCATTGCAGTTCAATTAGGACTTGACACTGAAAATGCTGGTTCAGCTAACTATAGTGATGCAAAGGGTCACTGGGCTAACACTGGTGGTTACTTAGCAGCTGTTGCAAAAGCAGGAATCATGAAAGGTGACGGCAACGGAACATTCCGTCCTAACGCACCACTAACTCGTGCTGAAATGGCATCAATTGTTGTAAGAGCTTATGACTTACAAGCTAAAGAAGGTTTCGAATCTCAATTCAAAGACCTTAATGCAGGTGGCGCTTGGGCTGCTGACGCAATCAAAACTTTAGAAGCTAACGGATACGCAAACGGTATCGCTAAAGGCCAATTCGGTTCTGCATCAAACGTAAAACGTGCTGATGTAGCAGTATTCCTTTTCCGCGTAGCTAAAGGCGAAGCTGCTCCAACAGTTGAAAGCGTAAGTGCAATCAACAATATCGAAGTAAACGAAGGAGCAGAAACTGTAAACCTTCCTAAAGAAGTAGAAGTAAAACTTTCTAACGGCGAAAAAGCTCAAAAAGCTGTAGAATGGGACAAAAAAGGCCTAGACCTTAACAAGCCAGGCGAATACACTCTAACTGGTGATGTAGCTGATACAGATCTTACTGCTTCTGTTAAAGTTGTAGTGAAGGCTGTTGATCCTAAGGTTGAAAGTGTAAGTGCGATTAATGCTCAACAAGTGTTAGTTACTTTCAATAAAGAAGTAGAAAAAACTACAGCAGAAAACATTGCAAATTACAATGTTACACTTGCCAGCACTGGAGCTTCTCAGTTAGATACTGATGGATCAAACAATGATGATTCTACAGTTACTTTACAATCAGATAAAAAATCAGTAATCATTGATTTAGATCCAAGCAATACTAACAGAAACAAATTTGTAAAAGCAGCTAACTATGAGGTAAAAGTAAACAAGGATTCAGTTAAGGATACATCTGGTAAGTTTGTATCTGAAACAAAGAAAACATTTGTATTTGCTGATACTACTGCTGCATCAGTTAAAGAAGTAAAAGCAACTGCTTCTGGATTTACAGTTAAATTTACAGAACCTATTGATTTAACTAACACAGGTGTTGTAAAGGTTAATGGAGTAAATCTTCCTGCTTCTGCAATTTCTGCTGGATCAGATAAGTACTCTGTTAATATCGCTTATACTACTGAAGCTGGTAAATCATATGATGTTTATACATCTGCTTTCGAAGATTTATTAGGAAATAAATCTTCTGCTGAAACAAAAACTGTTCAGTATGTAAAAGATACTGTGGCTCCTGTACTTCAATCAGTAGGACAAGATGGAGATCTTACTCTAACTCTAAAATTTTCTGAAGAGATTGCTGCAGGTTCTACAGTAAAAGTTTACCGTGATGGTACTACTTTTGTTGCATCTGCAACTCCTGTTCAAGATGCAGATGATGATACGTTATATACTGTAACTCTTCCTGCATCTACTGGTAGCGTTGATTTATATCCATCAGGTCAAACTTCTACTACAGTAAAAGTTGAACTATCTAATTTTAAAGATGCTGCTGGTAACGTAACACCGGGCTTAACAAAAGATGTTACTCTTACTCGTACTGTTAAAACTCCACAAGTTCTTGATACTAAGTGGGATGGAGTAAATGCAGTAATCAAATTAGATACTGTATTAGACTCTACTACTGAAGTTGCATCTAAACTTTTAGTTACTGATTCTACTGGTGCAGAAGTTACAACAGCATCGGCTTCAGTTGCATCTGATGCTGCAGGTACTGATGCTGATGGTAAATACATTATTGTTTCTGGTCTTTCAGCTGATAAGGAGTACACTTTAAACTTTACAAGAGGCTTTGCTAAAGATAAGTCTGTTGTTCCTAATGAAACTGGAAACTATACAATTAACCTAAACACTAAAAGTTCATCATTAGATAAAACAGCTCCTAGCTTTGATAGCATTACTGCTGCAGGAAATGTTATTTCAGTAGTATTTGATGAAACATTAGATTCGTCTGCTCGTAACTTAGCAAACTTTAAGTTAGATGGAGTTGCATTACCATCAGGTTCAGTTGCAGTACTTTCTCAAACTAACGTTGCTAATGATACAGTAAAAATTACTTTACCAGATGGTTCTATAAATGCTGACGCAAGCTACCTATTAAGCTATTCAAACATTAAAGATCTTGCTGGTAACGTTGCAGAAGCTGGTTCTCGAACAGTTGCTTTAGATGATACTGTTAAGCCAGTATTAAAATCTGCTGAAGTACAGAAATCTACAAATGAAATCTTGTTAACTTTCAGTGAAAATGTAGGAATTGGTTTATCTACTGACGTAGATGCAGATTTTGTTGTTAAAGTTAATGGTGTAGCTCTTGATGCTTCTCAATATGTTGTTGCTGAAGATAGTAATACTGACGACAAGGTATTGAAAGTTACCTTAACGGGAGTTAATGCAGTTGATCAAACTGTTTCAGTTGCTACAATTACTAATCCAAGTCTTGTAAAAGATACTTCTAATAATGCAAATGTGCTAATTGGTGGAACTACAGTAACTGCTAGTCAAAAGTAATAATAACCATCTAACATCTAATGAAATGTATGTGAGATGATATTTGAAAAGCTCTGTTGAGAGAAATCTCTGCAGGGCTTTTCTTTTTTTATTTATATAGGAATTTGCTATAAATAGAATCATGAAAGAATAAGAAAAAATAATAAAAAGACTGTGGAAAAAGCAAAGAAGAAGTATACTAAATGGGACATATATAGTTAATAAAGAGAAGGGTAAAACCGAAATGGAGGATGTAAAAGGTAAAAATTAGAGACCAGAAAAATAAGCTCTATAAAGGTATTTTATAAGAAGATCTTATGGTAACAATAAGTTTTTAATAGTATTAATTTCTGATCTAGATAACATAGAAATGGGCACCTAGTTGAGCCATTAAATAATTAAAATATATAGTAACATCCTGAAATAAAATGAAAGATTGGGCAGGCAAATATCTATTAATATGATAGGAGTTAAAAAAAATATATATGTTCATTCGAATGAATGAGATAGTTTATAGACTAACTTTATGTGAAACAAAATAAGTAGAGTTTAAGGAGAGCTATCCTTTGCTTTTACATGCTAATCTGATAACTATAACAGAGGAAAACTGATGTTTAAGAATGATAAAAATTAAGAAGTTTGGGAAGGTTCATATGATCCCCCTTTGTATGTTATTTAATAGATGTTTGTCATTATTAGTTACTCTACTTATATGGATTAGATAAAATTCACATAAACTCCTTTTAATTTGAAGATTAAATAAAAATTGGTAAATTATTCAAGCTGACCAATTCCTCAAATAATAAAAGATACTGAGGTAAAAATGGTAAATTTAATATGTAGAATCGTACCTGAATAAAGATATACAAACTTCATAGTTAGTATGTACATACATAGCGCTAATATTTAAGAAGCAAAGGAACCGTCCCTCTGCTTCTTTTTTGTACCCCCATACAAAAAATGTACTCATATACAAACAATTTGAAAGCGGTTGCTAACTTTCGGACAACGGAGTAATGTGTAGTTAAAATCATAGTATGGAGGTTATGGGATGAAGACAAAGGCTCGGTCAACTTCTAAGGGGTGGGAGTTTTTTCAGGGACTAGGTAAGACGTTTATGTTGCCTGTTGCCCTTCTAGCTTTTATGGGGTTGTTGCTTGGGATTGGGAGTTCATTTACTAGTCCGACGACAATTGAAAATCTTCCATTTTTAGATCATAAAGTTATTCAAGTGTTTTTACGGTTTATTTCGATGGTTGGGGGATTCGCGTATACATACTTACCACTGCTTTTTGCGATGGCGATTCCATTGGGACTAGCTCGTTATGAAAAAGGAGTAGCTGCATTTTCTGGTCTAATTGGGTATGTCATTATGCATTTATCGATTAATTTCTATTTGGTGGAAACGGATAGAATTGCCAATGCAGATGTGATGAGACAGGAAGGTCAGGGGATGGTTCTTGGGATCCAAAGCCTTGAGATGGGAGTATTAGGTGGAATTATTGCTGGTCTTATTGTTTATTTCCTTCATCAGCGTTTTTATAATATTAAGCTACCACAAGCGTTTGCTTTCTTTGGTGGTGCTAGATTTGTACCTATTATTACCGCAATTACATTATCGATTGTAGGTATTATTATACCTATGATTTGGCCCTTTTTCACAATGATTATTAATGGTATAGGTTCCGCGATAAAGGGAGCTGGCGTATTTGGCCCATTCCTATTTGGTGCAGGGGAACGATTACTGCTTCCATTTGGACTTCATCATATATTGGTGGCAATGATCCGTTTTACTGAGGCTGGAGGAACAGCGGTTATTAATGGTGATACTGTTTCGGGTGCTCTTAATATTTTTTATGCTGAATTGAAAAATGGCTCACCAATTAGTGCTTCGGCAACAGCTTTCCTTTCTCAAGGGAAGATGCCTACCTTTATGTTTGGTTTGCCTGCAGTTGCATTAGCAATCTATCATACAGCAAAACCGAAAAATCGTAAAAAGATTAAAGGTCTCCTTATATCGGGAGTCATTGCGACATTCGTGACAGGAATAACCGAACCCATTGAGTTTCTATTCTTGTTCCTTGCACCAGCTTTATATGGAATTCACGTGATATTAACTGGCCTCGGATTTATGGTTATGGCCCTTCTCGGTACAAAAATAGGAAATACGGATGGCGGAATCTTAGATTTTCTAATATTTGGTGTTTTACAAGGGACATATACGAAATGGTATTTAGTTTTAGTTAT
This sequence comes from Heyndrickxia oleronia, assembly GCF_017809215.1. Taxonomy (GTDB): domain Bacteria; phylum Bacillota; class Bacilli; order Bacillales; family Bacillaceae_C; genus Heyndrickxia; species Heyndrickxia oleronia. The sequence continues at coordinate 918,014 of NZ_CP065424.1, forward strand.
TGGGGTCATTTGGTTTGCGATTTATTATTCTGTTTTTCGATATGCAATTATCAAGTTTAATCTAAAAACACCAGGACGGGAAGTAGAGGAAGATCAAGAAGGTTCAGATTCAGCTAATAGTAAATCAAGTTCCCATTCCGATAATAGCCAAGCAGCAAAATTATTAGATGCTTTAGGTGGCCCAGAAAATATTCAATCCCTCGATAATTGTATTACGAGACTTCGTTTAGTGGTTGATAGTCTGGAGAAAGTCGATGAGCCAGCGCTTAAAAAGAATGGTGCATTAGGTGTAATAAAATTAGACGATCATAATATTCAAGTCGTGATTGGAACACATGTTAATCATGTACGCATGGAAATGGATCATCTCATTGAATCTAAGGGATATAAAATAAGTGGATGAGAATATCTCATCCTTTCTTTTTTCTGTTTACTAAAGATACTACTAGAAATGAATGAGGGATAATATGTCTAACTATTTTGATCAACGTATTAATAGAAAGGGAACATACTGTACTCAATGGGATTATATCCAGGACCGATTTGGTGTAAATGATCTATTACCTTTTTCGATTTCTGATATGGATTATCAAAGTCCCCCTGAAATATTAGCGGCGATAAAGGAACGGATGAACCATGGAGTATTCGGATACACCCGATGGAATCATCATGACTTCAAATCTTCGATTACTAATTGGTATAGAGCGCGCTTTTCGGCTGCAGTAGAAACTGATTGGATTGCCTATGCTCCTAGTGTGATTTATTCCATTGCTAGAATCATTGAATTGGTTACTTCAGAGGACGATCATATTATTTTGCAAACCCCAGCATATGACGCCTTCTTTCCACTGATAAGAGGTTTAAATCGCAAGCTCATCGCCAATCCTCTTACATATACTAATGGTAGATACGAATTGGATTTTTTTGATTTGGAACAAAAGCTAACTCATAAAAAAGCAAAAGTATTACTACTATGTAACCCTCATAATCCAACAGGGAGATTATGGACGAGGCAAGAGTTAAAGGATATTGTTGAGCTTTGTGAGAAGCATCATGTGATGATTATTTCGGATGATATTCATATGGATATTACTTATCGGGATCAAAACTATATTCCGATTACAAGTGTAGCAAGTAATTTGGACAATATCTTTATTTGTTCATCGGCTAGTAAAACGTTTAACACACCTGGTTTAGGCGGCTCCTATTCCATTATTCCAAATGAAACAATAAGGGAACAATTTTTACAGTTACTGAAATATAGAGATGGGGTTTCCAATGCTAGTATTTTTGGAGAAATTGCTATTATAGAAGGATATCGACAATCAGGCTATTGGGTTGATGAGCTTTGTTCATATTTGTATAATAATATGAAAATAGTCAAAAAATTTATAGATGAAGAATTACTAGATCTACATTTTACTATCCCAGAATCTACTTATTTAGCCTGGATTGATTGTTCAAATTTACGCATAACATCAAACGATCTTCAGCAAGCACTTATAAATGTAGGAAAAGTCGGGATTATGTCAGGGGAAGTGTATGGAGAGAATAGAGGGGTCTTTTTAAGGATGAATGTAGGATGTCCTCAAACAAAATTAGTGGAAGGCTTAGAACGTTTAAAGCGTTCGGTACGATCTTTATCCCTTTCCAACCCTTGATGAAATAGAGCATAGTGTTTCTTAATCATGTAAAGGTGATGAGTATGCAGTCCTTTATGAAGCAGTTAGTACAGCAACGAGATAAATTGAGTCAACTGGAAAAGCAAGTCCTAAATTTCTTTATTCGCTATCCAGAAAAAATTGATTCCCTCAAATTGGAGGATGCAGCGAAGGAGATGTATGTGTCGACAGCAACGATTAGTCGAACATGCAAGAAATTGGGGTATCAAGGCTTTCAAGATTTTAAACTCCAATTGAAATTGTATCGACATGATGTGGGCGATTCAAAACATCACGAACCTTCTGCATCTCTTTCTGCTCACATCAGTAGATATGAACAGGATATGCATGAAGCATTAAAAAGAATAGATGAAAATCTTCTTAAACAAGCTAATAGTATGATTAAACGTGCAAAGCAGATTGAATGGTTCGGAGTCGGCCATTCTTATTCCGTCTGCTTGGATGCATCGAAAAAGTTAATCATGTTAGGAAAACGAAGTATGGCACGGACGGACTGGGATGACTTAAGGTACGCGGCATTGAATTTAACAAAAGACGATCTGGCTATTTTTGTTTCTAATAGTGGTGAAACCTTGAATATCCTCGAATATGCCCATCTAGTCAAAAAACAAGGAACACCCATACTCTCACTCGTTGGAACAAAGCACAACCGCCTATCAGAACTATCCGATTTTGTCTTCTACACACCAATCAAAAACTATTACCACGGAGAAATAGACATGTGCTCTCGTGCTCCATTCAACATTTTCTTAGACTTATTGCTTTTGGAATACGGAAGCTAGGGGACGGTTCTCCTGCTTCTTTTTTTATGTTATTTGAGAGAGATTTGCACCCGGTTGGTTAATTGTGTAAATTTATAGTAATCGATCGATTAAAAAGACGCTAAGTTGAAGGAAAAATTATAAGATTTCACTGTAATTTCCAGGGCTAGTAAATCGGATGAAGCACCCGATCTGCTTTTTTTTACATGAGTGCAGGATGTACCTGAACGTGTAGGCCCTAATTTATGACTACAGTTCTTATGTATGATATTATTTTAATGTGTGAATGACTATTCAGAGAAACCTACTTTATTTCGTAATCGTGGGTTCAGATATTCTGTATTAATGAACGAAAGCGAAGCATGAGAACCGTCCCCATGCTTACGTGATTGGAGGAGTAATAAATGAGTCAAATGCAAAAACAAATTAAGCTTGCAAGACGTCCTGTTGGAACGCCTTCGATGGAGGATTTTGCTTTTATTGAGGCACCAATTGGAGCACCATCAGCTGGTGAAGTGTTGGTACGTACCGTATATATTTCGGTTGATCCGTATTTACGTGGAAGGATGCAGGATGTTAAATCGTATATTCCTCCATTTCAATTAAATGAGGTTATTACAAGTGGAGTAATTGGCCAGGTTGTAGAATCGAAATCGGAGCATTTTTCTAAAGGCGATGTAATAATTGGCAATCTCGGCTGGCAGGAATATTCAATTGCAAATGAGAGAGAAATTCGGAAAATTGATCCGACACTAGCTCCTGTATCAGCTCATCTAAGTATTATCGGAATGACAGGATTAACGGCGTATTTTGGTCTGCTTGATATTGGTCAACCAAAAGAAGGAGAAACTGTTGTTGTATCCGGAGCCGCTGGTGCAGTGGGATCGGCCGTTGGACAAATTGCGAAAATTAAAGGGGCTCGTGTCGTAGGGATTGCCGGCACAGAAGAAAAATGCCGCTATCTTTTAAATGAGCTTGGATTTGATGCAGTCATTAACTATAAAAAAGAAGATGTTCCTAGTGCGCTAGAAAAGGCATGTCCGAATGGAATCGATGTGTACTTTGATAATGTTGGTGGCTCTATTTCTGATGCTGTGTTCCCACTTCTTAATAAATTTGCACGTATTCCGGTTTGTGGAGCAATTTCTTCCTATAATAAAGTGGAAGCTGATATGGGACCTCGCGTTCAAACTGCACTAATTAAAACAAGTGCCCTAATGAAAGGATTTACACTTGGAGATTACTCTGATCGATTTAAAGAAGGCGGCGCCGCGCTTGCCACATGGTTAAACGAAGGAAAACTTAAATATGAAGAAACCATAACCGAAGGATTCGACCATATAATCGACGCATTCCTTGATCTGTTTACAGGCGCAAATCTCGGAAAACAACTCGTTAAAGTAGCGGATATTGAGTAAAGAAGAAGCAGGGGACGGTTCTCCTGCTTCTTTTTTCATATATTGTTTGATAGATGCTTGTCCTAGCAACTTCATTTCTTTAAGTTATACAATCGAGGTAAATATGAATGGAAGGCAAATTGTGCGATTCACTTGTTATCCTTATGCGAGGACAACAAGGCGGTTCGAGACACTCCAAATGCATAGTTCATAATTAATAATGCGGTTAAGGTTAAATTTATAAAAAGACTGTGCTTTTACTGCTTTTATCAATAAAGGGATTGGTTTTTCAATCATTTCATATATAATAGGTTTAATAATCTCTTCGCCATAAACCTCATAGTACTTCCGCAAAAAATTTTATAGTTCCTTTTAACACCTCAAAATAATACCTATGTTCTAAAAATACTAACCTACCAAAAAAATCTTCTAGTTTGTACCTTATCCTGACTATTAATGTATCCTACCTAAACTGATTTTTACCTACCCTAAATACATCCAAAAAAAAAATTTAATAGAAACGGTGGTCTGATGAATAAATATGAAGGTCCATTTAAGCTGTGGTGATAAACTTGCCTCGCGGTGCTAGAGTGAAAAGTAGAAGTGGAATATATCATATTATGCTTAGGGGAGTAAACAAGCAGGAAATATTTCACGATGATGAGGACTGTATAACATTCTTAGATACGATTAATAGATATAAAGAGAAAGCTGAGTTAACTGTGTATGCTTGGTGCTTGATGAATAATCATGTGCATCTCCTTTTGAAAGAAGGGAATGAGGATATTTCGATAACAATGAAGAGGATAGGCGTGAGCTTTGTTTCGTATTATAACAGGAAATACGAGACAACTGGGCATCTTTTTCAAGATAGGTTCCGTAGTGAAAATGTAGAAAGTATGAGATATTTACTCACCGTAATTCGATATATTCATCAAAACCCAGTTAAAGCGGGAATGGTTCAGCAAGTTGATTTATGGAAGTGGAGCAGCTGTCTCGGCTACTATGGAAAAACAGTTTATCCGAGGATGTTGCTGGATTCTGATGATCTATTAAGTTTATTTTCGTCAGATTTGTCAATTGCACAAGAGAGATTTAAAGAATTTAATGAAAGGAAAAATAATGATGAATGCTTAGAAGAACAAATAAACCAAAGGCGATTATCAGATAATGAAGCAAGGCAAGAGATTAAGAGGCAACTTGGTGGAATTGAATTAGCGCAGGTTAAAAGTCTTCCAAGGGAAAAAAGAAATAAGATACTTAGACAGGTGAAGGAAATTGATGGGATATCCCAACGACAAGCCGCGCGAATTTTGGGAGTTTCCCCTAGTTTGATATTTAAAGCGTAAAGGAAGCAGTAGAACCGTCCCCATGCTTCTTCCCCTTTTTGCCACATTCCCGGAAATACTTAGTTATTAATTAATGGCCTGAAAGGGGTTACACTATAGATAGTAAGGGATGTGATCATGTGATTTCCTTAACGAATAGGCAGTTGAGTATACTCAATAGGTTATTGTTTCAGAAAGATTATGTGAAGATTAGGCAGTTGTCAGAAGCGTTTGAGGTGAGTGATAGGACGATTCGGTATGATTTGGATTATATTCAAAGCTTTCTGAAGGAGAGTGAGATATCCCTGTTAAGGGAGCCAAGAAAAGGAATCTTCCTTGACATTACTGCCCAGCAAGCCGCAATTTTAAAAAATGATCTTATGCAGTTAAATCACTATGTTGTAGCCCCTAAGGAATTTATATATATGCTCTGTATAAAGATTCTTCTGGAACAGCATACAACTCTTGATAGTCTTGGAGACCAATTGAATACCAGTAAAAACAAAGTGTTTCAGAATATGGAGAAGGTCGAAGTAGAGTTGGGTAAATGTGGAATTAAAATTGAAAGAAAGCCTTCAAAGGGAATTTCACCTGTAGGCAATGAAAGAGATATTCGGAACGCATTTACCTCCATTTTTAATGATGCGATTGTATCGTCTGCCATTTCGGTGCAATATTTTTTTCAACAATTTAATCACGAGTTACTTCAGCGTGCAAATACATTTATAAAAAAATTTGAAGAGGAACAGGCTGTTCAATTTAGTGATGATTCTCTAGATGAATTGAAGTTAGTTCTTTGTTATCAATTCAACCGGATAAAAATGAACCAATTTGTGGAATTTCCCTTTGTTGAAAAGAAAGATTTTATCAAAACACAAGTGTATGAGGATATACAAAACATGTATACTTCCATCTTCTATACCAATCTTGAAGATGATGAAATCTTTTATTTATACAACCAATTGAAAGGAGCAAAGGTGTCAACATTTCCGGGAAGCATTGATCCATTTAATAAACAGGAAGATGCTTATCAAATAACTTATTTATTTGCCAAAGAAGTAGAAAAGCGATTAGGGATAAATTTTAAACAAGATTTAGAGTTTATCAATGGGCTAGTCGTTCATTTGCAGGTTGCATTGCATCGATTAGCAAATAACCAACGTATTGAAAACCCACTTACAGAGCAAGTGAAATATAAATATAGATTTATTTATGAAATCACTCGTAAGGCGTTACAGAAAATTGAGGATCTTTATCAACTCCAATTACCTGAGGATGAGATTGCCTATATTGCCATGCATCTAGGTGCTAGTTATGAAAGACATTCCTTTTCCGGATATATGCCTACAGCACTTGTTGTATGTGGTTCCGGCTTAGCGACTTCTTCCTTATTAACTACTAGATTGAAGGTCATGCTTCCTGAATTAAAGGTTTTCGGCCCTATCAGTGTGAGCCATATTGATCAATTCATGGATCAACCAATCGATTTTATTATATCGACGGTACCATTAACACTACAGGATCTTGAGGTTGTCATTGTCAATCCACTTCTTGAGCCGGAAGAACTAATGAATTTGAAAGGCTTAATCTTTAAGAAAACCTATCAAAGGCAAATGAATGAGCTCATTCAGAAGGAACAGCCATTAAACGATTATTATGAGTTAGGAAATCTTATACCAGCAGATTATATTCAATTACAAGAAGAATCGGGTACATGGAGAGATTCAATTAAAATGGCTGGCAAACCTTTACTAGAGAATGATTTTATTACGAATCAATATGTGAATGCAATGATTCGAGCGGTTGAGGAGTTAGGTCCATATATGGTCTTTATTCCAGGTGTCGCCATTGTACATGCCTCATCGAAGGATGGTGTGATTAAAGATGGTGCAAGCTTATTAGTGCTTGATCATCCGATTCCATTTGGAGATTCAGGAAAAGTAATGGTACAGGTGATCATCGTTATCTGTTCAACTAAGTCCGAATCAGACTTATTTATTCATTTGGTTCAAATTCTTGAGAAGCAAGATAACTTGGAAATGGTGAAAAATTCAACTAGTATTCAACAAATATTAAATTTAAACAATAAAGCAGCAAGGTGATGAACGTATATGTCGCAATTAATTCAGATCGAAAATATTCAAGTACAACAAAAAGCAACAGATTGGGAAGATGCAATAAGAAGAGCTGGACAGCTCCTTTTTGAAAATGGAAGTGTAGATACGGACTATATCGATATGATGGTTCAAGCGATACATGAAATGGGACCATATATTGTGATTGCACCACATATTGCATTTGCCCATGCAAGGCCAAGTGAGAGTGTTAAAAAGAATGATATTAGTTTGATTACATTAGAAAGCCCAGTTCCTTTTGGCAGCGAGCACAATGATCCTGTAAATATTGTATTTGCTTTCTGTGCTACAGAAGATGGCGGGCATCTTGAGCAATTAACTAGTCTTGCTAGTTTGCTAGATAACCCAAATGTTCTCAAAGGATTAAATGAAAGTAAAAGCAACGAGGAAATCTATCAACTATTAAATCAATCAACTAAAGGAGAGAAATGAAAATGAAAAATTTAAATATTATTACAGTTTGTGGCTTTGGTGTTGGTTCATCAATGGTTCTTAAAATGAAAGTAGATGAAATTTTAAAAGAAGAAGGTATTACAGCAAAGGTTTCGACATCTGATGTTGGTTCAGCAGCATCTACTCCATGTGATGTTATTTTTACATCCAATGAATTAGGGGAAAAGCTTAGTCAAACTGCTAGTGTTCCAGTAGTGATGGTGAAAAACTTTATTGATAAAAATGAAATTAAAGAAAAAGGCTTACCTGTTATTCAAAGTCTGCTTTCATAATTCTGACAGAGAGGAAAATGGGGTATGCAAATTATCGATTTTATAGTAAACCAAATTTTACGTGAGCCAGCATTATTCTTAGGAATAATCGCTGCTCTTGGATTGATTATACAAAGAAAAAATTTCTCAGATATTATTAGTGGAACCTTAAAGACAGTTATTGGTGTGGTCATTCTAACACAAGGAACCAATATTCTTATTAGCTCGATTACACCATTATCTGATTCCTTTAATGCTCTGTATCAAATTCCAGCGGATAAAACGTTACATCCAATCGGAGCAGATAAGTTTCTTAGTACGTACGGTAGTCAAATTGGGCTTTCCATGTTACTTGCATTTTTAATTAATATTATCGTCGCTCGATTTACACCATTAAAGAATGTCTTTTTAACTGGACATATGTTATTTTGGTTCCCGTTTATTTTTACTGCGATTGCGGTTGAAAGTGGTTTAAGGGGTGCAGGAATTGTCATTTTTGCAACGATCTTTGCAGCATTATACTTTATTATTGCTCCAGCATTGATCAAACCTTTTGTTCGAAAAGTAACAGGCGGAGATTCATTTACACTTGGTCATCCAACTATCGGATTATCCATTGTTTCTGGATTGCTCGGGAAAGTATTTGGGAATAAGGAAAAATCAACAGAGGATATCAAGTTTCCTAAGCAAATTGAGTTTTTACGTGAAATTACGATTACATCTTCACTTGTCATGTTTATTGTATACATGATTGTTGGCTTATTAATCGGTGGGGATCAAGTAGATAAAATTTTTGGAGATAAAAGCTTAGTAACATTTTCATTATTGCAGGGTGTTTTATTTGGAGCGGGTTTAACGATTCTTTTACAAGGGGTTCGTATGATGCTATCCGAAATTATCCCAGCATTTAAAGGGATTTCAGATAAAATTATTCCAAATGCAGTGCCTGCATTAGACTGTCCAATTATTTTCCCATTTGCACCTAATGCAGTGATTATTGGATTTTTAGTATCAATGGTTACTTCAACGATTACTTTATTTATTATTGGTGGCACTGGCTTATTTCCTTTTGCGATTGTACCTCTAACAATTACATGCTTTTTCGAAATTGGAACAGCGGCAGTTATCGGAAATGGTACCGGAGGATTAAGAGGTGCAATCATTGGATCAGCAGTAGCTGGTGTACTAATGATCCTATTAGTAGGATTTTCAGTTCCATTCCTACAAAATACTGTATCCGAATGGATTCTAGTATTTGGAGGAAATGACTTATCCCTATGGTCAATTATTGCAGGAGCTATTGGAAAATTATTTTAATTGAAGGTGAATGAAGTGACAGATTACATTAAACAATATTTTCAACATGTTGAGACAATCTCGAAGCGTGTTTTGAACACACAGTATGATCGTATCATAGAAGCAGCTAATTCCTTCTCAGAATCTATTAAAAACGGGAACACAATACATGTATTTGGTGCTTCTCATGCGGGGATTATTGCAGAGGAATTATTTTATCGTACGGGTGGTTTAGCAGTAATTAATCCAATCTTAAATCCAACTTTAATGTTAAATACGCGTCCAGTCACATTAACATCACAAATGGAGCGGTTAAATGGGTTTGGAAAAGAAATCTTTCAATCTACTGCTGCCAAAGCCGGAGATACGATTCTCATTCACTCCGTTTCGGGTCGAAACTCTGTTTCTGTTGATATTGCCTTAGCAGCCAAGGAAAGGGGATTAACCACTATTGGACTAACTAATATGACGTATTCTTCGAAGGTTTCTTCTCGCCATAGTAGCAGAAAAAATTTGTATGAAGTAGTGGATATTGTTATAGACAATTGTGGTGACTTTGAAGACTCATCTATGCTACTTGAAGGAATGGATCAAAAAATTGGACCAACCTCAACAGCAATTGGAGCACTTATTGTGAATGCAATCGTTATTGCTACAGTAGATAATTTGATTAAGGCTGGGATTACCCCACCTGTCTTCCATAGTGCCAATGTTGATGGTGGAGATGAATTTAATAAAAAAGTTTTAGAAGAAAATAAACATAATATTCACTATATGTAAGAATGGAAACAGACAATATTTGATATTGTCTGTTTTTTTGTGAGAATAAAGTATAGTTTTTCATTATATAAAAAACCAAAATAAATAGATCTTTAAATTTTTTATATTATGAAATTTTCAAATTGTTCATATTTTAATTCCTCCATTATAATAAACTTAAACTATTTATTTAGAAACTATTTTTATAAGAAAAATGTAAGCGTTATCCTTAATTGGAACATAGGAGGAGGCTAATGTGATCGGAGTCGTAAAGAAAGCATGTCAAATCATAAGTTGTTTTTCAAATGAAAACCCTGCATTAGGGCTCGGAGAGATTGCTGAAAGACTTGGAATGAATGTTAGTACTACCCATCACATAGTCAGTACACTCTGTGAAGAAGGCGTGTTAATGAGAGATAACCGAAAAAAGTATCGGCTTGGATGGAGATTGTTGGAGTGGAATAATCATGTAATGTTCCAGCAAGATGTTTATGATAAAGCGATGCCATTGGTAAAGGAATTGATACATAGATTTAAAGGGATTGCCCATATTGCTATGTTTGATAAAGGAACTGTGGTTTTTGTACTAAGGGTTTCTTCTCATGATTCTACACCCATTCATACTTATGTAGGTTCAAGGAAACCAGCATATGCTACTAGTTCAGGAAAGGTCTTATTAGCTTATAATTCAACCTATCTACAAGAAACGATTGATAGGGGATTATCATACGAGGCCCCGAATACAATTACAGATATTAATCGATTAAAAGAAGAATTGAAGATGATCAGGAAGAATGGCTATTCTATTAGCAATCATGAAAATTCTGATGGAATGTATGGGATTGCAGCACCCGTTCTTTCATATTCCAAGGAAATTATCGCAGCAGTTAATTTAGTCGGTCCTGCTGCATATATGCAAGGAGATAAACGAAACACAATCATTAAGAGCGTGATGAATACCGCACAATTAATCTCTAAAGAATTGGGCTATATTGAAGTTTAGTTGACTTCAAGGCTTCTACTGTATGTGCAGCATCATATGAAAGAAAAAAAGGATGTGTTTTAAGCATGAAGAGTAAAATTTCAAAGGCATTTGAACTGGAATTCTTAAACTTTGTCAATCACTATATAAAAAGCAATGGTGGGAAAGGTCCGAAAACTACTGAAGTAAGATTTATGGGAGATACAATTGTTTATATTATCCGTGGAATTTTAACAGAAAGAGAAAAAAAGCTAATACAAAGTCCTGAGGGACAAAGAGTAGTAGTGGAAGCACGAAGAGTATTTTTAGAAATGGATAAAGAACATCGAATGGCTAAATTTGAAGAGTTTCTCGGGTGCAAAATCCTCGAGAATTATGAATCTTGGAATCTGGAAAAAGATTCGGCTTCAGCTATATTGCTATTGGATAGACACCTTTGATCATTTTATGTTATAAGGAAGGCTGCAAGAAGTAAAGAGTGAATTTTTAGAAAAGTATTTACAATATTTTAATTGTTAGATATAGTTATTAATGTATACAGTTGCTCCTGTATATCTTATATATTTTAAGCAATGGGTGGTCTTTAAAAAGAAAGATAAACCATAGCTGTTATAGAAACCGTTTGAAAGTTGGCGGTTCTATACAGTTATGGTTTTTTTGCTTTTCAAAAACAAATTGGAGGTATTTTGGTGATGGTACAACAAGTGTCTGTAGAGAAGAATATAGTATACGGTAAGACAGAAACGGAATATTTAACGGCCGATCTTTATAGGCCATCATCAAGTGAAGAAGATTTACCTATTTTGGTATTAATTCACGGTGGGGCTTTTAAAACTGGCTCAAAAGAAATGTATATGGAGTGGGGGAGTATGCTTGCTCAAGAAGGTTATTTTGTCATGGCTATTAACTATAGGCTAGCAACACCTAACTACCCCACATATCCAGGAATACTAGAAGATATGGAGCAGGCTATGAATTGGTTAGTTTTTCATGCTAATGAAAGAAAAATAGATGTGGAGAAAATTGGTCTAATTGGAGATTCAGCTGGTGCCTATATAGCCGCTTTCTTTGCTTTAAAATACCAACCATTTAGTTATCAAATACGTTCAGTCATCGGTGTATATGGTGTTTATGATTTAGTAGAGGAATGCGTTAATCCAGTAATCGAGCGTGAAAACAATATGTTTGAATTATTCCTTGGGTTATCATTTGATAAAAATGAGAGGGCTTTCAAAGAGGCGTCTCCAATTCATTACATTGAAGATGCAGTGAAAAGTCCAACTTTTGATACAAGCTTTTATTTAATATGGGGTGGGCAAGATAGAGTCGTAAACCCTAAACAATCCCTACGATTTTACGAAAAATTAAAAGAAGCAAATGTAGAGGTTAAGATTTCGGAAATAGATGATAAAGGTCATTTTTGGTTCAATCTATTACCTGGCATTGAAGGAGGAGGTGTAAATAATTATCCCAATAATACTCTTTATCCTGAGATAGTTAGCTTTCTAAACCAATATGTAAGAATAGCTTGGAGTGGGAATTTCTCGAAAAGACAAATTCATGCATTAGCCAAGATGGAAAATTTGACAATTACAAAGTAAATGGAGGGGCTAAAATGAGCATTAACCCGGAAAATGTATGTCATATCGAAGAAAATCAGGACCCAAAAGTTTTATCTAATAATAAATCTTTAAGTAAACTAATGATTTTAGTTATTTGTATTTGCTGGTTGGCTATTTTTATTGAAGGTTATGATTTAGTAGTTTATGGCGTCGTTTTGCCAAAATTGATGGATATAAGTCAATGGGAGTTAACCTCTACACAGGCTGGGGCTATGGGAAGCTATGCATTATTAGGGATGTTTATTGGATCTTCAGTAGGTGGTGTACTTTCTGATAGATTTGGAAGAAAACTAATATTAATTATCTCTTTTGTCATATTGTCGATTATGATGATTTTGACAGCTATGGCTAATTCTCCAGAAATTTTTGCTATCTATCGGTTTATAGCAGGATTAGGGATAGGTGGAATTGTTCCAGCGGCTTCTGCTTTAACTACTGAATATTCCCCGCCAAAATATCGTTCATTAGTATATGTTTTAATGTACACAGGTTTTGCTTTTGGGGGTGTAGCGGCATCACTTTCAGGGATGCTTTTTATTGATCGTTTTGGCTGGAGATTTTTATTTTGGTTAGGTGCGATACCCATTGTTCTAGTGCCGTTTATTTTGAAATATTTACCGGAATCTATAAAGTTTTTACAGGCAACGAATCAAATCACTAAAGCAAAGAATTTGATTGAGAAATATCATTTATTCGATGAATCAATTAATAAGGAAGATAAAAGTGCTTCAAATGGTTTCTTAAGTATTTTTTCAACACAATATTTTCTTTCAACAGTATTATTCAGTTTCATTTATATTATGGCATTCTTATTAATTTATGGGATGAATACATGGCTTCCAAAAATTATGCAGCAAGCCGGATATCCGATGAACTCTAGTCTGATGTTCCTGCTATGTTTTAACCTTGCAGCTATCATTGGTGGAATTATTGCCGGAGCTGCAGCGGATAGAATTCGACCTAAAAAAGTAATTAGCTTCACCTATTTGTTAGCAGCTTTAAGCATTGCATTACTCAGTATAAAGTTTAATATAGTGATAATGTACACACTCATTGCTATAGCAGGGTTTGGAACGACAGGTACAACCTTTGTTCTTGCAAGCTATGTAATGAAAAAATATCAATCACACAACCGTGCAACAGCAATTGGGGTATCATCAGCAATTGGTAGATTAGGTGCAGTTGCTGGACCAATCATTGTTGGGATCATCATGGCTATGAATGTAGGATTACAATTCAATTTTTATTTGTTTGCAGTAATCGCGTTAGTTGCTTCTATAGTAATTTTATTTATACCTTCTAATGATTCTAATGAACAAATGTAGGTATATATAAACTTTATGGAAAAATATATCTCAACTGTTTTGACTATCGATTTGAATGGTGAAGACAGTTATTTTTTTTAGTGAAAAATACTACTAGATTTTCATAATATGAAAAAAGAATAATGTATGAGCAATAAATAATTATTACAGTTAGAGTGGGCAATTGTGCATGGAGCTGAAGAAGAACGAAAAAATTATCTGCTTTTTTTGATGGATCATTTCTCAAACATTGTTGCTATTTAAGAGTAAAGTTCGAATCAATAAGCGATAACAAGAGAGCGATTGATTACCGTGAAGGTTGAAATTGCGGATGTACGGTAATTAAAGGGAGTGTTTGATTACCGTGAAGGAGGAAATTACGTGTGAACGGTAACTAAAGAGAGTGTTTAATTACCGTGAAGGACAAAAATGCGGTGGCATGGTAACCAAAGAGAGAGATTGAATACCATGGAGGTAGAAAATACCAATTCATATAGCTTATACCTTTCAATTCACGGGAAAAGAGCGGCAATTTTCATTAGAAATGCGTGTAAAAACAGGCAGAAGGGCTTTTACAAGAGCAAAAAAAAACGAAGACAGCCTTTCCTATTTTGTTAATGGTGGTAAATTAATATTCTTAAAAAAGTGTAAGGAGTTAGTAAAATGCCCATCATACAAGTTCAAATAATCAAGGGAAGAAGTAAGGACAAAATAAATAGTCTGATAGAAGACATAACACTGGCAACGGTTAAAAATCTATCAGTAAATGCTGAGCAGGTAAGGGTCTTGGTAAATGAAATCCCTGATACTCATTGGGGGGTAGGTGGTACGACAAAAGCAGAATTGGATCGTAAAAAGACGGAACCATTCATTCGAAATAATTGACAATGTACCGTTTTTTCAAGTAGCATATATTTAGTTTTGAATATTCTAACAATATATCCGGGAGGTTGATGGAAAATAATTTCTTTTCTTAAAGAGTAGTGAACAGCCAATTTAAATGATACAAGACCTCTATGAAACTCAGCATGAAATAATAGATTTCTCAGTATGAGTAATGAGTCTAACCAAATCGTAATCTCTTAGAGTTAAAGGCGAAAAGGTAGATAAGCTATATGGTGGGGAAGGGGAAAAGTATGATTGGATCAGTTCTTAAGGTTTGCAAAATTCTCGATTGTTTTACAAATGATGAACCATCATTAGGAAATTCGGAAATAGCAGCGAAGCTTAATATGAGTCCAAGTACTGTACATCATTTAGTAAGCACGCTCTATAAGGAAGGAATTTTAATAAAGGATAGTCGAAACAAGTACAGGTTAGGCTGGAAACTGCTTGAATGGAGCAGTAGTGTGATGTATCAACAGGATATATACAATGAGGCTAATCCGTTGGTTGGGGAATTAGTTAAAAATTTTAATGGAGTAGCACATATTGGGATGTTAGATGAGAGAGGGAATTTCGTCTTTGTTTTGAAAATGGCATCACGTCATGCAATTGAGGTTCCGACTTATGTTGGAGAAAGGAAGCCTACGTATTGTTTTAGTACAGGCAAAGCCTTGCTATCATGTAAGCCAAACTTACTTCAAACAACTCTAACACATAAATTAATGCAACGAGGGCCTAATACGATTACCTCTATTGAACAGTTGAAAAGCGAGATCGATGATATTCGTAAAAAGGGGTACGCAACTAGCAATAATGAAAATGAATTTGGCATTTATGGAATCGCTGCACCAATTAAATCTTATTCGGGACAAACCGTTGCGGCACTTAATATGGTTGGTCCAATTGCTTATATGCAAGGAAACCAACATCAAGTAATGATTCAAAGTATTATGAGTACTGCTAAGGATATTTCAAAGGAATTGGGATATATTGAAATTTAATGTAAGCGTTAACAAAATAATGAGGTAAAAAAGGAAAATCTAATGACTATAGATTTTCCTTTTTTATATGTTATGGATTGTGACAGAGTAAAGCCAATCAACTTGATAATGTTAAAATATTTTATTTGCATCCCATATTATGAAATTTTCCTAATTTTATTACATTTTAATTATATACAATGTGATCGAAAGAAAGTTGATGGTTATCGATTGAAGGGAGGGGTCAAAATGGACGTGCGTGAGCTAAGAAATTGCTTTGGACGTTTTGCTACTGGGGTGACCGTTGTTACTTGGAATGGAGATGATGGAGAGCGGTATGGAATTACAGTTAATTCTTTTACATCCGTCTCTTTGGACCCACCACTTATTCTAGTTTCCATTGATCGAAAGGCGAAGGCGTGTAGTGCCCTAAAAGGTCGCCCATTCATTATTAATATTTTATCAAAAAACCAGGAGGAGCTTGCATGGCAATTTGCAGGTCGACCACAGAATGGTTTGGATATCGAATGGGAAGAAACAGAAATTGGTCCGAAGCTAAAGCATACATTAGCAACGATTGAATGCACAAGTTGGAAGGAGTATGAGGCTGGTGATCATATTTTATTCCTTGGAAAGGTGTGTCATTCTTCGTATGAAACAGGAGAAGGATTAATTTTTTATCAAGGGAAGTTTTTACAAACGAGTGAAGTGTAATGATCATTAAAGGAGGATTTATATGGGAATTCGAACAGGTGCACAGTATATTGATGGATTAAGGTCCCGCACGCCAGAGATTTGGTTAGGGGGAAGAAGAGTCATGGATATTGTTAATGAAGATAATTTTAGGCAGCCTATTCGGGAAATTGCCAAACTCTATGATATGCAGCATAGCCCTGAGTATCAAGATAAAATCACAAGTATTTGTGAGGATACGGGTGAGCGCGTGTCAAACGCCTTTATCGTTCCAAAGAATTATGAAGATTTAATGAAGCGCAGAACATTGTTTGAAGTTTGGGCAGAAGCGACGTTTGGTTTAATGGGACGAACACCCGATTTCCTGAATACGACCGTTACTTCAATGGCAAGTAGTCCAGACTTTTTTGCACAATATAATCCACAATGGGCTGAAAATATACAAAACTATTATAAATACATTCGTGACAATGATTTGTTTTTAACACATGCTTTGATTAACCCTCAAAATGATCGCAGTAAGCCATCCCATCAGCAAAAGGATATCTTTACACATTTGGGTGCTGTTGAGGAGACCTCCGAGGGGCTTGTGGTTCGCGGGTCCAAAATGTTAGCAACACTTGCACCGATTACCGATGAGGTCATTATTTATTCCTTCCCAGGATTTAGGCCAGGGGATGAACGTTATGCACTAGCATTTGCCATTCCGATTGACACGCCGGGGCTTCGAATTTTATGTCGTGAACCAGCACAGGATGGTAAACGTCCATTAATTGATCATCCACTTGCATCAAGATTCGAGGAAATGGATGCAGTGCTTGTATTCAATGATGTAGTTGTTCCTTGGGATCGTATTTTCCTTTATAACAATTGTGAAGCGGCAAATCAATTATATTCCAAAACAGGATTAAGTCAGAATACTCATCAAAACGGGGTCCGAGGACTTGTAAAATTAAAATTTGCGACGCAGGTAGCAGCAAGAGTGGCGGATGCAATTGGGGTGGACGGATTTTTAAATGTGCAAACACAACTTGGTGAATTAGTCCAATCAGTAGAAACCATTCGTGCCCTACTGCGAACTGCAGAACGTGAATTTGAAGTGAATGCACGAGGTGAAGCAATCCCAGCATCGATTCCGCTAGAAACGATTCGTGGAATTTTACCGAAGGCTTACCCAAGAGCTATTGAAGTCATCCAAACCATTGGAGCCGGCGGTTTACTTTTATCACCAACAGCAAATGATTATCAGCATCCTGAATTACGCGAGGATTTTGATAAGTATTATGGTGGACGTGAGGGAGTTTCTGCAACAGAAAGGGTTCAGTTATTTAAGCTTGCCTGGGATCTTTGTGGTGAGGCATTTGGTCAAAGACTTGTCCAATATGAGCGGTATTATTCAGGAGATCCTGTCCGTAAACTCGGGATGTTCTATAGTAATTTTAAGAAAAATAACGAATTTACAATGGTGGATGACGCATTGAAGGGAGTAATTGAATCCGAAGTAGAGGTTGGGTAAGCAACGGATTTCTGAAGTGAAGGGCTTATAAGGCAAAAAGATATGGCGTGGGGAATTAATTATTTTTCACGCTCATTTGAATTGCTTATGTTAATGAAAAAATTCAGTTGAAAATTCTATAAATTTCATATTGTGAAAAAACTGAATATTCAATTGTAAGTGTTTTCATTATAGTTAATGACATAGTACAAAATACTTCGGCAAAGGAAGGTGAATCACTTAATAGGAATAAAGGAAAAAGGTTGTTTTGGCAATTGTTCGGGCATTGATTTTTCGAAATAAAGGATGTTTTTGTAAAGTGTGTTGCTTTTGTAAAAGCCAAACTGCCGGTTTGTACACTAATAAAGGTGCAGCTTTTCTCAGAGTAATTTAAAGGTGTAGCGATTTTAAAACGTTATTAGTTACAGCTTTATTAAAAATCAACAATGTTTGAGAGAAGAGCCAAAATAAATGAGTAGGAGGATTATGATTATGACCAAGTCGACTATGAATAAATTAAAGGCATTTAACCTATTAGGGTGGATTGAGGAAAATAAGGATCAGCTTAAACCACCAGTGAATAATAAAGTACTTTGGGAAGACTCTGAGTTTATTTGTATGATCTTAGGCGGACCCAATCGACGTCGTGATTTCCATGTAGATCCTTCAGATGAATTCTTCTATCAAATTAAAGGAGACTGCTATGTTGAAGTGATTAATAATGGCAAACGTGAAGTGGTAACGGTAAAGGAGGGAGAGGTATTTATGCTTCCTGCCATGGTCCCACATTCTCCACATCGTATTCCTGATACGTATGGACTTGTTATTGAACGAAAGCGTGATCAAGGTGAACTAGAAGATTTTGTTTGGTTCTGTGACAAGTGTGATAAGGAAATGCATCGGAAACGTGTGCAGCTCACTGATATTGAGACACAAGTAAAAGGAGCTATTGAAGAGTTTAATAGTAGTGAAGATCTTCGAACATGTGAAAACTGTGGACATGTAATGTCAGAAGAGGTAAAAGAAAGGAATCCTGAACAATAATACGAAAGGTAGGACGGACTATGCGTTCAATTAATGCTTCAGAGGTAATGGCTAGGAGTAAATTTAATCGTTTCCATTTAACCGTATTTTTTGGGTGTGCATTCGGAATTATTTTTGATGGCTATGATTTAAATATGTATGGTGTCGTCCTACCTGCTTTAATGAAGGAATGGAATTTAACTGCTATTGAGGCAGGATTAATTGGAAGCTATGCCTTACTTGGCATGATGGCCGGAGCTTTTTTGTTTGCGCCACTCGCTGATAAGCTCGGTCGTAAAAAAGTTTTGGTTATATGTATCTCTCTATTTAGTGTCGCTACAATATTGACAGGATTTGTCACAGGACCTACCCAATTTTCCATCTTACGTTTGATAGCTGGAATTGGTTTGGGAGGGTTGATGCCGAATGTTATTGCATTAATGACCGAGTATTCGCCGAAGTCAATTCGGGGAATTCTTGTTGCTACCATGTATTGCGGATATGCGATAGGCGGTATTTTAGTTTCGTTGATGGGGATATTTGTTCTTCCTGATTTTGGGTGGAGAGTGTTATTTTGGTCAGCGGGCGTTCCTTTACTCTTTCTTCCACTATTTATAAAGTACTTTCCAGAGTCTATGAGCTTTTATATTTTAAGAAAACAAAATGCGAAGCTTTGTGACATCCTGAATCGAGTGGATCCAGGGCAGAATTATTCGGAAAATGATGAGTTCCAATTTGAAGAGGAAAAAGAACGTGCGAAAGGCTTTCCAGTTAAAAAGCTATTTGAAAGCAAACGTGCACGAAGTACATTTATGTTCTGGCTTGCTTGCTTTAGCTGCTTAATTATGGTTTATGGACTAAATACATGGCTGCCAAAGCTAATGATGCAAGCTGGGTATCCGTTAGGCTCTAGTTTGTCTTTCATGCTCGCTTTAAATATTGGTTCCATTATCGGATCTATCTTCGGCGGCTGGCTTGCTGATCGTATCGGCTCGAAAAAGGTATTAGTGATGTTTTTTATTCTAGGTGCAGCATGCTTTGCTTTATTGGGACTTAAAACGAATCTTCTCTTTCTTTATACATTAATTGTAGTTGGTGGTGCCTGTACGATTGGAACGCAAAATATAGCTAATCCATATATCGCTGAGTATTATCCAAAAGAAATGAGATCAACTGGTATTGGCTGGGCATTAGGTATGGGGAGAATAGGTGCATTACTAGCACCTACACTTGGAGGAATCCTGCTATCGAAAAATCTCCCTCTTCAAATAAATTTCCTTGCCTTTTGTATTCCATGTATTCTTGGTGGTCTAGCAATATTACTCATTCAAAATAAGTACGGAAGCTTTGATAAAAAAGTCATTGAAAACAAGCATTCAATTGAAGAAACCATTTTTGAAATGGAGGGAAAGGCATGAGAGTTGATTTTCATACACATATCATACCTGAAGACATTCCGAATTTCGTTGAAAAATTTAGCGGTGAACGCTGGCCAACGTTAGAAAAAACATGCTCTTGCGGGGCAAATATTATGGTGGCTGGGAAAGTGTTCCGTGAGGTGACTGATCAAGTATGGAGTCCTGAAAAAAGGATAAAGGACATGGATGCTGAGGGTGTTGATATCCAAGTATTATCTCCTATTCCAGTAACCTTTTCCTATTGGGCGGAACCAGAAGCCGCAGAAGAAATGTCGCAAATCCAAAATGATTTTATTGCTGAGACAGTGAAACAATATCCAAATCGTTTTATTGGACTGGGAACAGTCCCACTGCAGGATATTGAAGCTTCTATCAAAGAAATGGATCGGTGTATACATAAGCTAGGGTTAAAAGGTATTGAAATTGGATCGAATATAAATGGGAAAAATTTAGATGATCCTTCATTTACAGCTTTTTTTGAAATGGCAGAGAAGTGGGAAGTGCCACTATTCGTCCATCCGTGGGAAACATTAGGCAAGGAACGGATGCCGCGCCATAATTTCATGTATACGGTTGGGATGCCAAGTGAAACGGCTTTAGCTGCTGCTAGTTTGATTAACGGTGGGGTCATGGAGAAGTTTCCACGATTAAAGGTTTGTTTTGCACATGGTGGCGGCTCTTTTCCATATATTTTACCGCGTTTAGACCAGGGATGGAAGGTATGGCCACATTTGCGATTAACAAGTCAGCCTCCAAGTCATTATGCGAAAAACTTCTATTTTGATTCTTTAAACTATGACCCTCTAAATCTTAAGTATTTAGTTGATCGTTTTGGATATGACAAAATCGTTATGGGATCAGATTATCCATTTTTACTAAGAGAAATCCCACCAGGTAAGGTAATTGATGATACCGTTCAACTTACAGAAGAGCAGAAACAAGCAATTTTAGGCAAAAATGCACTCGCCTTTTTAAATATCGAAATAAAGGAAGAAATTAAACGATGAGTACACCAGAAGAAAAGCTACTAGAATTAGGTCTTGTGTTACCGCCATTACGTCCAACACTTGGCGGATATGTAGGCTGTGTAAGAACGGGTAATCTATTGTTTACAGCTGGGCAGGGAGTGGATGAGTATCACGGAAAACTTGGTCGAGATTTAACAGTAGAAGAGGGGTATTTAGCAGCTCAACAATCCATGCTGAATCTATTAAGTGTGGTCAAAAATGAGATCGGTGAACTAAGTAAAATAAAGCAATTTGTCAAAGTACTCGGAATGGTTAACAGTACAGAAGAATTTACAGATCATCCTAAAGTAATGAATGGGGCAACAGATTTACTTTTGAAGGTGTTTGGCGAAAGAGGGAAGCATGGGCGTTCTGCAGTAGGAATGGCTCAACTACCCAATAATACAGCCATTGAAATCGAAATGGTAATTGAGATTGAAGATTAGGAGGGATGACAGTGACAAAAGGAATCGTAGCTGAAAAAACAGTCATTCAGGACGCAAAGCTATTCATAAATGGGGAGTATGTTGATGCACTCTCAGGAGAGACCTTTGACACAATTAATCCAGCCACGAATAAAAAGCTAGCTACTGTAGCTAATGGTGGTAAAGAAGATACAAAAATCGCCATTGATGTGGCTCACCAGACATTTGTAAGTGGAGTTTGGAGTAATATGCCTGTTGAGGAAAGAGCAAACATACTGTGTAGAATGGCAGATTTAATCATGAAAAATGTTGATAAACTAGCCTATGTAGAAACACTTGATGTTGGAAAACCGATTAAAGAAAGTCGAGGATTCGATATTCCGCGTGCTGCTTCTAACTTTCGCTTTTTTGCTGAAATGGCAAAATATATGGTCCATGAGCACTATGATATGAGCAAGCATATGTCTTATGTTCAATATACACCTGCTGGAGTAACCAGCTTAATCATTCCTTGGAATCTTCCATTTATGCAAATGACTTGGAAAGCATCTGCTGCATTGGCTGCTGGGAATACAGTAGTTGTTAAACCTGCCTCCTATACGCCATTAAGTGCAGTAATGCTCGGAGAAATTGCGAATGAAGCTGGATTACCTCCAGGTGTCCTAAATATTTTAACGGGTCCTGGAAGTACGGTTGGTACAGTAATGGCCACACATCCTTCTATACGTAGAATTTCTTTTGTCGGTGAGTCAAATACAGGAAAAACAGTGATGCGTAATGCTGCCGAACATTTAATTCCTGTTTCATTAGAGCTTGGAGGGAAATCAGCGAATATTGTTTTTGAAGATGCTGATTTAGATGAAGCGGTAGCCGGTTCGATTGAGGCAATCTTCCGTAATCAAGGTGAAATTTGTTTAGCTGGTTCACGAATCCTCGTTCAAGAGAGTATATATGATCAATTTTTAGATAAATTTGTGACAGCTGTAAAGAAAATCAAGGTTGGCGATCCAACGGACGAAGCAACAGATATGGGGGCGCTCGTGTCAAAAGGTCACTTGAAATCTGTTGATGAATACGTACAAATTGGACTTAAAGAGGGTGCAAAGCTTGCCCATGGAGGGAAAGCGATCGCTGATCTTCCAGACGGAAATTTCTATGAGCCGACTGTACTTTATGATGTGAATAATAAAATGAGAGTCGCACAAGAAGAAATTTTCGGACCTGTGCCTGTCATCATTCCGTTTAAAACTGAGGAGGAAGCAATCCAAATTGCTAATGATTCGATATATGGTTTAGCTGGTGTAGTTTGGACGAATGATTTACGTCGTGGACAAAGAGTAACATCACAGGTTCACTCCGGATTATTATGGGTAAATTGCTGGTATGTCCGTGATTTACGTACACCATTTGGGGGTGCAAAGGCAAGTGGAATTGGTCGTGAGGGTGGTCGACACAGCTTTGATTTTTATACAGAAGCAAAAACCATTACCATAAAAAAATAAGGCTCTTTTCTCAAAAATAAAAACGAACGAAAGGTGACATTTGCTCGCCTTTTGTTGCTTTTTCTAAAAGGGAGGCTTTCAAGTGATAGTTAAGAATATCGATTTTGCAAATGAGTTGTTAAAAGCTGAGGAAACAAAACAAGCTGTAACAGCCTTAACAGAACGTGATGATCAGTTAATGGTGGAGGATGCTTATAGAATTCAATTGGAAACCGTGAATTTAAAGCTCGCACAAGGGAAAAAAATTATTGGGAAAAAAGTGGGCTTAACAAGTGCAGCAATGCAAAAAATGCTCAATGTAAATGAACCAGATTATGGGCATTTATTCGATGATATGCGTGTAGAAAATGGTGCCACAGTCAAAATCGATTCGCTCATTTCTCCAAAGGTTGAAGCAGAGATAGGTTTTGTTCTTAAGGAGGATTTAGTAGGCCCTAATATTACCTATCTTGATGTGATGATGGCAACAAAATATGTAGTACCAACCATTGAAATCATTGATAGTCGTATCGCAGATTGGAATATCAAATTAGTAGATACGGTGGCTGATAATGGTTCATCTGCAAAAGTGGTTGTAGGCGAGAAATATACGGAACTAAGTGGTATCGACCTACGAACGAACAGTATGGTTTTATTTAAAAATAATGAGTTGATTGCAACAGGAGCAGGTGCAGCAGCACTTGGGCATCCTGCAAACGCTATTGCTTGGCTTGCAAATAAATTACATGAGTTCGGGATTACTCTAAAAAAGGATGAATTGATTTTACCAGGTGCCTTATCTGGAGCGGTTGTAGTTACTGGTGGGGATACGATTGAAGCAAACTTCGGTGCTCTTGGATCTGTAACTGTGGATTTTGAATAATTGTTGCTTAGAAGATTGATACAAAATTTTTAAAGGAGGGGAATGGCAATGGGAAAAATCAAAGCTGCAATTATCGGATCCGGAAATATTGGTACGGATTTAATGTATAAATTGGAAAGAAGTGAACTGATCGAATTAACTGCCATGGTTGGTATTGATGAAAAGTCGGATGGATTGAAACGTGCTGAGCAAAAAGGATATAAAATCTTTTCCAATGGGATTGATGGAATTATAGAAAATCCTGATATTGCAGAAATCGTTTTTGATGCAACATCTGCAAAAGCCCATGTGCGACATGCAAAGGTATTAAAGGAATTGGGGATAATGGCAATTGATTTAACACCTGCAGCAAGAGGTCCTTTCTTTTGTCCAGCGGTCAATACATATCAAAGTGATGTAAAGCTAGATAATGTAAATATGATTACTTGTGGTGGTCAAGCAACTATACCGATTGTTCATGCGATAAATCGGGTTGCTGATGTCAGCTACGGAGAGATTGTTGCAACGATTTCAAGCTTAAGTGCAGGTCCAGGGACACGAGCAAATATTGACGAATTCACCATTACAACACGCCGTGGAATAGAAGAAGTAGGTGGTGCCGATCGAGGAAAAGCATTGATTATTTTAAATCCAGCTGATCCCCCGATATTAATGCGTGATACCGTTTATTGTGAAGTGAAAAGTATGGATGAGTCAGCGATTCGTGCATCCATTTTAGAGATGGTTAAAAAAGTAAATGAATATGTTCCAGGTTATCGTTTAAAACAAGAGCCGTTATTTGATGGGAACCGTGTTACCGTTTTTATTGAAGTAGAAGGAGCGGGAGATTATTTTCCAGCGTACGCCGGAAATTTAGATATTATGGCAGCAGCGGCTGTACGAGTTGCAGAAGATTTTGCTCTCTCGATGCAAAAAGATCATATGGTTAACACATCATTATAAAAGAGGAAGGAGCTAGCTATATGAATGGACGTGCGGATCGAATACAACTAACCGAAGTTTGTTTGCGTGACGGGAGTCATGCGGTTGCCCATCAGTTTACTGAAGAACAAGTGCGAAACGTAGTACGCGGTTTGGATGAAGCAGGGATGCATTATATTGAAGTAAGTCATGGAGATGGTTTAGGTGGTTCCACCATACAGTATGGGAAATCACTTGTTGATGAAATGACTTTAATCGAAGCAGCAGTCGATGAATGTAAAAACTCAAAAATAGCTGTGTTGCTTATTCCAGGAATTGGAACGATGAATGAGTTGAAACAGGCGAAGGACCTAGGTGCCCGATTAGTAAGGATTGCTACTCATGCTACGGAAGCAGATGTATCCGCCCAACATATTAGCAAAGCGCGAGAACTTGGTATGGAGGCATTAGGATTTTTAATGATGGCCCATTCGGTTCCTGTGGAAAAACTCGTCGAGCAAGCAAAATTAATGGAAAGCTACGGGGCAGAGGCAGTTTACGTAACCGATTCGGCGGGTGCTCTATTACCAACTGAAGTTCGTGAACGGATCAAAGCTCTTCGTCAGGCATTAGATATTGAGGTGGGATTCCATGGGCATAATAATTTATCTGTTGCCGTTGCTAATACAATAACAGCAATTGAAGAAGGGGCAACACGTATTGATGGTAGTGTTCGTTGTTTAGGAGCAGGAGCTGGAAATACACAAACAGAGGTTTTGGTAGCGGTTTTGGAGCGAATGGGAATCGATGTTGGAATTGATTTATATAAGATGATGGATGTTGCTGAAAATATTGTTGGTCCAATTATCCCCGGTAGTCAGGAAATTAAAAAGGGTAGCCTCGTCCTAGGGTATGCGGGTGTCTACTCTAGTTTTCTACTTCATGCAGAACGTGCAGGTAAGAGATTTGGCATTGATCCAAGAGATATTTTAGTAGAATTAGGGAAAATGAAGGTAGTTGGTGGACAGGAAGATATGATTCTGGATGTAGCAGCCGAATTGGCAAAAAACAGTAAAGTGAGGGCGTAAGAATGACTCTACTGACTAATAAAGAAAAGGAAATTATCGATTATTTATATGCTGCTGAACGTGATGCCAAGGAAGTCATCAAAGTAACAGATGAATATACGGATCTAACAATTGAAGAAGCGTATGTCATACAAGAAGGATTGCTTGCTCGTAAAATGGATGAAAACTGTACAAAAACAGTTGGTGTAAAATTAGGTTTGACAAGTAAAGCGAAGCAGGAAATGATGGGTGTCAATCAAGCAATATATGGCTATCTACATAATGATATGCTTGCACTTGAATGGGAGCCAATCCACTTTTCTGAACTAATTCATCCGAAGGTAGAACCGGAAATTGCTTTTCTATTAGCGGAAGACTTACAAGGAGAAAACATTACTGCCGAGGAGGTTATAAAAGCTACGAAATATGTAGCACCTGCACTCGAAGTAATCGATAGTCGTTATAAAGACTTCCGATTTACTTTAGTTGACGTAGTGGCTGATAATTGTTCGTCTGCTAAATTTGTTGTAGGAAGTAAATGGGTTTCTCCGAATGACATTGATTTAGGAAATATCGGCATGGTTATGTCTAAAAATGGTAAAGTTGAACAAACTGGTTCAAGCGCTGCAGTACTTGGACATCCAGCAACTGCGATTGCTTGGGCGGTGAATGAACTGGCAGCTGTAGGAAAGGGACTTAAAAAAGGAGACATTGTATTAAGTGGAGCGATGTCTGAAGCCATTGCATTCAAAGCGGGAGATTCAATTATTGCACAATTTGATGGCCTAGGCAGTGTGTCTATGTATTGTAAATGAGGAAAAGGGGACGTTCTGTTACTAAAGGACTTTCATCATGAGATGATGGAAGTCCTGTTTCTTATATTAATAGTCTATTAATTAAAGACTTGTGCGAAACTGGGTTGAAAACGTGCGAATAGCCATCAAACTTGTGCGAAACTGAGGTGAGATCGTGCGAATCATCAGCAAAGTCGTGCCAATGCATAGCTTTTTCATGATTTCTTCACTTGTCAAAATGATAAAAATCAATTTCCATAATAAATTGCACAAAAGCATGGACCATGCTTAATTTTAAGGATTCTTCGTGATAGAACATCCATGTTTTTCGTAAGATGGGTTCGTTGTCCTTTGTTTTGATTTCGATTTTGTGAAGATCATCGATATCGTCTAACGTCATGCTGGACATAATGGCATATCCCAATCCATTGATTACCATTTCCTTGCAGGTTTCCGATTTATCGACTTCGATACTAATCAAAGGAGGTTGCGAATAATTTTCTGCCCACCAATGATCAACTAGTGTTTTAAAAAGATAATCAGTGTGGTAATCAATTCTTGGTAGATGTGGGAGCTGCTCAATATCTATCTTTTCCTTTGAGACAATGCAGATTTTTTCTTCGAATAATAAATGCTTTTTTTCCTTCCAACCATAATCTCCTTTTAGAAAACCAATATGAATTTCTTCATTATGAACTAAGTTTGCAATATCTCCACTAAGTCCTGTTGTGACTTTGAACTCTATAAGTGGGTAGTGATCTTTAAAGATTCTCAGCAAATCGGGTAGTTTGTGGTATGCGAAGAAGTTTGATACCCCTAATTTTAAGGTTCCAGTTACTTTGCCTTCCATATTCCTCACATTCTCTTTTATCTTTTGAATATTGATTAGCACTTCATGTGCGGATTTCGCTAAATATTCACCTTGAGGGGTAAATTGAACACCACGTCTTCCTCTGTTGACGATCTGGACGGCAAATTCTTGTTCAATTTGCTGCAAGCGATTGGTTAGAGCAGGCTGAGATATGAATAGCCTTTTTGCTGCTTTTGTAATGTTTTTTTCTTTGTAGAGGGTTTGTAATATGAGCCAATCACGATCATCCATATGTTATCTTCTCCAATTTAGCCATTATTTTTTTTGATGGGTAATGATATAAATTTACTATTTTATTAATCTCTAAATGTATATTACATTCATTGTATTGATAATTCTAATAATTTTATCAACTTTATTTAGAAATGAAATGACACCTCTTGATAAAGAAAGAAGGGTCTACATTGGAAAAGAGTCATTTTTTTATTCGGAGTATTTGTTTTATTTTTCTTAGTAGCTTGGGAGGATTTGTTTTTTCCTTTACAAATCTCTCAATAGGATGGATGATTGGAACGCTTCTTTTAGCTGCATTGATTTCCTTTTATAAACCAAAGCTGATCAATCACCATAATCATCAAAAAGGGCTACCTTCTTTTTGGATGTATTTAGGTCAGATCTTTCTAGCAATTGAGCTTGGACAGAAAATAAATATATCCTTTATCGAAGTCTTTAGAGCAAATTGGATAAGTATTATTTCCATGCTTCTACTCTCTATTCTCTTTTCACTTTTATCTGGTTTCATATTATGGCGCTTTACTGATTTTGATATGATTACCTGTTTTTTTGGAGCAACCCCTGGAGGGTTAAGCGCAATGCCAAGCATTGCAGAAGAGGTTGGAGCGAACACGATGGTGGTGACAGTTATACAAACCATGCGTGTTTTCTTAGTTGTTCTAATGATTCCGCTATTTGCTTCAATTTGGTTGACACGTTCTACTAATGATCTCACCGTAAACCATGTAATAGTTTCCACGACACATTCTCCTTTTGAAATTACCCAACTTCTATGGACGGTCTTGTTAATCGTAGGCGTATGTGGCGGTTATTATGTTGGAAAGTATTTGAGATTTCCAGCTCCTTGGCTCGTAGGTGGAATGCTAGGTGTAGGATGTGTTCAAACAATGGGATCTGTTTTGTTTGATACAGATTTAAAGGCATGGTGGCCACCTAGTATGATGGTTTTATCGCAAATTTTTATTGCTACTAGTATAGGTTCTCGGTTTTATAAGGAAATGATCGTCGGCATGACAAAAACATTAGTTGTCTCATTTTTTACAACGATTGGTCTAATTCTTTCTTTGTTTTTTTGCGCGTATTTTATTTCACTCATAACAGGCATTTCCTTAGTTACGTCTGTATTGGCATTTACACCGGGAGGTATTGCTGAAATGACTACAACCTCCGCTGTTCTAAATGCAGATTCAACATTTGTAGTAGTTGTTCAAGTTCTTCGGATTGTTGTTGTACTGGTCATTTTACCTCCAGTCTTTCGATTATTAAAACGGTGGGAAGCACACAAAATTGAACGTTCTCGTACATCGGCATAAAGCGAAATATTAAATTGAATGTTTAGAATTATTAGTCTAATATATAGAATCTCATCTGCTTCCGATTTACAATAGAGTAGAATTGGTAAGTAAAAAGGGGAGGGATGGGATGAAAAAATATTTTTCGGTATCACTTCAAACAAAAGTAGTTGTTTTAATTACGGCCTTATTATTATTTGTTATTTTGATTTTGACAGTGTTTTACGGATACATTGAATCAAAAAGTACCGAGCAACATATAGGTCAGTTGGCGAAGCAGGTAGCGATCACTGTTTCGTTAATGCCTACAGTGAAGGAAGCATTTAATCTTGAACATCCTTCAACAGTCATTCAGCCCATTACCAAAAAAATTTCTGATGAAGTTGGGGCAGAGTTTATTGTTATTGGTAATAAGGATAGTATTCGGTATTCCCATCCAGACGAAAATAAAATCGGAAAAAAAATGGTCGGTGGAGATAATGACCGTGCCTTAAAAAAAGGAATGAATTATATTTCAGAAGCAGTAGGTTCTTTAGGGCCTTCCATTAGGGGGAAAGCTCCTATCCTTGATGAAAAGGGTGAAATTATTGGAATTGTCTCGGTTGGTTTTATGAAAAGAGAAGTGAGAGAGGTAATAAGTAATCGACTATTAAAAATTATACTTATATCTCTATTTGTATTATTTTTAGGCAGTGTAGGGGGTGTCCTATTAGCTCGAAACATTCGAAGGGATACTCTTGGCTTGGAACCGCATGAAATTGCTTCCTTATATCGAGAAAGAAGTGCTATCTTACAATCTATCAAAGAAGGAATTATTGCTGTAGATGCAAATGGCGATATTACAATGATGAATGATTCTGCTCGAAAAATATTAGGAGTCAAAAAAGATTCATTGCATACTCCGATTGAAACCATCATTCCAAATACAAAAATGCATAGAGTACTGGAAACTGGGATTCATGAAAATGACAAAGAAATGCTTTTAAATGAAAAACATGTGATTGTTAATCGGATCCCAATTCGGGATAAAGAGCGAATTGTCGGTGTGGTTGCTAGTTTTCGGGACAAAACTGAAATTAAGGCGATGTTAGATACTCTATCAGAGGTAAAGAAGTATTCAGAGGATTTACGGGCACAAACTCATGAATTTGCGAATAAACTTTATGTTTTATCAGGAATGCTCCAATTACATCAATACGATGAAGCATTATCTTTTATCCAAAACGAGGCTGCAGTACATAGAAATCAAAATCAAATTCTTTTCCAACAGATTGTTGATTCAAAAGTTCAAGCAATTCTTATTGGTAAGATTGGGAAAGCCTCGGAAAAAAAAGTAAAGTTTACGATTGATTCGTCCAGTTCTTTACAACCATTGCCGAAACAAATTGGTCTCGCTCAATTAATTTCTGTTCTTGGAAACATCATTGACAATGCCTTTGAGGCGGTTTCAACGAGTACGAAAAAAGAAATCACTTTTTTTACTACTGATGTTGGAAATGATATTGTGTTCGAAATTGATGATACCGGAAATGGAATTAGAGTAGAGGATATTAAGCATATTTTTCATAGAGGATATACAACAAAAAAAGGAAAAAATCGGGGATACGGATTAAGTATTGTAAAAGAAATTATAGAAGAGCTAAATGGAACGATTGAAATACAAGCAAAAAAAGAGGGAGGAACGATATTCTCCATTTTTATTCCAAAATGGATTAAATGCGAAAAGGAGGATTCTTTGTGATTAATGTTATCATTTCAGAGGACGATTTTAGAGTAGCGGCTATTCATGAACAATTCCTAAAGAAAATAGAGGATGTTTGTGTGATTGGAAAAGCATTAAACGGAGAACAAACCCTCGCATTTCTTAAAAATAATCGAGTGGATTTAATTATATTAGATATTTTTATGCCCGATCAATTAGGGACAGAGATCTTAAATGAAATACGAAACAACTATGAACATATCGACGTGATTATTATTTCGGCAGCTTTTGAAAAAAATTATGTAGAAGCTGCTATTCGACAAGGTGTATTGGATTATATTATTAAGCCTGTGACGATGGAAAGATTTAGGCAGTCCATCGAAAACTATAAAAGAAAACATCAATTATTTAGCTCAAACGAATTAAATCAAGAACTAATAGATAAATATTTTGGTTTTAAAAATGATTCGAATGATTCCAATAGGGATCTTCCGAAAGGAATTGATCCCCTAACATTACAAAAGGTGAAAGGGATTTTAAAGATTTTCCCTAATGGTGTATCAGCGGAAGAAATGGGTGAAAAAATGGGAGCCTCAAGGCCAACCGCTCGAAGATATTTAGAATATTTGACTTCAATTGGGGAGGGAAGTGCAGAGCTAGAATATGGAATCGTAGGCAGACCAGAAAGGAAATATCGATTAGTAAATAAATAATTTAAGTATTTTATTGTGAACATTATGAACAAAATGTTCACAATTTTTTTATTATTAATTTATTTTGTAAACGGTTACAAAAAGGTTTTTCTTTACTATGATTTTTTTAAGCTTAGAAAGGGGGAGAAGGGAAATTGAAGAAACGTTTTTTCTTTTTAGTTGTATTTGCACTTTTCTTGGTTATTACCTCTGCTTGTTCTAGTAACACTTCATCTTCAAAGGGAGGAAAGGATTGGAAGCCAGGTAAAACGATTGAAATTGTTGCTCCTAGTGGGGCTGGTGGTGGTTGGGATACCACAGCAAGAATGGCAGCCAAGGTTCTAGGCGAGGAGAAAATAATTGATCAAAAAATGGGGGTGGTAAATAAGACTGGTGGAGGAGGAGCTGTAGGATGGGCCTATATTCATTCTAAAAAGGGAAGTTCTAATAATCTCTTTGTTACTTCGCCACCGATGCTACTTGTTCCATTAAATGGTCAATCAGAATTTGATTATAAAGATTTTACTCCTATTGCAAACTTAATTGCTGATTATGCAGCGTTCGCTGTCAAGGCGGATTCAAAATGGAATAGTCTGAATGATTTATTTGAGGATATGAAAAAGGATCCTTCGAGTGTAACAGTTATTGGTGGTTCTTCACCTGGAAGCATGGACCATATCCAATTTGTAAAAATTGCAAAGGCAGCAGGTGTAGATATTACCAAAATTAAATATGTTTCTGATCAAGATGGGGGAGCCTTAACTTCTCTACTAAATGGAAATGCCGATGTTTTCTCAACAGGAGTTGCTGAGACGGCCGAACAGGTGAAAGCTGGGAAGATTAAGGTTTTGGGAATAACATCAGAGGAAAGGCTGAAAGGGGACATTATTTCAGAATTTCCAACAGCGAAGGAGCAAGGAATTGATGCGACTTTCATTAATTGGAGAGGATTTTTTGGACCGCCTAATATGGACAAAGCTGCTTTGAACTATTATGAGGGAAAATTAAAAGAGTTAAGTGATTCCCCAGCATGGGCTGATATTAGAGAAAAATATGGCTGGGATGAAGAATTTATGGATAGTGAGGAATACCAAAAGTTTTTGGAAGAAGAAAATAAAAGCATGAAGGCATTATTAGATGAACTTGGTCTAGCAAAGTAAAAATATTATTGGGTCGATGTTTCCCGCATCGGCTCATTCTATCATAGGTGGTGTGTTTAGAATGTTAAATACAAAAAATAAAAAGGTATCACTTGGATTAATGGTGGTATCGATCATTTATCTAATTCTCAGTTTTCGATTACCTTCATATGCCTATGTTCCGATTGATTCGGATGTCATTCCGATTGCCTTAGGATTTATTTTATTACTACTGTCCATCGCTTTATTTTTTATTAAGGATACAGGGGAAAAAGTAAAAATTCCAATGAATGATTTGATTCCGATTTTAATCGTATTAGGCTTTATCTTTTTTTATATTCTTTTCCTTGAATTGCTAGGATTTATTATTGTGACAGCACTTTTTATCTTTTTTTGCTCTTGGTATCTCGGCTATAAAAAGTTTTTATCCAACAGCTTAGTATCCATTGTTTTACCAGTAGCGATCTATTTCTTATTTGTATCATTTTTACAAATTCAATTACCAAGTGGTGTATTGCCTTTTTAAGAAAGGGGTATGAATGATGTTTGATGGAATATTGGCAGGAATTGAAGTGGTCTTTAGTTTTCAAGGAATTCTTTTCGTATTAATTGGTGTTATCGTTGGGACAGTTATTGGAATGATACCTGGTTTGGGACCGATAACGGCTATTGCGGTCATGATTCCAATTACTTATGGGATGGTGCCAGCTTTAGCACTGTTATTGATGGCTGGTGTTTATTATGGTGCAGCGTATGGGGGAGCAGCTTCATCAATCCTATTAAATGCACCTGGTACATCTGAGGCAGTGGCAACAAGCTTTGATGGTTATCCAATGGCGAAGCAGGGGAAAGCTGGGAAGGCATTAGCAGTCGCAGCCATTTCATCTTTTATAGGTGGTACGATCAGTGTTATTTTACTTACTCTTTTAGCACCTACTCTAGCAAATGTCGCTATTTCGTTTGGTCCACCTGCCTATTTTGCACTTATGCTAATGGGGTTAACAGCTGTATCTAGTTTGTCCGACGGATCAACAATAAAAGCACTAATTTCTGCCACAATTGGCTTCATGATTGCAACGATAGGAATTGATTCACAGACTGGAACACCAAGATTTACATTTGGGAGTGCGCATTTATTAGAAGGAATTGATTTCCTCGTCATTGCTCTTGGTTTATTTGCATTAGCAGAAGTGTGCTCATTGATTATTAATCGAAAGGAAAAAGGGACAGACACGAATAAAATTGGTAGTTTACGATTATCGAAACAAGAATTTCGTGAAATGTCTACAACAGCCGGGAAACAATCCTTTTTAGGATTCCTCATTGGCGTATTACCAGGTGCAGGGGGAACGATCGCCTCACTGCTTGCATATGTTTCCGAAAAAAAGATGAGTAAGAACCCAGAACAATTTGGGAAAGGTGCAATAAAAGGAATCGCAGCACCTGAGTCTGCTAATAATGCTGCATCTGGCGGTGCTTTTGTCCCATTACTAAGTTTAGGGATACCTGGTTCAGGGACAACGGCTGTGATGCTAGGTGCATTAATGGTGTTAGGGGTGCAACCAGGTCCATTATTAATTGGAGATCATCCCGATATTTTTTGGGGAGTTATTATAAGTATGTATATCGGGAATATTTTCCTATTAATATTGAATCTACCTTTAATCCCATATATATCAAAGATTTTAAAGGTTCCTCGTCCAATGCTCATTCCTTTAGTGATTGTGTTTTGCTTAATTGGTGTATACGGAGTGAGTTTTAATACCTTTGATATGTTTTTACTTCTACTATTTGGAATCATTGGTTATGTGATGAGATTATTTCATTTTCCTGCCGCACCACTCCTATTAGCATTTATTTTAGGGGGAATGATGGAACAATCTTTCCGCCAATCCTTAACGATTTCAAATGGAAGTCTAGCAATCTTCTTTACTAATCCAATTTCCTGTGTACTTTTAATCATTGCACTTTTAGCATTTCTATTACCGATTTTAAAAACATGGAAAAGGAAAAAAGAAGATAATCAGTCATCACAGCAGAGTGCCTAATCATAATAGGAAGGGGTAATTGAATATGAAGGAATTAAACTCTGTAAAAGCTAAAACCGTTGATTCAGTTTTTGAGACGATCGCTAATTATGTTTTAGATAAAGAGATTACAAGTGAAGTTGCTTTGGAGACTGCTCGATATGTTTTAATCGATAGCTTAGGCTGTGGTTTTTTGGCTTTAAGGTATCCGGAATGTACAAAGCATCTGGGGCCAATAGTACCTGGAACCATAGTTCCTAATGGAAGTCGTGTACCTGGTACTTCATTTGAATTAGATCCTGTCCATGCTGCGTTTAATATCGGGTGTATGATTCGATGGCTAGACTATAATGATACATGGTTAGCTGCTGAGTGGGGACACCCTTCTGATAATCTTGGGGGGATACTAGCGGTAGCTGATTACCTTAGCAGAACTCGGAAACGGGCTTTGAAGATGAGGGATATTCTTGTAGCGATGGTTAAAGCCCATGAAATACAAGGCGTGCTAGCACTGACTAATAGTTTAAATCGCCAGGGGCTGGATCATGTGTTATTTGTTAAAATTGCTACTACCGCAGTGGTTACTGGTATGCTTGGTGGTACAAAAGAAGAAATCATGAATGCAGTTTCGAATGCTTGGCTTGATAATTCTAGTTTGCGAACATACCGGCATTTTCCAAATACGGGATCTCGGAAATCCTGGGCCGCAGGTGATGCGACAAGTAGAGGTGTTCGATTAGCTTTTATGGCATTAAAGGGAGAAATGGGTTATTCGACAGCACTCTCTGCCCCTCATTGGGGATTTCAGGATGTGTTATTTGATGGAAAAGAGATAACCCTTAGCCGAACACTTGATTCTTATGTTATGGAGAATATTTTATTTAAAATTTCCTATCCGGCAGAATTTCACGCGCAAACGGCTGCTGAATGTGCGATTCGATTGCATCCGATTGTGAGAGATCGACTGGTTGAGGTAAATAGAATTGTCATTGATACTCAAGAATCGGCGGTTCGTATTTTAGATAAGAAGGGACCGCTACATAATCCTGCTGACAGAGATCATTGTCTTCAATATATTACGGCAATAGGACTAATATATGGAACGATAAACGCTGATCATTATGAAGATGAAACAGCACAGGATCAACGGATTGATCAACTACGTGAAAAAATGGAGATCGTCGAAAATAAACAATATAGTATTGATTATTTAGATCCAAATCTTCGTTCGATTGCTAATGCTGTGCAAATTTATTTTAAGGATGGATCAGTTAGTGAAAAAATTGAATGTCAATATCCAATTGGACATCCGTTTAGAAGGGATGAGGGAGTTCCCTTACTAATTAAGAAATTTCAGGATAACTTGGAAACCTGCTTTCCCGTAAAACAAGTTCAAGAGATTATGAGCATCTGTATGGATTCATCGGTGTTGATTGATTATCAGGTAGATGAATTTATAAGTAAGCTATTGATCTAATTTGTTAAACATTGAAAGAAGGGATTATGGATGTCATGGTTAATAGATCAAGAATTAAGTCAGCAAGAGCTTTCAGATCGATTTCGTAAACAAATGCTAGAACCATCTATTTTACAAATTCCTGGTGCATATGATGGACTAAGTTCACTAATTGCTAAGAAAATTGGATTTAAGGTGCTTTATTTATCTGGAGCAGCTTATACTGCCAGCAGAGGTTTGCCTGATTTAGGAATGATTCATTCTGAGGAATTGGCTGCTCGTGCGAAAGATATTATTCGTGCCTCAAACTTACCACTACTTGTTGATATTGATACAGGGTTTGGAGGGATTTTAAATACGGCGAGAACCGCAAGAGAAATGGTTGAATCCAGAGTGGCTGCCATTCAAATTGAAGATCAAGAATTACCAAAGAAATGTGGTCATCTGAATGGAAAGAAATTAGTAAGCATCGAGGAAATGGTTCAAAAAATTAAAATCATTAAAGAAGTAGCTCCCTCTCTAGTTATTATCGCAAGAAGTGATGCAGCTTCAGTTGAAGGGATCGATCGTTTAATTGAAAGGGCAAATGCTTATATTGAAGCAGGTGCTGATGCAATTTTTCCAGAAGCATTGGCAACAGAAGAAGAGTTTACAAAAGTTAAACATTCACTTCAAATTCCTTTATTAGCGAATATGACTGAGTTTGGTAAAACTCCCTACTATACAGCGATGGAATTTGAAGACTTTGGATACAGTATGGTGATCTATCCCGTAACATCACTAAGGGTAGCGGCCAAGGCGATTGAACAGGTCTTTACTAATATATTGAAAGATGGGACACAAAGGAATTCCATAAACGCGATGCAAACAAGGAAAGACCTTTATGATACGATACAATATTTTGAATTTGAAAAGCTAGATGAAAAAATTGCTCAAACAATCCTCTCTGAAGATTAATTAGATGAAAAGTAAAGAAAGTGTGGGATAAGAATCCCACACTTTCTTTATTTAAGACTATTTTCTGCTTTTGTAAAAACCTTACTGCTGGCTTTTACAGCAGCGGATCTGATAGAGTTTGCAGCTCTTTTCCAAGTGGAAATGGTTTTTTGGTCATTAACCTATTTTTATTTAGTTAAAACGTTACCTAAATCGCGACAATGTTTGAGAAAAGAGCCTTATTTAAATAAATTAATACTTGTTATGATAATCGGCATGGCAAATACATCAATTAAGAACGCACCAACAATTGGAACAACTAGAAATGCTTTACGTGATGGACCGAATTGTTCAGTAATGGCGGACATATTGGCCATAGCATTAGGGGTTGCACCTAGTCCGTGTCCAGTAAAGCCACCAACCATTACAGCGGCATCGTAGTTTTTTCCAAGTAATTTAAATAGAACAAAGATACCTAAAAGGACAATGAAAATAACTTGGACAAAAACGATGATGACCATTGGTAAGGCAAGTCCTGTTAATTCCCATAATTGAATGCTCATTAGCGCCATGGAAAGGAAGATTCCTAATGTTACATCACCAATTAGATTGATACTGGTCATATCAATTACTTCATTGTTTACTTTATCGATAATGTTCCGAACAATCACAGCGACAAACATTGCACCCACATAGTTTGGTAATACGAAGCCTGTTGCATTGGAGAATAATTCCCCTAGATAAGAACCTGCCGCCATACAGAACGTAATGATGAGAATTTGGGCAATAAATTTCTTCGAGTGAATCCCATTTGATTCAGAATTAGCATCCATTGCTGCTGCTACTTCATCATTAGCATCAACCTCAGTTGGTTTAAGATTATATTTTGAGATTAAATATTTTACGGTTGGCCCACCTACTAATCCTCCAGCAATAAGACCGAATGTTGCAGCTGCAAGTCCTACAGATAAGGCAGAATTGACCCCTAGTCCCTCGATAGTTCCACCGAATGCTGTTGCTGCACCATGACCTCCTTCCATGGATACTGCACCAATCATTATTCCTAATAACGGTTCAATTCCAAGAACCTTTGCCAATGATATACCAATAAGATTTTGGCACAAAGCTAAGACGCCACAAGCTAACCAGTAAATAACCAGTAGCTTACCCCCAAGTTTCACTAGCTTAAAGCTTGCACCTAAACCGACTGTGGTAAAGAATGTCAACATGAATAGGCTTTGTAAAGAAGTATCTAAGGTGATTTTCATTAGTCCTGTTTGTCTTAAAATCGTAACGAGAATGGCAAATAAGAGTCCACCTACAACAGGGGCTGGTATACAGAACTTTTTTAAGAAGTTTATCTTTTTTATTAGTAGTCCTCCTAGCATTAGTAAAGCTACAGCTAGAAAGATAGTGGTAATTTGATTTAATTCCAAGTTCATACTATCCCTCCAATTTTAATGTTATTCGTGAAAGTGAATGAGAGATTCATTGATTAATTGTGCCGCTAATGTCACGGTTTTATTATTCTCATCAACAACAGGGTTTACTTCTGAAACATCGAAGGAAAGAACCTTTTCTTTCGCAACAATATGTCTAATTAAATCTCTTACTGTTTTGGGATGCAGTCCAAATGGGGATGGTGCACTAACTCCTGGAGCATAGGCTGCACTAATTACATCCGTACATAAAGTTAGAATGATTCTGTCATGTTGATTGATAAAATCATTAATTTTTCCTAAAGAGAGATCCAGTTCGGATGTTACCTCTTCTTCAGTGATATGTTTGACATGATACTTTTTGGCTGTTTCAAAAAGTGCTTTTGTGTTTCCTTGCTGTTGAATGCCCACACACAGGTAGCTGGATTTTGAATCAGCATCTAAAATTTGCTTAAACATTGTACCAGAGGAGGTTGTCTTATCATATGGCCTCATATCAAAGTGGGCATCAATATTAATGATTCCTAATGTTTCATCGGGGCCGAGATAGTTTCTTGCACCTAAATAATGTCCATAGAAGGTTTCATGGCCGCCACCAAGGATAATTGGGGTAATACCTTTACGATAGAGGACGGTGGCTGCTTGTCCTAGTTCACTTTGCGCCTTTTCAAGCTGATCCTCTTCGCATTGAATCGTCCCTACATCAACTACAGTTGTTGAAGGGGAAAGATGCCAAGGCAACTTCGCAAGAGCTTGTTTAAGTAGATTAGGGGCTTTGGCAGCGCCTAAGCGTCCTTGATTACGTCTAACTCCTTCATCACAACTAAAGCCAATCAATCCAAAGATTTTCTGTCCTTTTGAAGCGGTGGAAAGGGAGGAAGGTGTATCTAATTTAACCTGTTGGTGTAGACGGAAACTAAGTGGATCAGTGTGACTATCGACTCTACCATTCCAGTGATCGGAAGAAGGCTGAATATACATATGTCTCACTCCTATTAAAATTCAGAATTATATCTATATACCAATTATAACCGCTTTCATTTATAATTACTAATACATAATAATAATAGATTTATAGTTTAAAACTATAAGTGAGGAGGAGAACATGGAGATCCGTCAACTAAGGTATTTCATAACAGTTGTTAAGGAACAAAGCTTCTCAAAGGCTGCGAAACTTTTACATATATCACAGCCATCTTTAAGTAATGCAATAATGAAACTAGAGAAAGAGGTTGGGATCAAGCTATTGGAGCGGAATACTCGGGGTCTTTCATTAACGGATGCTGGGCAAATTTATTTTTTTAGGGCTGAAGAGCTAATAAGATCGCTAGAAAATACTCATAAAGAGCTTGAAGAAGTAAAGCAAATTGGTAATGGGAAAATTAGTATTGGATTAATTGAATCATCGATGTTTTGGTTTCCTAAAGTGATTAAAAAGTTTAAAAAAAGCTTTCCTAAAATAGAATTTAAGCTAAAGGAAATATTAGGGGAGAGACAGGTTATTCAATCCCTTATCGACTATGACATTCATTTTGCCGTAACGAATCAGCCTCTCAGTCATGAGGAAATTCAACTTAATCCCATCTATGATGAGCGGTTCATTCTCTTAACACATGAAGAGGATGAGTTGAATACAAAGGAACGGATTACCATTCCAGACTTAGCAAACCGAGATTTTATTATCTGCTCTACGGGATTTCAAACGAGAGAAAATGTATTACAAGCATTTGCAAATGAACAAGTAACCCCTAAGGTCATGTATGAAATCGAGCGTTTCGAAACAGCCTGTAGTTTAATTGAACAAGGTTTAGGAATCACATTTTTGCCGGAAAGCTATATCAAGCATATCCATACATCAAAAATTGCTACTCATACGATACACTCGAATTTTTTAAAACGGACGGTTTACCTTGCATATTTAAAAGATCGGTATCTTTCTCCAGCAGTGCATGAATTAATGGGAAGGGTGGAGAGATTTTTTTAAAGTAATAACTGGTGGGACAACAGAACCGACCCTTTGTCCCAAAGAGAGGAGAACATATGGAACGTTCAGAAAAGATTTTTTTAGACTATGTGAATGATAAGGAGTTAAATCAATCGGAGAGGGATATTCTTGCTTTTCTTATTGAGAAGAGATTTGTTGGTGGTCCGTTAAGTATTCGTAAGGCTGCGGATGAGTTGTTTGTTTCGACAACCTCGATTATTAGGCTTTGTAAAAAGCTTGGATTCAGCGGGTATAGTGAATTTATTTATCATTTAGGATTAAAGGTTTCTAATTTACCTGAACATATTTCGGAATCTGTTGTGGGTATTCATCAACCTTTGGAGGATAAAGTATCAGAGTTTATTCAAAATTACCATTTAACCTTTCATTCGATTGATGAAACCCATATTCAAGCTTTTTTACATGAAATCGAAAAG
The DNA here is from genome assembly GCF_017809215.1 of Heyndrickxia oleronia. Classification (GTDB taxonomy): domain Bacteria; phylum Bacillota; class Bacilli; order Bacillales; family Bacillaceae_C; genus Heyndrickxia; species Heyndrickxia oleronia. The sequence continues at coordinate 959,244 of NZ_CP065424.1, forward strand.
CATAGAAAGATTTATTTCTATGGGGCAGGGTTTTCTACAATATTTTCCGATTATTTAGCGAAGAAGCTAGAGTTATTTGGTTATTATGTTTCGAATGCCTCTACTAGTGATAGCAGGGCATTATTTTTTAATAATATTCAAAAATACAATTTATTAATTGTCTTTTCGCGGTCTGGTGAAACAAATAAAGTAATAGAAAAAGTAAAAATCGCAAAGGATAATGGATTGAAGACGGTCCTATTTACTGGAAATAATAAGAGCACAACAGCTCAACTTGCTGATATTGTTTTTCAAGTATTAGACCCAACGATCGAGTCACAACAAGAATTTCAAGTGACTTCCTATGAATCAAACATGTTTATGCTTATTGATATCATTCTAACTTTAGCGATTAAACAAGGAATTATCACTGAATTTTAAATAGCTATTAATGAGATGTAACATGTTACGATATTTGTTCACATTGTACAGAATCGCCGTTTTCCCTTTCGTGAGTAGGAAAACGGCATTATACTGTGAATGTAATTGATAGCGTTTACTTGTTGAAAGGAAGGTTGCGAATGAAAAGGGTCTTGAATGGTCTTCAACTTTTTGGAAAATCATTATTTGCACCTATATTACTTTTACCGATTATAGGGCTGTTTATAGCCTTTGGTAATGTATTTGGAAATGGGAACTTAGCAGAATATATTCCATTTTTAAAACATCCATTTGTACAGAATATTGGACAGTTTATTTCGGGATCGGCCGTATCGATTCTTCAAAACCTGGCCCTTGTTTTCGCCGTTGGGATTCCAATCGGATTAGCGAAAAAGGATAAAGGGTATGCGGCTTTAACTGGCTTAGTTTCTTTCGTTATTTTTATCAATGCCATGCATCAAGTACTGAAATTAGCAGATCGTTTAGTGCCAACTGAGTCTATGCAATCTTCTGGGCAAGCAATGGTATTGAATGTTCAAGTGCTTGAAATGGGTGTATTTTCAGGTATTTTAATCGGGGCTTTGGTAGGGGTTTTACACAATAAATATTGTGATACGAAATTTAAAGGCGTTATGCAAATTTATTCTGGTCATCGTTTCGTTGCTATTCTGGCCATTCCAAGTGCGATGATTTTAGGTGTATTGGCCGCTGAATTTTGGCCATTTGTTCAAAATGGAATTACGGCATTAGCCATTGGTATTAAAAGCCTAGGGTCTTTTGGCTTCTTAGTATATGGCTTCCTAGAACGAATTTTAATCCCTACTGGTCTGCATCATCTTGTATATACACCATTTTTATATACAGAATTAGGTGGAACAGAACAGATAGGTAAAGATATAGTCTATGGGGCAAGAAATATTTACTTTGCTGAAATGGCAGATAAAAGTATTCCAGTGTTAAGCAGCACTGTAAACTGGGATGCACGTGGATTAAGTAAAATGTTTGGATTAATGGGTGCTGCAGTAGCGATGTATGTAACAGCTAAAAAAGGTAAAAAATCAATGGCGAAAGCAGTTTTATTACCTGCTGCGATTACTTCCTTCTTATTGGGTGTAACGGAACCAATCGAATTTGCGTTCATGTTCGTGGCTCCTGTATTATTCGTTGTTCATGCGGTTTTAGCTGGTACAGGTATGATGCTGTTAAGTCTGTTAGGTGTCCATGCAATTGGGGCAAATGGTTTTATTGATTTCTTACTTTATAACCTGCCATTAGGAACAACAAAATCCAATTGGCCGATGTTTATATTAGTCGGATTGTTTATGTTTGCACTTTACTTCATTATATTCCGCTTCTTAATTTTAAAGTTGAACTTAAAGACACCGGGGCGTGAAGATGATACAGAAGTTGTAGTAGAGCAGGTTCCTGTTCAAACAACGAAACAGGGAACAGACAAAGATCAGAATTCTTCTCCAGTTGGGCAGACAATTATTACTGCTTTGGGTGGAAGTGAAAATATCGAGAACGTTGATAATTGCTATACAAGATTAAGGCTTGTATTGAAAAATCCAGATATTGTGGACGAAAACCTATTGAAACAAACAGGTTCAAAAGGTGTGATCAAGTCTGGTAATAATGTTCAGGTTGTTTACGGATTAAATGTTAAATCTGTTCGGGATCAAGTAGATAGTAGCTTAGGAGGAATATAAGATGAAAACATATAAATTAGCGATAGCTGGTGGCGGTAGTACGTATACTCCTGGAATTGTAAGAAGTTTAATGGATAGATTAGAAGATTTACCGTTATCTGAATTAAGATTTTACGATATTGATGGGGAGCGTCAATCAAAGGTAGTAATTGCTGCCAAAGCAGTCATTTCTGAATATACTGATCGTATCAATATAGTGGAAACAACAGATCCACAAGTTGCCTTCGATGATGTAGATTTTGTTTTTGCCCAAATGAGGGTGGGGAAATATGCAATGAGAGAGCTTGATGAAAAGATTCCCCTTTCCCACAATGTTGTCGGTCAAGAAACATGTGGACCTGGTGGATTAGCCTATGGATTAAGAACGATTTTCCCAATGGTTGAGTTAATCGATTTTGTTGAAAAATATGCTAAGCCTTCTTGTTGGATTGTGAATTACTCTAACCCAGCCTCCATCGTTGCGGAAGGTGTTCGTAAATTAAGACCACATGCTAGAGTCATCAATATTTGCGATATGCCAGTTGCTACAATGCGCAATATGAGTGCCATTCTTGGTGTCGAGAGAGAAGAGCTAGAGGTGGATTATTTCGGATTAAATCATTTTGGGTGGTTTACGAAAGTGAAAGTAGACGGAGTAGATCGTCTTCCAGAATTACGGGAGCATATCTATCAATATGGATTATTGACAGAGGATGTTTCGAAAATTGATTATCGTCATGCAGATTCATCATGGATTAAAACCTTTAAAAATATTAAATTAATAATGGATTACTTCCCAGATTATATTCCAAATCCATATTTACAATATTACTTCTTCCCAGATTATATCGTCGAAACATCGAATAAGGAATATACACGAGCAAATGAAGTGATGGATGGTCGCGAGAAATCATTGTTTGAAACAGTTAAGAATTATGAAGAAACTGGAGTTTTAGCTGATGAGTTTCATGTAGGTGTCCATGGAATCTTTATTGTAGATGTAACCGTTTCACTTGCAAAAAACTTAGCAAAGAGATATCTTGTAATGGTAGAAAATAACGGAACCATTCCAAACTTACCGGCTAATGCGATGGTTGAGGTTCCATGCTTAATTACAAGTAAAGGGCCTGTTCCAGAATATGTAGGAGAAATTCCTTATTTCCATCAGGCAATGATTGAACAACAGTTAGCATCTGAAAAAATCTTGGTTGAGGCTATTACAGAAGGTTCTTATGAAAAGGCATTACAAGCATTTACACTAAATAAAACATTCCCATCCGCACGCGTAGCTAAAGCGGTGTTGGATGACTTAATTGAGGCTAATAAAGAATATTGGCCGACACTGAATAAAAAGTATAAAGAAGGCGTCTTGATTTAAGAGTGATACAAAAGAGGTTCCTCTATTGGAACTTCTTTTTCCTAGGCTCTTTTCTCAAACATTGTTGCTATTTAAGTGAAGTTTTTAACGAGTAACGATCAGATGAAGACGCTACACCCTTCTTTCACTGTGAAAAGCTACAAACTATACGAAAACGGCCTTTTCCTATAAGGCTTTTTTCTATAATATATAGACTTCCTACCACTAAAATAAGTATGATTCGTGGGAGTCTAATAAGATTTTTTTGATTGTTCTACACTATCAAAAAAGTAAAAGTTATAGAAAAGAGCAGAAGTTCGCTACAAGTTATATGAGAAAAAGCCTCCTATAACCAAGAAAATAATAATGGGAGTGAGTAGATTGTTTTTTAAGAAAAATAAAACAAAGAGTAATGTGATCATATCAAGCCCTCTCAATGGAAAAATAATTCCATTGGAGGATGTACCAGATCCAGTTTTTTCTCAGAAAATGATGGGGGATGGCTTTGCATTTATTCCAAATAACGGAAAGGTCCTTGCACCGATTGATGGGACCGTTACACAGGTATTTCCGACTAAACACGCTATTGGAATGGAAACGAAAGAAGGAGTAGAGATCCTTTTACATCTCGGCTTAGATACAGTTGAATTAAATGGAGAAGGATTTGAGATCACGGTAAAAGCTGGAGATAAGATTCATACGAATGACAGTTTGGGCACATTTGATCTTGCGTATCTCAAGGAAAAAGGCAAAGAAACGACAACAGTTCTTGTCTTTACAAACTTTGATGAGAAAATCTCTGAGCTAAAAAGGTATGATTCCGATGAAGTTAATGCGGGCGCGCAAATAGGGGAATTGGTCCTTAAATAAATAGAATAAAAGTTGAGTAGGTTGTTCTGATTAAGGAGCAGCCTATTTTTCTTTTATACAAACAAAATTACAATCTCATATTAATCAATGATTAATTATTTTGAAAATAAAAATTAGTCCTGTTGTAAGGGGGATTTTTCATAGCTATAATTATTTTATATAATTTTTTATTTTGAAATTAAAAAAATATATGAAAAACATTATGGTAGTTTACCAGTAATGTGGACCTGGAGCTGCTATCCAAGCACAAACTACATTAATGAATGTTTTAGTGAAAGAGGAGAAATGAACATGGGGTATGACATATTAATAGAAGAAACTAGAGCAGGATTGGTTGAGAATAAACACTTCGGCATCATTTGCGGCATAAATGAGATGAAAAAACAGATCTATCAAGTTGGAGACTCACAACAAGAAGTATTTTTTCGATCTGCAGCAAAACCGATTCAAGCCTTACCACTATTTTTAACAAATATTATAGAAAAATATAATATTACAGAGGAAGAGGCAGCCTTATTTTCTGCATCACATCGTGGAGAATCCTACCATATCAATGCTCTTGAATCGTTATTAAACAAATTGCCAGTTGTAGAAGAAGATTTATTCTGCCCGCCTTCCTATCCATTAAATATAGAACCGAGAGAAAAAATGATTGGCGAGGGAAAAACAAAAAGAAGACTCTATCATAATTGTTCAGGAAAACATATAGGATTTGTGGCTGTTTGCCGTGAACTAGGATATCCAGTTGCTAACTATTGGGAGCAAGATCATCCGCTTCAGCAGCATATCGTTCAAATTCTATCGACATTATCTGAAGTTCCTATTTCAGAAATTAAAGTTGGAATAGATGGTTGTGGTGTTCCTGTCTTTGCGATTCCATTACACTCCATGGCACTTACATATTTGAAATTCGCATGTCCAGATTTGATTGATGATTCTGGATTAAAAGATGCTGTTGTTAAATTAACACGTACCCTGAATCATCAGTATAACATGATTGCTTCTGAACACTTTATTTGTTCCATTCTATTACAAGATCCCAATATAGTAGCAAAAGGCGGTGCACAAGGTGTTTATGGCTTTGGTTTAAAAAATGAACGTATTGGGTTTGCTTTAAAGGTAATCAATGGATCGGAAGAAGTATGGCCAAACATCGTTGCATCCATTCTTGAACAAATCGACTATAAAAATAAAGAGACAATTCACAAACTTAGATTGTTAAAACCCTCCATTGTCAAAAATGATTCAGGCATAGAGGTAGGAACGATTAAAGAGACATTCACACTTTAAAGGGGACAGAGGGGGGACAGAGGGACGGTTCTCTTGTCCCAAAATTCGGGACAGCGGAACCGACCCCCTGTCCCTTCTTAATTATAAAACTATTTAAAAAAGTTTGACTGTGTGGAATAATTATATTATTATTCTATTTATTCAATATATTGCGTATCGCAAATGAGAGTAAATACATCCTAGGAAGAGAAGTGAATCTTATGTCGCAAATGTTAGCCTTAGTCATTCTTTTATTGATCTTGTTTATTGGGGACCTAGTTGCTGTTCGGACGAAAGCATGGGTACCCTCTATTTTTATCTGTGCGGTCCTTTTTCTTATTGGATATTGGACATTTTTTCCACAAGATATTGTAGCGATATCTGGTGTGCCCCCGGTGGTAGCTACAATGATGATGTATTTATTAATTACGAACATGGGTACCTTGTTATCGCTTCAGGAACTAAAGAATCAATGGAAAACGATTGTTATTGCTCTTTCAGGGATTATTGGAATTATTGTTCTGTTATTTATCGTTGGATCCCTTCTATTTGGATTTAAGACCGTTGTTGTAGCTATTCCGCCTTTAGTGGGTGGGGTCGTATCTGCCCTAATCATGTCAGAAGGTGCAAAGGAAGTGGGACTTGCTTCTCTATCCGTTTTTGCGATTGTTATCTATGTGATGCAGGGATTTGCTGGTTATCCACTTACATCTATTATGTTGAAAAAAGAAGGGAAGCGTCTTTTGAAACAATATAGAAGTGGACAATTGAAGGTAAAGGAGGATGCTTCCTCAGAGGTAGCTGCTACAGCAGAACATGGAATGAAGGAACTTAAGCTATTTAAAAGATTACCAGAAAAATATAATACGGAATTTTTTAAGTTTTTCAGACTAGCCTTTGTTGCTTTCCTTGCTTATCAAGTCTCTACATTATTGGCACCTATTGTTTCAATTAGTCCCTTTGTTCTTTGTTTACTTTTTGGTGTAATCGCAAAGAGCATTGGTTTTTTGGAAAAACAAGTGCTGCAAAAAGCAAATGGTTTTGGTTTTGCCATCGTTGCGTTAATGTTATTCATCTTTGATGGATTAAAACAAGCAACTCCAAGTATGATGCTTCAAATTTTATACCCACTGGTGGGATGTATAGTTATTGGTGTCGTTGGTATGTATATATTTTCATTTATTGCGGGTAAGTTTTTAAAAGTCAGCAAGGAAATGGCATTTGCAGTTTCTTTAACTGCCTTATATGGATTTCCTGCTGATTACATTATCACGAATGAAGTCATTAATTCACTAACTACTGATGAAAAGGAAAAAGAAATCCTAACAAGTCAGATGTTACCACCAATGCTTGTCGGAGGTTTCATTACGGTCACTATTGTATCGGTCATTTTAGCAGGAATATTTGTGAAGTTTTTATAGAATGGGGGAGATAGAAATGATAGATATTCAGGAACAAATCGAAAAACATCTACAGGAATTAAGTAAATACACCTCAACCCCAAATAAGGGAACGACGCGACTTACCTATAGTCAGGAAGACTTGGGAGCTAGAACGTATATAAAAGAAAAAATGTATGAATATGGGCTTAAAGTTCATGAGGATGGCTTTGGTAATATTTTTGGCAAGATGGAAGGGGCCTTGCAGGATGCACCTAGTGTTCTCATTGGTTCCCATTTTGATTCGGTTCCCCATGGTGGTAATTATGATGGACCGGCAGGAGTGGTAGCAGGCCTTGTTGTAGCTGAGCTTTTTTCAAAAAATCAGTTGATTCCCAAATATCCCCTAGAAATCATTGCCTTAGTGGAAGAAGAGGGAACAAGATTTGGTGGAGGATTGATGGGATCTCGAGGAATCGTTGGGTTATTAAGTGAACAGGATTTTTATCGTTTAAAAGATAAAGACGGGATTTCAACTGTAGAAGCGATGGAGAAAATCGGACTTGATCCTTCTTTGCCTAAAAGAAGGGACTCGAAAACAATGAAGGCCTATTTAGAATTACATATTGAGCAAGGGCCGATTCTGGAGGAAAAAAAGATTCCGATTGGTGTGGTGGAAACGATTGTTGGTCTTACTCAGTTAGAAATTACGGTTGATGGTCAAGCTGGACATGCAGGCACTACGCCGATGGAACATCGCGCTGATGCACTAGTAACTTCTGCAAAAATAATCGCAGAATTACCTACTATTGCAACGGAGGAAGGAGAGGGCTCGGTTATTACGGTAGGGAGTGTCGAGGTGTTTCCAAATGGAGCAAATGTAATCCCGAAAAAAACCGTATTTTCTGTAGATATTCGATCAGGGAAAGAAGAACATGTCCAGAACATGATTCGAAAGGTAAAGGAGCTAGTTTATTCGCATAACCAAAATAATATTCGGTTGTCTATTGAGCAGCTTTTATATATGCAGCCAAAATCAATGAATCCAGAGATAATTACTTTACTGAAACAAAAGAGTAGTGAATTAGATATACCTTATTACTCTATGAATAGTGGTGCAGGTCATGATGCGATGGTCTTTTCAGACTTTACAGCAGTGGGGATGCTTTTTGTCCCAAGTAAAAATGGACTTAGCCATTGTCCTGAAGAATGGTCGGATTCACGGGATTTAGCGAATGCAGTTCAAATCCTATACGAAGCAGCGAAGAATTTAACGGAGGTAGAAGTAAAATGATCCAAACAAAAATAAAAGAAGCGATAAAAAAATACAGTAACGAGCTTACAGATATTCGTCGAAAACTTCATAGTGAGCCTGAGTTATCTTGGCAAGAGGAGAAAACCACTGAATTTATTTGCCAGTATCTTGAACAACTAGGCATTGCTCATCGCAGAACAGAACCAACAGGTGTCATTGCTACAATTGAAGGCAAAAGGTCTGGAAAAACGGTTGCTTTACGGGGAGATATGGACGCCTTATCTGTGGAAGAATTAAATAAAGAACTATCATACGTATCAAAGGAAGAAGGAAAAATGCATGCTTGTGGTCATGATGCTCATACAGCCATGCTCCTTATCGCAGCCAAAGTACTTCAAGAGATGAAGGATGAATTGCCTGGAAATGTTAGATTGATCTTTCAACCGGCTGAAGAGGTGGCAGAAGGTGCTAGGGCTATGGTAAAGCAAGGGGCAGTAGATAAGGTGGATAATATTTTTGGGATTCATATATGGTCACAAATGCCGATTGGAAAAATTTCTTGTACACCAGGACCTTCTTTTGCATCCGCAGATCTTTTTAAAGTAACGTTTAAAGGAAAGGGCGGACATGGTGCAATACCGCATGATTGTATTGATACAGCAATTGTCGCGTCTTCCTTTGTAATGAATGTACAAACGGTGGTGTCTAGAACCATTGATGCGCAACATCCTGCTGTTCTTACAATCGGAAAAATGGTCGTTGGTACTCGATTCAATGTTATTGCAGAAAATGCAGTAATCGAAGGTACAGTTCGTTGTTTCGACCCTCAAACAAGGGATCATATTGAAAAACAGCTCCAGCATTATGCAGATCATGTAGCTAGTCTTTATGGGGCAACTGCAAGGGTGGAATACACTCGAGGAACACAAGCCGTGATTAATGATAAATACAGTGCCGATTTAGTGCAAAAGGTTGCTGCTACGGCATTTGGCGAGGAATCTCTATTTAGCGAAAAACCAACAATGGGTGGGGAGGATTTTAGCTTTTATCTAGATGAGGTTCCAGGTAGCTTTGCCTTAGTTGGCAGTGGGAATCCCGAAAAAGATACCCAATGGGCTCATCATCATGGGAAATTCAATATTGATGAAGATGCATTAGCCATTGGGGCAGAGCTATATGCTCAATATGCCTGGGTTTATTTAAACGAGTAACAGTATAAAGTCCATTCATTCTAAAAATGAGTGGACTTTTTTATGGAGAGGGGACAAGGGACCGGACCCCCCGTCCCCGAAATTGAATAAAGGGACAAGGAGGGACAAGGGACCGGATCCTCCGTCCCGAAATAAGGGACAAAGGAACCGACCCCCTGTCCCGTTGATTTATGGTAAAATAACAGATAATTATGTTTGGTGGATGGAGGATATGGTATGGGCTGGGAACGATCAGTTGAGAAGTGGTTAAGTGATGAAAGGCTAGATGGGAAATTGAAGGAGCAGTTAGCACAATTGATGGGAAATGACAGGGAGCTCGAGGATCGTTTTTACAAAAATCTTGAATTTGGTACGGGTGGAATGCGCGGGGAGCTTGGAGTAGGAACGAATCGTATGAATATTTATACCGTTCGAAAAGCAGCTGAGGGGTTAGCTTGTTATATCGAAGATCAGGGTGAATTGGCTAAACAACGTGGTGTGGTGATTGCCTATGATTGTCGTCACGGATCACCTGAATTTGCTTTAGAGATAGCGAGAACCGTGGGGAATCATGGCATAAAAGCTTATTTGTTTAATGAGCTACATCCAACGCCGATACTTTCATTCGCAGTGAGATATTTGTATGCGTTTGCTGGTGTGATGATAACTGCAAGTCATAATCCGCCAGAATATAATGGCTTTAAGGTGTATGGTCCTGATGGTGGACAAATGCCTCCTCAAATGGCGGATGTGTTAGTTCAATATGTCAATCAAATAGAGAATGAATTGAAGATTGACGTGGCAGATGTGGCCGAACTTATAGAGAAAGATCTATTAACATACATAGGGAAACAAGTGGACAATGCCTATATAAATGCATTAACAAGTATTATGCAGGATAAGCAACTTATACAATCTGTAGCAGATACTTTGAAAATTGTTTATACCCCATTACATGGAACAGGAAATATTCCTGTTCGTAAGGGACTTGAGGCTTTCGGCTTTCAAAATATTACTGTTGTTAAAGAACAGGAGTTACCAGATGCTAATTTTCCAACTGTAACCTCTCCAAATCCTGAAGAGCATGAAGCTTTTGAATTAGCTATTAAATATGGAAAAGAAATGGATGCCGATCTTTTACTCGGAACCGATCCTGATACTGATCGTTTAGGAATTGCCGTAAAAAATCATGATGGGGAATATGAAGTGTTGACTGGGAATCAAACAGGTGCACTCATGCTTCATTATCTGTTAACGAAAAAGAAGGAGAATGGCACATTATCTGAAAATGGAGTATTCATTAAAACCATTGTAACTTCAAATATTGGACGCGAAATTGCAAAATCCTTTGGCATCCAGACAATAGATACATTGACAGGCTTTAAATTTATTGGAGAAAAAATGAAGGAATTTGAAGAAACGAAGGAGCATACTTTCCTCTTTGGATATGAAGAAAGCTATGGTTATTTAATAGGGGATTTTGTTCGGGATAAGGATGCAGTACAATCCGCCGTATTTGCTGCGGAGGTCGCGGCCTACTATAAAGCACAAGGCAAATCACTTTATGATGGATTATTAGAGATTTTTGATAGATATGGTTATTATAAAGAATCTTTATATTCACTAACCTTAAAAGGGAAAAAAGGAACGGAAAAAATCTCAGCAATATTAAATGCATTTCGTAAAAATCCACCTGCACAGATTGCTGGCTTAAATGTGATTAAAGTAGAGGATTATCTTTTTAGTGAAAGCAGGAATCTCCAAACAATGGAGGTAAAAGAAATTACTTTACCACAATCAAATGTGCTGAAATTTACATTGGAGGATGGCTCATGGTTCTGTATACGTCCTTCGGGGACAGAACCAAAAGCTAAATTTTATTTTGGAGTAAAGGGATCATCTTTAAATGAGAGTCAATGTTTAAATCAACAAATTTCAGAAGCGGTATTACAATTAGTAGAGAAAATGTAATTCAGAATGTTCTATTCAATTTTTTTGTTAAAAGAAATAGACAATCCCTTATAATCTATGTATAATTAATATATATTAATCTATATCTTCCACCGTGAAGGGGAGTAGCGTCAGGTTTTATACCTGAAACAAGGTCGTCATTACATGGATCGCATCCATCGGCTTTGTTGGCATAACATTGTGCTTAGCGAGACCTTTACCATTATTACTCATAATGGTAGAGGTCTCTTTTTATTTGCAAAAGCTTAGTTTTTAGCAAGGAAACTTTTGAAAACAGGAGGAGTTTTATGGAATTTTTAACAGCACTTCTATCAATTATTGTTATTGATCTAGTTCTAGCTGGAGATAATGCAATCCTCATTGGTCTTGCGGCAAGAAATTTACCAAAGCCACAGCAAAAAAAGGTAATTATCTGGGGTTCCGTTGGGGCTATCGTCATTCGAATCATTGCAACACTCGCAGTTGTTTGGTTATTAAATATTCCAGGCTTGCATTTAGTAGGTGGTCTTTTATTAGTGATTATTGCTTATAAATTACTAGTTGATGATAATGATCATGGTGATGTGCAGGCAGCAGGGAGTTTCTGGGCAGCTATCCGAACGGTTATTATTGCCGATGCTTTAATGGGATTAGATAATGTTTTAGCAGTAGCGGGTGCTTCCCACGGGAATATGTTACTTGTAATTATTGGACTATTAGTATCCGTTCCAGTCGTTATGTGGGGGAGTACAATTATTATTAAATGGATTGAAAAGTACCCGATTATTGTTACCATTGGTTCAGCAATACTTGCTTGGACTGCATCGAAAATGATTGTAGCTGAGCCATTTCTAGCAGACTACTTTTCTAATGGATGGATTAAATACGGATTTGAGCTTCTAGTTATAGCCACTGTTATTTTGGCAGGAAAACTTAAACAAAAACGGGCAACACAGCGAAAAGAAAAAGAAATGTATGATGAAAAAGGATTAAGAAAAGTTGAATCACATTAATAAAGTACGAAGCTGAATATTGACACATAAATGCCTGGATTGAAGAAATCCAGGCACTTTATATTTCCTGTTTGTAAGAGGAACGAGGATAATGTGTTTGATAGTTAGCTAAACTTATACTTAATTTTCCATGCAATAGCGGGAAGTTGTCATTGGATCACAGAAAAAGTGCTTATAGCTACATAGAGCGGATCTAGAGTCTGCTGACAGGAAAATAGGTTTAACTGACTGATTGTTTTAATAACATTCTTAAACCGAAAAAAGCTGCCCATGGAATTCCCTCAGAATTCATATGAAAACGAATCGGCCTATGTATGTCAGCAATGACAAGTGTTTTTTCATCACTTGCATATAATAGGAATTCTTTGTTTTCGATGTTTGCTTTTAAACCTTGTGCATCCAGATTTATTTGGAGGGTGGTTCCTTCCTTTGATTGATAAGTACCTAGAAATCTTCTTTGTTGCTCTTGTGATAACTCTATGGAAGGGTATGTAGTTCTTCTTTCTTCTATAGGTAAATCTAATGCTGTATTGACTGCTTCTATCCAAATATCCTTAACAGATGCATCGGAGACATTTGTTAATACTGCCACGACTAAATCTTGCTCAGGGATAAAACCAAAATGCGAAGAGACTCCTGGCTGTCCTCCACCATGCTCGACAAGGGTCATCCCGTGATAATTTGGAGTGACCTCTAATGCATATCCATAATAAGAATTTGTACTTAATGGCATATATGGTTTCCACATTTTATCTAATTGTTTTTTCGTAATGATTGGAGGAACTTGGTTGAGAAATAATTCGCCATATTTAAGTAAATCAACGACATTGGAACGAATGCCCCCTCCTACTTCATAGTTTCCTAGAGCTGGCCAAGGATGATTCTCGTAATCTCTCTTTTCTTCATTAAAAACATATGGCGTTGAAACATCCTCTAGTTTTTGTAGCTCTTCGATACTAAAAGTAGAACGATGAAGATGGAGAGGGGCTAAAATTTCCTCTGTCATATACCTTCTAAATAACCGTCCTGTAAGGCGCTCGATAATAGCGCCTAATAATAGGAAGGTATCATTACAATAGGAAATAAATTCACCAGGCGTACCAAGGCTGTCATGATTGGTTTCTGCCAAGTAGTTTAAGTGTTGATGGAAATCGTTAAGTTCCTCTCTTCGATTGATAGGTGCAAGTCCAGTTGAATGGGTTAATAAATGATGGATTTTAATTGAATCGATTGGCTGAATACATGATATTTGTAATTCTGGTAAGTAATCAATGACAGGATCATGAATCGATAGCAATCCTTCCTCTTCTAACTTCATAATTGCTAAAGCTGTAAAAGACTTAGTTACGGAGGCGATGCCGAAAATGGTTTTCGGAGTTACCGAATCACCTGATTCTAGATTTTTAACACCGAATCCTTTTTGATAAATCATTTTTCCCTTTTTACTAACTGCAACTGCACATCCTGGGATATGGTCGGTTTCCATCCGTTTTTTTAGTTTATTTTCAAATACTGTCCAGTTCATAACATCCCTCCTTTGTCTATTGTGCATCCATCATTGTAGAAGAAAATTTATAGGTTAAAATTCTTTTCACGGATTCATTGATTCGATCTTCGGAAAGTTTGTTTGCTTTAACGGCTTCGATCAATCCGTTGATGACTTCTTTTTGGCTATCAAATGTATGGCATACAAGCAAAAGGTCAGCACCTGCCTTTATAGCAGAATATCCTAATTCTTTATAAGAATAATATTTACTTACCGCACCCATTTCTAGGTCATCAGTTACAACAATTCCTTTATAGCCTAATTTGTTTCTTAGTAGTTGCTGGATGATAATTGGTGAAAGACTAGCTGGATTTTCTTTATCGTAAGCAGGATATTTAATATGAGTAACCATGACAAAAAAATTCTGATGATTCACTTCTTCAATAATCTTTTTAAATGGATAAATATCATTATTTTCAAGATCAAGCTGATTCGCTTGAACGGCAGATGTATCCTTATGAGGGTCGATATTGCTTCGACCATTTCCAGGAAAGTGCTTTAAAGTAGCAGTGATTCCTGATTTCGTAAAGCCAGCAATTACTTTCTCCCCAAATTCCTTTGCTTTTTGAGGATCTTCCCCAAATGAGCGGCTATCTAGGTTCGACAAGTCTAAAACCGGTGCATAATTCACATTGATTCCCATTGCTTTTAGCTCTGATCCTGTTTGAATTGCAGTATTATATACTGTCTCTAAGTTTTTATTTCTAGCTAAATCTTGTTGGGATGGAATTGGTGAAACATGATCTCTCATTCTTACAATTTGTCCACCTTCCTGATCAATGCTCACAATTAATGGAATCTGGTGGGTGTTTTCCAGTGACAATCGTTGTAAATCACTCGTTAAATGAGTAACCTGATTAGGGGAATCCATATTCCGATCATAGAGAATAACCCCGCCTACATGATAGTCCCGAATCATTGATGTAATAAGGGAATCTGGTTGTTTCGTTTGAAATCCTACAATAATTAATTGTCCGACTTTTTCCTCAAGTGTCATTTGCTTTAATAGATGGTCTACCTTTTCTTCGATAGGGTCTTCTGACTTTTGGGTTGGCGTTGAAGCTTTTTCATTTTTTTTCACAGTCCCGGAATCTTTTGTTTCAGTAGCTTTAGGTGATTCTTTTTGATTTTGAGATATGATATACCCCCCGATGATTCCAAGGGTAAATAGTGCACATAGGAGAGAGAGTAACCACGCTTTCCTTCTTCTTTTAGTTTTAGTCCTCATTTCGTAAAATTAGAATTTAGACGGGGAATAATAATTTTATCTAAACTCCAATCTCCTTCCCATTCATATATGTTTCTACACTTGTTGTACTTCAATGAATTCACCTCATTTTTAATGATAAACGGAAAATCTCCTAATGGCTCTAATATAACATATCTATGTTATCGGAAAAATATCATGAGTTCTGAATTATTTAATAATAGTAATCGTATCATATAGGCACAAAGTTTCATTATTCCGAAATAAATAATGAAAAAGGATCAATTTGGTATAATTAAAAGGTATTTTTGTATAGTTTGTAAATTTTATACTATTCGTATTCTATTAATAGATAATGGGTTAGTGAGCATACAAAACAGGGGGATTTAAATGAGAAAGATCAAAATCATTGGCATGGGAAAATATTTGCCTGGAAAAGCGGTTCTGTCATCTGAAATTGATAAAAGATTGGGACTTTCTGATGGTTGGACCGAGAAAAAGTCAGGCGTATATAAAAGATATTATGCAAATGGGGAAACAGCCTCTGAAATGGGAGCAAAGGCTGCACAAAAGGCACTTGAAGATGCAGGGCTAACATTGGAGGGAATTGATTGCATTGTGTCGGCTAGTGGAACGATGGAGCAGCCAATCCCTTGTACAGCATCATTGATACACGAAAAGTTGAAGCCAAAGCGACCAATTCCAGCATTTGACATCAATTCTACTTGCTTAAGCTTTGTCACTGCATTGGATACAATGAGTTATTTGGTGGACTCAGGAAAATATCGTCATGTATTACTAGTATCCAGTGATATTGCTTCGATTGGCATCAATCCTATGCAAAAGGAGAGCTACGTTCTGTTTGGCGATGCGGCAGTTGCTTGTGTTATTCGACGATCAAGTGATGGAGAGGAATCAAAAATTCGAGCTTCCCTTATGTATACGCATAGTGAAGGTGCAAGATTCACGGAGATTAGGGGTGGTGGTACTCATCTTCATCCGAATGATCATTCTGTTAAAGAGGATTTTCTATTTGATATGGATGGGAAAGCTATTTTTCGCTTGAGCTCGAAGGTGATTAATGGTTTCATGGATGAATTACTTGATCAAGCATCCCTTTCAACCGAAGAGATTGATTGGTTAGTACCACATCAAGCAAGTGGTATGGCGATGAGAATATTGGCTGGAAAAATAGGCTTTGAATCTAGGAAAATGGTAAATGTAATTAAGAATTATGGAAATACGATTGCGGCTTCTATTCCCTTAGCATTGCATGATGCTATCCAAAATAATCAGATTCGTAGGGGACAAAAAGTATTATTATTAGGAACATCTGCAGGATTGTCACTCGGGGGATTGATCATTGAGTATTAAAAAAGTGCTTATTACCGGTGGGCGTGCTTATAGTACGATTGAATTAGCAAGGTTATTTGAACGCGATGGAATAGAGGTCCATATAGCTGAAAGCCTAAAGCATTGCATGATTAAAAAAAGTAAAGCTGTTTCGGGATATCACTTAGTAGCTAGCCCAAAAACTCATTTGGCTCTTTATATCGAACAGTTAATCACGATTATCGAAAAAGAAGGGATTGAGCTGCTTATTCCTACTTGTGAAGAGATCTTTTTTATTGCCAAGGAAAAGGAGCGCTTTCCATTATCATGTAAGGTGTTGACCGACTCGTTTGATACTTTATTAGCGTTACATAATAAATATACGTTTATACAGAAGGCAAGGGAATTCGGTTTAAACATTCCACAAACCTTTTTAATAGAGTCGCAGGAACAATGGAATGATCAATTGAATAAGCTTGGAAATGAAAGCTATATTGCAAAGCCGGTTTATTCTAGATTCTCTTCAAAGCTATTGTTTTTTCCTGATAATAAGGGTACCTCTGTTTCTGTAGGCACGGACTATCCTTGGGTTATTCAGAAGCTGATTGAAGGGAAGCAGTATTGTACCTATTCATTTGTTCAACAAGGAAATATCTTGGCACATTGCACATATCCATCCATTTATAAGGTGGGGATGGGAGCAACTACTGTATTCCAATATGAACAGGTCAAGTCAATTGAAACATGGGTGTCTGCTTTTGTAAAAAAACTAAATTTTTCAGGTCAAATTGCTTTTGATTTTATTCAAACGAAGGATGGAGAAGTGTATCCAATCGAGTGTAATCCTCGTTTAACAAGCGGTATCCATTTGTTTCGTGGCACTGATATTGTTGAATGTTTTTTAGGAAGGAGACAGGAATTAGTTTTTCCAGTAAAAAATAGGACGATGATCATTTACCCAACCTGGGTACTATCGGTGATAAGCTTTATGAAAATAGCAGGGGTACGAGAGTATTTTCGAATGTTAGTCACTTCAAAAGATGTATTGTTTGATATAAGGGATATTGGCCCCTTTTTTTATCAATTTCGCTTCCTGCTAGAATTAAACAAGATTCGTAGAAAAAGAGGAATCAGTCTAGTTGATGCAACAACATTTGATATATCGTGGGATGGTGATAATGGATGAATATATTAGTGACAGGTGGAACAGGATTTCTCGGTGAAAGGCTTGCCATACGTTTGGGAAAGCTGGGGCATCATGTAACAGCGATGGGGAGAAATCAAGTGAAAGGAAAGGAATTAGCGGGAAAAGGGATTCGCTTCATTTATAATGATTTATCGATTAAGGAATCTACTATCGAGCATTGTCAAGGAATGGATTATATTTTTCACTGTGCAGCCCTTTCCTCACCATGGGGAAAATATGAGGATTTTTATGCATCGAATGTGATTGGAACGAAGAATATTATCGAAGGTGCAATGAGTGCTCGTGTGAAAAGGATGATTCATGTTTCCACCCCAAGCATTTATTTTAAAAATAAAGAGCGTTTAGACGTAAAGGAAGAGGATGCACTTCCTAAAAAATTTATTAATCATTATGCAGAAACAAAATTTTTAGCAGAGAAAGAGGTGGATGAGGCATTTAAAGAAGGTTTGCCTGTCATAACGATTCGACCTAGAGCTATATTTGGCCCTGGTGATACGTCTATTATTCCACGATTGATCAAAGTGAACAGAGAAGGATTTGTCCCTGTCTTTAATGAAAATGTTACGATTGATTTAACCTATGTGGAAAATGTCGTGGATGCATTGTTGCTATGCATGGATTCACCAGAAAAGACATTGGGGCAGAAATACAATATATCAAATGGCGAGAAGGTGAACTTACATCAAGTTCTTCATGTGCTATTTGATGAAATTGGTGAACGCTTGCGAGTGAAGAAGATCAATGTAACAACTGCAAATATTGCAGCAAAGCTTTTAAAATGGCACTCGCATTTATTTAAAAATGGACAAGAACCAAAAATTACAAATTATTCCATAACTGTTTTATCTAAAAGTCAAACAATTAATATAGAAAAAGCAAAAAGAGAGCTTGGCTATGTACCAAAGGTAAGTATTCAAGAAGGAATAGAATATTTTAGTCAGTGGTGGAAGGAAGAAGAACATGATTGAGCAATTTGATGTGTTAATAGGGGGTGCTTGCAAGCAGGTTGAGAAATGGACAAATCGGGAGAAGCCCTTCAAAATCATTCAGTTTCCTGCCCACTTTTTTTATATAAAGCATTCCAAAAAAGGTCATATTCTTATTGATACGGGATATAGTGATTATTTTTTTAAGGAGACAAAGACGTTTCCATATTCACTTTATCGAAAGATAACCCCGTTATCATTTTCTAAACATGAGAGTGCAAAACATCAATTAGAACGCCTTGGGGTGAAGGCATCTGATGTTCGGTATATTTTCATTACGCATTTTCACGGAGATCATATTGCTGGATTAAAGGATTTTCCTAATGCTATATTCATTTGCTCGAAAAAAGCGTATGAATCGGTCAAAAATTTAGTCGGATTGAAAGCGGTTCGGAATGGTTTTATTCCAGGTTTCTTACCTAAAGATTTCTTAGATAGAGTGAAATTTTTAGAGGAAGGCCCCACCTATCAAGAGAAGGTAAAGAACTCCTGGAGATTAGCGAAACCTGGAGAGTTTGTTTTTGATGTGTTCGGAGATGGTTCGCTTCTATCAGTAGATCTCTCAGGACATGCGAACGGACAAATGGGAGTCTATCTGTCATATAGGAATCGAAATATTTGGTTGATTGCGGATGCTGCATGGGATTCCGATGGTTATAGAAAGAATTCGATGCCTACAAGGTTGGGGAGATTAGTTCTCAATAACTACAAAGAGTTTAAACGATCTCTTCTTCATATACATGATTTTGCAGAGAAAAACCAGGATGTGTGGATCGTACCATCACATTGTCGAGAGGTAGAGGATCAATGGAAAAAAATGTTCTCATAACAGGAAGCAGTAGCGGGTTTGGGATGTATAGTGCACTTGAACTAGCGAAATGTGGATATACCATTTATGCATCGATGCGAAATGTTGAAAAACAAACACAGCTGATGGAAGAAGCGGAACGTTATCAAGCACAGGAACGAATCCATATTTTGCAAATGGATATCACTGACGAAAAATCGGTGCAACAAGCTTTGGCATTTTTCAAAAAACAAAATATTCATCTACATATTTTAATAAATAATGCAGGGTATTGTGAAGGTGGATTAATAGAGGATTTACATGTGGAGGATTATATTCGTCAATTTGACACGAATGTCTTTGGAGCCATTCGTGTCACCCAAACATTCTTGCCTTTATTGAAAAAAAGTATAGGAGCTAAAATCATCAATATTAGCAGTGTTAGCGGAATGATTGGAATGCCAGGAATGTCTGCTTACTGTTCTTCTAAATTTGCTTTAGAGGGATTTAGTGAGAGCCTCCGTTTAGAATTACGACAGGATCAGATAGATGTCTCGATTGTGCAACCTGCATCATTTAAAACGAAAATATGGGAAAAGGGGCTGGAGAATTTTCAAATAGATAGGGAATCATCCTTGATTGGGAGTATCTACAAATATGCTAATCAATCCTATCAAAATGGAGACGATCCATTAAAGGTAGCAAAGTTAATTGTACAAATCTGTAACAGCCGCCATCCTAAACTTCGGTACCCGATTGGAAAAGGTGCAAAAACATTAGATGTGTCGAAAAAAGTATTTCCTTGGAAATGGATCGAAAAAGTAGTTCATAACCGTTTAAAATAAATGTTTGAGCAAAGGAGATGCTTTGGTTGAGAATTTTATCAATATTGTTGGCATATGTAAAAACAAAGTATTTCTTGAAGTATAGGACGAGAGATCAGCTTGAGAAGTATCAGATGAAAAGGTTAGCGAAGCACTTACGTTATGTTTGTAAATATTCTACCTTTTATCAAGAGAGATTAAAAAATATTCCTCTAACAATGACAATGGATGTATTAACTACATTTCCCACCATTGACAAAGAGATAATGATGGACCATTTTGATGATCTAAATACAATGGGGATTGGTAAAGAAGAAGCATTCCATGTTGCTTTGGAGGCAGAAGAGTCTCGAGATTTTGAACCGATGATTAATGATGTAACAATTGGTCTTTCTTCTGGGACATCTGGAAATAGAGGATTGTTTATCGTTTCTGAGAAGGAAAGAAATGCATGGGCAGGAACGATATTAGCTAAATTACTTCCTCAATCCATTCGATCTCGGGAAGTCATTGCCTTTTTCTTAAGAGCAAACAGTAATCTTTATCAATCAGTAAGTGAGGGGAGAATTCAATTTCACTTTTTTGATTTATTAGAGGAAATTAAGACCCATATTCAAAGGTTAAAGCAGCTTAATCCTACCATTCTAGTCGCTCCCCCTTCAATGATGCGTATGATAGCTGAGTATGTTGATCAAGGAGAGCTAGTTTTACAACCGAAAAAAATAATTACAGTTGCTGAAGTCTTAGATCCAATTGACAAGAACTATATTGAAAAGGTGTTTAATCAAATCATACATCAGGTCTATCAATGTACGGAGGGTTTTCTTGCTGCAACCTGTAAATATGGAACCCTGCACTTAAATGAAGACATTGTTGTAATTGAGAAAGAATGGATCGATGAGAAAAAGAAAAGATTTTCTCCGATCATTACTGATTTTGAACGCAAAGCACAGCCTATTATTCGATATCGATTAAATGACATTTTAACCATTAAAGAAGATCCATGTTTATGTGGCTCTCCACATCAAGCCATTGAACAAATTGAAGGAAGATGCGATGATATTTTTTATTTCAATACAAATGATGGTGGGTCTTTACCGATTTTCCCTGACTTTGTCAGGAGATGGATTATTACATCAGCACCTGAAGTAAGGGAATATAGAGTTATCCAATATCAAGATAGTCAATTAGAAATTCAAATGGAACCTCTTACTGAGCATATGAAAGAGCAGGTGGAAAATAGGATTCAGTCCTTCTTAAAAGAAAAAAATAGCGTAATCCCAACTTTAAGATTTAGTAAGTATCAACCAAATGAAAAGGGTAGAAAATTAAAAAGAGTAGAAAGACATGGGGCATTCTGAAACGCAATGTATCAGAAGGCTCCATTTTTTTATTTATAAATAATTTAACCACATTAAAAACTAAAAATTTCTTTTAAATTCCCGATATAATAAGTGATTGGTTCTAATTACCTAGAAAAAGGAGGGGTTATTTTGGGGACAGCCTTACTTCTAAAAGTAAGTAATACAAAAAGTATTACCATCCATAAGGAGGAAAATCAATATAATTCCCGTTTTTGGTATGAAATTCAAGAGAAGGATGAAATCATAGAACAAGGAAAAATCGTTGATAGATTCTCAAACATCATTAAGCAGCTGAAAAATAAAATTCCAACTTTTCATAAATTGGAAATTATAGATGGCGATCAAAAACTAGTAAAGGAAATTATGGATGCTCAGCTTGGAGACCATACACATTATAATTCACAAGAACGTCTTTTAGATTTATGTAATAGGCTTTTAAAAGGAGAAGAAATATCAATAGAGAAGGAAGCAATTACATATGGTGTACATGAAGCAACGATTAAAAAATCCATCTATTTAATCAGAAATTTTTTGGAAGAATTTGATATTCATTTAAAAAATGGAATGTATAAAATAAGAAAATCTGAACTATTATCCTATTCTGAAACGATTCTTCTACTATTAAACATTTACCAAAGTAACAGTTTTAGTTATAAAGAGATCAAGTCATTAGAAAAAAAATTAGTCCAACAATTATCAGATGAGGCTCGGCTACAATTAAGTAAATTATTTCAAGATTTTGATATTTGTTGCAAAGAAACGAATGTAAAAGATCTTTTACCGAATGTTGAAGTAATTTTGCGGGCAATTGATGAAAGAAAAGGATTATCTTTTATATATAAGAGCGATAATGCTTCGTTGAAGGTTCGTCTTCTAAAACCTCATTCGATCCATTTTCATGAGGGCAGCTATTATCTTATTGGGGAAATGCTAGAAGGTGTTAATAAAGGAAAAAGAAATTTCAAACTAGAGCATATACAAAATCTTCGAATTAGTAGAAAGAGCATCATGATAGATGAAATAGAAAACCCTCAATCAACAGAAATATTCATTCCATCTTCTAAACACAAAGAAATGGTCACCTTAAAAATTCAATCTGTTCTAATAGAGAGCTTACTAAGAGAATTTCCAAATTCGAAACAAATAAAAATGGAAAATGCTTGGGCAACGTATGAAATAGAAGTAAAAGACACAGACAACATCCTAGTGTGGATATTATCCCAAAAAGAAGTAGTGGAGATCATTGGTCCTGAAGATTTTAGAAATCAAATGAAGATTCTCTTACAGAATATGCTCAATGTATACAATGAAGGTGCATGATATTTACGGCTTTTTTGGACGTATAACTTTATATAAAATTCCCTTTTCACAAACAAGGTTGCTATTTTAGCTAAGTTTTACCTAAGAAAAATAGGTCGAAGAAGGACAAGTCTCTTCATTTCACTGAAAATAGCGTTACAGGAGTTGAGCGCTCTTTATAGCTAGCAGTAAGGCTTTACAAAGGCAACAACTATACGAAAACAAAATGGACATGTGGGTTTGAAAGCCCCCTGTCCGATAAAAATGTACTCCATCTATCTGCTTGGTTAAAATTGTAATGAGCCCCCCTTATAACATTTCCTCTCAATCAAGGGTAAAATCACGCATCGGCTAATCTCATTTAAAGATGAATCTACTCCATAGCATTCAAAAAGATTCCAAATTATATATATAAATAATCATAATTAACCTAATTGTTCTATACATATAAAGGTAATGCCGGATAGTTTGCTTAATGTTTAACCTTATTTTGTTGTAAGAAAAGCTCTTTAGGTAATTTTACCTATTTAAAAAACGGAGGTGTAATAGGTATTTTACACTATTTTCCTTATTTTAACATAGGGTGAAAGGATGAGTTATTGTCTACTTTTGTCGAATATATAGAACTGTAGGTTATTTATGATTATTATGTATAAAGCATGTGTAATAAAAAATGAAAAGGGGAAAAAAGTATGAATTTATGCTCAAAATGTGGTGGGCAATTAAAAGAGGATTCTAAATTTTGTCCATCATGTGGTTCTTCTGTAGGGGGAGGAAACCAGGATTCTATGCAAGAAGCATCTGCGGCTCTTGAGGCACATATACCTCTTGATGAACAGGAAAAGCAACCTGCTAGAAAACCATTTAAAGGAAAAGTCATCGCTATTTTGGCAGCCATCTTATTGATTGGTGCGGGGACTGTTTCCGCCTTTGTATTTAAAAAATCTCCTAAGGAACTTTATTTACTATCAGAATATAATTCTTTCAAAAATATGACGAAAGAAATTGATGATAATTATGGGAACAGTATTGCCTTTCAAAAGGATATGCTAGAAAAACCATCAAGTTCAACGGTAAATATAAGTGGAAACTTTAAACTTGATGATGCGCTAATGACTCCTGAAATTGAAATGGTACAAGAAATTTTAAATGGCGTATCGATTGCAGTAAAAAGTGACCAGGATCCAAAAAAGGAAGCAGGACACCATACCCTTTCTTTAAATCTAGATAAAGAAAAGGCACTTGATGTTGAGGTTTTCCAATCAAAAGAACAGTTAGGGCTAAAAGTACCTACACTATATGATAAAGCATTGTATTTAAATACGAATGAATTTGGCGACTTTATGCGTATGAGTGATCCTTATTACAATGGTCCAGATACGCTTGAGCTATCCAATACTAGTTTAAAGGATATTGAATTTACAGATAGTGAAAAGAAATATTTAGCAACAAGATATGGAAAATTCCTTAATGACCAATTAAAAGATGAATATTTTACTTTAGAAAAAGGAGTAGAATATAAGTTCAAAGGGGAGACATTAAAGTTACGTCAAGTAACATTAGATATGTCGCCAAAAGAAGCTACTACTGTTCTAACCAATTTTTTAGATCATTTAAAGGCAGATAAAAAATTCCAAGATATGCTGGCTAAGCGCTTTGTCGAATTAACAAAAACACAAGCGATGGCTAGTGAAGTAAATGGAGAAAAGATGGATGGAGCATGGTTCAAAAAGGAAATGAATCGTGCAATTGATGATATTAAGGATGAATTAAAAGATAAAGAGGTTAAGGGTGGAATTAAGTCGGTTCTACTAATCAATGATAAAGAGCAAGTGGTTGAGCGTAAAATGACAATGGGAACAGAAAAGGGAGAAGAGCCAGTTAAATTAACTATCTCCACGAAAAATGTTCCTTATGGCGATAAGAAACAATTTAAAGAGTTTCATTTACTTATGAATGATTATAATTCAAAAGAAGAAGTTTCAATTAAAGTAAATAATGATATTGATGAAAAGAAAAAAGAGCAGCGAAAAGAAAAATTGACTGCTGAACTTTCTGTTTCAGATCCTGGAGAAGAGTCAGGATCAATCAAATTTACGATGAATTCGAATTATGATGGAAAGATGAATGAAAAGCATCAAGTAAAAAGAGATTTCAACATCGGGTTTTCAGGACCAAATTTTGTTGAAATTCCATCAGATTTTGATTTGAGTGGGACAATAAATCAAACAAATGACGTGAATGTAAAGAAAAACTATCAAAAAGATGCAATGGATATTAAATTAAATGTAAAGGCAGAAGGAATGGGAGGATCCGTCTCATTAAAGGTTGATTCTGAAACAAAATTAAAAGATAGTCTAACGATTCCAAAAGCCGATCAAAATGGAATTAATATCACTAAAATCACTCCGGAACAAATGATGGATATTCAGGAAAAAGTTATGGTTAATATTCAAGGTTTAGTGGAAAGTTTGGGACTTCAAGACATGTTCACTGGACCAATGGATGATGAGTATTATCTAGAAGATGAAGAGTACTCCGGGATTTAAGTAAGTTTTTAGGGCACCATCCAATTATTGGGTGGTGCCTGAAATGTTTTTGAACCTAAATAATTTCAATAGGGGGGTGTGAGCTTGGGGAATTTTACTATATTCCTATCTTTCTATGTAAAAGCTTTATTTAGTACTAAAAAAGTAATCTTTGCTATTATTTTTATTCCTATTTTATTTATTTCAGGTATTGGTTTAATTGGTAGTCAATTGTTTCAACAAGAATCCCGTGTACAACCATTTCAGGTCGCAATTGTTAACGAGGATCCTACCTTTGAAACAAAAATGGTTATTAAGCAGCTCACAGACAATGATCATTTAAATCAACTAATGGAAACGATTCAAACTAATCAAACCCATGCTGATGAGCTGCTAAATAAGAATGAAATAGCGGGAGTTATTTATATACCCAAGGGGTTTAGTGGGAATGTTGCTCATGGAGAGAATACCCCCGTTCAAGTAATTGGGAATCAAAGGCGTCCATTGCAATCACAATTAATCCACTACTTACTGAAAAGTGCGGCCGACCTTACATCTGCAGCGCAAAGTGGAATCAATACGGTCAATGATTTTATGGTAGAAAATGATTTTCCTAAAGATGTAAGAAAAAAAGAACTCCGAAAAAATATAGTAACCTATGCACTACATGTGTTAGGACGTGGTCAGGTGTTTGAAGAGGTGAAAAAAGCATCATTGTTTCAGGAAGACATTCTACAATACTACGCTATTTCCTTTTTTATTCTGTTATTAATGATCTGGGGATTTTGTGGCCAATTACTACTTTCATCACGAATTAATCAATCGGTGAGTTTGCGATTATTGTCGTATGGTATTACACCAATCCATATTATTGCTGCTAAATTTGTTGCTCTATTTTTATTGGTAATGGGTTGTTCTTTAATCATAGGAATTCCATTGATCATTTGGATGGAATTAGCACCTTGGTCGTTTGTTTTTGGATCGATACTGATCTCATTGGTCTTTTCCTTGTTCTTCCTCATGCTAGAATCCCTTTTCCAAAGGGAAAAAGTGTTTCTACTTATGGGAGTTATTTTCATATTAGTTGGAGCCATTGTTGGTGGACATCTTATTCCGACCGCATATTATCCATCTTGGTTGGAGCAAATGAGTAGTTACTCGGTGAATGCATGGGCACTTACCTTTATGCTTGAAATTTTCCATGGGGAATGGACGTCCTCTTTGAGTCATTCATTTAAGCTTCTACTCCTATCATCCTGTGGATTTCTATTCATTTCCATTTTGCTTAATGCCAGGAAAAGGAGGTTCCTTTAAGAATGGGAATTCTAATTCAGAAATTAAAGTATATATTTTATAAGCCATGGATGATGTTCTTTTTTCTTTTTCCTATCGCTGCTACATTTTTCTTCGGTTTTCTTTTTGAGAAACAGCAGCAAGAATTAGTTATCCCAATTGCAGTTGTGAATGAAGACCAACATAATTTTTCAAAGACAGTGGTTAAAGATTTGAAGAATGAACCAAGATTAGTTGTACGTGAGACAACAGCCAGTAATGCAGAAAAACTACTTGTACGGAATGATGTTGACAGTGTTTTTTACATAAAGAGAGATTTTCAAGAACGGTTAATGGATGAAGACTGGGAAGAAACAATCGAGTTATGGATCTCCCCATCTTCTTTAGCTACAGGAGTAGTAAGGGAGCTTGTAGCTAGCAAGATAACCCGGTTGACGACCACCATTAAAGCATCAAATCGTGTAGTAAATTTAATGGAGAGAAGGTTTGGAAAGCTTAGCGAATCGAACCAATTATGGAATGAAGCTTATGAATATACTGATAAACAATGGGAACCAGAGCCTTTAATGACAATCGACTATCGTGATAATGGGGATAAGAAGGCTAAAGAAAGCAAAAAAAACCTTGATTTTACCTCATTTTTAGGACTTTGGAGTTTTTTTACTATGCTTGCTTGTTTCTTCACTTCAGATTGGATCGTAAAGGAGCAGAAAAAGATCTTTCCACGGATACAAACGATGAAAAAAGGATTGATGGGGTATTTGCTGCAAAGCTCAGGTGCCAATCTATTTTTTCATATCATTCAATTAACAATCAGCTATTTCTTATTGGTTCACTTTCATATGATTGAGTCTAGCCTAAGAATGTTTATAATGATGGTCCTTTTTATCATCTTTTGTGTAGCTTTATGTTCAGGTGTAGCAAGTTTTATCTCTCAGCTAGGGACATACTATATTGCTGGATTTTTCATAACCTTTTTGATAGGGATTATCGGGGGGAGCTTTTTTCCGATTGGAGACATTACTCCATCGCTTGCGACTTTATCTCATTGGATGCCGCAAAGCTTCTTTATTTTAGATTCCGCATCCGCAGTTAACTATTCCGTTTTCTTAATATTAGTGAGTGTCATCCTATGGGCGATGGCGATATGGAGGTTAAAGAAAGTCTAATGATAACTATTTCAAGAATATCAAAGCAATTTGGGAAAAAAGCGATTTTACAGGATGTATCATTGGAAATTAAAAAGGGAGAGGTATTTGGATTATTAGGTCCGAATGGGGCAGGAAAATCAACCTTGCTTTCCATTTTAGCAACTATTTCTCAGCCATCGACTGGCTCTGTGACGGTGAAACAATTAGATTTAGTTAAGCAAAAAAAACAAGCGAGGCAACTAATCGGGTATGTTCCACAAGATATTTCACTTTGGGAAGATATGACTGTCAAAGAGAACTTAGTTTTTTGGAGTAAATTTACAAAAGGTAAGGTATCAAATAAGAAATTATTTAAGATTTGTCAAACCGTTCACTTAGAGGAAAAATGGACAGAAAAGGTATCAAAGCTATCGGGGGGGATGAAGCGTAAACTAAATATTGCTGTTGCACTTATCCATGATCCTGATGTTTTATTAATGGATGAGCCAACGGTTGGTATTGATCTTCAATCGAAATTGGAAATCAATCAATATATAAAGAAGCTTTCGGAAAAAGGAAAAACGATTGTTTATACGACACACGATATGAGTGAAATTCTATTTCTTTGTGATCGGATTGGTGTGTTAAAACAAGGTAAGATCCATTTTATCGGAACCATTAATGATGCCAAAGACATGATGAAAGAACAAACTCCATTACAGACAGATGAACAAGTAATGTATCGATTATTAAATGAATAGAAAATAACCGCATGTTATAATTTTGATAAAGACATTAATAGAAAGGGGTATATTATTGGAAATAAAAAAGATCACACCGAAACAATTAGATGAAAAAAGGAAAAGAAATGATAAATTGTTTGTTTTAGATGTAAGAGCACAGGAAAAGTTTATGAATGATCATATAGAAGACTCTTATAATATTCCAAAAACAAGCATCTTTAATTTCGAAGAATCGGAGGATAGAATTAAAGAAGTTCTTTCTAAAAGTGAAGAAATCATCGTTACTTGTACTACCGGTAACTCCGCAATGAAATGTGCAAAAATATTAGCAGAGCACGATTATAATGTACAGGTGTTAGAAGGCGGTTTGACAGCATGGAAGGAGTATCTGAAGAGGGAAAATATCTAAAATAAAAGAGGTATTGAAATGGAGTTCTATAAACGAGTAATAGTTACAATAATTCTAATTTCAATAGTGATATGTTTTGCCTTTATTTGGGGATTTTTATTTAGTAAATTAGAAAAAAATTATATAAAAATGATTAGTACTAAAAAAGGTAAAAGTTTAATAGTGGGAACAACAATCATAGTCCAGTTAATAATTGTTTTGGCTATTTCCTTTTTATATAAATATGATTTTATCGATACACTTTTTGTAGTCAGTTTTTTACTAATCGGTATAACGTGGATATATAATTATTTTAGAAATTACTCACTTAATCAACAAGAAGTTTTAGATAAGTATTATGGTGGAGTACAGTACAATGTGACAGTATTTAAAGTAAGGTTAAGTCCTTTTTATATAGGAATATATTCATTTTGCATTTTAGGAATTCTAATAAGCTTCTTATATTATTTACCATATTTCTTATGATTAATTATTTATGAGCATTCATTTTATTAAAGAGACCTTGTCCAATAGGTAGATGACTTAAAATCATCTGCCTATTGGACAACTGCTAAAGGCAGTTAGGTATACCTTAAAGGTCGTTTGAAATTTGAAATATCACCTGGAAAATCAAGAAAGAGAAAATCTGCATTTCCGGGCAGAACCAAGTGAAGAGAAAAGAGTTGCCCGGTTATTAGGAAAATCTAAATGATTAGAAGCAATTAGATCACGCATGTATTGATATAATTATAGAGGCGTTCCTGTTTGTTACTCGTTTATTGCACCCATACTTTTTAAAAGATTCCTTGCATCTTCATTGAGGTAGCTAATAATATCTTCTCTTAGGAATAGTTTGGCTTTACTTTTTAATACTAGTTTAATTCCTCTTAAGTCAAAATTATAAGCATATGTATTGATGGAGTTTATAACTGCCTTTTCCTGCTTTGTAAGAGGTGGGTAGCCAGATTCAAGTCTTTCTTTAACAAAGTTAAATATTTCTCGTGCATTACTTTTCAATAAATACTTATGGTCCTCTAAAATAGTTAAATTTTCTTCAATGTATCTTCGGGCAGAAAGGAAGTCGAGATCCTCCGTACATTGATTGATTTTTTGGCCTAATTCCTGGATGTCCAAATAATTTCACCTTTTTCAACTTATTTTGTAAGCGTGTAAACTTAAAATCTTGGAATTTATGAAGGAGATTCTCATTAAGATGTAGCTCTTTTTTATAACTTCATGAGAAATAACAACAAAGTAATAGAAAAGATCCTTTTCTTTAAGAAGCAATTTTCAATTATTTATAATTATATCTTAACTGATTCATCCATATAACCAAGGATTTTCCTATTTTTCTTCCAAATAAAGGGTAACGGGCACTCTTTATGCTTTATCTCCTTGTTTACTTTAAGCATCGAATATGAAACAGATATTGCATAATAGCTGATATGAAACGAGAGTTTTTATTTTTCCAGCGTGTATGTCCCTACTTTTCCCCAGAAGTAATCTTCCAACTTAACTGCAATTCAAAATGGAGGGAAACAGTCTCAGTAGGACTTGCCGCTTCCATGCTTGCTGAAATAGGTGTGGATTCTGTTAAGTTTTACCCAATTGATGGTGATCAACGGTTAGATGAAGTCGCTGAGATGGTAAAAGCGGCAACAGGTGCGGGAATCAAAGTATTTGAACCTACAGGCGGAATAACACTTGAAAATGTTGAACGTATTGTTCAGACATGCCTAGAAAATGGAGCACAAATAGTTATTCCGCATTTATATACATCTTTAGTGGATAAGGATAGTGGCGAAACGAGGATTGGCGATATTGAGCGATTAATTTCAATGGAATGGTAAGGTAATAAACAGTCATCTAATAGATGGCTGTTTTTACCTAAATGAGAAAATATCTATTGACAAAATATTCTATCCAATTTTAAACTATTAAAAAAGGGAAGAGATGAAGAGAGCCCATTAAAACAAATAAGAAACAGTAAGTTGGTCCATTGGTTTCTTAGTTGTCTTAATGGGCTTTTATTAATTTTTGAAAGAGGTAGATAAGCGATGGACCAGATTAAAATCATGACTTACAATATGCTTCATATTGATGACAATCCGGAAAACAACTGGCAAGAAAGAAGGGAATTAATTAGAAATATCATTGATAGAGAATCTCCAGACATTATTGGTACACAAGAATGTTTATACATACAAATTCAGGATTTACTTCAATTATTGCCAGAATATGATTGGATCGGTTTAGGAAGACAAGGGGGAAGTAAAGATGATTATATGGCCATATTTTATAAGAAAGATCAGTTTTCTATCATAGAATATGATCATTTTTGGCTCTCCAATACGCCAAATATTATTGGATCAATGACCTATGGAAATAAAATACCTCGTATGGTTACTTGGGCTAAATTCCTTGATAAAAGAAATGGCCAAGTATTTTATCATATGAACACACATCTAGATTATATATGTGAGAAAGCTCGAATATTAGGAGCACAGCAAATTAGTGAAAAACTAAATGAATTAGATCCTAAACTTCCTGTCTTTTTAACGGGTGATTTCAATACAGATGTTCATACAGAGCCTTACAATATATTGATCCAGCCTGGGCTATTTAGAGATACCTGGGATCTTGCAAGGGAGCACGTGAATAAGAATCTAGGTACTAAGAATGATTTTATGTATTCAGATGGTGGGGATCAGAGGATAGATTGGATTTTAGCCCGAGCAGAAATAGATATACATTGGATTAAGATTGTGGATGATTGTATTAATGGTTCTTTTCCAAGTGATCACTTCCCTGTCATTATTAGCTGTACAATATTTTAAAAACTTATAATTTATTGAATTGACATATGTATTTAATTTAACTATACTTTTTTTAAGTACTATGAAAGCGAATTCATTATATGACTATTTAATTCATCATTTAGGGTGGAGAATAAGAGAACCCCAAAGAGAATGATGACAGCAACAGTAATTTAGGTTGTTGTCGATTATTCTTTTTGGGGATTTTTTTTTAAGCTTCCTACTGAATGTATTTATTTTAAAAATAATCAAAAGGGGTGTTAGAAATAGAAACGGCTGATTCTATTAAAAGAAAGCGGTAATTTCCTACTGGGATTCTATATTTACTGCCCGCTCTTATTCTTTAAATCCTATTTTATCCAATGTTTCGTACCTTGTATTTAAGCTTTTTTTGTAAAGGAGTAGTAGTAAAGGCATCCACATAATTTTAAGCGTAGCAGAAGTAGGGATAATTGCTCCCATAAAAACCTGCTTGGAGTCCATGATGAGATTAATTAATAATGTATAAACGATCGGTCCAAAGAATTTTAAGAGATCAAGCATAATTTCGACTAACCAGTCATAAATTCATCTAATATATGCATGGGAAGAGAAGAAGAGAAAACCCAAGCTATTTAACCTTATTTTATAAGGTTTTTATAGCTTGGTTTTTTTAGCTTTAGCAAGGATACCTTCAAATCGCTTTTGGAAAGGAGTGGGAATATTTTGTCGAAATATCGATTGCTTGCCTTAGATTTGGATGGTACAACGCTTTTAAATAATCATGAGATTTCACGTAATACAAGTTTAGCTATCCAAAATGTTGTTAAAGCAGGGATTATTGTTGTTTTTTCCACTGGTCGAGGAGTACCAAATACGAAAATATATTGGGAAAAGCTGGGTATATCATTTCCACTAGTATTGCTAAATGGGGCAGAGATATGGATGGAGCCCGGAAAACTATTGGAAAGACATTTAATCAACATTGATACATTTCAAAAGTTACATAAAATAGCGATTGATACCCATTCATGGTTTTGGGGATACAGTGAAAAAGGATTGTTTAGAAAAAGGGATTGGCCAGCTAATTTTTTGAACAACATTGGATGAAATTCGGAGTTAGACATGATAACCAATCAGTTATTTATGGGATATATGAAGAAATATGTAATTGGGTTTATCTAGAAATCACTAAATCTTCTAGAAATAATCTCGAAATTTCTTTTAAGGAACAACTAAGAAAAATGGCATAAAAAAAGTATGTGATTTACTGGATATTAGTATGGAAGAGGTAATGGCAATTGGTGATAGTTGGAATGATTTACAGCTCATTCAAGCTGTCGGTCTTGGTGTAGCAATGGATAATGGTAATGAGGATATAAAAAAAGCTGCTGACTGAATAACCGATACGAATGAGCAGGATGGTGTTGCTAAAACTATTACTCGATATTTATTAGTTTAGTAAGAATCAATATTCGAACAGATTAGACCTGGAGGATAGATCATGCAAAAGGGATATATTTTTGATTTAGATGGAACCGTTTATTTAGATAATCGACTAATTGATGGGGCAGCTGAAGTAATTCAAACTTTAAGAGCTAGAGGGGATAAGCTTGTCTTTCTGACAAATAAATCGATAGCAACAAGGGAGGAGTATGTAGAAAAACTAAATCGATTAGGAATTCAGGTGTCATTAGAGGAAATTATTAATTCTAATTACATTACGGGCAAGTATTTAAAAGAACATATGACTCAAACCGATGCAGCCTATGTCATTGGGGAAGAAGCACTGATCCAAGAATTAATGGCTGAGAATATTCGAATGACAAATAACGCAGATATAGCTACCTATGTTGTTTTAGGCTGGGATCGTCAATTTCATTATGACAAGTTAAATATTGCATATCAGGCATGGGTAAAAAATAATGCAACCATTTTGGCTACGAATCCAGATAGAACTTGTCCTGTGGATGGCGGACAAATTCCTGATTGTGCAGGGATGATCGGTGCCATGGAGGGAGTGACAGGGAAGTCAATTGATGTAATTATTGGAAAACCATCGAAATTAACTGCAGAGTTTGTTGTCAATGATATTCTCCAATTAAAGCCGGAGCAATGTTATATGATTGGTGATCGTTTAGAAACGGACATATTAATGGGCAATGAAAATGGACTAAATACCATTCTTGTATTAACTGGAATTACAACGAGAGAGCTATTAAAAGAGTCCAGAATTCAACCTACCTATATATTGAATAGCATAAAGGAAATTGTATCGATGCAGGATATGACATCGATTAAATAGTTTGATAGAAAAGAGATGACTATACATGATGGAATTATTTGCAGATGTGGATATTGATACGATAATAAAGCTGTCTATTTCAGCAATTTTAGGATTAACGATTGGTTTAGAACGTGAACTGAAAAGGAAGCCTTTAGGATTAAAAACAAGCTTGGTTATTTCAATTGTTAGTTGCTTACTGACCATTGTATCCATCCAATCTGCTTATTTATTTCCTGGATCGAAATACATTAATATTCAAATGGATCCTCTACGATTAGCTGCTCAAATCGTTTCGGGAATTGGCTTTTTAGGTGCTGGTGTGATTATGAGGAAAGGGGACGATACCATTTCAGGCCTGACGACAGCTGCATTAGTTTGGGGAGCAGCAGGTATTGGAATCGCTACTGGTGCTGGATTTTATTTTGAGGCTATAGCTGGTGTCATCTTACTTATTATAAGTGTGGAGCTAATACCAGGATTGATTCGAATACTGGGAGTTAAGAGGCTGAGATCGAAGGAACTCAGAGTTAGACTAACGTTGAAAAAGCAAGAAGACATTGCTAGTGTACTAAAAAATATCCAAGAAAAAAATATTAAAATAGAGCATATAAGAATTAAGGATTTACAGGACCAAAGCTATTTAGTGGATTTAAAAGTTATGGTTAGTTATAAACAAACAACCCCTGATATCTACTACGGTCTTGCAAAGATTGATAAAATTTATAGTACAGAAATTAGTGGCTAGTTTTAATCGATGAAAGTAGTCCTCAATAATAGAGCCGTTTCTATTAATGGGGACTATTTTTACTTAATCCGTTTATAAATCGAAATTCCACAGATTGGGGTTCCCAGATGAAATTGCTAATGCTCCTGCTTCTAGCCCTTGCAAAATATGTTTTTTTGAACTGATTAATCCACCTGCAATGATCGGCAAGTCGACTTTTTGTGTTAATTCATCAATGATTTCAGGCATAAGACCAGGTAAAATTTCGATTGCATCAGGTTTAATGGATTGGCTCATTTCAATTCCTTTAGACATAGCGGATCTATCAATTAAAAATATTCTTTGTATGGTCATTAGATTTTCTTCTTTTGCATATTTAATCAGCATACTTTTTGTGGTGATGATTCCAGTAGGCTTCCAAGTATAAGCAATATATTTAATGGCGCTTTTCGTATTAGATAGGCCATCTATAAAATCAATATGGATAAAAATATGCTTATGTGCCTTTTTGAGGCGTTCTAGATGATCTTCCATATTGATCAAGTTTCCAGTTAATAGAAAGATAATATTGGCTTTACTAGTAATCGCCTTTTCGATATCAGCTTCATCTTTAATAGAAGCAATTACTTGAGATTGTACTAGGTCAACAATATTGGTCATCTTTGGATCTCCTTGAATTGAATATTTTCTATCATAAAATTTTAGTAATGTAATAGTATTTCTACAAAATTTATTCATTGTCCTTTATTTAAGGGCAACCAGTCAAGCACCTCCTGAATCGCTTTATCCCAATATCCCCATTCATGATTTCCTTGTTCAAATTTAGTTGTTAGAGGATAATTTGCCTCCTCGCAAAACTTCTTAAAACGAAGATTATCCTCGTATAGAAAATCCTCGGTTCCGCAGCATTGGTAGATAATGGGCTTTTCCTCGCATTCATGCGTTTTTTTAATTAAGGCAAATAAATCATGTTCCGTACCAGTTAGTTCCTCATCACCGAATATTAGGTTGAAAATTCCATCCGGCTGATCTACTTTTCTTTTTACAATATCAGTCACCCCAGATAAGCTGGCAGCTGCACTAAATGTTTCTGGATGATTTAAAGCCCATTTTAATGCTCCGTATCCACCCATTTAAAGCCCGGCCACAAAGTTATCTTTCCTAGCTGTTGATAATGGAAAGAATGACTGTGCAAGAAGGGGAAGCTCTTTAGTTAAAAAAGTCCAATACTTATTTCCATATTTCATGTCCGTATAAAAGCTATGGTGTACCTGTGGCATCACAACTGCTAACCTTAAAGAAGAGACGTATCTTTCAATGGAGGTCCGTCTTGGCCAAATCGTATCGTCGTCAGATAAACCATGAAGTAAATATAATGTTTGGTACTTTTTTTCTGGAAATTGATTTGACTTATTCCCTATGATTGATGGTTCAGGCAAAATAACTGTCATTGATGTGCACAAATTTAATACTTGTGAATAAAACTGACATTGAATGAGGGCCATTTCAATCATCCTTTCGGTGCTACTCTTTTTAAACCTAATACGACAGAAGATTGGATTTACCCTGCTAATGTAATCGAAAAGAAAGGAATTTTAAAATATTTTTTAAATTGATTGAATTTTCCCAATTGATGACCATATAATGTTTATAGGGGAATATATCCACTTTTTATATTAATTGTGAAAGAATTCTCCACAAATGAAAGAGAGGAGGTTAAAGTGATATTGTTTCAAAATGGACCTATTGTGAAGTACATATTGTTTAAATGATGAAGTTATTTTTCAGTTTCCTTATACAGCTAGATTAAACAATGGATATTATTCATTACATTTTTTAACATTGGTTTTGGCTGTTTTCTTATAGTTTGTTACTCTTTTCTCAGTGAAATGAAAGGTATAGCGGTCTTCAGCAGATAGTTATTTGTTAAGACTTTACTTAAATAGTAACAATGTTTGAGAAAAGAACCTTAGTTTTTAAGGAAGGAAGGATCAAATGAAAATACAAATTCTCGGGACAGCTGCAGCTGAAGGATTTCCAGGTATATTTTGTAATTGTCAGCATTGCCAAAAGGCGCGCAAACTTGGCGGGAAAAATATCCGAACACGCTCTTCTGCTATCATCGATGATATACTGAAGATTGATTTTCCTCCTGATACTTATCATCATGTGTTAACCCATCAATTAGACTTATTTAAAGTTAAACATTTATTATTTACCCACACACACTCCGATCACTTTCATCCTAGAGATATTGGGATGAGATCACCAGGCTTTGCTCACAATATTCCTTATCCCATTCATATCTACGGTCACGATGTAGCAATCGCAAATTGTAAAGCAGTGCTACCAAGTATAGAAGAACATTATCATTTCAAACTTATTCAGCCATTTAACACGTATCAAATTGATTCAGCCAGGGTGACACCGTTACTAGCAGATCATAATCCATTCGAGACATGCTTATTATTTTTTATTGAAAAGGACGGAAAATCATTATTCTATGGCCATGACACTGGATGGTTTCCTGATGCTACATGGGATTGGCTAATGGATAAAAAAATTGATGTAGCGATTCTTGACTGTACAAATGGATTAATTCCAGAACGAAGAAATCATCTTAATATCGAAGCCGTTAAGGATATCCAAAAAATATTTCAAAAAAATAATATGATCCATAAAGGAAGTCAAATGATTGCCACCCATTATTCCCATAATATTGGACTTATGCATGAGGAATTAGAAGAATTATTTTCTCCAAGTGGGATTAAGGTAGCATTTGATGGAATGATTATCCATATATAATCTTAAGTGATTTGAAATTTTATAAAATTCAAAATAGGTGATTGACATAAATTATCTTCTTAAATAAAATGGTGAATGAAGAATAAATTCACCAATTATTTACAAAATAGTGAAAATTTACTCCGGGATCTTTGTGGGTGAATGCTTCAACTAAAACATAAGGGGGAAGGAAATTGAAAAAAGTAAGATGGCTTTCGATGCTACTTCTGGTGTTTGTCCTAATTCTAGTTACAGCCTGCTCGAATAAGGAGAGTGCAGGAGGAGATGGGAAGGGGAAGAAGAAAAATGTTGAAATTAAATTCTGGACGATTTCATTAAGCCCTACATTTGATGATTATATTAATGGCATCATTGATAAGTTTGAAGCAGAAAATCCTGGAGTAACGGTCAAATGGGAAGACATTCCATTCGAGAATGTTGAACAGAAAACATTAACAGCAGCTGCTTCTGGGCAACTTGCAGATGTAATGAATTTAAATACTGACTTTTTGAAAAAGCTGTCTGCTGTTGGAGCCATTCTCGACCTTTCTGAAAAAGCGGCAGATGTAAAGGATGATTATTTTGAAGGTGTATTACAGTCAGGGATGCTGAATGATAAATTGTATGCGCTTCCATGGTATCTTTCTAACTCTGGCCTATTATACAACAAAGACCTCTTGGCAAAGGCTGGATTTGATAAGCCACCTGCAACAGAAGATGAGGCATGGAAGATGTCAGAGGTTCTTTATAAAAAGCTTGGTGTTTATGGAAGTACAATTGGAGACATCCATCTATACTTACCACAAAATGGCGTACCCCTCATTTCCGAGGATTTAAAGAGTGCAGCTGTTAATACGCCAAAAGCATTAGAAATTTTTAAGACATTTAAGAAACGATTTGATGATGGTCTTATTCCTAAGGAGCTCCTATTAAAACAAGCTCAACCTAATGAATGGTATGCTCAAGAAAAAATTGCTTGGTGGGGAACTGGACCGCAGCTTTATCGTCAAGTAAAGGATCTTGCTCCAGAGGTATACGATAAATCGGATGCAGCACCTGCTATTCTAGGTTCTGAAGGAGTTGCCCATGTTGCAATTATGAACATTGCTGTCGCAGCAAAATCTAAAGCACCAGATGAGGCAGTTGCATTCGCTAAGTTTATGACAAATGCAGAAAGTCAATTAGCATTTAGTAAAATTGTTGCTGTCCTTCCTTCAGTTAAAGCAGCAGCTCAGGACGAATTTTTTACTCAAGGAAAGGATTCGGAAGACCCGTCAGAAAAAGGACGTTATTTTGCAGCGAAACAATTAGAAACTTCAAGAGATATGTTTGCTCCAGTAGAAAATATCTCTGAGATTAATAAAGCAATTAATGAAGAATTTCAAAAAGTTCTGCTAGAAAATAAAGATCCTCAAAAAGCACTTGATGATGCGGAAGCCAAAATTAATAATCTACTAAAATAATTCTAGCTACAAATCAAAGGGAAACAATAGAAAGGCATTCATCCTTCTAATGAATGCCTTCTTTTCCAAAGAGTCTATATATGTATATCCTGAGTAAATCATATATAAAAATCTCTTCTTCTCAAAAGTGATAAATAAGAGACTACTCAATATAAGAATATCTACACCACATTGGATACTGTAAGCGAAAATGGTAGGAGTGATCAAATGTATAAAGCAAGACATGCATGGATGTTTCTTATACCGACAGGAATTTTACTCATAACGTTTAGTTTCCTTCCAGCTCTTGCAGCCCTCGGATTGAGTTTTACGAATTATAATGTATTCCAACCAATTGAATGGGTAGGATTAGATAATTTTATTCGAGCTTTTAAAGATGAAGAATTTTGGAGAGCCTTAAAAAATACGTTTTATTTTTGGATATTAGTAACACCAGCATTAGTTGTGTTACCTATCTTTCTTGCCATATTAGTTAATCAGAAATTGCGGTTGATTAAGCTTTTTAGATTAACTTATTATTTCCCTGTACTTGTTTCTGTTGTGATAACCGCCATTTTATGGAACTGGTTATTTGCAAGTGATGGTATCTTTAATTATTTATTAAGCTTAGTTGGTATCCACCCGATTGACTGGCTTACAAGTAAAGGATTCGTAATGATCAGCTTAGCCATTGTCACTATTTGGCAAGGACTTGGTTATTATATGTTATTTTACTTGGCTGGTTTGCAGTCTGTCCCAACAGACCTATATGAAGCGGCAGAATTAGATGGAGCGAATTTTTGGCAAAAACATTTTTATATTACATTCCCCATGCTAAAACCAATTATTTTCTTCACCGCTGTGATATCGACCATGTCTGCTTTTAAAGAGTTTACCCTAATGTTGACCATGACAAATGGAGGGCCAATTGGTGCTTCTACAACGGTAGTATATCTCGTATTTGAAAAAGCGTTTAAGCAATTAGATATGGGATATGCCAGTGCCATCTCCTTTATTCTATTTATTATTATCTTAATCTTAACTCTATTAAATAAGCGATCCTTAGATAAGGCGTCATAAGGAGGTAGTCCAATGCAGCCTACTCAATCGAACATTCATTCAGGTAAAGATATTAAGCCATATAGCAAAGCACGAAAACCCCTTAATAAACGCAAAATCATCCGGTATGTTGTATCCTATTTCTTTCTAATTATTGTAGCAGTAATAATGATCGTGCCTTTTCTGTGGTCTGCTTCAACTGC
Source organism: Heyndrickxia oleronia (assembly GCF_017809215.1). Classification (GTDB taxonomy): domain Bacteria; phylum Bacillota; class Bacilli; order Bacillales; family Bacillaceae_C; genus Heyndrickxia; species Heyndrickxia oleronia. Next base: position 999,563 of record NZ_CP065424.1, read on the forward strand.
ATTAAAAGGTCAAAATGAAACAATATTTTCCTTTCCTCCACAGTTTATTCCTGAACATATTACTCTTGAAAACTTTGTGAAGGTATGGAATACAATTCCTATTGGTCGTTATCTATGGAATAGTACAGTTTTAGCTTTTTGGGGTGTTGTTTTGCCTTTATTATTTTGCTCTTTAGCAGCTTTTCCATTGGCACGAATGAATTTCAAAGGAAAAAATATCGTATTTCTCACAATACTAGGAACGATGATGATTCCTGGAGAGGTGACAATGATACCAATCTATATCATCTTGCAAAAACTTCACCTGATTGGATCATATACAGGGGTTATTTTACCAGGAGCTGTTTCGGCATTTGGAATCTTTCTGATGAGGCAAGCATTTATGGGGATTCCAAAGGAAATAGATGAGTCTGCCATTATGGATGGGGCATCAACTCTGCAAATTTGGTGGCATATTATGATGCCAATGGTCAAACCAATGTTGGCAACACTTGCGATACTAAGCTTTATCGGATCATGGAATAGTTTCTTATGGCCACTTCTCGTATTGCAGGATCCAAATACGTATCCTTTAACAATCGGACTATATGATTTGAAGGGAGCATTTGTATCAGATACGAGATTAGTATCTGCAGGAGCTATCATCGCTCTTATTCCTATTTTAGTTGTATTTATCGCATTTCAAAACTACTTTATTAAAGGTGCATACAGCAGTGCAGTAAAGGGATAACAATCTTGGTGAATGAATAAGAGGTGAAATGATGGAAAAACAAACATTCCTAGATTTAATCAAAGGAAAATTAATCGTATCATGTCAGGCATTAGAGGATGAACCATTACATGGTTCTGAATATATGGCGAAAATGGGTCTTGCAGCTAAAATAGGCGGTGCCGTTGCCATACGTGCAAATGGGAAAGAAGATATTATTGCAATCAAGAAATTAACAGGTCTACCAACTATCGGAATCATAAAGCGGAATTATTCGGGTAGTGAAATTTTTATTACTCCTACTCTAAAAGAAGTAGAAGAACTCATTGAATCAGGAGCGGATGTCATTACCCTTGATGCAACAGCAAGAATGAGACCGAATGGGATTACTTTACATGAAATGATTACTTTTATTAGGGAAAATAGCAATAGCCTTGTGATGGCTGATGTTTCGACTTTTGAAGAAGGAGTAATAGCAGTCGAGGAGGGGTGTGATCTAATTTCTACAACTCTATCAGGCTATACCTCCTATAGTCCAAAATTAGATGGTCCAGATTTTTCTTTAATAAAAGAACTCACTTCATCCTTTGATGTTCCAGTTGTTGCCGAGGGGAGAATTTCAACACCAGAAGAGGCAGTGATGGCATTTAAGCAGGGGGCTCATTCGGTCGTAGTAGGAACGGCGATTACAAGGCCACAGGTTTTAACAAAAAGGTTTGTAGAGAGCTTGGAAAAAAATAGTCTTAACATAATGTCTTGAATCAGAAAATAGTTTCAAACAAATCTTATTAATGAGGAGTGTTTCTTTTGCCATATTTTCAACCGAACCAAGAAGCATTTAATTTTCTCAAACATATGATTCTTGTAGGTGGAAATGTCGATAATCCTTGGGGAAAAGATGATTTTTTGCATTATGTTACTCATTTGGATAAGCAGGGGAAGTCAGATGATTGGATGTTTGATAGTTTTGCCTTTTGGCATTTTAAGTCCCCGAAGGGAGGATATCTTTATTCAGATGTGAATATTGGTACAACTAAGAATGGAGAAGGGAATTTTTATGCAGTCCCTGCCCCTAACCCTGGAAATTTAGCAGACTGGGAGGCGATTATTGATTGGTATTTTATGCCTGATGTTTTCGCAGATGCCCTTAATCAAGCAATTAATGCGGGAATTGAGACGCTTGGATCACCTAAACATAAGCGCAATTTAATTATTACGATTCCTTATCCGGGTCCATTACAATCAAAATTTGGAACCATTGATGGAGCTCCATTGAATTTTAGTGTTCAAGGACAGAATTTACAGCATGCAACAGAAGCTCGTTTAGTCGCTTGTAAATGGTTTATAAATAGAGTGATAGAAAGATTTTCGCAGCAAAACTATGAACATCTTCATTTATTAGGATTTTATTGGACATTTGAGACAATACATAGAAGCTGGGATATTGATGATCATTGGCTGTTGAAGGAACTATATCAATACATCGAACAACAAGGTAAAAAGTTCTTTTGGATTCCTTTTTATAGCTCATATAATATTCATCAGCTGGATAACTATCAGGACTATTATTTCCATTCTGCTTTTCTCCAGCCTAATTATATGTTTTATAAAGACTTTACTGGTGTAAAGGATGCTGCAAAGGCAGCAGAGGAAAGGAATGCAGGGGTTGAAATGGAATTCTATACTGCGAATAACGAATCAATGGCAGAGAAAGCGGAACGATTAAAACGATTTGATTGTTATTTAGAGGGAGGGATTCTTCATAAATATATGAAGGAATCGGCTATTGCTTGGTTTGATGGAGGAAAGGCATTATACAGAATCTATCATGGCTCAGATGAAAAAGAAAGAGAATATTATGACAAAATTTATCAATTTGTAAATGGAAGCTACACGTTATCGTAGGCTAAACTACGAAAAGGAAAGGAAAAAAATGAATACAAAAACAATCTCTAATCCAATCATACTCATTTCAACCATTTATAAGTCATTAACTAAAGCAGAACAAAAGGTGGCTGACTTTGTGATTGCGGATACGCAAGAAACCGTCTATTCATCGGTAACGGATCTTGCGGAAAAGTCAGGAGTAGGAGAAACAACCGTCATTCGCTTTTGCAGGAAGCTAGGGTATCGCGGATACCAAGAATTTAAACTGGCAATTGCCCAAAATCTTGCAGACCCAGATGAACAAGTACATGGAAAAATTGAGGAAAATGATAATATTGAAACGATCTTGAAAAAAATTACCTCGCAAAATGTTCAAACATTGGAGAGTACCCTCCAATTATTAGAATCACAAAAACTTGATAAAGCTGTCGAAGCCATTATGTCGGCGAATAAGCTATACTTTTTTGGAGTCGGCTCCTCTGGGCTTACAGCTTTTGATGGAAAATATCGATTTATGAGGTTGGGGTATCATGTAGAACAATCATCAGACTCCCATATTATGGCGATGAATGCAGCTCTTGTCTCAAAAAACGATGTTGTCTTTGGTATTTCAACCTCAGGGAGCACGAAGGATGTTGTGGATGCAATAGCCATAGCAAAGGAAAATAACGCTTTTATCATTTGTATTACAAACCATGCTAAATCACCGATTACTCAATATGCGGATGTTATCTTACTAGCTGCCTCGAAGGAAACTCCACTACAGGGTGGGGCTTTTGCATCAAAAATTGCCCAGTTACATTTACTAGATGTTTTAACAACCATTATCGTATTAAAGCAAAAGGAAAAAACCTTCCAATCAATTGAGAAGACCGCAAAGGCGGTATTGGATAAGATGTACTGATAATTTGGAATGGATTAAGGTCTTCAATCGATAGTTATTCGTGTAATTTATCCAGTTAGCAATAGAGGAATATTTATTGAAAAGGGGATATGTATGAAAACAAGTGTTAGTATGTATAGTTTACACCGGTATGTGAAACAAGAAAATCTTGATGTGTTTGGGTTTATTCAATATGCGGCTACCATTGGTGTAGATGGGGTTGAATTATTAGATATATATTGGAAAAACGAACAAGAAGAAATCCCGCAAGTTCTTTCCTTATTAGCTGAGAATAACCTCCAAGTAAGTGCTTATGATATAACAAATAATTTTGTTAAGCCGGATGAAAAGGAGAGGCAACATGAAATAAATAGAGTTCATCAGGCGATTGATATTGCAAAGGAATTAAATACAAATGTTGTTCGAATATTTAGTGGGGATATTTTAGAGGGGGTTCCTTTTGAACAAGGGAAAGAGTGGATCATTGAAAGTTTAAAAGAATGTGCAACATATGCTGAACGGCAAGGTGTGATTTTAGGTATTGAAAACCATGGATATTTTGCAGGACGTAGTGAGCAAATTATAGAATTAATTCATACTGTGAATTCACCGAATATTCTTAGCACTCTTGATACAGGTAACTTTCTATTAGTTGATGAGAATCCCAATGATGCTGTTACAAAAGTTAAACAATATGTAGCCCATGTTCATTTTAAAGATTTCATAAAAATGAGCAGTGATTATGATGGCCCTGCCTTTAAATCGTTATCGGGTAACAAGTTTTTAGGAACTGTAGCTGGTGAGGGAAATGTTGATCTCAACCATGTGATTTCTGAATTAAAAAACGTGGGGTATACTGGTTGGTTATCTGTTGAGTTTGAAGGGGCAGAAGATCCTAAAGTAGGAACAGAGAAATCGGTAAGTAAGTTGAAGAAATTACTACCAGCTAGAACATAAGACACTTAATGTGAAGGGGAGTTCCCATAATAGGTACTTCCCATATTATCTTTTTAGAAATGGGAGGAGCCCAATTGTTTAAACCAGACAGTAAATTATATAGAATCATGGAGTTCATCGGAAACTTTTGTTTACTAAATATTTTATGGATCATCTGCTCACTCCCGTTAATTACAATTTTTGCATCAACCACAGCCATGTATGGAGTGATTAGGGATTGGTCGAAAAATGATGATCCCGCCATAATAAAAACATTTTTTTTAAATTTTAAAAAGTATTTTATGAAAAGTTTGATCATTGGTATTTTACAAAGTCTTATTATGATTATTCTAGTGAGTGATTTCTTGTTCGTTTGGAATATGGATGGAACACTTAAATACATCTTATTCCCGCTGTTTATTATAATCGGTCTCTTTTTTCTATTTATTTCATCTTATCTTTATCCTTTAGTTGTTGATGATGATCGATCACTTAAACAGCTGATCAGGCAATCTGTTTATTTAGCGGTTACTCGACCTGCATATCCAACAATGGTTCTGTTATTTGCTAGTATCGCTGTTCTTATTTGTACATATATTCATGTTCTACCAATATTATTTGCCTTTAGTATTACAGGCCTCATACATTACCAAATTATTCAGCGGGCGCTAGGGAAGAAGGATAATACGAGTATAAGAGTTTGGAAAGGAGTTTGATGATGAAGGTTGTTTATTTACCACTTGATGAGAGGCCATGTAATTTAAAATATCCGCAGCAATTAGCGGCAGCTACGGATATTCAACTTTTTACCCCTTCAAAACAAATATTGGGTAGAAAGAAGAATCCTGCCAAGTTTGAGGATATTCGAAGCTGGCTATTACGAGAAACGAAAGAAGCAACACATCTTATCCTCTCTTTAGACATGCTCGTTTATGGTGGAATTGTACCATCGAGATTGCATCAGTTAACGGATGAGGAATGTGTAGCGCGCTTAGATGTAATAAAGGAAATAAAGCAGCAAAACCAAAGGATCATTATTTATGCATTTAATCTAATTATGAGGGTTCCAAGTTATAACAGCAGTGATGAGGAACCAGATTATTATGCGATATATGGTGAACGAATCTCTCACTACGGAAAATTATTAGATAAGAAGGGAAGAGGGGAGCTACTAGAACAGGAAAGCGAGGACTTTATTCTTCTAAAGCAAGAGATACCTGTTGAAATTCTTAAGGATTTTACTAATAGACGAAGGACTAACTCTGCTACGAATTTAGTGGCTATTGATTTAGTCCAAATAGGGCTAATTGATTTTTTAATCTTTCCTCTTGATGATAATGCGGAGTATGGATTTAGTGCGATGGAGCAAAGTGATTTATTGTTTAAAGTGGAACAGCTCCAATTAATGGATCGAATCGCTATCTATCCTGGTGCCGATGAAATTGGCTGTACGTTATTTTCAAAAGTATTTTGTGAGATTCATCAGTACACACCGGCCCTTTATGTAAGATATTCATCTACAAATGGTCCCTTTATTATTCCGAAATATGAGGATCGAAGTCTACAGGAAAGCATAAAATCCCATTTAACTGCAAGTGGCGCGGTCATGGTGGATCATTCATTAGATGCTGATGCAGTTTTGTTCACCCATTCGCCAGCTGTTGGTCAATCAGGGATGGCAGAACCGAATCAGCTTTTCAGTGAAAGACATCGGTCCTATTTTTCCGAAATCAATTACAGAGAATTTATTCAAGCTATGCAATTCTATCTTTCTAAGAATATGGTTGTAGGAATTGCGGATGTGGCTACCTGTAATGGTAGTGATCAAACGCTCATGTATATGCTTAAAAAACAAGGATTACTTGAAAAAATTAGCGCTTATGCAGGTTGGAATACCTCTGGAAATTCCCTCGGTACGGTTATTGCACATACAATCATAGAGTCCTATTATCATAAAATGATTGATTATGAGAGGATTGCAAAGAGTCGAGAATTTTATTATTCAAGACTTGTCGAGGATTGGGGATATCAAACGATTGTGAGAAAGCAGGTTGCAACCAATGATATTCCGCGTTTAGGCTGTACATATTTTGATATATCCAGCCAATTAGAGGTGATTCAATCCATAATAAAGCAGAAGCTAGAGCAGTTTATAAAGGAGAATCTGTCCAATCCTGCTGAAGGTAGATTAAAACTAGAGAATGTTACTTCTCCTTGGAAGCGAATGTTTGAAGTGGACTTTCATTTATCTTATGTCATGGAAAAGATTGTTTAAGCAGTTTGAAAAATTGGTATTTCTGAGAGGTGAGGAAACATGGCACAGGAAAAGGACGCAGATATTATTATAATTGGCAGTGGAATAGGTGGTTGTGCTGCAGCACTTGCCGCCGCCCAAATGGGGAAAAAGGTTATTATGACGGAAGAAACAGATTGGATTGGTGGACAGCTTACAAGTCAAGCTGTTCCTCCGGACGAACATAAATGGATCGAATACTTTGGTTGTACAACGACCTATAGAAAGTTTCGGAATCGGGTGAGGGAGTATTATCGACGTCATTACCCACTAACAGAGGCCGCAAGAAAAGATGAAGTTTTTAATCCAGGGAATGCTTGGGTCAGTAGGATCGCACATGAACCAAGAGTAGCTCTTGCGGTTCTTTATGATATGTTGGCCCCGTATATCAGCAACGCACAAATTACTATTATGCTAAATTATTGTTTGACTCGTGCGGAGGTTGAGGGGGATACTGTTAAATCGGTTCACGTACAGAATCAAAAAAATAAGGAAATATTTATATTAAGTGGTAAATACTTTTTAGATGCAACAGAATGTGGTGACATGCTTCCTATGACTGGCACGGAGTATGTAACAGGGGCTGAAGCAAAATCAGAAACGGGTGAGCCACATGCTCTTGATGGGGCGCCTATTCCATTAGATATGCAATCCATCACCCATTGTTTTATCGTTGATTATATCGAAGGTGGAAATTTTACGATTGAAAAACCAAAGCAATATGATTTTTGGAAAAATTATCATGCTGATTTTATGAGCCATAAATTACTAAGTTGGTATGGGGTCGATGGAGTAACAGGTCAATCTAAAAAATTCGGCATGTTTCCTGGTAAGCATATTTCATTATGGGATTATCGGAGGATCATTGATCGCAACCATTTTCAGCCAAATAGATACGAAGGGGATATTTCCATTATTAATTGGCCACAAAATGATTATTGGCTAGGTCCGATCATTGATGTCAGTCATGAGGAAAAGATCAAACATTTAGAAGGAGCGAAACAGTTAAGCCTCTCCCTTTTATATTGGTTACAAACGGAGGCACCTAGGGATGATGGTGGCATTGGTTACCCTGGTTTAAGACTAAGAAAAGATATGGTAGGTACGGAAGATGGTTTAGCTATGCATCCCTATATTCGGGAATCAAGAAGAATTAAGGCGGAATTTACTGTATTGGAACAACATATTAGTGTGGAGAGCCGTGGTGATAAAGGTATCACGATATTCCCTGATTCAATTGGAGTAGGCTGGTATTATATTGATTTACATCCAACAGTTGTTACGAATACTACCTGCTATGTACCGAGCTATCCTTTTCAAATTCCATTAGGCAGTCTTATACCTATACGGATGAATAATTTATTGCCGGCTTGTAAAAACATTGGAGCTACACATTTAACAAATGGATGCTTCCGGCTTCATCCTGTTGAGTGGAATATTGGAGAATCAGCAGGCTATTTAGCGGCTTATTCGATTGAAAAAGGAATCCTGCCTAGGGACGTTCGAAACAATGAAGAATTACTTTCTGAGTTTCAACAATTATTAGTTCGTCAGGGAATTGAATTAGATTGGCCAAGAATTGATGGAGCACATGTGAAATAGTGTTGTGTAGTATATAATAAGTTTTCTTAATAATCTAATAAGTGATTCATGAAAAAAATACTCGACAACAAAGGAATAGAATAAAGGTGAATTTGGTATTGAAAGCGAAATTATTCCTACTCAGCTGAAAATGTGTGAAAAGGGAAATGAAGAAAAATCGTGGGTTACATGATAATGAACATTTCGCGGCGAAAAAGATAGGAGGCATAAGAAATGAAGCTTGCAATCATCGGGACAGGAAGTCAATGTCAGCAACATTTGAGAGCATGGTTAACATTTAGAGAAGTCACAGTTGTAGGGATTATTACGCAGGATTCGACCTTACAGCAGGAGGCAGAGGTGAATGGGATTACGATTTATAATCGATTAGAATCACTCATTCAATATACAGATGTGGATGTTATTGATGTAGCAACACCGGTTAGAAGCCCCTTAGAGTTAGTGACTATGGCAGCGGAAGCTAATATTCATGTGATTTATGGAACATTAGCTGCAATTAATAGTAATGAAGTAAGTAAGATGATTTCAGTTTGCATGAAACATAAAGTACAGCTTTTAATGGGAAATACATACCGTCACACACCTGAATTTATTCAGGCAAGACTTCAAATTAACAAGGGATTGATTGGAAAAACAGGTGTTATTCGAATAAGGAGTGGAGTCCCGTATCCAAACAATGATGATCAAATAAATATAGATCGTAATTTATTTAATGAGGTGGGCTTACCTCATTTCGATTGGCTACGTTGGACATTTGGTGAGGCAGAAATGGTGATGTCAAGACGTGTAAATCATTCAGATATCGAGGGTACTCCCATCGAATATGGTTTTGTCACATTGCGTATGACGGATGGAACAATCGCTTATTTGGAATGTTCTTGGTCTGATTATGCACAGCATACTTCCTTTGAATTGACAGGAAACAAAGGAATGATTACATATGATAGTCAGGACAATAATCCACTGCTTTTACAAAATCATTTAAGCACTTTAATAGAGTATAAGAAGGAAGGCGTGGATACCCGTATTTTTCGTCATTACTTGCAATGTCTACTTGGGAATGAAAAGCCGGCTATGTCAGCAGAGGATGTAATGAAGGCATTGCAACTAGCAGATGCGGCGAATCAATCAGTTGCACAAGGACAGCCTGTTTTTCTTTCAAAAGGAGTGGAATGTCTATGAAAATAGGAATCATTAGTTTTGCACATATGCACGCTATAACTTATGCCAATTATGTCCAGGAACATCCAAATGCTGAATTATCTTATATTTGGGATGAGGATGAAAAACGTGGGAAAGAAATGGCTACAAAGTTTCATTGTGTTTATATAAGCGATATTCATTCTTTTTTGAAAACGGATATTGAAGCGGTCATTATTTGTTCGGAAAATGCCAAACATAAAGAGCATGTCGTTTATGCGGCTGAGGCAAACAAGCATATTTTATGTGAGAAACCGCTCGCAACTGAAATTAGTGATGCAAAAGAGATGATTCAAGCCTGTGAACAGGCGGGTGTCATCCTTCAAGTGGCCTATCCAGTTCGCTTTGCTCCTGCTGTAGTAAAGGCGAAGGAAATAATTGATCAAGGCGATATTGGGGAAGTAATTGCAATCAGCGGGACCAATCATGGACAAATGCCTGGTGGATGGTTTATCGAAAAAGCTCTTTCTGGAGGTGGTGCAGCAACAGACCATATCGTTCATATAATGGATGTCATTCGTTGGATTTTAAAGGACGAGGTAAAGAATGTATATGCTGAGTTTGATACAAGATTTTATGATATTGACGTAGAGGATTGTGGCATAGTCACACTTGAGCTTAAATCTGGTGTCATCGTTTCCATTGATCCGAGCTGGTCGAGACCGAAAACATTTCCTACTTGGGGTGATGTTACAATCCGCTTTATTGGCACAAAAGGAAATCTATATGTGGATGCTTTCAAGCAGCATGCTACCTATTTTAATGATCATGATGGTAAAATACAGCATTTACCGTTAGCAGAGGATATGGATGAAAAACTGATCAATGATTTTATATCCTGTGTCCAAGAACAAAGAGAGCCATCCATCACTGGATTGGATGGACTTCGCACATTAGAAGTTGTAAAAGCGGCTTATGAATCCAACCAAAAAAAACAGGTCGTTCGTTTAGAAACTATATATAGTTGAAAGGGGAAGGGATATGTCAAAAAAACTAAAAATAGGTGTGATCGGCACAGGTTCAATTTCAGATTCACATCTTCGCTCTTATCAAAATAATGAAAATGCTGATATTTATGCTATATGTGACTTTAATGAAGAAAGAGCAAAGGCAAAGGCTGCAGCTTTTCAGGCAGAAAAAACGTATACGAATCATTTAGATCTTTTAAAAGATGCTGAACTAGACGCGGTGAGTATTTGTACATGGAATAATACACATGCTGAAATTGCTATTGATGCTTTGAATGCCGGTAAACATGTATTAGTGGAAAAACCATTAACGACAAGTGTTGAAAAAGCATTAAAGGTTGAAGAAGCAGTGAAACGGAGTGGGAAAAACCTGCAGGTTGGTTTTGTAAGAAGATATGCAACGAATACGAAAATCATAAAAAATTTTATTGATCATGGTGAATTAGGTGAAATTTACTTTGCAAAAGCGACTTGTATTCGAAGATTAGGAAACCCGGGTGGTTGGTTTGCTGATAAAGAAAGATCAGGTGGCGGTCCATTAATCGATATAGGTGTTCATGTGATTGATATTCTTTGGTATTTGATGGGCTGTCCAAAAGTTAAATCAATTAGCGGAAATACGTATTCGAAGTTAGGGAACCGGTCGAATATAGAAAATCTATCATTCTACAAAGCAGCAGACTATGATCCTAGTAAAAATAATGTAGAGGATATGGCAAACGCGATGATTCGCTTTGAAAATGGAGCGTCGATGTTAGTCGATGTAAGTTTCACTCTCCATGCGAAAAAGGATGAAATCGCGGTCAAGCTTTTTGGAACAAAGGGCGGAGCTGAAATTGAACCAGAGCTCTCCATTATTTCAGAAAAACATAATACAATTTTGAATATCACTCCACAGGTTGACAATCTATCCTTTGATTTTGTCAAAGGCTTTCAAAACGAAATTGATCATTTTGTCAATGTATGTTTAGGGGAAAAAGAAACATTAAGTCCAGTCCAGCATGGAGTAGAAATGATGAAAATATTATGTGGAATATATGAATCAAGTGAAAAAGGGAAAGAAATCTATTTTAATTAATCTTCAACCTATTTAATTAAATAGGGGATATAGAAAAAGCCACAAAAAAGAACAAGGCTGTACGAAAGAGATTCAACTTTCGACAGTCTTCTTTATTTTAGTTTTCATTCACTTCTAAAGGTGGAGTCAGTCCCGCAATGTCCAATGCCAGCATCTATTTGAGGTGGTTGCTCTTTTTCTGCCGACCAAAATACCTGCAAAATAGGTAAAGTTATACTACAATTAAAGAAAGGATAAGAATAGAAAGGAAGATATTATTGGACAATCAAGCCATTCATCCAGATATCCGCTTAATCGCACTCGACATGGACGGAACCTTACTTACTAATCAACAAGAAGTATCAAAAGAAAATAAAGAAGCCATTTCAAGAGCAAAGGAAATGGGAATACATATTGTCTTAACGACTGGTAGAAACTTTACGACCGCTCATCCATATGCAGAGGAGTTGAAACTAGATTCTTATATGGTAACAGTGAATGGAGGAGAAATATGGGATCCTTCATGTGAATTAATAGAAAGAAATTTTCTCCAAATAGACGATGTACAAAGAATGTGGGAATTAGCTAAACAATACAAAACCTATTTCTGGGCAATTACTCCTGAGCATATTTATCGAGAAGGATTCCCTAATGAAATGGATATTTCAGAGCATAAATGGTTAAAATTTGGTTTTGATGTTAAAGATGATGTCATTCGTCACACTTTATTAGAAGAACTAACGAACCGAAAACTTCAAGTAACCAATTCTAGTCCGACGAATCTAGAGGTAAATCCTTACGGAGTGAGTAAAGCGAGAGGCTTAGAAAAGGTTTGTTCTAGGATCGGGATTACAATGGAAAATGTGATGGCTATGGGAGATAGTCTGAATGATAGCTCAATGATCACAAAAGCGGGTGTAGGTGTGGCGATGGGAAATGCCCAAGAAAAGGTGAAGGAGATGGCTAATTGGGTAACGGCTACAAATGAGGACCACGGTGTAGCAAAAGCAATTCAGCATTGGGTGTTCAATAAGTGATTGCACGTTATAAAATCCATCTTTACTAATAAATGCTAGTTTGAACAAGGAAATAGCGTCCTTTAATGAGGACGCTATCTATTGTTCAGCATGTATTTATTATTTCGATTGATTTAAGTGTGATAAATTAGAAATGATTGATATGGTTTGTCTATATGTTTTATTCCGCTCAGGATCTTGAAGGAAATGTGCAGTAATTCGATCAATTAAAAATAATGCACTTAAGTCCAGACCCGGAGAGAAGTAACCATTTCTTATTGGGTGTATTGTCCATAGTACCTCGTGTGAAAGCGCAGTGAGTGGTGTATCACCGTAGGCGGTGAAAGAGACAATTTTTACTCCATTTTCTCTTGCTTTTTCAAGTGATACTAAAAGGTCTCTTGTTTGTCCAGAACGAGAAAATGTAAGTAATAGATCCCCTTCCTTTAATAATCCACTCCTAATTACCATCAAATGAGGGTCGGTAACCGCTTCGGAAGCAAACCCCATCCGACTTAAACGGTAGTTTAATTCTTGAGATGCTAAACCGGAACTACCTAATCCATAAATGAAAATCCGATTAGCTTCTTCGATTAATGATAGAACACGTGAAAAGGATTCTTTTCCAGATAAAGACTGTATATCTTGAAACATTTCTTTATATTGATTCTGTAATGTTTCGTCAATGTCATCGCTTTTTGCTGCATGATTTTGCCTAGCAAGCTTTAATTTGAGTTCTACAAAATTACGACAAGATACTTTTTTAGCAAATCTTGTAATTGACGCAACAGAAACTCCTGTTTTACTAGCAATATCTTTAATATGGCTATGGGACGCTTCATCTGGTGATGCTAAGAGGTAATCTGCAATTTGCCTTTCTTTATCTGAAAAGGAAGAGTATCTAGATTGAATATCCTCTAATAGTGAAGACACTTATAGCTCCTTTCTCCTTCGAAAAACAGCGTTATCCCTTTTTTATGACTTCAATAAATCGAGCGGTTATTTGCTGTGGTCTTGAAATGGCACCACCGACAACAACTGAATATGCTCCTAAATCCAATACCTGCTTAGCCATTTCTGGTGTGATAATATTACCTTCTGCAATGACAGGAATGGAAACGGATTGAAGGACTTTTTTTATAAAGTGAAACTCATTATCATATAGTTTACAACCTTTTGTTTCATTTGTGTATCCATATAGAGTAGTTGAGACACAGTCGAATCCAAGTTTTTCAGCATTCACAGCATCTTCAATCGTAGAAATATCAGCCATCAATTGAACATGTGGTCCCTTTTTTCTTATATATGAAACCAATTCTTCTAGTGTTTCTCCCTGCGGTCGTTTCCGGAGAGTTGCATCAAGTGCAATCATCTCACAACCAGTTTCTAGTAAAAGATTTGCCTCGCGCTTTGTTGCAGTAATAAACACATCGCTATCGGAATAATCCTGTTTAATAATACCGATGACAGGTAATTTTACCTCTTGTTTTATCGCAATGATATCTTCCTTCGAGTTAGCACGAATCCCAGCAGCACCGCCTTGCTGTGCTGCTAACGCCATTTTTGCCATAATAAATGAGCTATGAAGTGGTTCGTCTGGAAGTGCTTGGCAAGAAGCAACAAGCCCTTTTTTTATGGTTTCTAACATCAATTATTCGCCTACCATTTCTTCTATTTCATTTTTAATTATAGTTACATCAGGTCCATAAATAACTTGAATTCCTTTTCCCTTTGAAAGAACTCCTTTTGCCCCTGTTTTCTTCAGCATGTTTTCATCAACAGCTGTTTCATTTTTTACCGTTACACGTAAGCGAGTAGCGCAGCAATCAACATTTTCTAAATTCTCTTTCCCGCCTAATGCTTCTACAATCACTTGTGCACGTTCACTTTTATTATTGATAGATACTACTGCTTCACCTTCTTCTTCACGACCAGGTGTTTTAAAGTTGAATTTTTTAATAAAGAAAGTAAAAGTGAAGAAGTAAAGGAAGAACCAAATGATACCAACTACAGGTACGAGTACCCAATTAGTTTTCGCATTTCCTTGTAATATTCCGAATAAAATAAAATCAATGAAGCCTCCAGAGAAAGTTTGACCAATCGTAATATGAAGAATATGTGCAATCATAAATGCCAATCCATCAAAAAATGCATGTAATACATAAAGAAATGGTGCGACAAATAGGAAAGAAAATTCAAGTGGTTCGGTAATTCCTGTAAGGAAAGAGGTCAAGGCCGCTGAACCCATTAAACCTGCCACAATCTTTTTCTTTTCGGGTTTTGCTGTGCGATAAATTGCATAGGCTGCACCCACTAATCCAAACATCATTGTAATAAAACGTCCAGACATAAAACGGGATGTTCCAATGTAAAATTCTTTTGTATCTGGATCTGCTAATTGAGCAAAGAAAATTCGCTGTGTTCCTTCAATGAGATGACCATCTACTACGAGTGATCCCCCAAGACTTGTTGTCCAAAATGGCATATAAAAAATATGATGTAAGCCAAAAGGCCCTAATAAACGAAGGACAAAGCCATAAATAAATGTTCCTATATAGCCAGTTGCTTCGACTAAACCACCCATTTTAAAAATTCCGCTTTGAATAAATGGCCATACAATAAATAGAACAACACCTAGAATAATTGCAGCAAACGAAGAAATAATTGGTACAAATCGTGAACCACTAAAGAAGCCTAAGAATGGTGGTAGCTGGGTTTTATTAAAGCGATTATGAAGCCATGCAGCTACAATACCGACTACAACTCCCCCAAACACACCCGTTTCTAATGACTGGATACCAAGGACCATTCCTTGACCAGCTGCTGCAGGATTCTCAATATTAATTTTTCCTGTAATTGTAAGAAGTGCAGACATTGTCGCATTCATTACTAAAAAGGCAAGGACTCCAGCTAAACCCGCTGTACCTTTATCAGATTTTGCTAATCCTACCGCAAGTCCAACAGCAAAAAGTAAAGCAAGATTTGCAAATACAATGTTTCCAGCACTAGACATAATCGTAAATACACCTTGAAGCCATGATACATCTAAAAATGGATAGGCTTTAATTGTATTAGGATTGGATAGTGCTCCTCCAATTCCTAGTAAAAGGCCGGCTGCTGGTAATACAGCAATCGGTAACATAAATGATTTACCAAATTGTTGCGCCTTTTCAAAGAAACTATTCATCATGTTACCTCCTTGGATGAAAATTATTTACATACACAGTATAAAGTATTACAATATAAAAAATCAACAAAATAATAAACGCTTTCATAATTATAAGAATTCGTAGGAGGGATAATGATGTTTAAATCTTTATTTAAAAAAGTGAATCAATCTATTATATTAAATGCGCCACTAGAAGGAACCTTTGTTTTATTAGAGGAAGTTCCAGATCAAGTATTTTCTGAAAAAATGATGGGCGATGGTGTTGCAATTTTACCTCAAAATAATCGATTGGTATCACCGATAGACGGTGAAGTGGTTGACGTTTTTCCGACAAAGCATGCGATCTCTCTTCGCTCAAATGAAGGTGCAGAGCTATTAATCCATATGGGCTTAGAGACCGTAAATCTAAAAGGTGAAGGTTTTGAAATAAACGTAAAAAATGGGGATAAAATAAGTAAGGGAACTCAGCTAGGTATATTTGATATAGAAAAAATAAAAAAACTAGGCTATGAAGTAATTACACCAATCATTCTGCTTAATGGCAATCACTATGAAATCAGTCACCGAATTCAACAAGGTGAAGCGGTGAATCATTCTGATCTAATTATGGAGCTTCGTAAAAAAGGATAAACGGAATGAAAGCAGAATTTTAGTTGTTGTAATCTAAAACGGGGAACGTGGTAATAACTATAAGATACTAGGCAAATATACATGGAATATTGATATTCAGCATTTCCTCCATATAGCAATGGGGGGATAATTTCCCCTTTTTATTTATGTTTGGCTTGTGATGCTTTGAATCGCAAGAATGTTAGGAGGAATCTCCTGTTTTCAAAAAAGTGTCATTATATTCATTTCATTTATCGAATATTAATGTTAAATTTTGAATAGTCAAACAAAAGGAGGAGGAATATAATGAAAAAAATCATCCGAGTCACATCCCTTGTAGCTGCATTGTCAATAACAGCCGTGATGCCCTTTTCTGGAGGACTGTTTCAGGAAAACGCATTTGCTGCTCAGGACAAAAGCGAATTCACCCCATATTATGGAAATGGTCCAAGCTATATTCAGCCCGAAAACATTGCCCACCTTTTTCCATCACCCCATGCACAATTCACAACTCCTGGCTTTGGAAAGGGAAAGATTGCTTTTACAAGTCAGGAAGAAATGATGTCATTCATTAAAAAATTATCTAATAAAAATAAAAATGTTCACTTAAAGATTCTTGGTCAATCTTTAGAAGGAAGGGATATCCCACTTCTTTTATTTACAAAAGATAACCCGGAAAAAATAAAGAGTAATAAAAAGAAACCATTGATCTGGATACAAGGACAAATTCATGGAAATGAGCCTGCTGCTGGAGAATCTACCCTTGTAATGGCTCAAATGATAGCAGAAGGAAAGCTAGGAGATGTGCTTGATCAAGTGAATATCGCCATCGTTCCGCGTGTAAATCCAGATGGTTCGTATAATTTTAAACGATACATTGCTACGAACCTTGATGCCAATCGTGATTATATAAAAGTGGAATATCCAGAGGTTCAATTAATTAATCAAGCTGTGAATGAGTATCAGCCAGAAGTCGTACTAGATACCCACGAATATACAGTGAACTCGTCTTTATTAAAGAAATATGGGGATAAGGGTTCGATTGCTTCCTATGATCTGCTCATTTCTCCTGCTAAGAACCTAAATATTCCAGAGCAGCTACGTAAAGCATCTGAGGACTTGCTCCTTCCTGAGGTTCAAAAGGTACTTGATAAAGAAAAGCTAACCCATCATGACTATTACACATTAGGTACCAATGATTCCGGAAAATTAGTTGCAACTGAAGGAAGTACAGAAGCGAGAATTGGTAGAAATGCTCTAGGATTAAAGAACACACTCACATATTTAATTGAGACACGTGGCATCAATATTGGACGTGAGAACTTTGAACGACGCGTCTATGCACAAACTATTGCTCAAACCAATTTTATTAAATCTACGGCAAAACATGCTGATCAAATTAAAAAATTGGTAAGTACTGCAAGACAAGAAATCGTTGCAAAAGGAAAACAAATCAATGATAATGACAAGATTGTCATTACAAGCGAAAACAAATTGATACCCGATCAATTACTTGAAGTAATCGATCTTGCGAAAGGTGAAAGGACAGCTATACCGATTGATTGGAAGGATTCCAATGAAGCCTATGCGACCCTTGAAAGAGAGCGTCCTACAGCCTATATCATGCCGCCAGCCTACCATGATATTGCGCGTAAACTTGAAATTTTAGGAGTGAAAGTAGAAAAATTAAATAAACCAATGAAACTACAAATTGAAGGCTTCAAAGTGATTGATAATAAAGTTTCAACAACTCTAGAAAATGGTCACTATACAAATCAAGTAACAACAGAAGTTACAACAAAAGAACAAACCTTCCCTAAAGGAAGCTATGTTTTCAACATGTCTCAAGCAAATGCAAACGTCATTGCCATTGCCCTTGAACCAGAATCCATCGACAGCTACGTCACCTTCAACTTCATCCCTGTTGAGAAGGGGGACGAAATTCCAATATATCGTTATATGAAGGAAGGAAAGCTACCAACGAAATAGTTGCGAAACACCATTTATGCATTTTCTTATGGGTATGCATGAATGGTGTTTTACTTGTATTATAGGTACCAAACAAATAGCTTAAAGGTATGATTAGTAATAAACAAATATAAGGGAGTCAATCATTCTTTATGTTATAGTGAAATGGAAAAAAGAAAATTTCAACCCAGAGAAGGTTTTAACATGGAAAAACAATTAAATAGTAAGAATAAATCGATTCAACTCTTATATTCATTTGTTGTAGCGGCATTAGGCGGGTTAGTATTTAACTATATTCATATGCCGATACCTTGGCTCCTAGGTCCCATGGTGGTGATTTTCCTTCTATCAAGGACAGGGAAGTTCACTCCTTATTGGCCAGTACATATCCGGAATATAGGCTTAATTATTGTTGGATATACGATTGGACTTTCATTTACAAAGGATGCATTAATCCAAATTATTCATCAATCACCATCCATGCTTCTAATGACCGTTTTACTCGTATCATTTAGTGCGTTATTTGCTCTACTTATTTCAAAGTTAACTAAGATTGATTATCCAACTATTTTAGCAGGTAGTATCCCAGGTGGATTATCCCAGATGATTACGTTAGGCGAGGAAATGAAAGGAATTGATTTAACGATAGTAACGTTTCTCCAGGTAACTAGGTTAATGATGATTATTTTTGTTGTCCCGCTTCTAGTAATCAGCCCTATGTTTTCTGGAGGAGAGGTTTTTCATTTAACTGGATCATTAACGAAAATCAAACCACAATGGGCTGAACTTTTTCCGAATATCATTATTTTCACCATTGTTTGCGTGATTTTCGCTATTATAGGCAAGAAAATTAAATTGCCAACCGCTTACATGCTTGGACCAATTATTGGTACAGCCATACTAAATATTGGAGGGTTACATGGACCAAGTCTTCCATCAACGATAGTAGACATATCGCAATTTTTTATGGGAGGATATATTGGGACATTGATGAAGCCAGAACAATTAACAAATAAAGTGAAAATCATCATTTTCTCCTTGATCAGTGGATCTGTTCTCATACTAGCTTCAATCGGTCTAAGTTTCTTTTTGGCAAACCTACATCCGATTTCTCCAATTACTGCATTCCTAAGTTCAGCACCAGGTGGAATGGATCAAATGGGGATCATTGCTCATGAAGTTCATGCAGATTTGTCAATTGTAACTGGTTATCAATTATTCCGGATCTTATTTATTTTCTTTGCTGTCCCTCCATTGTTAAAATGGCTATTAACCTATTATTATCGGAAGAAGATGAATAGTGATTGATAGGCTAAGACTACTTATCGGTTTGCTTATGAGAATCTATCAATCCTTTACTAGATTAAGAAGGAATTCACTAAATCAAATTTGAAGTGTAAATATGTAAGTATCATCTATTGTAGCGATTAAAGGATTCAGAGCAGACTCTGAATCTTTTTTTGTAGTATTTTGTCATACTTTATTAATTATTGAAAGGCTGTGTTGGTAGTTTATAAAATTAATAATAGTCAATATCTTGAAAAGGGTTACAAAAAAATCATTGACAATTGAAAACAATCAGAGTTATATTTTATTCAAGAGGTAGTAACCAGTTCAAAAGCTTATAAGGAGTCGAAATGAGTGCTTAGTAGTGAAAGTAAAGTCCCGTTATATTATCAACTAGTTGATTTATTAGGGAAGCAGATTAAGGAAAGTATGAAACCACATGATCAAATGTTGTCGGAGAGGGAAATTTCGACAAAATATAATGTGAGTCGAACGACGGTTAGATTGGCAATGGCTGAGTTGGAAAAGATGGGTTATATCTATAAAAAGCATGGTAAAGGAACCTTTGTTGCTACCCTTGGTGAAAATAAGCAAAATCTAATGGAAAGCTATAGTTTTACCGATCATATGAGGAAAATTGGGAGGGTTCCAAAGACTGACGTACTTTCCTATGATGTAATTGAAGCCAATGAATATCTCGCCAAGCATATCGGTTTAACGATTGGGGAGGATGTTTTCAAGATTATTCGTTTAAGACTTGCAGATGAGATTCCGATGATGGTTGAAACTAGTTATATCCCTTTTAAAAAGTTTTCGAGTTTAACAGAAGAATTAGTAAAGATAAAACCTTTATATGAAATTTTTAAAGAGGATTTTGGAGAAGTCGTGAAAGCAGCTGATGAGGAATTCTCGGCAAGTATAGTCCCACTTAAAGAGGCACAGATTCTACAAGTACCAACAGATTCTGCTTGCTTGCGTTTAGTGCGCACCACATATAATACTGCAAATCAAGTGATTGAATTTACACTAAGTATTGCAAGAAGTGATCAATTTATTTACAAAATTAGACATATTAGATAAGAAATTAAGGAGTTGAACAGCATGATTGGAATCATATTAAGTGGACATGGTCATTTTGCATCGGGTTTATATTCATCCATCAAATTAATTGCGGGTGAACAAGAAAATTTTGAAATCATTGATTATGAGGAAGGCATGTCCGCAGATACTTTAGCAACTAGGATTGAGGGAGCGATCCAAAACTTATCATCCTTAAAGGATATTGTTGTTTTTACTGATATTGCAGGGGGAACACCTTTCAATGAATCTGCTAAACTATCAGTTGCACATGGAAATGTAAGGGTTTTATCAGGAACAAATGCTCCACTTCTTCTAGATAGCTGTTTCAAAAGAAATGTATCAATCGATGAATTTATGGAAGAAATTATGCAATCTGGTAAAGAAGGTATGAAGGTTTTTAAAGTAAAATAATTTTTTTAATATTAACTGGTAGTAACGTCATATCCAGCATTAAGGAAGGGGATTAATATGTTTCATTTATCTGAACAGGAACTGGAACGATTAGGTGCAAAAATAACAAGTAATGAAATTAAGCAGCAACCTATGTTATGGAAAGAAACATTAGAAATTTATTTGAAGGAAAAGGAAAATATTGATCAATTTTTAGATCAGCTTCGTGCACTTGGAAGAGTAAGAGTGATCTTCACTGGTGCGGGCACATCCGCTTATGTAGGCGATACTCTATTAACCTATTTAAAAAATAAAGTGGATGAAAATCACTTTTCACTAGAAAGTATTCCAACAACGGATATCGTCTCTAATCCTTATGATTCATATAAAAAGGATGTTCCAACCTTACTTGTCTCATTCGCGAGAAGTGGAAATAGTCCAGAGAGTATTGCAGCAGTAGAGTTAGGGAAACAATTGGTTAATCAATTTTATCAACTAAATATCACATGTGCAGAAACAGGAAAATTAGCACAGCAAACAAAGGGAAACCATTCGTTTTTATTATTAATGCCTCCTAAATCAAATGATCAAGGCTTTGCGATGACCGGAAGCTTTACATGTATGATGTTAAGCACATTATTAATTTTTGATCGACATAGTGTAGAACAAAAGCAAGCATTTGTTGAACAAATGATTGAGATGGGCAACCATGTCATAAAAAATGAAGATAAAATTCAAAACATTATAAATAGGGACTTTAATCGTATTGTTTATTTAGGTTCTGGCAGCTTAGCTGGATTAACTAGAGAAGCGCAATTAAAGGTTTTAGAATTAACAGCTGGACAATATGTGACCAACTTTGATTCATCTCTAGGTTTCCGCCATGGTCCTAAATCATTTGTGAATGAACATACTGCAGTTTTTGTTTTCACATCAAATGATGAATATACAAGGAAATATGATTTAGATATTTTAGAAGAAATTAAGAGAGATGGGATTACTGATGTCATTGTCAGTATTTCAGTTGATCAAGAAACAAATTACTCAGGTGAATGCTTCGCGTTTTCCGATGGAAAAGACTTGGATGATATCTATTTAGCATTTCCTTATATAATGTTCGCTCAAACCGTTTCGATTATGGCTTCATTAAAAGTTGGTAATACACCCGATACTCCTTCGGCAACTGGAACCGTTAACCGAGTAGTAAAAGGTGTTACGATTCATGACTATCAAGGATAATCTGTTTTTTCTTCATTTCAAAAATAATAAAAAGAAAGTGGGAATAATCAATGAGTACACCCAATATTTTAGCCACACGAATTGACAATCGCTTAGTTCACGGACAGGTAGGGGTTACGTGGACAAATACACTAGGAGCAAATCTTGTCGTTGTTGCGAATGACGAGGTCTCTACAGATACAGTACAACAAAGCTTAATGGAAATGGTGTTACCGGATACTGTTCAAGCTCGTTTCTTTACGATTGAAAAAACTATCAAAATTATTGGTAAAGCTGCACCTCACCAAAAAATCTTACTCGTTATCAAGACTCCGCAGGACGCTTTAAAGCTTGTTAAAGGTGGAGTTCCAATTAAAGAAATTAATGTTGGAAATATGCATTTTGCTGAAGGGAAGAAACAACTATCTGCAACTGTTTCAGTGGACCAAGATGATATCGATACATTTAAAGAATTAGATAAGTTGGGAATTAAATTAGATGTTCGTGGAATTCCAAGTGAACGTGGAAGAGATATGATGGATCTTTTGAAGAATGTATAATCTTAGATAAATACTGGGGGAAAGAACCATGTTAATTCAAGCCTTGTTAATAGGGATATGGGCAGGTATTGCAGGGATTGATCTGTATAATGGATTGACTTATATTCATCGGCCTATTTTTACAGGTTTAGTGGTTGGTTTAATTTTAGGAGATTGGCAAACAGGTTTAATGGCAGGGGCAACACTCGAATTAGTTTGGGCTGGAATGGTACCACTCGCAGGTGCACAGCCGCCGAATGTAGTTATTGGTGGGATAATTGGAACAGCTTTTGCGATTTTAGCACATCAAGAAGCTAGTATTGCTGTTGGGGTCGCCGTACCTTTTGCAGTTGCGGTACAAGGTTTAATCACTTTGCTTTTTACTGCTTATTCACCAATTATGCACAAAATGGATCAGTTGGCAGTAGAGGGGAATACGAAGGGGATTGATCGACTCAATTACTTGGGTCCAATTATCTTATTTGTTTTTTATTTCATTATTTCCTTTTTACCGATTTATTTTGGGGCAGATCAAGCAGAGGCAGTAGTTAACGCATTACCGAAATGGTTGATTAATGGGTTAAGTGTTGCTGGAGGAATTATGCCAGCTGTTGGTTTCGCAATGTTATTAAAAATTATGTGGAAAGTTTCTTACGCTCCATTTTTTGCAATCGGGTTTATTATTGCAGCGTATTTAAAACTACCAATTCTAGCAATTGCCGTTATTGGGATAGCAATTGCTGCATATGACTTCTTTATTTCAAGTGGAAGATCGGATGACTCTGATAAAGGGAGCTCAGCACCTATAAAAGAAGACTTGGAGGAGGATTATAGCAATGGCATCTAAACAAGAAATTAATCGAGAGTTACTAATCCAAAATGAATATCATGATCCTACCGTCAAAAAAGTCTTAACGAAGAAAGATCTCAATAAAATGGCATGGCGTTCATTATTTCTACAAGCTTCCTTTAACTATGAACGGATGCAAGGTGGAGGCTGGACATATAGCTTAATTCCTGGCCTTAAAAAGATACATAAAAATAAGGATGATTTAAAGTCTTCTCTATTGGACCATTTGCAATTTTTTAATACCCATCCATTTTTAGTGACTTTTGTTCAAGGGGTCATTTTAGCGATGGAAGAAAACAAGGAACGCCGTGATACAATTCGCGGAATTAAGATTGCCATGATGGGGCCACTAGGAGGAATCGGGGATGCGTTATTCTGGTTAACATTGCTTCCAATTACCGCCGGTATTGGTGCTTCTTTAGCCGCAGATGGCAATCTACTAGGACCATTATTGTTTATCATTGCCTTTAATATTGTTCACTTCGGCCTTGTATTTGGTTTAATGCATTACGGATACAATACAGGAACGAAAGCGATTGTGAAATTGAAAGAAAGCACGAAGAAAATTTCACGTGCAGCATCAATCGTCGGATTGACGGTAATAGGGGCCTTGGTGGCAACCTATATTAATTTCAAATTAGGTGTCACCATCCATGCCGGAGATATTAAAGTAGCCTTGCAGGAAGGCGTACTAGATAAAATTATGCCTCAATTATTACCTTTGCTTTATACCTTCTTCTGTTATTGGATGTTGAAAAAAGGAAAATCACCGTTAACTTTAATCGCTGTAACCGTCGTTATTGGTCTAGTAGGAAGCTTTTTCAAACTATTCTAACTGGAGTTATAAAAGGAAAAGATGATAGGTCTTTTCCTTTTTACAAGGTGAGATGTCACTGTTGCTAAAGCGGGTGGATAAATATCCCGAGATGTGGAAAGCGCGGGTTTAGGGTAACCAAAGCGAGCGAAAGGTTACTTAAATAGAGGAAACCAAGTGTGTAGGGTAACCAAAGCGAGCGGAAGGTTACTTAAATAGAGGAAACGAAGTGTGTAGGGTAATTTAAAGTGAGCAAAAGGTTACTTAAAAAGAGGAAACCAGGTGTGTAGGGTAACTAAAGCGCGGGAAAGGTTACTTAAAAAGAGGAAACCAGGTGTGTAGGGTAACTAAAGCGAGCGAATAGTTACTTAAATAGAGGAAACGAAGTGTGTAGGATAACCAAAGTGAGCGAAAGGTTACTTAAAAAGAGGAAACCAGGTGTGTAGGGTAACTAAAGCGAGCGGAAGGTTACTTAAATAGAGGAAACGAAGTGTGTAGGGTAACTAAAGCGAGGGAAAGGTTACTTAAATAGAAGAAACCAGGTGTGTAGGGTAACTAAAGCGAGGGAAAGGTTACTTAAAAAGAGGAAACCAGGTGTGTAGGGTAACTAAAGCGAGGGAAAGGTTACTTAAAAAGAGGAAACCAGGTGTGTAGGGTAACTAAAGCGACCGAATAGTTACTTAAATAGAGGAAACGAAGTGTGTAGGATAACCAAAGTGAGCGAAAGGTTCCTTAAATAGAAGAAACCAGGTGTGTAGGGTAACTAAAGCGAGCGAATAGTTACTTAAATAGAGGAAACGAAGTGTGTAGGGTAACCAAAGTGAGCGAAAGGTTACTTAAATAGAAGAAACCAGGTGTGTAGGGTAACCAAAGTGAGCGAAAGGTTACTTAAATAGAAGAAACCAGGTGTGTAGGGTAACTAAAGCGAGGGAAAGGTTACTTAAAAAGAGGAAACCAAGTGTTTAGGGTAACCAAAGTGAGCGAATAATTCCCCAGTACGTGAAAAAACAATAAAGCGGTAATCAAATCATAGAGAAGAATGCTTTTTTAGTTTTTAAAGAATGAAAGAAGGCATAAAAATGAAAAGCTATATTCATGCAGATCAATTCTTTTTAAAGGACTCTGTTGAAGGCGAAGGCTATTTAGAGATTATTGATGGAAGGTTTGGAAGCTATCAAAAAACACCACCAAATGATCCATCTCAAATCAAAGATTATAAAGGAAAATGGATTGCACCAGGTTTAGTAGATACACATATTCATGGATTACTAAACCATGATGTCATGGACAATGATTTTGCAGGTATTAAGGAAATATCGGAAGGTCTTTTAGCTTGTGGAGTTACTTCTTTTTTACCTACAACGTTGACCGCTCCAATTGAGCTCATTAACCAAGTAGTTGAAACAATAGGAAAACATTATCAAAAGGTGACAGGTGCAAAAATTCAAGGGATTTATTTAGAAGGCCCTTTTTTTACCGAAGAACATAAAGGGGCACAAAATCCTAACTATTTCTCTGATCCTGATATACAAGTTTTTGGAAAATGGCAAGAGCTATCTGGAGGACTTATTAAAAAAATTGCCTTAGCTCCTGAAAGAGAAGGAGTGGCCGAATTTGTTAAAAAAGTGACGGAACAAGGAGTGGTCGTTGCCTTAGGTCATAGTAGCGCCACCTATGAACAGGCGAAAGAGATTGTAGAAAACGGCGCTTCTGTCTTTGTTCATACCTATAACGGAATGAGTCCTTTGAAGTCTCGCGAGCTTGGAATGGTTGGAGCGGCCATGACTTTGGAAAAAGTCTTTGCTGAATTAATCTGTGATGGCCATCATGTCCATCCTTTAGCGGCAAAAATACTAATGGATGTTCGGGGCCGTGATCGTGTAGCAATGATTACCGATTGTATGCGTGCCGGAGCGATGCCAGATGGAAACTATACATTAGGAGAATTCCCTGTAATTTTGAAAAACGGTACCGCAACTTTAGAGAGTGGTAGCCTAGCAGGAAGTATTTTAAAACTTAATGAGGCGATTCGTAATGTAGTGGAATGGGGAATTGCTACACCAGAGGAAGCGATAAAAATGGCTTCGTTAGTTCCGGCGGTCAGCTGCCATATAGATGATCAATGTGGCTCGATACTTCTAGGTAGGGAAGCAGATTTTATTGTTTTAAATAAAAATATGGAACTAGAAGCTACCTATATAAATGGTGTATGCAAATACCAAATATAAAAGACAAAAAGGGAGTCATTCAATGATAGTTAGTGTGACGATGAACCCGTCTGTAGATATTTCATATAAATTAGAAGATTTTAAGTTAAATGATGTTAACCGTGTTTCAAATGTCATGAAAACAGCCGGTGGCAAAGGGTTGAATGTTGCGAGGGTCATTCATTTATTGCATTCCCCTGTAGTTGCTACAGGAATATTAGGTGGAACGATTGGTTCATTCATTGAAAATCAATTAAATCAGGATGGGATCGATCATGATTTTTTAAAAACAGATCAAGAATCTAGAAACTGTATAGCGATCCTTCACGAGGGTAATCAAACGGAAATTTTAGAAGCGGGGCCACAATTTTCTCGTAATGAAGGTGATGATTTTCTAAACCATTATCAACAATTGTTAGAGAAGGCAGAGGTTGTAACAATTTCAGGCAGTTTGCCAAAAGGGTTAGATGCATCCATTTATTGCGAAATGATTCGATTAGCAGAGACGAAACAAATTCCTGTCATTCTCGATTGTTCTGGTGGGGTATTGAAGGATGTATTGCAATTTCAAGAAGCTAGGCCATTTGCGATTAAGCCCAATATCGATGAGTTGAATCAATTATTAGATACAAAGATAACGGGTGAAGATCAACTGAAAAAGGCCCTCGAGCATCCGTTATTTGCGAGGATCCAATGGCTTGTCGTTTCAATGGGAGCACAAGGAGCTTTCGTAAAGCACAATCGAGAGCATTTTTTAGTAAAGATACCTAGGATCAATGTGGTGAATCCTGTCGGTTCTGGGGATTCTGTTGTTGCTGGCTTGGCGGTATCTATTTTACAAAAGAAATCACGCGAGGATTTAATGAAAACAGCGATGACAGCAGGGGTTTTAAACACGATGGAATCACAAACAGGCTTTGTCAATAGTGAAAAATTTGATCAAATTTTTAATGAAATTGAAATATGTAAAGTAGATTAAAACCATCAGAGAGGGAGAAACAAAGATGTTAAAATTAACGAAAAATAAAATGGCAGCGATGAAACGATTATCTGATGAAAATGGAATTATCGGCGCATTGGCGATTGATCAACGTGGATCGTTAAAGAAAATGATAAGTAATGCCAGCACAAACGAGATTGGGGATCAAGGGATCATCGAATTTAAAAAAGTCGTTAGTCGTGAATTAACGAAATACTCTTCTTCGATTCTATTAGATCCAGAATACGGATTGCCTGCTGCAAAGGAAAGAGATGAACAAGCTGGTTTGCTGTTAGCCTATGAGAAAACAGGCTATGATGCAACCAAACCCGGACGTTTGCCAGATCTATTAGATGAATGGTCAGTTAAAAGATTGAAAGAAGAAGGCGCAGATGCGATTAAATTTTTACTATATTATGATGTAGATGAAGCTAAAGAAATTAATGATTTGAAACACGCATTTGTTGAACGCCTAGGCTCAGAATGTGTAGCGGAAGATATCCCCTTTTTCCTAGAACTTGTTTCATATGATGCGAATATTGAGGATGTTAAAGGTCATGACTACGCGAAAATAAAACCACATAAAGTCAATGATATGATGAAAGAGTTCTCTAAGGAAAGATATCAAGTAGATGTATTGAAGGTAGAAGTACCTGTTAATATGAATTTTGTAGAAGGCTTTACAGAGGGCGAATTCATTTATACGAAGGAACAAGCTGCTCAGTATTTTAACGAGCAAAGTGAAGCGACACATTTACCATATATTTATTTAAGTGCCGGTGTTAGTGCACAATTATTCCGTGAAACACTAGAATTTGCAGCCCAAGCAGGAGCGGATTTTAACGGAGTCCTATGTGGCCGTGCAACATGGAAAAATGGTGTTGAACCTTTTGCAGAACAAGGTGAAGATGCAGGTGTTGAATGGCTGCAGAATGAAGGGAAAAATAATATTACAGAATTAAATTCTGTGTTGAAAAGAACAGCGAAATCTTGGATGGAGAAAGTGGAAGAAAAATAGTAGAAGCATCCAAATATTTGCGGAAAAATAGGTTAATTCATTATATTGCGGACAAGGGACTTATCTATTTT
Organism: Heyndrickxia oleronia; assembly: GCF_017809215.1. Classification (GTDB taxonomy): domain Bacteria; phylum Bacillota; class Bacilli; order Bacillales; family Bacillaceae_C; genus Heyndrickxia; species Heyndrickxia oleronia. The sequence goes on from NZ_CP065424.1 coordinate 1,028,313, forward strand.
CAAAAACAGCATCGATTACCTAGTGCTTTTGTGTAAGTAGTGTGCTTAATGTTCACTAAAATGCCGGCATAAGCATAGTAGTTCCTTTCAATGATTAGCATTCAAGTAAATTAATGACCGGATGGAAGTAAAAGGGTGCAGCTAAAGGCTGCACCCTTTGTCTATTTAATTCTTGTCATCATAACTAATCAAATTAGTAAAGATTCTGTAGCCCCCAGGAACTTGATCCTGTATTTGGCGATAGAAGACTAAATTGGTATATAAATATGTTCCCTTTCCATACTTAGCCATTAAAATGCCACCAGTAAATGGATCTTCATTTGGATCAGCCATACTTACGAAAGTTTCGAATTGATTATCCCATTCCATCGGATAATAGAGGCCACGTTCCTGAATCCAATTGTTCCAATCATTATCAGTTATTTTATTTGGATAATTGAATAAAGGGGAATCTGGTTTAGTAACAGTAACTTTTGCGTTTTCATCGGTAACCCTCCATCTAATTGAAGGATCGCCAATTTTTAATTTAAATGGAGCGGTTTTTAATGGGTCCCATCGATCACCGGGTTTATGGTACTGAACTACTAAATGTCCACCATCCTCGACATATTTAAGAAGTCGGTCATTATGTTTAACTAAATCGTCACGGGACAGGTAAGCACGTATCCCGGTAACAATCGTGTCATATTGATTTAAATCACCTGTTGCAAGATCAGCCTCTGTTAGTTTTGTGATGTCAAATCCAGCATTCAATAAATAATCAGCAACTTTATCAAATCCACTATCGATATAACCAATTTTCAATTTTGAAGGTTTTAATAGCTCAAAGGCAACCCCCTTTACCATAGCCGGATATTGATAATAAAAGGTTCCGATATGATCATAGTTTATTTCCTGTACAGTAGAATCAAATGTTTTGCCATCATAACTAATTTTGGCGGAAAGTTGAAAATCTCCTTTTAAAATATCCTTAGGTGGTGAGACCTTAAATGTGATTTCTTTTTCTTCTAGTTTTTTCGATAAGCTCACATTAGCAGAACGTGGATGAACATCCCATCCGACAGGAATACTTAGGCGAACGGTTGAAGTTACTTTCCCTTCATGGTAATTTTTTAGCTTTACAGTAACAGGAATTTCATCCTGTATGTCTGCTGTGTTAACGATAATATTTTCAGGAGATAAAGTGGCACTAATATCCGGTAGTACTGCAATCGTTCCTTCTAATTCTTGAACATAGGTGGTTTCGGTTCCATTTTGTTTAAATGTAATCGATGCTTGAATTGCTGGTTCTTTGTATGCATGATATTCTTCAGCATTATTCGGAACATTCACCTCAAAAGCTAAGTTCAATGTTTTGCCAGGGGCGAGCGAATCGGCTTTTTTACTTGAAGTTGTCTTCCAACCTTTCGGAGTAATTAAGGCGATATCAAGATGATTTAGTTTGTTTTCTCCGTTGTTTTTTACCTTTACATTAACCTTCGCTTTGTGTCCTTTTGTTAATATTGTTGAATCAGCAGTTGCCTTAACCTCTAGGTTAGAAGAGATAAAACTAACGGTTTCAAGTTGATCGATTTTTATTGAAAGTTTATGAAGTAAATCTAGTTGAAGATCTTCCTTCAAATTTGCCTTTTTTATTTTCTTTTGTAGTTGCCGGGCATCTTTTAGTGTTTTTTGTGTTTTATCAAAAACAGACGCACGACTTGGATAGGAATCGGTAATTGAATTTAAGTTTTGTTGGAGCTTTGCTAATTGGACTTTAAGATCATTTTCAGTTGGTGGAAGTATTTGTGCCCATTCTGCAAAGTTATATGGAATACCAGCAAATAAGGAGCTACTATCATTGGCATCTTTAGTTGAAAAGAGGAGTTCTAATTTTACTTGTCTTGGTTCTGCTGGAATATCGGATCCCATACCCTGGCTTTTGTGCATATAGCGTGATTGTTCTCCAAGCTGTGGATAAGTCATTCCATAGATTGGGTCATAATCTCCAATTTCAATAGTTGTGGTGACAGGATCATCTGAACCGGACGGTAAATAAAATTTCTTAATCTGCCACGTGGATAAACCCTCTTTTAATTGATCTGGAAACACCTTTGGATCGGCAGCGTCTTTAAATGCTCTTTCACTTAATATTTCCATCGTTCGGTGGTGCCCATGTTGGCTATCAACATTTCTAAAAGAAGGCATGACAATATCAGGCTGGTATGTGCGGATAAATCGAATCAGTCGTTCATAGGTCACATCTTCTCCCCAATTTTTTAAGGTTTCTTCAGGAGATTTAGAGAAACCAAAGTCATATATTGCATCAGAGGTTGTTTCACTTAAATGATAGGCTTTTACTCCAGTAATTTTTGCCGCTTCGATCATTTCACGCGATCGAATAATTCCTAAGGCGTTTCCAAGCTCATTTCCAATTTCATTTTGCCCACCTTCACCACGATTGGCAATGAGGCTTGAGGTTTTTACACCTAAACCTCTTGATAAATAAGCTAAAAAATCACTGCGTTCATCATCAGGATGTGCCCCAGTATTTAAGAAGGTCACAGTAGTTTCAAGAGGTTTTACCGCATTCCATAAATCAAGATCCACCTTATTGTTTTCATCGTTTGCATGACCTTTAAACGGAAGGAATGCTGCAACTAAAAGAATGGCAAGAAAAGCATATAAGAGCTTTTTCAATCGTGTAACCCCTTTCTTATTTGTGTTTTTTAGTATGACTCTAATATTCCTCCCTTCGACCTAGGAAATTAGTAGGTTAGTTTATTTTCCTAACCAACATAGAAAACGGTGCTTAAATAATAAATAGCATGGAGTTGAAGTAATGTAAATACCTATTATTTTTGGAAAAATCAGAATAATATACATCCTGTTAACATATTCTATTTATCCTTAAAGGGGGTACAACCATAGTTTTTATAAAAAGGTTTTATTTTAATAGGTCATAATATTCTACATTAATTAGTAAACTTAACTAACCAAAATAATTAGGGCAGTGATGGAATGGATATTAAAGGAACGCCGATGCAGATGAAATCAATTAATAAAAAGAGGGTGCTTCAATGTATACAGGAACATGCACCTATATCAAGGGCAGAAATTTCTGCCAAGCTTTCTATAAGTAAACCGACTGTTTCTATTTTGGTCGACGAACTTATCCAAGAGCATTGGGTGGTTGAAAAAGGGAATGGTGAAGCATCCTCACAGGGAGGAAGGCGACCGATTCAATTATATTTCGATGAACAAGCAGCATATGTAGCAGGAATAGATATTGGTGGGACAAAAGTAAAAATGGTAATCAGTGATTTATCTGGAACAATAGTCTCTCAATGTAATTTCCCAACCAATCAATATTTAGAACAAGGCTTAATGATTCAGATTCGTGATAAATTAAATCACTTGGTCAAACATGCAGGGATTAAACAAGAAGCAATATTGGGGATGGGGGTTGGGGTCCCGGGAATAACAGATACAGTGAACGGCTTAATTGTGGATGCTCCTAGCTTAAATTGGATGAACTACCCATTTATTAGTGAGGCAAAGAAGTATTTCTCCTTTCCTATTCATATAGATAATGATGTGAATGTAGCTGTACTTGGCGAACAATGGTTAGGAAGAGCCAAGAATAAAAGGAATGTTCTTTTCATATCCGTAGGAACAGGTATTGGTTGTGGAATCATTATTGATAATCAACTATACAGAGGCACTACAAATGCAGCAGGTGAAATGGGGTATATGGTCACCAACAAAAATGATATGAGGCAAAATTTCCATCCATTGTTTCAACGTTATGGATATTTGGAAAGTGTTGCAGGCGGAAAGTCCATTGGTAAACAGTTAACGTTGAAACTCCAAAAGAATAGAGAACATCCATTATTTAAAAAAGCAACTGAAACAGAGCTATCGGCAAAGGATGCTTTTTTTCTAGCAAAATCAGGAGATCTACTTGCACGGCAAGTGATTGATGAAGCAATAGAACATTTAGGGTTTGGCATTGTTAATGCTGCTTGCCTGTTAAATCCAGAGGTAATTATTTTAGGAGGTGGTGTTTCCCAATCAGCTGAGGAGATATTATTTCATGTGCGTAAGCTTGTGGATCAATACCTTCCTAGTTCAGTTGATATTTATCCATCACAATTAGCCGATAATGCGGGGGTTTTGGGAGCTGTTTCGCTTTTCCTACGGGAACATGAAAGCATAATAAGACATTCATGGTAGTGTCAAAAGTTCTATGAAAAATCAATTCTAAGGGATGGATTTCTTCACGGAACTTGAGAAGGTGCTGCCGCAGTCGCTCTTGACAAACACGCCAATGGTTTGTGATGTGTTCATTAAGGGCGAAGAGGACAAAAGAAGGCATACCAAATAAACCCTCGGTTTTTCCAATTTTAAACCATTGGCAAGTTCGGTTTGTCAAGAGTACGCTTCGCCGCCTGCTGGTTAAGGGGCTCTGCTAAACAAAAGCTAGGCTGTCTGGTCTTCGATCCAATCCTGGGCTAAACCAATCAGTTTGGTCCATCTGGCAGGCATGTTAGGCAGTTGAAGCAACTCTGGTTGAAGGACCGGGACTTTCCCTTCCAGCGCTGAGTGTGGCCGTAAAAAGTTAAAATAAGCCACAAACAGTGTCACATAGGAGACGGAACCTTGTTCGGATCCAAAACCGTACGTTTGACGATAGTTGCCTTTGAAGGTCCTGTTCAGCCGTTCGATGATCTGTTTCAACGGCCGGTATTCAGCCGATACTGGATCTTCGTTCGTAAGGCCGATGACTTGCTTGATGTCGAATGATATTCCATGTTGGGCGAAGAATTGCTGGGCCAGTAGATAAATCGGATTACCATCAACTACGATGGTCAAGTCCTCCGGGACTTCCTTGAACTTCGTCAAGACTTCATCAATGGCCAGAATCGCTGCTTGTGTATCCCGATTCCGGGATACGGGATAGGCCAGAATGATCTTTTTCACCGCATCGAAGAAGAAGAACAGATAGCGCCAGCGGCCACCCACCCGGATATACGTCTCATCGCCGCAGAACTGGTCGGAAAGCTCATAAGGATAATGGTCCACATACGGCTTGAGAAGCAAGGCCACACTGTTCTCATAATTCAGGATGCTTTGGTGGGAGATATCCACACCATGAACATCCTTCATTAAGGCAGCTGTCTTTCGGGCGGACAGTCCATAATTCACATGGTAAGTCAGGATGAGTCCCAGGGTGTGGGGCGACACATACAGTCTAGATAAATCCACTTTTGGCTTCTTGGGTGACTCCCTGGAAAGTGGCTTGTACTCAATGTGAAATTGGCGAAATAGGTATCGCATCTTGAAATCCTGGGGGTTCTTCTTGAATCGTTTTCTATCTTTGGACGAAAGTCCATTTAGGTTCCGCTGGTAGAAGGAACACGCATTATTCTTGCACTTGTAGATATCAAAGTCTTTCCGTTCCTTCACTTTTTCAAGGGTCTTCAAGCAATGCGGGCATTTCAGGATGGCTTCCTTGGCATACTGGTTTTTCTGATTGAACAGACACGCACACACCTTACATTGGTACTGTCCGTTTCCTCCATTATTGGCATAAAGGTAATCTGCTGGAGCACCACACTTTGGGCAGGAAATGTTGGATGGTACGGATGTTTTGGAATTGGCATGACGTCTGACAGGCTTTAGTGTCTTACCTTTTTTCTTCGGAGTACTCTTTCATTAGGGTTTTATAATCCAGCTTTTGAAAAGTCTCGATAACAGGAAGTTCATCCACCTGGAGCTTTCGATAAGGCTGATTCACCGGCTGTTCTTTCGACTTATCAAACATGTTCTTGCCAATAAGCAGCGTAAGAAGAGTCCGGATTATTTGATCTTGGTACTTAATTAAAGTTAATAAATAGGTTATAATTTGAGGGTACAACTTGTCACTTCCTTTCTGGGAATTGGGTGTGTGGTAACCTCAATTATCTCCAGAATTCAGGGGGTGGCAATTTTTTTGCTTAAAAAGCCCTCTATCATAGGATTTTATAACCTATTTCTTATAAAAGTTTTGACAATACGACATTCATAATGGGGGGAGAAAGATGAAGAAAAGGAAAATGGTGTCCTTGCTTGGGGTATTGACTTTGTCCGCTACGATGATTTTATCAGCGTGTAGTTCTTCCGGAGAAAAGGATTCGAAAGAAACCTCGAAGGAGTCTGATAACAAGTTAGAGGATAAAGTGGTTATTTATTCTCCACATGGAAAGGACATTCTTGGTCAATTTGAGAAGATGTTTGAAGAAAAATACGGCATTGATGTTGAATGGCTAGATATGGGTTCTCAGGAAGTGCTTGACCGCATTCGTTCAGAGAAAAACAATCCACAAGCAGACGTTTGGTGGGGGGCTCCATCCACTAATTTTGAACAAGCAAAAGGAGAGGACTTGTTAGATCCTTATGAACCAACCTATTCTGCTACTCTTGATGAAGGGTTCCATGAGCCTGATTGGTACTGGACAGGAACGAGTCAAACGCCCGAAGTGATTATGTATAATACTAAGCTTCTAAAAAAAGAAGAGGTACCAAAGGACTGGGATGAACTTCTTGATCCGAAATGGAAGGATAAAATTATCATTCGTTATCCTCTAGCTTCTGGAACTATGAGAACGATTTTTTCAGCAATGATTTATCGTGACTTTAAAGATTCAGGGGATCCTAATACTGGTTATGAATGGTTAAAGAAATTAGATGCAAATACGAAAGAATATTCAGCGAATCCGGAGATGATGTATAACAAGGTTGCCAAAGGTGAAGGGCTACTTTCTGTATGGGGAATGCCAGATGTTGCAATGTTAAAAGAACAGAAGAATTATCCGTTTGATTTTATTATTCCTGCGAGTGGTACTCCTGTGTTAACTGAAGGAATTGCAATTGTGAAGGGGGCGCCACATCCGAAGGCAGCTGAAGCATTTTATGAATTTGTTAATACACCTGAAGCAGCAAAGATTTTAGCTGAACAGCATTATCGAATTCCAACGAGAAATGATGTAACTGATTTACCAGATTGGATTAAAAATACAGAAATTAAAGAAATGGATATCGATTGGGATGTATTTGAAAGCCAATCGGATGTGTGGATGAAATATTGGGATGAAAATATAAAAAATGGTGATAAACAGATTAAAGAATAGGAAGTGAACGAGGAATGGCTTCCATTAACCTTGAAAACGTACAAAAGACTTTCGGAAAGGTAATTGCCGTAGATCAGCTTAATTTACAGATTAGGGAAGGGGAGTTCTTCACTTTCCTAGGACCGAGCGGCTGTGGAAAAACAACAACTCTCCGAATGATTGCAGGATTCTATTACCCAACAAAAGGAATTGTTCGCTTTGGAGAAAAGGATATGACACGTGTTCCTCCTGAAAAAAGAAATACGGGCATGGTTTTTCAAAACTATGCCCTATTCCCTCATATGACGGTGTTTGAAAATGTTGCTTTCGGGTTAAAAGTCCGAAAAATCCCTTCTACTGAGATAAAAAATCGCGTTCATGATGTCTTAGAAAAAGTTCGCCTAGATACATTCAGTAACCGTCAAGTGAGCCAATTAAGTGGGGGACAGCAACAACGAGTGGCATTGGCTCGTGCATTGGTGATTGAACCCGAAATCCTTTTATTAGATGAACCTTTAAGCAATTTGGATGCGAAATTACGTGATGAAATGCGTACAGAAATTTTACGCTTACAGCGCGATTATCATATAACGACAATCTACGTCACTCATGATCAGGCAGAAGCATTGTCAATGAGTGATCGAATAGCTGTATTTAATAATGGGGTATGTCACCAAATTGGGACACCATTTGAAATTTATAATGAACCTGCAAATGATTTTGTTGCGCAATTTATTGGAGAAATAAACTTTATTCCGTTTGAAATGGATAAAATCAAGGAAGAAAAAATTGAGGTTCGGATTATTCAAGGAAATCAAAGCTTATCTGTCAAACGTATACCATTTAATGATGTAGAATTTTCCATGGATGAAAAGCTGATTCTTTCCATTCGTCCTGAGTCCATTAAACTATCAACCCAAGCAATGGAAGGAGAAAATGTGTTAGAAGGGAAGATAGAGAGTTTACAGTTTTTTGGTTCCGCTGTTGAGATTCTAGTAAAGGTACAGGATATAACATTAAAGGTAAACCTGTTAAATCCAGCTGATTTATCTGTATTAAAGAAAGAATCGATGGTTTGGCTGGAGTTGCCGGCTGATCGGATTCGCTTAATTCCTAAGATAAGCGGTGATCGATTATGATGAAAAATCGGAATCATCGGTTGACTATTTATCTATTAATCCCAATTCTTCTCATACTCATTGCTTATGTTTTATATCCTTCCATAAAGACATTAATCGAAAGCTTGCAAAAGGATGGCATATATACACTTGCGAATTACTCGGACTTTTTTGTACAAGAATCGAAAACCAACCTAGAAGCGCTTTGGAATTCTGTTTATATTTCAGTTTTAAGTGTGATTGCCAGTGCATTGATCGGCATCCCGCTTGCACTTATTTTTAATCGTTATCAATTTCCGGGTCGCGGCTTTTTTGCATCAGCTGCGATTATGCCAATTGTACTGCCATCTTTAGTTGGTGTAATGGCCTTTATGTTTTTATATGGAGAAACGGGTCTAATTCCTAATGCAATAAAGGATTTATTTGGATTAGAAAAGGTACCTTTTAGTATTGGTGGGGTATCCGGAATCTTAATTGTTCACGCCTATACAATGTATGTGTATTTTTATATGACTGTTTCATCTGCCATTAATAAAATTGATCCGAGTTTAGAAGAAGCTGCTTATAATTTAGGAGCAAGTAAGTTTAAAGTATTTTGGAAAGTGACATTTCCATTGTTAACACCAGCGATTGTTGCTGCATCATTATTAGTATTTATGATTTCAATGGCTTCGTTTAGTGCCCCCTTCCTATTAGCTGGTGGATACCGCGTACTTAGCTTACAAATATATTTTTCAAAAATAAATGGAGATATGGAAATTGCAGCTACTCAATCTGTCATTCTCTCCATTGTATCGATAAGCTTCTTACTATTCATGCAATGGTATCAGAATCGCAAAGATTACCGCATGGCAACAAAAGGGATTGGTGCACATCGTAGTGAAGTAAAAAATCCATTTCTTAAGTGGGTGATGGTCGTTTGTGGAGTGATCGGTGTATTAATTTTATTATTACCCCACCTTACCATTCTATTACTCTCATTAGTACCGGATGGAACATGGACATGGCAGACCTATCCAACCGTATTTAATATCGAAAATTATCGTCTATTATTAGATGATCCTAATATATGGAAGCCGATTAAAAATAGCTTGTTGCTTGCCATCATTGCTACTGCCGGAAATTTTGTGTTTGGTGTGTTTACTTCATATTTATTAGTAAAAAGGAAATTTATTGGCAAAAGCTTTATTGATATATTAGTAATGATTCCTTGGGCATTGCCTGCAACAGTTATCGGCATGAATTTAATCTTTGCCTTTAACGAACCGAATATATTTTCATTTGGACATATTCTTGTGGGTACATTCGCGATATTGCCATTAGCTTATTTTGTTCGCCACATCCCATTAGTTGTTCGATCAACAAATGCTGTATTAGAGCAATTGGATGATTCCTTGGAGGAAGCTTCTAGAAATTTAGGTGCAAAATGGTTTTATACGTTTAGAAGGGTCATATTACCGATTATTATGCCAGGTGTACTATCTGGTACATTGCTTGCCTTTATTGAATCGGTCGGTGAATTCCCAACCTCGGTATTATTGTACACACTAGCAAATCGACCGATTTCGATTGAGATTATGAATCAGCTAAGAATGTTTAATATGGGGCAGGCAGCTGCTTATGGAATGTTCCAAATTGCTTTAATCGCCATCGTACTATTTATTTCGAATAAATTTTTTGGAGTGAAGGCCGAGCAATCTTTGTAAACCTGCATATAGGAGAGATAACATGAAATCAATCAATGATTTTATCGAATCAGAAGGATCACAGTTTCCGGGGAAAACGTATGTGGAGGAATTATTAAAACCCGTTTTCAATGATCAAAGGGATTATTTATTTGATGTAATGTTCGATATTCATCGGGCACATGTGATTATGCTTTCTGAACAGAAAATTATCCCGATAACCGAAGCGCGAAAGATGTTAGCGGGAATAAATAAGATCGCAAAAACTGACTATCAATCTTTAACCTACCAACCAGAATATGAAGATTTATTTTTCATGATGGAGGCCAAAATTGGCGAAGAGATTGGACCTGAATTAGCGGGTAAAATCCATATTGGCAGAAGCAGAAATGATATGGGGGTGGCGATGTATCGTTTAGTTCTTAGGGAACATCTGGTAACGACGATTGAAAATGCCTATCGACTAAGTGAGGTATTATTGTTTCAAGCTGATCAGCATTTAGAAACTTATATGACAGGATATACACATACACAACCTGCTCAGCCGACGACCTTAGGTCATTATTTGTTGGCAATCTATGATGTGCTACAAAGAGATATAAAGCGATTAGAATCCGCGTATCAAACAGTGAATCAATCTCCATTAGGTGCAGCTGCGTTAACGACAACGGGATTTCCCATTAGCCGTGAGCGGACCTGTGAGCTGCTCGGGTTCGATCAAGTGATTGAGAATTCCTATGATTCGATTGCAAGTGCAGATTACTTATTAGAAACGTCCACCGCCCTTATCACTTTGATGGTAAACACGGGGAGATGGATTCAAGATTTTTTACAGCATGTAACGCGAGAATTCGGTTCTTTTCTTGTTGCTGATCCGTATGTGCAGGTTAGTAGCATCATGCCTCAAAAACGGAATCCAGTATCAATTGAACATTCACGCTCTATTGCAAGCAGCGCATATGGAGAGGCATTAGCTGCAATCAATATGATTCATAACACTCCTTTTGGTGATATTGTTGATACAGAGGATGATCTCCAACCCCATCTATATCGTGCCTTTAATAACGCTAATCGAGTGCTAAAACTAATGTATGCAGTCATTACGACGTTAAGAGTAAATAAGGATCATTTGAAAAAAATGACAGAAAGGTCCTGCATTACAATTACCGAATTAGCAGACACATTAGCACGTGAATACAATATTTCCTTTAGAAAATCTCATAAAATTGCCAGCTATCTATCTACTCAAACGATACAAGCAAAGAAAGAACTGAAGGATTGGGAAATTCAAGATATAAATCATATGATTAATCATTTTGTTGATGCCACCTTAACATCTAAGCAATGGAAGAAGATCATTTCACCTGAATATTTTGTTCGTATCAGAAACATTCAGGGAGGACCGAATCCTCAAGAAGTTAAAAGAATGATTCTTCAACGGGAAGAGCAGTTAGCACATAGCAAGTGGAATGCTCAGCAAATAAAAGCAAAATTAAATAAAAATAAAGAGCATCTAGTTACCTATCAATTATAAAGGAAAGCACCTCTTTCTTTTTTTCTAAAAAAATGAAAGGGTGCTTATTTATGTCATTCCATTTCTTAAAGATTGTTGTTATTCTTATTACTGTGTTTCCCCATAAAGGGCGAAAAACAATAATCTATTCAATAAAATCATTATATATCGGTTATTTTTCTGTAGAATAATGAGAAGTTGATTATCTAGGAGATGTTTTCGTTGCTGCAAACGCTGAATACACAATTGCAAAAAGCAATGCCTCTGATTACACCAACAAGTGTGATTCTTGGTGTGTTATTAACCACATATATAAAAGATTTTTCTTTTCTGATTCCTTGGATATTTGCATTCATGACCTTTTCAGGCAGTCTCAGTTCGAATTTTCAATCACTTAAACAAGCAATTTTCCACCCTTTTTCAATGATTATAGTTATGGTTATTTTACATATTTTTATGCCGTTATGGGCATTTGGAATTGGCCATTTATCTTTTCGTGGGGATGCACATACAATTACAGGTCTTGTACTAGGAATGATTATTCCAACAGGAATCACAAGTGTCATCTGGGTGTCTATTTATAAAGGAAATATGGCCGTTACGCTTTCTATTATTTTAATTGATACATTATTATCACCATTTATTGTTCCTTTCACCTTGTCTTTATTTGTCGGTCAAAAGGTGGAGATGGATATCATTAGCATAATGAATGGTCTATTGTGGATGGTAGTAGTTCCTTCGATTTTAGGGATGATATTGAACCAAATGACAAAAGGGAAGGTACAGGAGATTATAGGAGCCAAATTATCACCTTTTTCCAAACTAGCTCTAGGTCTAGTTGTAATGCTTAATGGAGCAGTTATTGCACCACATTTAAAACATATTAATCTAAAACTGATTTGGATCGGTATTGTTGTGTTTTTTATCGCATTTACAGGGTATTTATTTTCCATATTGATTAGCAGAATATTGAAGAGAGATCGAGAAACGACTGTTGCCATTACATTTCTTGGAGGAATGCGGAATATTAGTGCAGGAGCAGTTATTGCGGTCACCTATTTTCCAGCGAGTGTTGCGACACCTGTTATTATAGGAATGCTGTTTCAGCAAGTCCTTGCTTCGTTATTTGGTAGTGTTTTAGATAAGCTTTCAAAACAAACAAAATATGAGAAAAGGTCAATCGCTTAATAGAGAGGGTGTTTGATTAGTCTAATTAAAATAATTTAATGTACGTAGGCAGGAATGCCCCTTTAGAAATCGAATCATAATAGAGTAACTTTATAAATTTATATTCGATATGGGGGATTAGCATTGATTACGAAAAAAATTTTATTCATCGGTGATAGTATTACAGATGGTGCTAGAAATGAGGACAGTGAAGGTTTAGGCTTTGGTTATGTAAGAATGATACGGGATTATTTTATCACTAACTATGAAAATATCAATTACCAGATAATTAATAGAGGGATCAGTGGGAATCGTATAAGTGATTTAGCAGAAAGATGGGACAGAGATGTTATTAATCTAAAGCCGGACTATTTATCTATTTCAATCGGAATCAATGATGTATGGAGACAACTTGATCGCCCTGAAATGGAACAAATTGATCCAGAGAAATTTGAAAATTATTATGATCAATTGTTAAGTCAAGTGAAGCGGGAAACAAAGGCACAAATCATCCTGATGGAACCTACCATTATTGATGAAGATACACAGTCGATAGGAAATCGCATGTTAAAAAAATATGTTGAAATTGTCCATCGAATCGCAGATAAGTTTGATGCTAAAATTGTACTGACACATCAGGCATTCCTTCAATATTTAGGATCTAACAAGGAATATAAACTTACAACAGATGGGGTTCATATGACCTCTATAGGGAATACATTAATGGCAAATACTTGGCTCAATGCAGTAGAACAAATGCTTGAAAAAAATGAAGGAAAATTAATCATGTAACGTTTAATAAGAAAGTGTTTATAGTACGAATAACAATTATCCACAAACGGTGCCAGGCACCGTTTTAATCTGTTTCATAAATTCTTTTAATTGTATGTGCGGTCTCCTCAAGAATATAGATGACAGGGATTTGCGTAGTAATGTTTGCCTCACCTAAATATACTTCTGTCACATAGTAGGCAATATTTATATCTGATATTTTTGCTAGCGTACAATTTTTGCTATTTGTTATACTGACAATCTTGCTGCCTTCACTTTTTAATAAATTTGCTAGTTTTAAGGTATAATCGGTTTCTCCTGAAACTGATAAAATAATTGCTGTACTGTCTTTAAGGTCTTTACTATTTATTGGGTAAAAAGGGTCCTTAATAAAGGAAGCGAATTTACCTAAACTAGAAAAGTACCTAGCCCCATACTCCGCTAATATTCCAGAGCTTCCGGTTCCGAAAAAGATTACTTTTCCTGACTTAGCCACTAGTTCTGCAGTATCCTGAATGAAGGCTTCAAAATTACCTTTCAACGTTCTTTCCACAAATTCTGATAGAAAATACTTGGTAGATTTTAAATTGCTTTGCTCTTTTCTATCTAAGTAGAGCTTCAGCTTTACTTTAAACTCGGAAAAGCCATCACAATTTATTTTTCGGCAAAATCGTAGAATCGTAGAGGTTGAAACATGAGTTTGATCAGCTAGCTCTCTAATTCGCATATAGATGACCTTTTCACTATTTTTAATGATGTAGTTATATAAAGAAATTTCTAATTCATTAAAGGAGGTAATCATTTCATTCGTGAACATATTAAGTCCCCTTATACTAAAAATTCAGACCTTTTTTCCTACTATCATAACATGAAAAAATAAATAAAAAACAGATTGTTTCAAAAATGGAACAAATGCCATTAAACGAAATTAAATCCTAAATTTTAAATTCGTCTTTTATAAAAAATGAAAACGTGTACAATGCAGAATAAGAGGAGGGATTAAATGAGTCATCAAAAAACAATCAACTTTCCCCAAAATTTTTTATGGGGATCAGCTTCAGCTGCTTATCAAATCGAAGGGGCGTGGAATGAAGATGGAAAGGGTCCTTCGGTATGGGATACCTTTACAAAAATTCCGGGGAAAACATTTCAAGGAACAAATGGTGATGTTGCTGTAGACCATTATCATCGTTATAAAGAAGATGTTGCTTTAATGAATGAAATGGGATTGAAGGCCTATCGTTTCTCTATTGCATGGAGCCGTATCTATCCTGAAGGTAGAGGGAAAATTAATGAAGAGGGTTTACGGTTTTATGACAACTTAATTAATGAATTAATAAAGTATGATATTGAGCCTATTATTACAGTGTACCATTGGGATTTACCGCAGGCCCTTATGGATTTATATGGCGGGTGGGAGTCACGTGAAATAATTGATGATTTTAATAATTACTGTATAACCCTTTTTAAACACTATGGGGATCGTGTGAAGTATTGGGTCACGTTAAATGAGCAAAATATTTTCATCCAAATGGGGTATGATCTTGGTACCCATCCTCCAAGTGTTCAAGACCCTAAACGAATGTATGAAGCAAATCATATTGCTAATTTAGCAAATGCTAAAGCCATTCAATCATTTAGAAAATTTGTTCCAAATGGTAAAATTGGCCCTAGTTTTGCATACACACCAAGTTATCCTTTTAGCAGTCATCCAGAAGACATACTTGCCTTTGAAGCGGCTGAAGAAATGACTAGCCATTGGTGGTTAGATATTTATTGTTGGGGGCATTATCCTCAAACTGTATGGAACTACTTGGAAAAGGAAGGCCTCACACCAACAATTGAGGACGGAGATTTTGAGTTACTTAAATTTGGGCGTCCAGATTTCCTTGGTATGAACTATTATCGAACAGGTACAGTTGAAAGGAATCCTTTGATCGGGGGGATTGGCAAGGGATCGATGAATACGACCGGAAAAAAAGGAACGACGAAGGATCATGGTATTCCCGGCCAATATAAAACAAGGAAGAACCCTTATTTAGAGGCAACAAATTGGGATTGGGAAATAGATCCAGTAGGCTTAAGAATTGGTCTACGCCGGTTAACTAGTCGTTATCAACTACCAATACTTATTACCGAAAATGGTTTAGGTGAGTTTGATAAACTGGAAGAAAATGATCAAATACATGATGATTATCGAATTGAATTTCTCCGTTCACATGTGGAGGCTTGTGGGCTAGCAATACAGGATGGTGTTGATTTAATAGGTTATTGTACTTGGTCTTTCACTGATTTACTCAGTTGGTTAAATGGTTATCAAAAAAGATATGGTTTTGTCTATGTTAATCGTGACGAACATGGAGAAAAAGACAGCCGTCGAATAAAGAAGAAAAGTTTTTATTGGTATAAAGAAGTCATTGCGAGTAATGGTCAGACTATTTTTAAGTCATGATGACTAAATCAAGGGGGATTTGTATTGAAAAAGCTTCTTTTGGTTTGCGCGGCAGGAATGTCTACTAGTCTATTAGTAAATAAAATGAATGATGCGGCAAAGGAAAAAGGAATAGAAATTGAAATATTTGCCTTGCCAGTTTCTGAATGTGAAAGTGTCGCAAGTGAGGTAGATATTGTTTTACTTGGGCCACAAGTGCGATATCAAAAACCACAGGTTGATAAAATTATTGATGGCAGAGTTCCGGTGGAAGTCATTGATATGAGGGATTATGGAACAATGAATGGAATGGCAGTATTGGAAAAAGCATTAAGCCTAATGGCATAATGCATGAACACGAACAAAGGGGCATTTAAAGATTAATTTAAGGCTGTGGAATGAAGGATTTGTCGATCTTTAAGCTATCTTTACGTTAAAACATTACCTAAATAGCAACAACAAAGTTTAAGAAGTAAGCCTAATTTAATATTGCGGGGGGAGTATTCATGGGGTTTATGACTACGTTTGAAAGGGTGGCGGAAAAAGCTTTAGTGCCAATTGCTTCTAAGCTTAATTCGCAACGGCATGTCATCGCCATACGAGATGCGTTTATTTTGTCTTTTCCAATTACATTGGCAGGTTCGCTTGTACTCTTATTAAATTTCGCCATATTAGCACCAGATGGGTTTATTGCAAAAATTTTATTTTTGCATAAATTATTTCCAAATTTAGCCGACTTGCAATCAGTGTTTTCGCCAGTCATTAATGGTTCGGTAAATATTCTTTCTATGTTTATTGTCTTTCTTGTAGCAAGAAACCTGGCTATTTCTATGAAAGCAGATGAATTATTATGTGGATTAACAGGATTATCTGCATTTTTTATTATCTATCCCCCATATAAAGTGGTGGATGGAGGAAGCTTTTTAACAACACAATGGGTTGGTGCACAAGGTTTATTTGTTGCTCTCATTGTTGGATTAATTGTCGGTGAACTTTTTAGTAGATTAACAAAATATAAGAAGCTCCAATTTAATATGCATCCATCAGTACCACCAGCTGTTTCCCGTTCGTTTAAAGTATTGTTTCCAATCATTATTATTGTTGTTCTTTTTGCAATTGGAAACGGTATCATCAATGCTTTTTACCCCAAAGGACTACATCAATTTATTTATGAAGTACTTCAAACACCTTTAAAACATCTAGGAACTAATATTGTATCACTCGTTATATTGGCGATTGTCTCTAATTTATTATGGGTATTTGGGATTCATGGTCCAAATACAATTGCCGCCATCCGGGAAGGTATGTTTGCTGAGGCAAATCTGGAAAACTTGAATTTTGTTGCTGAACATGGAACCGCATGGGGAGCACCTTATCCAGTAACTTGGGCTTTAAATGATGCCTTTGCAAATTATGGCGGTTCAGGAATGACATTAGGTTTATTAATTGCAATTTTTATTGCCTCTAGGAGAAAGGATTATCGAGATATTGGTAAATTATCTATTGGTCCAGGACTTTTTAACATCAATGAACCGGTTATTTTCGGATTGCCTGTTGTATTAAATCCTATATTAATTATTCCATTTATCCTTGTACCTGCTGTAAATATAATCATCGGATATCTTGCTGTAGTAACAGGGTTAATTCCACCAATTGCTTATGCCGTACCATGGACAACACCAGGACCGCTCATTGCATTCCTTGGTACTGGTGGAAACTATGTGGCATTACTTGTTGGTTTCATATGTTTAGCCGTCTCCACCCTTGTATATTTACCGTTTGTTATTGCAGCAAATCGAGCATTGGAGAAGAGCAATAGCAGTAATGAAAAATCCAATTCAGAAAAATTAGCGTAGGGAATGAGAAAATGAATCATTATGTTGTACAAATAATGGCCGGTCAAATTAAATTTGTTCAGGATTTTTTTAAAGATTATAAGGATGAAAAGATAAAAACATCTCTAAAATCTGTTGAAAGAATTAGAGCTGTACTGGATGTTGTATCAGATTTACCACAAGAGGAAATGATCAAGCATATTAAAAATACATTTAAACACTCACCTATTGGTTCGGCATTGCACTTTACTGTTCAAATAGTGGAATAAATCACTAATAAAGAGTAGGTGATGTGCTTAGGCCATCACCTAAATATATTAGCTTGATAAAGGGTGATCGTATATGGAAGGAATGGAGCTTGCTGCTTTTCATATTATAAGCAATGTGGGAACAGCGAAAAGTTTGGTTATGGAGGCCCTATATGCTGCACGAGAAGGGGAATATAAGGAAGCAGAAAATAAATTAATAGAATCTAGAAAGTTTTTAACGGAAGGACATCATTCCCATCATCAATTAATTCAAAAAGAAGCGTCAGGTACTCAGCTGCCTTTTTCCTTATTAATCATGCATGCTGAAGATCAGATGATGAGTGCGGAAATAATGAGTGATTTAGTTCAAGAAATGATTCGGATGTATCAAGAGATAAACACATTAAAGGGCACTTATTCAAAATGAAATGTTAAAAGTTGAGGAGGATACCATGAAGGACGGAATAAAAATTGTTACGATAGGCGGAGGCTCCAGTTATACCCCAGAACTAATTGAAGGATTTATTAATCGCTATCACGAGCTTCCCGTTAAAGAACTTTGGCTCGTAGATATTGAAGAAGGAAAAGAAAAATTAGAGATTATTGGACAGCTAGCAAAGCGGATGATCGAAAAGGCAGGGGTACCCATAGAGGTCCATCTCACAATAGACCGAAGAGAAGCGTTAGTGGATGCGGACTTTGTTACGACACAATTTAGAGTGGGCTCATTGGATGCTCGTGCGAAAGATGAGCGAATTCCTTTAAAATATCATGTGATCGGTCAAGAAACGAATGGGCCAGGTGGATTATTTAAAGGTTTGCGCACAATACCTGTTATTTTGGAAATTTGCAAGGACATAGAGGAATTATGCCCTAATGCTTGGCTAGTGAATTTTACTAATCCAGCAGGGATGGTGACTGAGGCAGTATTACGTTATAGCAATATTAAAAAAGTGGTAGGATTATGTAATGTTCCGATTGGAATGCGCATGGGAATTGCCAAAGCATTAAAGGTGGAACCTAATCGAGTCCATGTAGATTTTGCGGGTCTTAATCATATGGTATTCGGCTTGAATGTATATTTAGATGGGGAAAGCATTCTTGATAAGGTCATTGAAAGCATGGCAGATCCAAAGAATGAAATGACTATGAAAAATATTGCCGGACTTACTTGGGAACCTGACTTTATACGAGGTCTTGGTGTAATTCCATGTGGCTATCACCGATACTATTATAAAACGAGTGAAATGCTCGCTGAAGAGCTTGAATCAGCAGAAAAACAAGGAACACGCGCAGAGGTCGTTCAAAAGCTAGAGAAAGAGTTATTTGAATTATATAAGAGTCCGGATTTGAACATAAAGCCACCTCAATTAGAAAAACGTGGGGGTGCCTATTACAGTGATGCTGCCTGCAGTCTAATCAACTCGATATATAATGATAAACGTGACATTCAGCCAGTTAATACGAGAAATAATGGTGCAATCGCTAGTATTCCCAATGACTCAGCAGTAGAAGTCAATTGTATTATTACAAAGGATGGCCCTAAACCAATCTCCGTAGGAGATTTACCTGTAGCAGTAAGAGGATTGGTCCAACAGATAAAATCATTTGAACGAGTGGCGGCAGAAGCAGCAGTAACAGGTAATTATGAGACGGCATTATTGGCAATGACAATTAATCCACTCGTACCATCTGATACTGTGGCAAAACAAATTTTGGATGAAATGCTGGAAGCGCATATAGAGCACCTACCGCAATTTTTCATGAAAAGCAGCCTTCTTAAATAAGGCTGCTTTCTGGGGATTCGCGGATATATCTGGATTTTCGCGGATATATACAAATAATCGCGGATAAATCGAATAATTCACAGATATATTATAAAACCCGCGGATAAATCGAATATTTCGCGGATATCCTCCATCTCCTATAAGGAGTAGAACCGTTTCGTGTTTTCATACAAAACAAGATAGACTTCTTCAATGTCCATCCGTTTTAGTTCTGCGATTTTCCGAATCGATTCATGAATCATTTTTGGATGAGTCATTTGTTCCTTGAACGGTCCTTCAAATGGCCATGGTCCATCTGTCTCAACCATTAGTTGTGACAATGGATACTGTTTTGCTAGCTGCTGAATTTCTACTTCATAAAGAATATCGGGTGTGATCGAAATAAAGTAACCATTGCTTATCATCCGTTCAGTTGTTTTTTGATCACCTTTGAACCAATGAAAATGGGCTTTATTATATGAATATTTTTCGAGTAATTCGCAAACGAGTGGCGCATCATCATAGACAGCATGTAGAACTATAGGTTTATCAAAAGCAACGGCTTGCTGAATAAATAACTGCAATATTTCAAGATACGGTTCAAGTGGAATATTCTTTTGCTCTTGTCTTAAATAATATGGCAAGCCAACTTCACCAACAGCAATCATTTCATTGATATATTTATCAATGAAATGTTGGAGATCAGCAATTTCACTATCCTTTGGTATAGCCTGCTCGGGATGAAAACCGAAGGCGGGTTTTATCCTCCCATCCAATTGTGCCAATGTTAAATTTTTATGAGCAGAAGATAAATGCTGTGAAACAGAAATAAGTGATTCTACTCCATACTTTTCCAGTTCCTTTACTATCCGCATACCATCTATATCCTCATACATATCCAAGTGGATATGGGCATCTATGATTGGCTTATTCATGAGAACCCCTCAATTCCTGATAGATCATTTTTTTCCATTGTAAAAATTCCTCTGTTAATAGCAAATCTTCTAGTCTAGGACGTTTAAAAGGGACAATGAATTCCTTCTGCACCGTAGCTGGTTTGCTGGAAAGAACAATAATTCGGTCAGATAGAAAGATTGCCTCTTCAATACTGTGTGTGACAAATAGTATGGAGCGTTTATACTCAGACCAAATCGATAGCAGCCATTTTTGCATTTCGAGTCGGGTAAATTCATCTAAAGCGGAAAATGGCTCGTCTAAACAGATGATGGATTGAGGACTAAGCATACTGCGAATAAAGGAAACACGTTGTTTCATCCCTCCTGATAATTCATGCGGATAGACATGTTCGTATCCTTTTAAGCCTGCACGTTCAATCATTTCTAATGCTTTTTCTTTATTGATTTTTCCTGCTATTTCTTGCCCTAGTAGAACATTTTGCAAAATTGTTCTCCACGGTAAGAGGGAAGGGGTTTGAGGGGTATAGCTGATGACCCCACGTTTCCCATTCACCTGTTGGCCTTCTATTAAAATAGAACCAGAATCAGGTAAGCTAATGCCCCCGATCATTTGGAAAAGAGTACTTTTGCCACTTCCAGATGGTCCTAAAATAGAAACAAATTCGCCTTCATTGATTGAAAAAGAAAGATCTTTTATTACTTGAAGATCACCAAATGATTTTGCTAGATTTTGTATGTCTAATTTACTCATGATGGTTTCCCTCTTCCTTTGGCTGCCATTTAACCACTTTTTTTTCGATAAGAACGATGAAGGCAAAAAATAGTAGTGCGAGAAAGATAATAATGAAAATTGCTACAAACACACGATCCGTACGGAACGAAGATGAAGCCAAGGTCATGTAAACACCAATTCCTTTATTAGCTCCAAGCCACTCAGAAATAACAGCACCCATGACACTATAGGTTGCAGAAATCTTCAATCCTGAAAAAATGGATGGCAGTGCATGTGGCCACTCTACTTTCCAGAATAATTGCCTCTTTGATGCACCTGCCATTTGCATGTAATGCTTTAACTCCTGACTTGTTTGCCTAAAGCCATCTAGCGCAGCAACCGCTATTGGGAAAAAGCAAACAAGTGTAATAACAATGATTTTGGGTAGCATCCCAAAGCCAAACCAAATGACTAGTAAAGGTGCTAAGACGATGATCGGAATATTTTGCGAAATAATTAATAACGGATAAAAAGCCTCTTTAAAAAATGAAACAAGATGCAAGCCAATGGCAATAAGAATACCAACACTGCTACCGATAATAAAACCTAAAATGGCTAATTGAATGGTTGATAGTAAATGATGAGAATACCCATCCCAACCAGTTACCCCTTCATGTAAAATTTGTGTTGGAGATGGAAGAAGCCATTCTGGTATAGCAAATATTTTTGTAATCGATTCCCAGATGATGAATAAAAGGATGATGACCAAAATTGGCCGCCATCCTTTCTGAAGTAACGCCTTCATTAGCGATATTTCTCCGTTAATTGATCCATTGAAGCCCCATTTGGTTGATAAAGAACCTTAATTTGTGAAATGACATTTGGACTGCCAAGCTCGATCATTCGTTGATTCATTTTTTCAACGATCGCAAATAGCTCAGTCAAATCTCCTTCCATTGTCGTCTCCAATGGATTTACTTGATATTTCACTCCTGAACGGTCAATAATTGAAATCGCTTCGTCTACGTAAGGTATCACATTTTCACCGTTTTTTGTCTTTGGGATTATTTGAATACTTAATAATGCATTTGCCATTCTTAATCACTCCTCTATTATTTTGGTAAATATTGATTTGTAAATGCTTTCTTGCTATCTAGTTTTTTATCTAATAGATGATTGTCATACATCCAGCTAGCATAGTTTTCCCAAATCTCTTGTTTTTGCTCACCCCAACGCGCGGCATCATCTTGATATTTTGGTGATAACCATTTTTGACTAGCTTTCACAAGTTTCGGATCTAAATCAGGAACGGCTTTTATTAATAGATCTGCAGCATCGTCTGGATGATCAATGGCATATGTATATCCTTTGGAAGCTGCAGCAAGAAAATGTTTAATCGTTTCTGGATCTTTTTCTATCATTTTCTCATTCGTCGTTAATACAGGTGTATAGTAATCTAGTTTGTTAGAGTAATCGGTTAAATAGACCATATTGATTTTCTCACCGCGAAGTTCCGCTTCGACCCCAGTCCATCCATAATAAATCCAGGCAAAATCAATATCTCTTTTTACAGCGGTAAAAAAGTCAGTTTCACCCATATTAATGATCTTCGTTTTTTCTACATCGGCATGCTCTTTTTTCATTAAAGAATCAAGGACTGCTTTTTCAACCGGTGCACCCCAGCCACCATACGTTTTATTTTCGAAATCCTTTGGTGAAGTAATATTTTTTTCCTTTGGAGAAGCAAAACCAGATGTATTATGTTGAATGATGGCAGCAATCGAAACAATCGGTACACCTTGTATACGTGCTTCTGTAATACTTTCTTGAGCACTTATGCCGAATTGTGCTTTTCCAGCAGCAACAAGCTGATCAGCACCAGCTTCTCCAGGCTGAATAATATCAACATCTAAGCCTTCATCCTTAAAATATCCTTTTTCCTTTGCCACATATAATCCTGTATGATTGGTATTTGGTGTCCAGTCTAAAACTACAGTCACATGCTTTAATCCCTTTTTCTTACTGCTTGCTGAATCATTGCTATTACTGCAAGCTGTTGTTAATAAAAGCAATGAGCTAACAATAATCATTAACCACTTTTTCACTTGAGTTCCTCCTTGTTAGATTGTACTAAGCTGTAAAGGATGGTAGCTGAGAGACTAGTCTTTCAAATAAAAAGCCCTAGGTTTTTAACCTAGGGCACATATAAACATACAAAATAAATATATTCAATATGTTCCCTCCGCTGGTCTCAACCAGATCAGGTTCAAAGAGTCAGTATCTTACGGATACAATCTCAACCAGCAACACTGGTCCCCCTACAACTTAAATAGTAGATATTCAATTTTCAATCTTTCAACGTTACTATGCCATACCTTTTTATTTTTTACAAGTGAAAAAGCGATTCAATAGAAATATTATTGTATCGTGCCTTACACTGTGCGATAAGTTCATCTTCATTTAAGAATGTTTCAGTAAAGCCAAGCTGTTTACCTAATTGAGTAATATATGGTTGTTCTAGATAAGCTATATTTAGTATTTCTTCGTTGGAAAAAACGGTTCGTGTATCGCCGTCTAAAAGGATTTTTCCTTGGTTAAAAATAATGGTCCGTTCAAATACTTCTGCAACAAAATCCATGTCATGCAAAATGCATAAGACAAGTTTTCCCTCATTAATTAGATGTCGTATAATTCTTTTAAGCTTTTCCTTTCCATCATGATCCTGTCCCATAGTCGGTTCATCAAAAATAATAATATCTGTTCGCATTGCAAGGACAGAGGCAATCGTCACCAATTTTCGTTGTGAAAGGCTCAAGTCATAAGGGTTTCGTTCTGCATGTTCACTGAGTCCTACCATTTCAAGTGCTTCTGTTGCATTTTGTTTGGCTTCTTTAACTGTTTGTCCTATATTTAATGGCCCAAACATCACTTCATCCATTACTCGATTTTTAAAAATTTGATCATTAGGATTTTGAAAGACTAACCCAATTGTTTTTGCTAATTTTGCAGCAGTCTGCTCTTTCGTGTTGATGCCATTAATTAAAATTTCACCTGAACTTGGAGTCAATAATCCTTTTAATAATTTGACAAGAGTGGTTTTACCTGCTCCATTCTGACCTATAAGAGCCGTGCTTTGATTTGAAATCTCGAGATTTATCCCATGGAAAATAGGAGATTCAAGTGAATAGGAGAAATGAAGATCTTTAATAATTAGTCGCATCATTTTTTCTCACCTCGTTCACTATTGATTGGACTGATTGTTAAGATCTCATTTAATGTCACAGGAAGTAAGCTATCCTCTTTATTAATATTTAAAGCCCGAGCAATTTTTGTGAAAATAGGAGGAGAGACCCCGTAATCTAATATATCTTTTTTTGAAAATATCTTTTGAGGGGTGTCAAAATCAATGAGCTTTCCCTCGTGTAATAGGAGGATTTTGTCCGAATACTGAGCTAGCTTCTCCATCTTATGTTCAGCCATAATGACTGTCATTCCTTCTTTAGTTAAGCTTTCAACTACCTTAAAGACTTCATCTGAACCTTGGGGATCTAGCTGTGATGTTGGTTCATCTAATATTAATATATCTGGTCGCATTGCGAGTACACTTGCAATCGCTACACGCTGCATTTGACCTCCGGAAAGGCTGAAGGGATTTTTTTCTTTTATATGTTCAATATCTAATAATTTTAAGCTCGCCTCAATGCGAGTACTCATTTCTTCGCGCTCTATTCCCATGTTTTCCAGCCCGAAGGCGATTTCATCAATTACCGTAAATTTTGAACCAGTAATTTGAGAAAATGGATTTTCAAAAACGAGTCCAACCTTCAATGAAAGATCACTAATTTCAGTTTTCATGACTTCTAAATTATCAATGAAAACCTGTCCACCATAGGCCCCTTTAAAAAAATGTGGGACGAGTCCTGTTAGCGCATAGCAAAGGGTGGATTTTCCGGAAGAATTTTTTCCAACAATCCCTATGAATTCCCCTTGCTTGATTTCGAATGAAATGTCATTAAGTGCAAGCTTCTCTGAGTGAGGATATCGATATTTCAAGTCGTTTACACGTATTTTATTCATATAGTTAACCTCCCAACAATGATTAGGATAAAGGCCAAAAATAAGGTGAATTTCAAGCTTTTACTATAGGGGTATTTCCTCGCTTTTTTAAAATGAGTTTTTTTTCCTTTTGCATTAAATCCACGGACTTCGAGGGCAATTGCACGCTCCTTTGTATCATTAAGTGAATTAAGAACGACAGGACCAATTAAAGGAAAAAAGGACTTTAAACGAACCAATATATGTCCTTCTGTTTCCATCCCCCGAGATCTTTGTGCATCTATGATCTTCCCCATTGTTGCACGCATTTGAGGAATAATTTGTAAGACAGACAAAAATACATAACCGATCTTCCGTGACATGCCTTTTTTTACTAGAGAATCAATTAATTCATCTGGTTCTGTAGTTAAAATGAGTAATCCAAAGGCGCAGAGCATATTAAATATTCGCAGGACCAAGAGACATGCATAGGAGATTCCTTCCTTGTAAATAGTAAATCCTCCAATTTCAACTAAAGGTGTAGAACGGTTAGGGTGAAATAAACCTTGCACGATAATGATCGAAAGAATTAAAAAGAAACTAACCCCTAGAATGGGTAAAATTTTTCGAAACACCTTTCCTATTAATAGTAAAAGGATACTGATAAAGGTTGTGATGATTGCAGCTCTAAGATCAGGGATAATATATGTGGCTGCAATTGATACGAAAACATATAAGAGCTTAGTCAATGGATCAATGTGATGAATGAGAGAATTCCTCTCAACATATAGTGTCATAGATTTCATAGTATCCCTCCAAAAATGCATGATAGAAGAGGCCATCTATTAAAGAGTAGACCCCTTAATAGATAGCCATATCCATTGTCAACTTTATAATGATTCAATCTTATTCTGATTGTTATAGATTGTTGTTAAATTTTGCGGAAGTCCTTTGAAAATAAGATAACTAATAATAACTGTTGCGATTTTATCTGGGACATCAACAACGATACTGTCAAAAAATGATGCAAGCCATTGAGGTAGATTATGAGCGATGGAGTAAGCATACAGTGCATCCCCCCATACATTTCCCGTTTGTCCGCCCCAAAATATCATATTTAACGGTGTGGAAATCGTTGCTGCGACCACCCCGACGATAATCCCAATCATAATCGCCTTCCCTATATTAGCAATCCACCCCTTGTATGCCATGATACCGACAATAAGACCGATAACTCCACTCGTTATGGCATAGACAAAGGAGATCGGATCTTGGGTAAAACCATAAATGATATTGTTAGCGATGCCAGAGATTGCTCCAATTATTGGGCCTGCAAGCATACTTGCCAGTACAGTGCCAATTGCATCTAACCATAATGGAAGTTTTAACAGGCCAGCGAATAATTTACCTAAATAGTTAATCCCTATAGCTGCTGGAATGAGAACTAGTGCAGCAGTTGAAAATTTTAAAGACCACATACTATTTTTCATGTTTCTTTCCCCCTTATAAATGTTTGAAAAAATAATCTACTAAAATAAGACGATTTAATTCTACTACACTTTTTAAGAAAATACGACAAGTGTCTTTACACCAGTAAATTTTTTTTTGTTAAGTGTATGATATTTCTGAATAGGAAAATGGTTTGATTAATAAAGAATATGCAAGAATGGATCTGGACATTCGATGATTGGTTTTGTTTATATTGTGTAAATTTTTTGTAAATCCTTCTTTAGATGGTTGCAAAAGTTAGGACAATTTGAAATATTATTTTTAAGAGAAATAGAGTAGATTAATAGACAAGAATTGATTCTATTTCTAAATTTTGATGGGAGGAAATAAATATATGGGTTATCGAAACAAATTTTTAATAGGATCGGTGACAGTTGCGATTGCAGCATCAAGTATTTCCCCGGCTTTTGCCGCAGAGAATAAATCAGCATTTGCTGATGAAAATCAATTTGGGGTATATAAAGACTTTATTCTAAAGGAGTCGAGCTTGGTTTAATCAAAGGGGCAAATAAGAATGGAAACACCTACTTTTATCCAAACCAACAATTAACCCGTGAGCATGCTGTCTTGATTTTAGGACGCAATCTAGGAGAAGTAGATACGACAGGAGTTCAACAATTCAAAGATGTCGATCAGCTTCCAAAGGATCATGAGTTAAGAGAGAATGCCCTAAAGGTTAGGAAAAATGGTATCTTCTCTGGATGGAAGGATAATCTTCAATATAAAGCAATATTAACACGTGAGGAAATGGCAAAGATATTAGTTCAAGCCTTCCAATTAAAACATGTGGAAGATTCTAATATAAAAGTAACCGATTTAAATAAAGCGGGAAAGGAATATCAAGAGGATATCACGATTCTCGCCGAAAATGGGATTACGGTAGAGAAGGTCTTCAATCCGAAAGCGAAAGTGACGCGTGGACAATTTATTACGGCACTTATTCGTGCAATAAATAGTGGAGATAAGAAAGAAGGAAATTTTGAGCTAACATTAATGCACACAAATGATACACATGCTCATTTAGATAATATTGCAAAACGAATTACAGCAATTAAAGAAGTTAGGTCACAAAGCAAAAATACATTATTACTAGATGCAGGTGATGTCTTCTCTGGAACGCTCTATTTTAATGAATACCTAGGACAGGCAGATTTAGAGTTTATGAACCTTATAGGCTATGATGTGATGACATTTGGCAATCATGAGTTTGATCAAGGAACAAAGCCTTTAGCCGAATTCGTAAAAAATGCAAAATTCCCGTTTGTTAGTGCCAATGCTGATTTCTCAAAAGATGTTAACTTAAAGGATCGATACCATAATGAGTTAGCTACTACTGCGAATGATGGGGAAATATACAATAGTATAATTAAAGAAATCAATGGGGAAAAAGTAGGGATATTTGGCTTAACAACAGCTGAAACAAAGGATATTTCAAGCCCTGGGGATGTAGAGTTTAAAGATTATATTGAAGAAGCAAAAAAAGCGGTTGAACAGCTCGAAAGCCAAGGAATTAATAAAATTATTGCTCTTACCCATATCGGCTTCGATGATGGCGGTGGTGACAATGACCTGACATTGGCAAAAGAAGTAGAAGGGATCGATGTCATTGTCGGTGGGCATTCACATACGAAACTAGCAGAACCGGTGAAGGATATAACGGGCTCTGAACCGACCATCATTGTTCAAGCTAATGAATATAGTAATTTCCTAGGAACTCTTGATGTAGAGTTTGATGAAAAAGGAAAGGTTATTGGATATGCTGGAAAGCTTCTAGACCTTAATGAAAAGAAGGATGATCAATATGTAATTAAGGATGATCCTGAGGCTGCTGAAATTTTAGCAACGAAATATAAGCCAGCAGTAGATGCAAAGAAGGAACTTGTAGTTGGAAAAACAAATGTTGAATTGGTAGGAGGAAATCCAGCTGCACGGACAATGGAAACGAATTTAGGCGATTTTATTGCTGAAGGAATTTTGGCAAAGGCCAAAAAGATCAATCCGGATACTATGATTGCTTTCCATAATGGAGGAAATGTTCGTGTTTCAGTGGACGCAGGTAATATAACAGTGGCAAAAATTCTTGAAATTCTCCCATTTGGAAACTCGTTAGGAATATTGAATCTATCAGGTGCTGAGATAAAAGCGGCTCTAGAGCATAGTGTGAAAGATGCGCCTAAACCATTCGGTGGCTTTTTACAAGTAGCTGGTTTAAAGTTCACATATGCCAGCAGTAAAAATGCAGGAGAAAGGGTTGTATCCATTGAGGTGAAGGACAAAAACGGGCAATTTGTCCCGTTAGATGAAAAACAAAACTATTATGTAGCTACTAATATTTTTACGGCTAAAGGTGGAGATGGCTTTACTGTATTTGAAAAAGCATCAGCTGAAGGACGCTTAAGTGAACCTGGCTTTGTAGATTGGGAAATCTTTAAGGAATACTTAGATTCTCAACCAAACAAAACGATTGAACCAAAGACAGATGGTAGGATAATCGATATTGCAAAGCCATAGAATGTTTATAGATTGATAGAAAGAAGGGGGCTTAGGGTTCCCCTTTTTTCTTTTTAAAGTGCTCTATATTTTTTTTAATAGGTAGAGTAAAAAGAATCTGATACATCGGATCATCTACCTTAAAATCAAATTCGGTAACAAAAGTTCCTTTTATTTACCTCTGATATATCAGCATTTACAATTGAATAATTATTATGATTGGTAGTGTTTTCACTTCATTCCTGCCAATATGATTACAAAAGTACTGGGTTGATTTTCCTAATTCTATAAATGATTCCTTTTTATTCTAGTAACTGCCTATTTTTTCCTCTATAATCAAAAATATTGATTTGATTATGGAGGTAAGCTGTATGGGGAAGAAAGTAATTTTATCACTGGCAATTATTTCATCCATGCTTTTATTTGCGGCATGTGGAAGCAGTGAAAAGGCTTCAAAGGAAAAAGAAACGAAGCCGAAAACTACGGAAATAAAAAGTGATATACAGAAGAAAGAGAAGGAAAGTGTAGATAAAGAAGAAGAGCCGAAAGACTCAGGAGAGATTTTAAACCCAGCAATTGCTGAGGAAACAGAAGGTAGTGTTGAAGTAGTATATACGAATAATCAACCAAATTTTAGCCATGAAATGGATGGCTTTAAGGTAAAGGTAGAAGAATATCAAATTGTTAAGGTAACAGATATGAATCCTGATGTAACAATTCCATTTAAAGATCAAACGGATGGATATGTCGTCACAGCAAAGGTAACCCTAGAAAACAATACAGGAAAACCAATGTATTATACAAATTTTCATAGAATTCAATTGACTGATCAATATGATTATGTTTCATCAAATTGGAAATCCTTTGTCCCAGAAGATCTACAAATTAATACGATTAAAAAGGAAAAGGATGAAGTATCTTTATTTGCAGCAGGTGAGAAAGTTACTGGTTTATTAAATTTCTTATTTACGAATGAACAATTTGAAACAATGAAAACAGTAAAACCTAAATATATTATCGAGGGCGGAGTTGCTGATAACGACCAATTTAAAGGAAGCTTCAGAGGGGATTCTCCCGCATATGATTTTATTTATAGTGGTGAGCAGAAGAAAGCAATTGCTACTCAGCCAAAATTTTATCAAGATCGTTTAACAATGGACAATATGGCGGATAAAAAGATGATTTTTGAAAAAACGGGTATTAATAAAACCTTGCAGCTTGGAGATGTAAAAGTGACTCTTGAAGGTGTTCAATATACGGATATTACGCCAACTGCAGCCAGCAAAGAACGTTTTAGAAATTTTAATGAAAGTGGTATCGTTGCATTAACCGTGAAATTAAATATAGATAATCAATCCAATCAACCAGTATCCATTTGGAATATTGGTTCGAAATTAAGAATTGATAAAAATCGTGCAACTGTTTTTTCTCAAGGGATGGTAGAGCCTAGTAACCCTAAAGAGATAAAAGCCGGTGAAAAAGGCGAGAAGCTTCATGTCTTCTTATTTAATAAAGATGAATTTGGTATATTTAAGAAATTTGATTTAGAATTTGGTCCTTTTTATGGGGAGGATGGAAAAGGTTTATTTAAGGATAAGACAGTAACATTTACTTTACCTCGATAAAAAACATCTATTGAAAATAGGCTTTGAGAATCATTGTTAAAAAGCAGCTAATCTTTGAAAAAACAGATTAGCTGCTTTTTTTATGAAAGGCACTTTTGTACTGGGGAAAATTTGTAAGTCATTCACATTTGAATTAGCCTATATTTTTTATATAGTAATCATTTATTTATTCCACGAATACAAATAAGTAATCACAATGTTAATTTTGTAAAGTGGAGGTAATAATGAAGATTTCAAGATTGTTTAAGTTGGTAATTTGTACTGTTTTAACCTTTCCATTGATTGGAATGCTCTTTTTTACAGGTGATCCAAAGGCAGCCTCACTTCAAGTTGGAACAGTTGATTTAGAAAGTGGAACATTAAATGTTAGGAGTGGACCAGGAATACAATATAAACGTATTGGTGCTCTGAAAAATGGGGCAACTGTTACCGTTTATTACCAAACTAAAAATGGCTGGTCCGAAATAAGGTATAACAAAAAGAAAAGCTATGTTTCTAGCCAGTACTTACGTGTACACTTACAAATGAATTCCTCTGTAGCAAAGGGAATTACCGATAAAGTTATTAAAGCACAAAGAAAAACGTGGAAAAAAAACTACACAAAAAAACAAATCTATGCCATGATGTCTCCACACTACACGACTTCATACATAGATAAGTATTTTAAGCAACAAATGAGAACAGCAGGGAAAGACAAAAATGGAAACCAGCTATATCATGTTATTGAAACAGAAATTTGGGGCTATTCTCTAGACACGTTTGACTGGAACCTAGAGTACCAACCGAAAAAACCAACCATCAAGTATTATAAAAAAAATGGGAAGGAATATCTTGAAGTATCCCAATTTATGGTCGATGAACTCAGTGGAAATCATACAAGTACACTGTATCTACTTAAGGAAAGCACAAAAGCAAACTGGAAGGTTTATAAGTACGAACGAAATTTTTAATGATTAGTGGGTGGCTCAATCCACCCCTCTTATAGCAAAAAAAGATATGTTATACTATTCTTTATCTAATATTTTTTTGCTTGAGGGGTGTGAAGAGTCATTGAAGTATTTGAAAAATATTTTGAAAGCGTTGTCCAATTTTTTCCTTCATTATATAGATTACATTTTGTTTCTATTTCTAATTACCTTTAAACTATTTTTATTTGCTCGCTTGACGGGGACTGTGTTTGTAAAACAAGGAACAGTTCAATATCTATCGACTTTTTTCGATTGGCTCCTACATTGGAATGAAGATAGCCTAGATCTACTTCGAAAAGGAATCGTCATGATCAGCTTAGGTGCAATACTGCTCCTATCATTCTGGATTCTCTTTTTGCCAAGAAGAGCGAGATTTTTATCTTTAGTCATACTCAATTTCTTGATTACTTTTATGATATTTGCTGATCTAATCTATTTCCGCTACTTTGAAGATTTGATATCAGCGAATGTACTGCTACAAATTGGACAAGTTGGTGCATTAGGGAATAGTATCTCTAATTTATTTTCAGGAATTGATTGGATATTTTTTATTGATATTCTTGTGCTTATTCCTATTACGATTTTTGTATTCAAAAAAGTAAAAAGAACAAAAGCATCGAAACAGAAACGAATTTCTAGAGCTGCTAGCGCAGTCGTTATATTTGCAGTTGGATACTTACTAGTCGCCTATCCGATGAAGGTTTTTATTGAAAAAGGTGGAGGCTATCTTTTTGAAAAAACCTTATCAAATATGAGAGTTTATGAAGTAACGGGTCTATTAGGCTTTCATGGGTTTGATCTTTATAAATTTGTGAATGAAAATGTCCTTCATAAAAATACAATTAGTGAAAAGGAAAAGAATCATATACAGGAATGGTTTACGGATCATCAAAAGGAAATTTCCCAAAAAACTCCCTATTATGGTATAGCAAAAGGGAAAAATGTAATAACGGTTCAAGTCGAAGCATTCCAAAACTTTTTCATTGATAAAAAGGTGAATGGCCAAGAAATTACGCCAAATCTAAATAAGTTGAAAAAAGAAAGCATGTATTTTAATCATTTTTATCATCAAACAGCTTCTGGGCGAACATCGGATGCAGAGTTTTTGAATAATACTTCTCTTTATCCTTTGTATACAGGGGCGGCCTATATTAACTATTCTGGTAATACTTTTACTGCTTTACCAGAGACCTTGAAAGACAATGGCTATGAGACAGCAGCATTTCATGCCTATAAGCCAAGCTTCTGGAATCGTTATCTAATGTATAAAACCATTGGAATTGATACTTTTTATAGTCTAGATACATTTAAGCAGGATGAAAAATTAGGATGGTCTATTTCAGATGAATCGATGCTTCGACAATCAGCTGAAAAAATGGTGAAATTAAAAAGTCCGTTTTACTCTTTCTTAATTACGTTATCTAGTCATCATCCATATAATTTACCGTCCAACTATCAAGAGTTAGATCTAAATGGATACCAAGATGGTACGTTTAAAAATTACTTACAGTCTGTCCACTATGTAGATAAAGCAATCGGGACATTTATTGAACAATTAAAGAAAGATGGATTATGGGATGAGTCAATTGTTATTTTCTATGGTGACCACGATAGTGGACTAATGAAAGCAGATAGTGAAATTGCTCAATTTGGCGGTGCAAAAGGTGAGGATCTTACCTTCAATCAAATGAAGGGAGAAGTTCCAATGTTTATACATTTACCTGGTAACGAAAAAGCTGGAGTTTATCAGCAGGTTGGCGGGCAAATTGATATTTCCCCAACAATTATGCATTTATTAGGTATATCACCGAAAGGAAAATATATGATGGGTACACCTCTGTTCCAAGAAGATAACAGATTAGTTGTCTTTAGAACGGGGGCATATACGACTAATCATGTTTATTATCAACCATCCCTTGATGGTAAATTTGAAAATGGGACATGCTTTGATACAAAGACGAAAAATAAAACAACTTTAGACGCATGCAAAAAGGATTATAAGGAAGCGACCGATCAATTAGAAATATCAGACGCAATATTAAAAGGAAATTTAATAAAATTATTCAAAAAAGATGGCAAATGATGCCATCTTTTTTGTTAGTGTAGAAAATTGTAATATCAAGAGAAGTATTGTCGAAACTATTTTAAATTATCGCAGGATTGTACATAATAATACAAAAGAACTATCTACTTTCTAAATCTAGAAGAAAATAGGTGAAATATGCATGATAGGTGAAAACACGTATTTCCAATTAAAAGAGAAGATAGAATCTTTGAGAAAGAAAATGATTGAACGTGGAATGAAAAAGGGGTTCCAAGATCAAGAGACCTTGTTTTTTAGTAAAGAGCTTGATAAATTGATTTATCATTATCAAATGAAAAGTATGAATTAACTATAGTGTTTGCTTATTGATGCAAAGTTCAAAAAAGGTGCTAGATGTTACCCATAAACTGGGTGACATCTAGCACCTTTTTCTCTTTTTCGCTATTTTTCGAGTTTCATATTGGTTTTACTAGTTTACAAGTTTATAATAGAATAGGGAACTTTTAACAACTATGTGAAAGGAGAGAAAATATTTGTGAAATCTCGGATTATAAAAATAGCATGTATGATGCAAGTCGGATTGCTTTTATTATGGGCATTTTCGACTGGTAGTCCACTAAAAGCCTCAGCAGCCACAGTAAATGAACAATTTAAAGTATCTTCTGGAGTTAATTATACAGATTTTCGAATATCTGAATCTACTAGAAAACAAGCCGTACGTGTCATGGAGGTAAATGTTAATGATCCATACACAAATGTCGAAGTTGGCGTATCTAGTATTATGAATAAACTCAAAAAGACAACGACACATGCATTAGAGCATCATTATGATGGGCATCTAGTTGTTGGCGCAATTAATGCATCCTTTTTTCATCTAGGAGCACCTATTAATCTAGTATCACAAAATAATAAATTGGTTCATGCAGGAACGATATCAAGTAGCAAAGACAAATACATAAATGAACCAATAGCATTTGGAATGAATAGTAATGGCAAAGGTCAAATTGATCATTATGACCTTAGTATGAATTATGTACATAATGGGAAAACATACAAGATTACTAGTACAAATAAAGAACGATCAACAAATAATACTATTTTATATACCCCATATTTCCCAAGTGAAACAACAAACACAAATGAATGGGGAACAGAGGTAGTTGTTACATTTCCTGAAGCACCTACACTTGAATTTGGTAGCCAAGTTACAGGTACAGTTGAACAAGTACGTAATGTAGGGGATAAAACAAAAACAATAATCCCGAAAAATGGTGTCGTTATTTCAGGGAATGGAAAAGGCTCAGACCAATTAAAAGATGTAATGGTGGGAGATAGTATTACCCTTTCGATCGATATTGATTCGAAATGGAAGGATTCCTCATTCATGGTTGCTAGTGGTCCAATGCTAGTAAAAGATGGACGAGTGTCCCTTTCGATGAATCCAAACAGTTCGGAAGCTGCAACTAGAGCGCCGAGAACTGCTGTCGCTATTAATAAAACAGGTGATAAAGTCTTTTTTGTAACTGTAGATGGACGCCAAAGCGGCTATAGTACAGGAATGAATTTAACAGAGTTTGCAAACTACCTAGTAAGTATGGGTGCTGATCGTGCATTAAATCTTGATGGTGGTGGATCGACAACAATGGCGGTTCGTTATCCTGGTACTGACACAGTGCGTCTTGCCAATAAACCGTCTGACGGGGTGGAAAGAACAGTATCAACGATATTAATGGCTGTTTCTACAGCTCCAAAAGGTGAAGTTCGCTCAATTACAGTGAAGAAGTCTAAAGAGGGAAAACTAAATGTTGGTGACTCTATTAAAATTCTACCGGGTACTGCTGTAGATACTTACTATAATCCTGTTAAACTTTCAGAGAGTGATTTATCTTTAGAAGATGTCAATAAATTAGGTTCTGTCTCTGGCAATACATTTACAGCTAAGAAGCCTGGAAAGGGTACGATTAAAGTTAAATACGGGAATGTTAGTACAACTGTAAATATTGAGATAGCTGATAATAGTACATCATCCTTTAAAGATGTTAGTAATTCCTTTTGGGGGAAAACAGAAATTGAAGAATTAGTGAAAAAGGGAATTATTACGGGGTATCCAGATGGGACATTTAAACCAAACAATACGATTAGTCGTGGCGAAACAGCTGTTATGCTGACAAGAACGTTAAAATTGGATACAAGCAATGTTAAGGATCCAGGATTTAAGGACGTTTCGAAATCAGATATGTATTACAAAGAAATAGCAGCAGCTGCAAATGCCGGTTTAATTAAAGGTCGTGAAAAGGACAAATTTGTATCAAATGGTAAATTATCGCGTGCCGAGATGGCAGTTCTAATTCAACGTGCATTTAAATTACCATATGAGAATAATAAATATTTTTCAGATGTTCCTAGTTCACATTATGCCTATCAATCAATCAATTCAATTGCAAAATTGAATATTACTGAAGGCTATCCAGATGGAACGTATCGACCAAATAACTCAATTACAAGAGCTGAGTTTAGTGTGTTTTTAACAAGAGCATTGAAATAAGAGACCGCATTAACTTTGATAACTGTATTGAAGTTAATCGTATAGAAAAAAGGGCTGAGAATGTCGAAGTTTTCTTTCGACATTTTCAGCCCTTTTATGTTTATTTTGTTCTAAAATCCGTATTCATCATCCTAGCAAGCATGGTTGAAAATTCTGCACGAGTAATTTTCTCATTAGGTTTAAATGATCCATCAGGATATCCCTGGGTAATTTGATTTGCTTGTAAAATCATAATATATTCATTTGCCCAGTGTTTATTTACATCATTAAAAGTATGCTGAAGTGAGCCTTTTAGGTGAAATGCTTCTACTAAAATTTTTGCCATTTCACCTCTCGTTAATGAATGAGTTGGATAGAAAAAGCCATTATTACCAGAGAAAATTCCTTTTTCAGTTAATTTTGCAATGGTAGTATAGCCATAGGTATTCTTATTTACATCCTTATAGTTTGGATCAGGTGCAATGGTGTCGTCAAATATAATGGATCGTTTGATTAATAAACCAGAATGTACACGCTGAATAAGATCGTTAGCACCAAATTTTCCATTATCATATCCTGCAATAATCCCTTTTTGTGCTAAATAGATGACTTCATCAGCTGCCCAACTTGGCACTGTATCCTTAAATGATATTGTTTGTCCATTATTTTTAAAGGATTTCCAAAAAGAATTTGCTATAACTAGATAGCCATCCTTATTAGGGTGGATATCTACAGGATTTGGTAGATAGTCTTTTGCGTGGACATTAAATTCCTCTGCCGTTGCCACATAGATTGCACCAAATTTTTCTGTTGCCTCCTGAATAGTTGTATTTAATAATT
Organism: Heyndrickxia oleronia; assembly: GCF_017809215.1. Lineage (GTDB taxonomy): Bacteria > Bacillota > Bacilli > Bacillales > Bacillaceae_C > Heyndrickxia > Heyndrickxia oleronia. The sequence goes on from NZ_CP065424.1 coordinate 1,065,641, forward strand.
GTAATAATTGTAAAAGCTGTGTGGTCTGTTCTTTAGATAGATTTGGAAATGGGTTGTAGTATCCCATGACATATATTTTTGCATTGGAGTTTAGCTCACGAATTTGATTAATGATTTGAACGGTATTTGTTCCAACAGTTGTAATGGCTGCTTTTAATTTTTCAGGATCATATTGTAGAGTACCTTTAGAAAAATCGACTTTTATCTCTTTTAATAAATCATTTGCACCTGCATCAATCGTAATGATTTCAGCATCGGCAATCATCTTCTGGATATTTGCTTCTTTCCCAGATAAATCGGGTTTGCTTACATTATTTTGAATATCCTCTAGAACATTCGTTGTTGTATATCCTGGCACAGCGAATCTTTTATCAAAGCTTCCTAATAATTGAACTTCATCAAGTTGCTGGGCTAGAAAATCAGCGTAACCTTTATCTATTCCTTTATTAGGTGTTTGACCCGCGGCTAAGGAATCTCCTAAGGCAAGATAATCCAATTTTTGTTTTGAAGAAGCATAAGATGGGGAACAAAGCATACCTACCAAAAGCAATAAAGCAAATAAACTGCTACATATTCTTTTTCTCAAAAATATCTCCCCCTATATAATAGATTCGAATGTAATATTTCGCGACAAAAGTACTAAAGTCCTCTAATTTTTTTAAAATACAGAAATATATTTTTATAGTTTGTTGCTTTTGTCAAAGCCCAACTACATGTTTTACACCAAATAAATGATTCAGAGCGGTCTTATTGAAGTTTTCAGCTCTTTTCTCGTGGAATGAAAGGGACTACTAGCTATATGAATCGGTATTTTCTACCTTCAGGGGAATCAAACACGATCTTTGGTTCCCGTACAGAGTAGAATTCCATCTTCGGGGTAACCAATCGCTTCCTAAGGTTCCCGAACAAAGTTGAATTCCATCTTCGGGGTAACCAATGGCTCCCAAAGGTTCCCGAACAGAAGTAATTTCCTACTTCCGGGTAACCAATGATTCCTAAAGGTTCCCGAACAGAGTAGAATTCCATCTTCGGGGTAACCAATGGTTCCCAAAGGTTCCCGAACAGAGTAGAATTCCAGCTTCCCGGTAATCAATCCCTCTCATTAGTTCCCGTAACCCCACAATTCCCACCTTCCCGGTAATCATACGCATACTAAGTTAACGTTTTTTGATTCAAACTTTCCTCTTAAATAACAACAATGTTAAAGTAAAGAGCCTTATAGTATAAAAAATTCTAAAAAATAAATATTTTATACTATAATTAGTACAAAGCTTTTGATAGGCAAAGGGGAGGGAGTGGACTTGAAAAGTAGAAATGATCAATTTGGGGAGACTCGTTCTATTTTAGTAACAAAACTTCAAATCCCAGTGAATCAAGCAAATATCCTACCAAGACCCCACTTACATAATCTGTTGAATCATGCTTTAGATAAAAATGTGATTATGGTAGGGGCTCCGGCTGGTTTTGGGAAAACAACAATAATTAGTGAATGGGTGAAAACCATTCATTTGCCGGTCGCTTGGATTTCAATAGGATTAGAGGATAATGAGCCAGAAACTTTTTTGGAATATATGCTTAGTGCTTTAGCTATAATTGATGATAAGCTTGGGCTAAAGTCAAGAAACCTTCTATATTCACCAAATCCTCCAGTATTAGAGAAAATATTTCAGTCATGTATAAATGAAATCGCAATGTTTTCAAGTGAACTTTGTTTAGTGATCGATAATTTTCATATGATGAATCATTCACAAATTCAACAAATCTTTGCATATTTATTAGAATTCATTCCTAGTAATCTGAAAATCATTTTAATCACTAAAACGGAAAATCTCCCTGCATTAAAAAAGCTTAAGTATACAGGAAAAATGGTAAAAATCTCGAAGGAGGAATTGCGTTTTAAAGGGCATGAATTCAAGCAGTTTTACCATGTTTTAAAAAAACTCCCTTTAAATGAACTAGAGCTTCAGTTATTAGAAAATAAAACAGAGGGATGGGTTATAAGTATGAACTTATTTGCTCAAGCCCTTGTGGAAGATCGATCTATGCTTTATGAAAAAGATCAGTTTTCAGGGAGACATCCATATATATATAGTTATTTAATCGAGGAAATGCTTGATTACCTAGATGATTCTGTTCGCAACTTTTTGCTAGAAGTTTCTATCTTAGATGAGCTATCCTGTTCTCTTTGCGAAGCAGTAACCTTAAAAAAGGATGCTGCGGAGTATTTGCAGCTTCTTTTTTCTTCAAAAGAAATGATTAAACTCATTCCAGAAAGAAACAATCAATGGTTCCGACTTCATTCGTTACTAAGGGAGTTTTTTTATCATCAATTAGTTAATAAATATCAAGGGAATATTGTTCATTTACACCGTCGAGCGTATACATGGTTTTATACTCAAGGCTATATTTCGAAGGCAGTCAATCATGCCGTTCAAGCAAATGATCTAGATAAAGCAACCGAATACTTATGGAATCTTGCCCCTTCATTATTAAAGAACAGAGAATACAATGAACTTGCGTACCTCCTTAACCTATTTCCTAATGACTGGATTGAAAATAGTCCTCATTTATGTATTATTTATTCCTGGACTTTAGCCCTTCAGAAAATGTGGGAAAATGCACATACATATTTGGCTTTCGTAGATCGATTGATCCTCAAAATGGAAGCATCTTTATATGAAAAGTTTCTGATTGAATTACATGTTTTAAGAGGATATATTGCCCTACTTGAGCAGAAAGGGGACGAATGTATAAAGCACATGACAACTGCGGCGAAAATGCTTCCTAAATATAGTGAATTTTATCATATGGGAGTAGAAATTCTATCTCCTGAATGGAATGTTCTTGGAAGTGATATTGCATTTGGTGGACAATTAGCATCTACTTGTACTCTTTACGGGAAACTACGCGAGATATGGAAAAATAGCGGACTCCCAATTGTAGGTTTTGGAGCCGTTGTATTAGGTGCCATTCATTATGAATGGGATGAACTGGATAAAGTTCAGTATTTTGCAAAACGTGGGATTTATATTGGAAAGAAACATAGGAATTTAGGCATTCTTGTTCCATCTTCTCTGCTCTATGCACGTATGAAAAGGGCATTAAATAATGATGATGAAATGTGGCAAATGATTCAACAATTAGAGAATTCAATAACAGATCGTTACTGGAGAACAACTATAACTGGTTTTAAGATAAAAATAATGCTTGAAGAGGGGAGGGTTGATAAGGCGGTAGAGTTGATGGAGAAATTAGAACAAATGCCTGATACAGGAATGATCAGCATCAATCAGATTAGAGTGCTTCGAGCATCAGGAAAAAGGACTAAAGCATTGAAACGAATCGAGCCATTAATAAAACAAGTAGAATTAGAAAATAGACTTGCGATCTTCATTGAATTAATGATTTTACAATCATTAATCCATTTTGAAGAGGGAAATCGTTCAAAAGCCTTTACTATTATTAATCAAGCGATCAGGCTTGGGATGAAAGAAGGTTATCTCCGTTTGTTCCTAGATGAAGGTACTCATATGAAGAAGCTATTATGTGATTTTCAAAAGATAGTTTCTACAGATCAAGCAGTTAAGGAGTATTGCTCGAAGATTCTATCGAAATTTGAACATGATTCTATCGATGAAGTGGTTGTAAAAACAGATCTTCCTTATTTGGATGACTTAACAAATAGAGAATTAGAAGTATTAAAGCTCCTTGAAAAAGGACTGACCAATAAAGAAATAGCCGAAGCCTTGTATATTACCGTAGGAACGGTGAAATTATATAATCATAAAATCTACTCTAAGCTTCAGGTAAAGAGCCGAACCCAAGCCTTGATCCGAGCGAAAGAATTAAGATTAATTGATTATTAGAAAAAGGAAAGGTGCCTGTCGACATATCCTATTAAAGGATAGTGACAAGCACCTGTTTAATTAATACTATTTATTTAGGCGGTTGAACCTTCCAAGTAGATAGATCTGGTTGTTCCTTTGTTACTAATGATTTAGGGAAAATGAATGTCCAAGGTTTACTTGTATTTGCCTTTACTTCAAAATCCTCTAGTTTAAATCCACCTTGTGCAATAATTTCACCTGTTGCATCTTCTACAGTCAGTGGCAATTGTTGAATTTGAATATTTTTATCAGAACCATTTCGAATAAGCAAAGTAATATGTAAATTACCCTCTTCATTAATATTGGCCTGAATTCCCATAAAGTTTACCTCACCAGGCTTAGGTGGTTGGACGGTGTTTAATAATTGTTTTAACTTCTCTTTATCTTCCTCAGCAAGGCTTTGTTCCCAGCTTTTTGCTAAATCAAGAGAATGTGGTTTCTTGATTTCAAATGCAAGTTTCCATCCATCTTTAGGTACAGAATCAGTGAAAAGGTCCTTTTTAGTAAAGACAAAATCCCATGGACGGCTACTTTTTGGTGGTAATTCACCTATTTCACTTAGATCAAAGGTCTTTTTGCCTAATACTTCTCCTTCACTCCCTAACAGAATGAGTGGGACGGATTGGAAGGTAATTGCCTTATTTAAGCTACTTCTTACGAAGGCAGTAACAATTAAATTTTCTGCAGAATCACTGTTAATCTCCACACCTGATAGGGAGACTTGATTAGGCTTTAACGGTGTACATTCGTTGTTAAGGAAACGAAGTACATATTCTCTTTCTTGAGAAATATTTGAGCCAGGTAAAATGGAAAGCTCTGTTTCTATTTCTTCTTCCATATTAGCTTGATCGGTTACCTCTTCATTAAGTAGATCACTAGACGAAACAACACTGTCTCGCCCTCTTTTTTTATTTTTTCCTATAAAGAACATGGGGTTCCTCCTACAAAAATATTATTCTGGTGTAGAAAAGCTGTTAATTAAAATGATAGCATATTCACTCATTTCTTTCTCAATACGATAATACGTATGAGTGAAAACCTCTAAACCTTCTTTTTGGTAAGTACGGATTGGGTCCTCTTGACTATAACCACGTAAACCTATGCCTTCTTTTAATCTTGTCATTGACTCAAGATGCTGCACCCAATACTCATCGATAATTCTTAATGTACGGTCCTTGACTAATGGGTGAAGATCACTGTGTTCATTAAAGCTTTCATCAATTTGTTTAAGGGTTGATTGTAGGTTCTCTAAAATGATCCCTTTCACTTCACTGTAGTCAAAACCATCTTCAAATTCTGGTAGATGCTGAAGTGATAAACGATTAATCTTTGCTCTAAGTTCATTCAGATCATTCATTGCACTACTTGATTCTTCAGCTTCTTGGAGAATGTGATCGGTTGCACTTTGAAGCGATTTTTTTAGTAAATCTACAGTGTTTTCTGATTCTAACACATTAGTGCGAATAGAATAAATGATATTTCTCTGTTCATTCACAACATCATCAAGTTTTAATGTGTATTCACGTGCAGAATAGTTACTGCCTTCACACATTCTCTGTGTTCGATCGATAAAGTCATGTATGTTTTTATTCATAATCAACCCGTTTTCGTCTGTTTGTAGTGATTTTTGAAGCTTCTCTACTTGATCGGCAGCAAAACGCTGTACGATTTCATCTTCAATCGAGATAAAAAACTGACTTGCCCCTGGATCACCTTGACGGCCAGAACGCCCTTTTAATTGATTATCAATTCGTCTACTTTCATGCCTTTCAGTACCGATTACATATAAACCGCCAAGTTCGGCAACCCCTTCACCTAGCAAAATATCGGTACCTCGTCCAGCCATATTGGTTGCAATCGTTATTTGCCCTTTTTGCCCGGCAATTGAGATAAGCTGGACTTCCTTTTCCACACTTTTTGCGTTTAATAATTGATAAGGAAGCCTAGCTTTGTCTAAATAGGTTGCAACTAATTCTGATTGTTCAATTGATGCAGTTCCAATTAGAATAGGTTGTCCATTTTCATGAATTTTCTTAACTTCCTTCGTTAGCGCTTCATATTTATGTTGAATTGTATCGTAAACTAAATCATTTTTATCGACACGGATTTTCGGTCGATTAGTTGGAATTGGAATAACATCCATACCATAAATTTGTTGAAATTCTTTTTCTTCGGTTTTCGCTGTACCAGTCATCCCTGAAAGAATTGGATACATACGGAAGTAGTTTTGAATCGTAATGGTAGCTTGCATTTTATTTTCATCGGTAAGTTTTAAACCTTCTTTGGCTTCAATTGCTTGATGCAAGCCATCGCTTAAACTTCTACCTTCCATGATTCTACCAGTAAACATATCGATTAATTCAATCTTTCCTTCTTGAACGATATAATCAACATCCCTACGGAAGATGACTTCTGCCCTTAAGGACTGAATCATGTAATGATAGAGAGTTTGATGCTCGATAGCATATAAATTATCAATACCGAATGATTTTTCTATACGATTAACGCCTTCATCGGTAAAATTCGTTGCTTTCGATTCAGGATCAAAGGTATAGTCTTTATCTAGTTTGAATCTTTTGACTAATTGAGAGCATACATAGAATAGTTCAGAGTTTAATGACGTCTTCCCTGCAATAATAAGTGGAGTTTTTGCCTCATCGATAAGGACACTATCGACCTCATCAATTATTGCAAAATGGTATGGACGCTGAACTCGTTGATTTGGGGCCATCACCATATGATCACGTAAATAGTCAAATCCGAACTCAGTCCCGATTCCATATGTTACATCTGCATTATAAGCTTCCTGTTTTTCCAACGGGGTCATTTGAGAAAGGTTCAATCCAACAGTTAAACCAAGGAATTCAAGGATTTTTCCAGTGATTTCTCTATCCCGTTTAGCAAGATATTCGTTCACTGTAATAACATGAACGCCCTTGCCTTCCAAAGCTCGTAAGTAACTTGGTAAAGAAGGCACAAGGGTTTTTCCTTCACCCGTTGCCATTTCAGAAATATTCCCATCAAGTAAACTAAGCCCACCGATTAATTGCACATTAAAATGGCGCATCCCTAATACCCTTTTAGATGCTTCACGAACGGTAGCAAATGCTTCTACTTTAATGTCATCAATGGTTGCACCTTCTGATAATCGCTTTTTGAATTCAATCGTTTTATTTTTTAATTCATCATCTGATAATTTTTCTATTTCAGGTTCAATGTCATTTATTTGATTAACCAGTTTATTATATTTTTTTAACGTTTTTTCATGTTGACTTCCAAATGTTTTTTTTAGATAAGAAATCATGAATGGTCTCCCCTCAAAATTACTATAACGAGGTTGTTCAAAAAGTGAGGATAAAGCTGAAGAATTTTCCGCACAAACCCGTTAGAACAAGTATTTTGGCGTATTTCGACAACAGCAAATTCTATCCTTTCGCTTCCTTGAACACGCACATATGAGTATTATACCACAAATGGTTGAAGTAGAGATAAGTTGAATTTACTGGTAATGAAAGTAGAATTATGTCAAATGAATCTAGTATCTGTCGATCATTTCTGATAGATTAATAAATAGACAAAATAATATTTTAGGAGGTAGATGGATGAAATCCGTGAAAAGCTTAGTCCTATGTATGTTTTCAATCATCATGATTGTATCATTCTCACTTCCAGCCTTTGCTGCAAGTGATGATATTACGGGGCATTATTTTGAAAGTGATATGCGGGCTCTAATTAATAAGGGGATATTAAAAGGAACAGCTCCTAATAAATATGAGCCTGATAAGTCAGTAACAAGAGCAGAATATGCAGCTTTTGTTGTTAGGACATTGGAATTAGATAAATATAATAAAGCTGATCTATCCATAGCAGAACTGAATGAATCTAATTTTAAAGATGTGAAATTAGGGGATTGGTATTCAGATGTTGTTCAAATCGCTGCAAAAGCGGGGATTGTAGGTGGATATCCTGATGGCACATTTAAACCAAATGCTGCGATTACTAGAGAAGAAATGGCGGTTATGACTGACCGTGCTTTATCAACAAAAGGTATAATTGCAGAAGGTAAACCACTAACGTTTATTGATACAAATCAAATTAATAAACAATATCGTGGGGCTATTGAACGATTAGTCGCATTGAAGATTTTTGGCGGTCTTGATGGAAATAAATTTGGTCCGAAGGTAAAAACAACACGTGGTCAAACTGCTGCTGTTCTTAATCGGATGTTAAATAAAATTGAACAATCGACAACAGAGCCAGAAACACCAACAGAACCAGAGACACCGACTACTCCGGTTGGAGATTATCAAGTAGCGAATCTATCTTCTGATGGAACGCCTACGATTATCAAAGGCTATGATTCTTTCGACACTGCTAAGAGTAATGCAACTGGTAATCAAGTAGTGCTAAAAGGAAACACCATTGTATGGATGAAAAGTGGGATTGCAGTTATAAATAATACAGTTGCTTCTATATATAGTAGCGAAAGTCTGAAATCCGATATTTCCTATGCAGTATTAGGCACTGAATTAGAATATTTTGATGCCGGAGAAAACTGGGTTAAGGTATCGATTGCAGGCATGACTGGTTATGCAAAGAAGGACGAAATTAAACTTATCCCAAGTATCCTTGAAAAAGGGCGTTCTTATTATGAGGTAACTACAAATGGAACATTAAGACACTCCATTTACAATCCGTTAAAAGATACTTATGCATCCTATGAATATGGTGTTGCTCCTAGCTTTTTAAATTCTGGAGGCAAATATTATAGCTGGGATGGTCATACATTCTATAATGTACAAGGAACAAAAGTAGGAGAAGCGTATCAATATTTTAATCTACTACCTATTCGTACAGAGACAGCCTATACTGCCGAAGATTTAAATCGTTATGTAGTAGCTAATGGGCCAGCAGGAAGCCCGCTTGCCACTTTAGGAGCAGAATTCAAAAAAGCTGAGAGCAAATATGGAATTAATGCAATGTATTTATTTGCTTTAGCCATTCATGAAAGTAACTGGGGAACAAGTGAAATTGCGAAGAAGACAAATAATTTGTTTGGAATTAAAGTATATGATACTGCTCCAGACAGTGGTGAGAAATATTCAAGTTTTGCCGAATCAATTGATCATGCAGGGAAATTTTTGTCAGAGAGATATGTGAACCCGAGTGGAGTACAGTATCGTGGTGCAATGCCAGGGAATAAAGCGGCAGGTATGAACTTACGCTATGCGTCTGATCCGTATTGGGGACAAAAAACAGCAGGACATATGTATAGAATTGATCAATATTTAGGTGGCAATGAAAGAAATAAATATACTTTAGGTGTAACGACTACACCAGGTGTGAATGTTAGAACTGACGCTACAACAGGTGGCCAAAATAAGGTATATTCATATCCGAATACTGGTGCTGGTATCATCATCACAGATACTGTAACCAATGCTGAAGGTACATGGTTTAAAATCTTATCTGATCAAAGCGATTTTAGAAATGCTCAGGAAGTGTATGTATACAGCAATGGAAGCTATGGGAATAATGTCATTCAAGCTCCTATTGCTAAATAAAAACGGCTCTTTTCTCAAAAATTGTTGCTATTTTTATAAAGTTTAACTAATTGGTGTAAAACTGGCAGTTGGGCTTTTAAAAAAGCAATAAACTACACGAATACAGCCATAAAGAACAATCGGCCAGCGCAAGCTGACGGGTACAGGAGCTAGACTAGATTTGAGATCCTGAAAATCTGTGAAAAAAAACTCGTAAATTTTGTAATTTAAAAAAGAGGCTGGGACAAAACCCACCTCTGAGATGAAAAAGCCGGTGAATTTTACGACGAGTAAAATTTCACCGGCTTTGATTTTTTTACAATAAAATAAGGACCACTTCTGATAAAATTAAGTTACCACACCAAATAAAATCAGAAAGAAGGATCCTTATGTTTAAAAATTATACCATGAATCAATTAGTTTTGCCTTTAGATTTAGAAGTAAAATTACAAAAAAATGATATTGCCTTTCATATCCATCATCTAGTTGAAAGTATTCCTCATGAAGTTTTCGAACCATTTCTGCGAAATGAGGGCTGTCCTGCTTATCATCCACGCATGATGCTTAAAATTATTTTATGTGCCTACACCCAATCTGTTTTTTCAGGGCGAAAAATTGAAGCCTTATTAAAAGACAGTATCCGGATGATGTGGCTAGCTCAAGGGTATGAACCAAGCTACCGTACAATCAATCGATTCCGTGTTCATTCAGATGTGAAAGAATTAATTCGCCAATGTTTCGTCCAATTTCGTTGCCAATTAATCGAAGAAAAACTAATCGATCAAGAAGCAATTTTTATTGATGGTACAAAGATTGAAGCAAATGCGAATAAATTTACGTTTGTCTGGAAGAAATCGATTGAGAAATATCATCACAGTTTAATTGAAAGGTCAAACCAGCTATATAACGAGCTACTTGAGAACGAAATTATACCTGAAATTGAACGGGAAGGTGATGAACAATTATCATTGAAAGAGCTCGCTCAATTGGTTGGAAAAGTGGACAATGTCGTAGCTGAGTATGATAAACAAATTGAGGAATCATCAGACGTTCCAGAACGAAAAGCTTTAAGAAGTGAACGCAAATACCCGAAACAAGTGCGTAAACAGTTGATTGATTTTGTCTTACGAAAACAAAAATACCAACGAGACTTTGAAATCTTTGGCACACGTAATAGCTATTCCAAAACAGATCTGGACGCGACATTTATGCGAATGAAAGATGATTATATGCAAAACGGACAATTGAAAGCTGGTTACAATGTACAAATCGCAACAGAAGGGCAATACACGCTTGCCTATAGTTTATTTTCAAACCCAACAGATACACGTACGTTAATTCCATTTCTTGATGAAATCGAGAACCATTATTTCGTGTTACCGAAACATATTGTCGCAGATGCAGGTTATGGTAGTGAACAAAACTATAATGATATCCTTTCGAACAGAAAACGAGAAGCACTGATTACGTATAATCTGTATTTGAAGGAGCAAAAGAAAAAGTACAAACAAAACCCATTGAATCCCGAAAACTGGCAGTATTGTGAAGAAACAGATACATATATATGCCCTAACCAGAAACGTCTTGAATTTCAATATCATTCTGTCCGTACTGATCGTACGGGATTCCAACGAAGGTTCAAGATCTACGAGTGTGAGGACTGTTCGGGATGTCCATTCCGTTCATCATGTACAAAAGCGAAAGAAGGCAACAATCGAAAACTAATGGTGAATGAACAATGGGAACAACAAAAAGTATATGTGAGAGCGAAGCTTTCAGAAGAGAAAACGAGATCCATCTATCGAAAACGCAAAATCGATGTGGAACCGGTTTTTGGATTCTTGAAGGCTAATTTGCGTTTCACTCGATTTTCTGTACGAGGAAAATCGAAGGTAGAAAATGAAATGGGACTCGCATTAATGGCCGTGAATTTAAGAAAATTCACGGCCAAACAACTACGGTAATAGAAGAATCAACACACAAAAATAGAAAAAGTTGAATTTGAGTTCGCTCAAATTCAACTTTTTCACTATTTGAAGCTAGTTATGTCCCAGCCCCTTTTGTGTTATAGTAATGAATGATATCGAAACTTGACGAAGCAAGGAGAATTATCATGAATCATAAGCAGGTAACCATCCTAGGTGTACCTTTTACCCATACGAATCAAAATGATTTTGTTCAATTATTAAAGCAAAGAATTGAATCTGAACAGAAGACATTTGTTGTAACAGCAAATCCTGAGATTGTCATGAAGGCAAATGAAGATTCAAATTATATGGACACAATTAAGCAAGCAAATTATATTGTTGCTGATGGCATTGGTGTTGTAAAAGCAGCAAAGATTTTAAACCAGCCTTTACCAGAGCGGGTTACAGGCTATGATACGGTGATGGATCTTTTAAACTTAGCAAATGAGCATAGATACCGAATTTACTTACTTGGTGCTAAACAAGAAGTACTCGAAAAAGCAGTCAATAAAATTAATACTAATTATCCGAATGCAAATATTGTCGGATCCCATAATGGTTATTTTGATTGGAATCATAATCAAATAGCTGAAGAAGTAGCGAGTCTGCAACCTGATATTGTTTTAGTTGCTTTAGGACTCCCACGCCAAGAGCAGTGGATTGCACAGCATATTGCCAATTTTAATAAAGGCATTTTTATCGGTGTAGGTGGAGTATTTGATGCATTAGCAGGGGAAGTAAAGCGCGCTCCCGAGATTTGGCAAAAATTAAATCTTGAATGGTTTTATCGCTTAGTAAAGCAACCTTCGAGATGGAAGAGGATGCTTGTTCTTCCGCATTTCGTTATGAAAATTTATGGACAAAAGGTTAAGGGGAGAAAATGAATCAGTCTTTTATCAAAAGTACATTAATTTTATCCATTGCCACTTTAGTTTCAAAAATTTTAGGGAGCATCTTTCGAATTCCGTTACAGAATATTGCCGGAGATCAAGTGTTAGGAATTTTTTCTTTAGTTTATCCGGTTTATATGGTTGCATTGACCCTGTCTGTTGCGGGTATTCCTATTGCCATTTCACAGTTGATTACGAAAGCTAGAGTAAATCAGAACCAAACTGATATTAGAAATATCTTTGTAACTGCAGGTATATTGGCGTTTCTATTCGGGGTAATTAGTTTTTCATTTATCTCAATATTTTCACGACCAATTGCACATGTATTAGGTGGACAGGATACTCGTTTATCCTTATTAATTGTTGCGTCAACACTGTTAATCGCACCATATATGGCTGTGTACCGAGGGTTCTATCAAGGCTTCGAGGATATGAGACCAACAGCTATATCACAAGTTTTGGAACAATTAGTCCGTGTTGGATTTATTCTAGTTATTGCATATATATTTGTACAACAGCATTATACAAATCAGGTGATCGCAGGTGGAATCATGATTGGATCACCAATAGGTGCCCTACTTTCACTTATTTACTTGCGCTCAAAATTTGCCCGTGACTCAATAAAACCAACATCTGAAGTAAAATACACATACGATGACTTTAAAAAGATAGGAAAACAAATTCTTAAAATATCCATCCCGATCTGTATTGGAGCTATTACAATGGCATTACTGAATTTTGTTGATTCTATTACCATTCCATTCAGTTTGCGATCATTTGGCGATTCAGAGAAGGAAATTACCTATCTATATGGTATATATGGCCGCGGATTGTCATTGGTTCAAATTGCGACTGTGTTCTCTTCATCAATTGTCTTACCATTAATTCCTTTAATTACTAGTAAGCTTTTAAATAATGAAAGGGCACAAGCAAGTAATATTATTGGCAGAGCCCATTGGTTAACCAATATAGTTTCATGGCCAGCAGCTTTTGGATTATTGGCTTTAACGCTTCCACTTAACCTTGCCCTTTTTAAAAATACTGAAGGAAGTATGGTCCTCGCGATTATTAACTTTAGTTCAGTATTTACTTCATTAACAGTGCTTGGAACAGGAATTTTACAAGGGATGAATAAGGCCAAGCAAGCCGCTATTATAATAATAATTGGCGTTTTGGCAAAAGTAATAACAAATATTGTATTTGTTAAATACTTCGGATTAACTGGAGCGGGTATATCAACCTTGCTTATTTACATTGTTATATTCTTTATCAATACTCATTTAATTATGAAAAATGTCTCTTTTTCATTATGGAATAGAAAGACATTAGTAAGTATTCTTTCTTCCATTGTTATGGGAGCAGTGGTTGGGGTGCCAACCTTATATCTTCAAATTACTGATTGGGGAAGAATGTCCGCTCTACTATATTTAGGCGGATCCATTGTTATCGGTGGACTTATTTATGCTATTTTATTGATTTTGCTAAAAGCGATTGATCGTGAGGAATTAAGCTCATTTCCAATAATCGGAAAGTTTTTCAAAAAAGCAATGAATCAATAAATTGGAACAAACTATAAATATTTCTAGAAAAATGTAGAAAAATGTGGATATTTACTATGACAATTTATGATATAATTTTTACCTAAAGCGGATAAAAGGTGGAAAAAGTATGACATCAGTTTTATACTGGTGTCTCTTTTAAGCTTAGCCACATATTGCTTTTGCAGAAGGCTTTGTTAAATGAATAAGCGCAAAATAAAAATAGCGCAAAGCTTTTACATGTGAAAAGTAACATTAACACAGTCTTACAAATAGAGAGGAAGTGAATGGGTTGAAGAAATGGTTATGGATCGTTCTTATTATCTTTCTTCTATTAAATGTTCCAGCGATTTACTCACGTTTTACAACAGAATGGGATAATAATACATACGAAATGATTGTCCCGAATGATGAAATTAAGGAACTAGTTGATAATGATCCAACATTAAAAGAAGATCATGTTTATGATGAATTAAGGAAAGCGGGACTTGAATCCGTAAGTGTTGAACCAGAAACGTTAAAGAGTTTAGAAGAAAATGGCCAATTGTCAATTATTAGTAAAGAAGCAATGGCAGAAAAAATGCTATTTGATCATATAGATGTGAATGGAAATCGTGAATTTAAAAAGAATGGGATCTTTGTTTATATCGATCCTGATTCAACATATCTTTCTAGTATTCAAAAGGTTTTTGAAGATATCAAAGAGGTTAAAGTGGATGATCGAACATTTTACTTTATCCCAGGGGATAGTAAAAAGCTTGATGATATCCCATTAGGGTTTAATGAGGATGTTATCCAAAAGCTAAAGTCACATGATTTTAAAGTGGTCCCACGTATCTCTAATGAAATAGATGAAAATAATAAATTTGTAATAGACCAAGTTACTTCAATGAAAGATGATAAGTCAAAGAGCTTTTTATTTTTAGGAGACGAAGTATTAGGGTTCCCGAATGGAAAAGCTATTGCAAATTGGTCTACGAAATTTAAAGAAAATGGATACTCAGTTTTGGGTATTGAATTTGCTGATCAAAAGGGATTTGCGAGTGTAGCACATACTTTTGATTATAATGTTATTCGACTTCATAGCATTAACTTAGATGATCAATCAAACGTGGCAAGTGTCGATCGTGTTGTACGTGCGGTTAAGGAACGAAATATACGTGCCATTTACATGCATCTAAAAACGGGTGAACCGAAGGACGTATTGAAGGATACAACGTCATTTTTAACAGATGTACATGAAAAAATGCCTGGGAAGTTTCATGCGGGGATTGCAGAGCCATTTAAACACATTAATACACCATTCTGGTCTAAGGCTGTAGCTTTATTAGCAGGTGTTTTATTTGCAACATTGGCTGCCTTTGTTGTATTCAATAAACGCTGGGCATTTGTCATCGGTGGTATTGGTTTAATTGGTGCAATTGTAGCTTTATTTACTAATAGTCATCTATTAGCCCAAGTATTTGCTTTAGTTATTGCCGTTATTACTCCGGTTTTTGCTATTGTACCGAAGAAGGAAATTCGTTCATTTAAGGATATTATTCTTTCCTATTTGCGTGCAGCGATTATCAGTTTAATCGGAATATTTATTGTCGTGTCAATCTTAAATGGCAATGAATATTTAGTCAAAATCCAGATGTTTAGAGGGGTTAAACTACTATATATTTTACCTATCCTATTTATGGTTGTTTACGCATTGTGGGGAAATATCAAAAAATTACTAGTAACGAATATTCGTTATTGGCATGTGGCTGTTTTAATTGTCTTAGCAGGTGTCGCATATTATTATTTAAGTCGTACAGGAAATGAAGGTTCAGTTAGTTCTATTGAGCTGAAAATTAGACAATTAATTGAGGAAACATTATATGTTCGACCAAGAACGAAAGAATTTTTAATTGGTTTTCCAATCTATCTATTAGGTCTGCATATCATGAGATTGAATAAAAAAGTCGGTTTGTTTTTCCTTATTCCTGGTGTAATTGGGTTTTTATCATTAGTTAATACCTTTACACATTTGCACATACCATTGTATGTCTCCCTTTTAAGAAGTGCTTATAGTTTAGTATTAGGATTTATTGTAGGGGTTATTTTCATAGTTGTATTCTCATTTATTTATAAATATATTAGGACGGTTTTTAAATTGAGGTGGAAGTAATGCAAGTGGTTATTTCAGGCTATTACGGGTTTAATAATGTAGGGGATGAAGCCATTTTATTTTCTATTATCCAGGCGCTTAGGCTTCAAGACCCATCGATAAAAATAACTGTGTTATCTAATAACCCTGATTCCACAGCGAAGTTATACGATGTTGAGGCTGTCAACAGATGGAAATTAAAAGAAATAATCAATGCATTAAAGTCAGCCGACGGTCTTATTAGTGGAGGTGGAAGCCTACTTCAAGATGAAACAGGCTTCAGAAGTGTACCTTACTATTCCGGGATTATGAAAATTGCACAATGGCTTCACAAACCTGTTTTTGTCTATTCACAAGGTATGGGACCATTTAATAAATCATATAGTAAATGGATAGTAAAAAGCGCGTTAAATAAAGCAAAACAAATTACAGTTCGAGACGAGGAGTCTAAAGAATTATTACGTTCCATTGGTATTAGTAAGCAAATTTCGATCGTTCCAGATCCGGTCATGGGTCTTTCAATAGGCCAAGTAAAAAACACTTGGCTTCAAGAACAATCATTTCCAGAATCATTAATTTGTGTTAGTGTCCGTGATTGGCCAACAGAAAATCACTATAAGGAAAAAATTGCCTTAGCTTTGGATCGATGTGTTGAAAATGGAGTGGGTGTATTATTTATACCGATGCATGGAAAACATGATGATCTTGCTTCACAAGAAGTAGCAGGATTAATGAAACAAGAAAGTAGTATTTATCCTTATGATGCCTCAATTGAGGAAAAAATTGATATGATTGGTAAATCAGATTTACTATTCGGTATGCGACTCCATTCCTTAATATTTGCAGCAATTACCTATACACCTTTTATAGCTCTTTCCTATGACCCAAAAATTGATGCATTTGCTTCAAGGGTGAAACAACCAGTACTAGGTCATGTGAAAGATACAGGATGGGATGATGAGACAGTATTTACCGAATTGGAACGAATGTTAGAACAGCGAAATAATGAACGAAAGAAATTGATTGAAATTGTTGAACCATTAAAGGAAGAGGCAATTCATGTTGCGAAGTCTGCAATTGAGGTCTTTCATTCGAAATAAAGCTCCATATTTGGAGCTTTTTTTACATTTATTTTAATTTTTATAATGTCTACTATTCTATTCAAATATTTTATGATATAATCCGTATGATTGGATAAGAGTAGAATTATAGACTAGAAGAAATCATTAAACTTGTAAACAAATTGGTGTATTGAAAATAAATTATTTATGTAGGATTATCCCAGTTTTTTTGAGTGGATAAATGGGTACGCTAATTTCAAGGAGGATTTAAATGCTCTACTTAACGATATTTATATGCTTTATAAGTTCGGTTTTACTAACTCCTTTAGTAAAGAAACTCGCTATAAAAATTGGCGCGACAGATAAACCAAATTATCGAAAAGTTCATCAAAAAATTATGCCACGATTAGGTGGATTAGCGATATTTATTAGTTTTATTATTGGAATGTTGATTTTAAGTCCAGAACAGAAATACACCTTACCGATCATTATCGGAAGCTTAATAATTGTAATTACTGGTGTTCTTGATGATATGAAGGAGCTTTCAGCCAAAGTAAAACTACTTGGTCAAATTATTGCAGCCCTAGTAGTTGTCCTTTGGGGAGGTCTTCATATTGATATTATCAACCTGCCTTTCGGTGGATCACTATCGCTTGGAATATTCAGTATACCGTTTACGATCATTTGGATCATCGCAATTACTAATGCGATTAACCTTATTGATGGATTAGATGGATTAGCAGCAGGTGTATCATCTATCGCACTTATTTCAATTTGTGGAATGGCAATCTTACAAGGGAATCTTGGTATTGCAATTATGGCGGCTATTGTTTTAGCAAGTACGCTCGGGTTTCTATTGTATAATTTTCATCCTGCTAAGATCTTTATGGGTGATACGGGAGCATTATTTTTAGGTTTTATTATTTCTGTATTATCATTATTAGGCTTCAAGAGTCTGACATTTATCTCTTTGATCATTCCAGTTATTATATTAGGTGTTCCGATTTCGGATACATTCTTTGCGATTATTCGCCGGATTGTTAATAAACAGCCGATTGGCGCTCCTGATAAATCACATCTGCATCACTGCTTATTAAGAATCGGTTTTTCTCACCGTCAAGTTGTACTTATTATTTATGCATTAGCTGCCATGTTTGGTTTAGCTGCATTTATTTTCACAATGGCAACAATGTGGGGATCATTTATCTTCATTGCAGTCATGCTTATTGCGATAGAACTTTTTGTAGAAAGTATCGGCTTAATCGGCAAGGATTATAAACCGTTAATAAAGTTTATAAGAAATCGATCGTAATTTTTTAAAACCTCTACATATTGTAGAGGTTTTTTTGTAATTACTATAGATAAACTCGTGTGAATCATTGTTAGGGAGCGTTTTAAAAAGGAAAAGGATAATCCAAAAAGGGGAAGGACCTTTTAGATTATCCTTTTATTCATTCATGATATTTTTCTTTAGGGAAAATTCTATATTTTGAATTTATGAATCAATGTATTAAGATCTTCTGCTAGTCCTGCTAGCTTGCCCGCATGTGTTGAAACTTCTTCTAGTGTACTGCTTGATTGTTCCGCCGCAGCTGATGTTTGCTCGATTCCTGCAGCTGCCTCCTCAGAAACGGAGGCGATATTGGATATCGCAATGTTAAGTTTTTCATTATTCTGAGCAATATCATTAATATCATTTGATATATCTTGCATTTTTTTGCCTACATATTGGATTGAATGATTAATTTTATTGAAAGTTTCGCCAGTTTGATTGACTTGTATTGCCCCTTGTTCCGCCTGTTGATAGCTTTGCATTAATGACTCTGTCACGTTTTCTGTTTCTGATTGAATATTTGTCACAATAGCGGTGATATTTGAAATTGAGACATTTACTTGTTCAGCTAAATTTTTAACTTCATTCGCAACGACAGCAAACCCTTTACCATGTTCACCTGCGCGGGCAGCTTCAATTGAAGCGTTTAAGGCTAATAAATTAGTTTGGTCTGATATTTCTTTAATCACTAAAATTAATTCTGAAATGCTTTGTGTATGTTCCTTTAATACAGTAACTTTATTCACTGATTCTTTGACCGTAGCGTTTATTAACTGAATTTTTTCCACAGAAGAGTTCATTGCCTGATTTCCTTCCTCTGTGAGCGAAAGTACTTTCTGAGAAGTCTCTGATACATACATTCCATTTTCTTTGGCTAAATTTATTTTTTGCGATAGAGTATGCATAGATTCGGAAAGTTCAGAAGCAGAACCGGCTTGTACTTCTGCACCTGCAGATAATTCCTGCATGGTTGAAACAATTTGTTTACTACCTTCTACGACTTCATTTGATGCTTGAGTTAATTCTTCACTTTGCTGTGAAACAGTTTTTGATGCAGTTGAAATTTCTGTGACAAACTGCCGCAGCTGTTCATTCATCTCATTGACGCTCTTGGTTAATTGTGCCACTTCATCCTTTGCTTTTGTTTTAATGTCAGGACTAGTTAAATCACCAGCAGTAATTAGCTTCATTCGTTTTGCCACTTTTAGTATTGGTTTTGTAATAGAGCTTGAAATAACTAAAGATATAATGATAGACAGAATAATGATGATAATTAATACGACCATACTTAAATTTAAAGAGTTCTTTCCTGAATCAATGGCAATATTCCCATTTTTTAGAATGGCATTTTCCTGATTGGAAGATAACTGTAGAAATCCCGATATGATTAAGTTTCCTTCAGGAGTAATTTTATTTTTAAAATTCTCTAATGCTTTTTCCTTGTCTCCAGAGTCATATACTTTAAACACTTCATCTTCAATGGATTTCTGCCAACTAACGCTTCTATTGATTAGTTCTTTTTCTTCCTTTGAGTTGGTCAACTTAAGAATTTCATTTTGAAAATCTTTACTAAGTTCCGTATACTGATCGAACTCCACTTTATA
The DNA here is from genome assembly GCF_017809215.1 of Heyndrickxia oleronia. Classification (GTDB taxonomy): domain Bacteria; phylum Bacillota; class Bacilli; order Bacillales; family Bacillaceae_C; genus Heyndrickxia; species Heyndrickxia oleronia. The sequence goes on from NZ_CP065424.1 coordinate 1,085,598, forward strand.
ATTTACATCGTCAAATAAAATATATCCTCTAGCAGCTGAAATTCTTTGGGAGATATTATATTTTAGATTATTATTAGCGGTTAGAAGTGGAAGTTGTTTAGAAATAATCTTATCGGTTTTTTTATTATTTTCCATTATAGAAATATAGTTGAACATACCTAAAATTACACAAAGGGCCACAATAATACTAAAACCACCAATAATTTTTCCCTTTAAGCTACGCATATGTACTCCTCCTAGATGCATATTAATTTAAAAAATTAAAAATATACCAAAATAATAGTACCATAGACATGTCAAACATCATAGGAAAAAGGTTGTGGGTGAGTAAAAAAATGGGTTAAAGGGTTCTTGGAGTATCATTTGCCTTCATTAGTAGTTGATATAGGTATTTTTAGGTTAGTTTTTTCTATACAATATGTGAATAAAGCTTTTTTGCAATAAGGAACGAAAATGAGTGGTACACTTTTTGGCACGATCTATTTGTTCTATCAGGATGCGCATTTGACAGTTCAGGTCCATTTCTAGTTCATTATCAAAAATAATAACTGGGCGCCCCATTTTCATTGCATATACATCAATATGTTCCGGGAAAATCCATTGGCAGTGATATTCTTGGGGAGAAGTGGTTGGAAATGCATAAATCGATTCAATTGGACAAATAACTAACGGAGTTTTTTTATAAAAGGATAATGTCTTTTTAACAATGTTTATTCGCCAGTGATAATTAGAATCTCTAATATCGCAGGCATTTATAAGTAACTCGAGGGGAGAATTGGTACTTAAAATGATTCCACTTTCATCATAAACCTTAGTAAGGAATCCCCCTTTATCTATAGGTTCAAGTGCCATAGTGGAGCTAGAGATAGTATAATCAACTTCTTTAATCACCTATAAATCCCTCCTTGGTAAAATTAATAGTTCTATTATACTAGTAATTTCCATGAAAATCCATATATTTATTAGAATTTTCACACTCTTGTATATGGGTTTATGATTGATAAAATAATTTATTATTTAAAAAAATTATTTATCTGCTATTGAAAAATAGAAAATAATCAGTTAAACTGTTTACACTAATAAAAAAGGAGTGAACCAAAGGGCGATGAATAACTAATCCTATTTTTTGAAAACATTCGTTAATATTACGATGCATTTTTTGATAATGGGATTAGTCTATGCTTTTAACTAAAAAAGAATTGTACAGTTTATCAGATCGTTTGATCTGTACAAATGTCCTTTTATGGTTCTAGACGGCCTCTTATCGCAAAAAATGCAGATAAGGGGTTTTTTACTGTGCTCTATTAGTACAAATCCTAATGGCGTATGAGTTTGTTTATGAAAGGAGTCTTTATGAATTTCAAATAGTCAATACTGTTTTCGTATATGAAGTTGCTTGATGGTCTTGGACCATTAACTATGAGATAAGATTTTTATAAATGGCAACAATAACTTGATAAAAGAGCCATTATCAAAAAGGGAAAAATGAAATAAGAAAAGGAGAATCCTATGGGACAATTATTAAAAAATAGATTTGTTCGTGCGATATTTGTATCAGCGTTATTTTTACAGGTTGGAATTTGGGTTAGAAACTTTGCAGTTCTTTTATTCGTTATGGAGAAAACTAATGGGAATGCATTAGCTGTTTCAATGATCTCAGTTGCAGAATTTGCACCGATTTTTATTTTCTCATTTATTGGAGGAACATTTGCAGATCGTTGGAAGCCGAAAAAAACTATGATTTGGTGTGATTTTTTAAGTGCTGTGTCCATCTTTGCAGTGATTCTTGCACTAGTATTTGGTACTTGGAAGGCAGTATTCTTTGCTACACTCATCTCAGCCATCCTTTCACAATTTTCACAACCATCAGGGATGAAACTCTTTAAGATGCATCTGCAAGAGGAATTGATTCAATCAGCTATGTCCATCTATCAAACCATTTTTGCTATTTTTATGATCTTAGGTCCAGTTCTAGGAACCTTTGTCTTCCAACAGTTTGGGATTGATATTTCAATAATGATTACGGGTATTGCTTTTCTACTATCTGCTGCTGCCCTAACACTAATACCAGCAGACCATTCTATGGAGAAGGGAGAAAAAACAACTACTCTTTGGGAAGAAATGAAGAGTGGAATTCGGTATGTACTAGCTAAGAGAGAATTAAAGCTGTTAGGCATTTGTTTTATGGCAGCTGGCTTAGGAATTGGTTTAATTCAACCACTGAATATTTTTCTTGTTACTGAGCGATTAAGCTTGCCAAAAGAAAATCTTCAATGGCTTCTCATGGTAAACGGTGTCGGGATGATATTAGGTGGGGTCTTTTCAATGATATTTTCAAAAACAACGCCTCCCCAAAGACTATTGATGATGGGGATGTTAGCTAATGCGATTGGTATGAGCATTATTGGGGCATCCACTCTACTTTGGGTAACATTAATTGTAGAATTTATGTGTGGCTTCTTCATGCCGAGTATACAGATTGGGATTAATACGATGATTTTACAAAATACAGATTCCGACTATATCGGAAGGGTAAATGGTACACTGAGCCCTTTATTCACGGGATCAATGGTAGTAACAATGAGTATGGCTGGATACCTTAAGGATCAATGGACAATCGTTACAATGTTCGAACTTTCAGCTGCACTATTTATTATCGGAGTGCTGTTTATCTTGCCACTTTACAACAAAGCAGTACCGAAAAAAATGGAAATATCTAAGGATAGTGTATAAGAGTTTGTCATTTCTATTATTTTAAAAGACATGGAAATAATATAGCTTCTGAATAAATAATAAGAGTTTCTCTTTGGCCGCATATAGGTTATTGAGAAACTCTTTTTTTATAGCGCTCATTTTTAAAATATTATATCTTTTTTTAATTTTAGGAATAAGGTATTGTTTTTATAAGGTTTTCTTAAGGAGGAAAAAGACATAAGTGTTTATAAATAGGCTTAGCACACAGAAAAAATTATTTATTATGTTTTTAATTGTTGCACTGGTTCCTTTACTAACACTAGGAATTATTTCATATTTACAGTCCTCTAAAGTTGTTAATGGAAAATTAGCAAATTATAACCACTTTGCAGGGGAGAAAATTAAAACTCAATTAGATCAAATTTTAGTTGATATGTATTATGGATCATCTGCTATTCAACAATACTTAGCGGATAGTACAGCAGTAAATTTGAGACATCAGGAACCAAAAACGTACTCAGATTTTAAGGAGATGAATAATTTAGAGAGACTGTTGCAGGCACATAAAAAATCGAATATTCGTGGGATATACGTAATCACTTCATCAGGGTATTTTTATGGGGGCTATGATTTTAAATTCGATTTATTTAAGAAACAGGAAATATGGAAGCGTAGTGTTTGGAGTGGAAATCCTAGTATTGGGATCTATCAGCCTACACATTACAAGGATAATAATCCAAAACATGTATTGGGATTAATTGTGCCATTAAAATACTCATATGGAGTATTAAACAATGGATATCTTTTAATAGAAACCGATGTGGATGATTTATTTGAATTAATGAAGGTACTTGAAAAAGATCTCCATTCAAGAATTGAAATTAAAAATGAATTGGGACAATCACTTTACCACTCTACTTCTAAAGAAGCAGCTAGGAAAGATGATATTATTTGGAAAGAACAGACAAACATTAATAATTGGAATGTTGAAATTCGGGTTCCAAGAGATAAATTTTATCAATCGTCACGAGTGATTTTTAAAATTGTTTTAATAGGAATTGGGATCTCATTTCTACTGGCGTCAATGCTATCCTTTATTTTTTCCAATCAGTTTACAAAGAAAATCTTAAATTTAAAGTTTGCAATTGATGAAGTAAGTAAAGGAATTTTCGATACAAAACTCTCTATTCATACAAAAGATGAGATAGGTAAACTTAGTTTTCACTTTAATCGAATGGTTGATAAGATAAAACAATTAATGGAAGAAATTAAACAAAAAGAATTGATGAAACGTGAAGCTGAAATGAAGGCGATCCATTATCAAATTAACCCTCATCTTCTATTTAATACGTTAAACACCATTCAGTGGAAGGCACGCTTAGATGGAAATAAGGAAATTGGACAAATGCTATTACATTTGTCAAAAGTTCTTGAAGGTAATTTAAATTTTTCTATTGAACTTATTTCAATAAAGGAAGAGTTGGAGGCAATTGAGCATTTTTTAGTTATTCAGAGACTTAGATATGGCGATCATTTTAATTTTCACTTAGTAATGGATGAGAAACTTAGTAATGGGTTAATTCCGAGAATGACATTGCAACCTATGCTTGAAAATATATTTTTCCATGCTTTTGAGGATGGAGAAGGAATCATTGAACTAGAGATTCTTGAGAGTGGTGAATATTTCCGGTTGTCTTTAAAGGACAATGGGAAAGGAATGTCACAGGATAAGTTGAATACTTTATTTACACGGCCAGAGGATAATGTACGTGGTGGTATTGGTTTATATAATGTAAAACAAAAATTCCAAATCTACTTTGGAAAGGATTTCTTAATTAGAGCGGATTCAGTGCTCACTCAAGGAACATTTATTACTATATCTTGGCCAAAAAGGTGGAGAGATACTCGTGGATAAGTCACTTATTAAAGTATTAATTGTAGACGATGATACAATCGTACGACGAGGTTTAAGGGCAACGATTAATTGGAGCCACTACGGGATGAAGGTAATTTCAGAAGCTCCAAATGGAAAACGTGGATGGGAGGAGTTTTTAAAATATCATCCAGATATTGTTATAACGGATATTGTGATGCCTGAAGAAAATGGTCTTGATTTTGCACGAAGAATTAAGGCATACTCACCACGTACGAAAATCCTTTTATTGAGTTGTCATAAAGATTTTGAATATGCACAGGAAGGATTAAAACTTGGGGCATCAGGCTATATATTAAAAACAGTATTCGAGGATTCGGAATTAGACCATTTTCTTACTTCCTTTCAACAGGAATTATCCCAATCTACGAAAGAAGTTTTAGCATCAGATATACAAGAATCCTTTAATTTTTGGATTAGGGATGATCAAAGTGATTTTGATCATCAATTGGAGATGTTCTTCAAGAATGACTGGAGTTGGATGAATCAACCTTTCTATGTCTATCTAATATATAAGTCCACTGCTTCATTATTGAAGTCTATCCCAAGGATGGTGAATGCTGTATCCTTATCAGTTAATGATAGTTATACTTTCATTTTTATAGAACAAGCTTTCCACCAAACTTTTTTAGGTAATCTGATTGAATTGAAAGCGAGACAAAAAGATCTGGATTGGATATATGAGGGTCCATTATCTGGGATGCAGGAGTGGATGAAAGTGGTAAGAGCTTTTCACCATGCACAAAAAGAAGGATTATTATTTGAATGCCCAAATGTTATTATAATGGCGATTGATTATATTGTTAGAAACTTATCAAATCCTATGAGCGTTTCAGATATTGCTAAAGAAGTGAAAATGAGTAGGAGTCATTTAAGTACATCGTTTAAGAGAGCAACAGGTGAAAGTATTCACTCATATATAGAGAAAAAACGTCTTCAATGGGCAAAGCAGCTTTTAAATGAATCGAAATTAACCATCCAAGAAATTGGTGAACTTATTGGAATTATGGATGCTAAATATTTTAGTAAGTGGTTCAAACGGTGTACAGGTTTTCCTCCTTCCAATTATCGTATCCAACAAAAAGACGATATAGGGCAAACAAATTGGCAAGCTAAATGAAAAAACAATTAAAAAGTACAATGAGTATCAAACAAATAGAAGTGTTTAACCGCTTTCATTCAATATAAAATGAAAGCGGTTATATTTTTAATAGTTAAAAAATTAGAAAAGAGGGGTCCTATGAAGAAAAAGAGAATATGGTTCTCGTTGTTAGTAGCAGTGTTTGTTCTTGTTATGTCTGCTTGTAGTTCAAACAATTCTTCTGGAGATGGGAAAAAGGATGGGAAAACAATTTTACGTTTTGCTACTTGGGATACTGGTGATACGTTAAAAATTCAGCAGGATATAGCCAAGGAATTTGAAAAAGAAAATAAAGATGTAAAGGTGCAAGTAGAGGCATATGGAGATGGTTTTGATCAAAAGATTGCTGCCTCATTTGGAGCAAAAAATCCTCCTGATGTGATGTATATGTGGGATTTTACAACTTATCATCAGTCACTTGAACCTTTAGACTCATACGTGGAGAAGGACCCAGATATTAAAATGGATGATTTTTATGAGGGATTATTTAACTATTCGAAGGTAGATAAGAAGCTATATGGAATGCCTGCAGGTTTTTCTACTATGGTTGTTTATTATAATAAGAAACTTTTTGACCAATATAATATTCCGTATCCACAAGAGGGCTGGACATGGGACGAGTTTTTAGAAAGTGCAAAAAAATTAACAGATAAGAGTAAGAAGCAGTACGGATTTTCAGTTACCTCAGAACCGGATACTTATGATTTACAAAGCTTAGTATGGAGTAATGGCGGTAGTTTCATTAGTGATGATGGAAAGCAAATTGACGGGGTGATGAATAGCCCTGAAACAATTGAGGCAATCCAATTGTATGGTGACATGGTAAAAGACGGTATTGCAGTATTAACTGGAGGGAAAAATCAGCAAAGTGCAAGTGATATTTTCAAATCAGGCAAACTTGGAATGCTTATTAGTGGAATTTGGCCAATTCAAGGCTATAAAGATGCAAAAGTTGATTTCGGTACTGTGATGATGCCTTCCTTTGGGTCAAAACCAGTTAAAGGATTAATCTCATCCTCTTCTATATCCATTGCGAAGGATTCAAAGCAAAAAGAACTGGCTTGGAAGTTTGTGAAATTTTACTCCTCTGAAAAAGCGATAAAAATGAGAACAGCAGATCTACCTGTAAGAAAAAGTGTAGTAGCAGAGACAAAAGTAATGGAAGATGCGCTATACAAGCCATTTTATACAATGCTTGAAAACGCTACTAATACACCTGCATTTTTATTAAATAAAAATTGGAATGAAGTAAATCGTAATTTATCGGCTGCCATAAATGCTGTTATGCTCGGTCAAAATGGAAAGCCATTATTTGATAAGGCGGTAAAAGATTCAGAAAAATACTTATCTAAGTAAATTAAACGATGAGGGAGCAAATCTATTAATAAGTCCAAAATTAGTAGAAAGCTCCTTTCAGGATTAGTAGGAGAGGGTAATTATGAGAGTCGATTTGAGTGTCACTACCGGACAAACAACGATTCAGACGAAGAAGAAAAAACAATGGAGAAAAATTACTCCTTATTTATTTGTTTCACCTTGGATTATTGGATTTTTAATTTTTACATTAGGCCCATTGCTTTTTTCATTTGTAATTAGCTTTTTTGATTGGCCGATTGTCGGTGAGAAGAAATTTGTTGGACTATCCAATTACATGACAATGTTTACCGATGATCCACTGTTTTGGCACTCTTTATGGGTTACTGTGAAGTTTGCTCTCTTCTTTGTTCCATTAAATATTATATTAGCACTGTTGTTAGCCATTTTATTAAATCAAAGGGTAAAAGGAAGCTCTCTATTCCGAACATTTTTCTATGTTCCTTCTGTAATATCTGGTGTCGCTTTAGCGATGATTTGGGGATCCGTTTATGATGGAGAATATGGCATTCTTAATTATTTATTATCTTTAATTGGGATTGATGGACCTAACTGGTTGAATGATACAACTTGGGCATTGGTGGCAATGGTTGTCGCAAGTTTATGGGGACAGGGGACCATGATGCTGATTTTTCTAGCAGGCTTAAAAAATATACCCCAAGAATTATATGAAGCAGCAGAAATTGATGGTGCAGGAAAGATTTATCAATTCTTTAAAATTACATTGCCACTACTGTCACCAACTATTCTGTTTAATTTAATTATGACGATTATCGGTGCATTTCAGCAACTAACTTTAGCACTTGTCTTAACAGGTGGAGGTCCACTTCAATCAACCTATTTTTATGCGATGTATGTTTATGAGAATGCATTTAAATATTTTAAAATGGGCTATTCATCAGCCAATGCATGGATTATGTTCATCATTGTTCTTTCATTAACCTTAGTTGTTTTTAAATCCTCTAGTATGTGGGTGTATTACGAAAATGAAGTAAAAAACGATAAATAGAACTTAAAAAGGGGGTGCCTAGATGAAAGCACAAAGAAGAGTGCAAAAGGGATTCGTCTATGGAATGCTTATTCTATTATCCATCCTATTCCTTGCACCATTTTTTTGGATGATTTCGACAGCGCTTAAATCACCAGAGGAGCTATATCAATTTCCACCAAAGCTTTTACCATCAACCTGGCATTTTGAAAACTTTTCGAAGGCGTGGAACAGTCAACCGTTTAATCACTTTTTAGTGAACAGTTTAATTGTAACCGTTATGACTACAATAGGACAAATCGTTTCATCTACATTAGTTGCCTATGGGTTTGCACGTTTCAAATTTAAAGGTAGAGATGTTTTATTTATTATTCTTTTAGCTACGATGATGATTCCATGGGATGTTACGATGATTCCACAATATATGGAGTTTAATTTATTCGGTTGGATTAATACGTTAAAAGCACTAATTGTTCCATCCTGGTTTGGTTCAGCCTTTTACATTTTCTTGCTCCGACAGTTTATTATGTCTATTCCAAAAGAACTTGATGAAGCGGCAAGAATGGATGGAGCAAATTCTTTCCAAATATATTATAAAATTTATTTGCCGCTAGTTTGGCCAGTCATTGTATTGATTGCTGTATTTAATATTTTAGGGAGCTGGAATGATTATTTAGGCCCATTAATTTTCTTAAATGATCAGAGTAAATATACACTAACCTTGGGGTTAGCTCAGTTTAAAGGTGTTCACGATGTTGATACAAACGGAATCATGGCTGTCACGTTCTTAATTAGTATCGTACCACTCATCCTATTCTTCTTGGCACAGAAGAAAATTGTTGAAGGTGTACAGTCAACAGGACTGAAATAATGATAAAAAATGGATGGATTTTCAGTTCATCCATTTTGTTTTAACGCTTTAGAAAAAGATAAGGAGGGTAAGTATGAAGGTTGCAAACATGAAAATTCCGTTCAGCTATTATGGTTCCTATTTAGTTATCTCTCCAATCCACAGAAAAGGATCTGATCAAACCAAATTGTTTATCCGACATATTCGCGGAGGAGATGAACGAGATAGTTCACTTTTTGCCATTGAGATGTTACGTGGTGAAGAAAGCATTCATTACGATGTTGAGATGGAGCCCCATTTACTTTCGCTAATTGCGACAGATGGTAGCGGTGATTCAATTAAATGCTGTTTTAGCTCTGATTCTACGATTCGAATAAAAGGGAATCGCGTGGGACTAAAGCTTTCTGCTATAACAGGTGCTTATGATTATGCCGTGCGTTTTCCAGATACAACCTGGGAGATGAATAGTTTTATTCAAAAACGAAGATTTCGACTTATTCCTTTGGAAGGTTCACTGCTAGTGGATGCTCCGTTTGAGGTAGATAAGAGTAAGCATATTTTCGCCTATTGTAAGCCAGATGTGATGACCGAGGAATTTGATCTAGCGATTACTGAATATAATCTCGTTTTTGAAAAGGAATCCAACTTATCTCTTTCATTTAAAGAAAATGTTCTTCGTGCTGAAAAGGAATTTAAGCACTGGAAAGAGGGGATGTTAAAGATCCCTGATGTGTACAACAATGGATTTGACATGGCATCCTATATTACTTGGTCATGTGTAGTGAAACCGGATGGATTATTAAAGAGACCTGCCATGTATATGTCTAAAAACTGGATGACAAATATTTGGAGTTGGGATCATTGCTTTAATGCGATGGCACTTATTGAAAATAAGCCTGAACTTGCATGGGATCAGTTTTGTATTTTCTTCGATCAACAAGATCGTTCCGGCGCATTACCAGATTTCTTAAATGATCAAGGGGCATTGTGGAATTGCTGTAAACCACCTATTCATGGCTGGGCATTGAAGTGGATGATGGAAAAAACAACGTTTATTGACAATGAAAGATTAGTAGAGGTATATGAGCCATTAAAACGGTGGACCAATTGGTGGTTTTACCATCGTGACGATGATCAAGATGGAGTTTGTCAATATAATCATGGGAATGATAGCGGTTGGGATAATAGCACGGTTTTTGCAAAAGGAATTCCAGTCGAAACTCCAGATTTATCGGCGTTTTTAATTATACAAATGGATGTATTACAAAAAATTGCAAAACAATTAGGAAAAGCAAAAGAAGCGTTGGAATGGAAACAGCGAGCGGATGCCACTTTTTCCGCCATGATGGAGCATTTTTGGACAGAAAATGGATTTAGAGCCTGTTTATCTACCACTCATGAGACGATTAAATCTGATAGTCTCTTACTCTATATCCCTCTCATTTTAGGTGAGCGATTAACTAGTGAGCAAAGAAATATATTATTAACCAATTTATTAACGAAAAACAAGTTTAAGACAGAGCATGGTTTTGCAACGGAAAGTGTAACTAGTGATTATTATCGAGATGATGGTTATTGGCGAGGACCAATTTGGGCTCCTTCCACTATGCTCTTAATAGATGGATTATTAGCATGTGGAGAAGGAGATTTGGCAATCAAAATTGCAGAAGCGTTTTGTCAGATGGCAAATCAATCAGGTATGGCAGAAAATTTTAACGCGATGACTGGGGAAGGGCTGCGTGATCCTGCATTTACTTGGACCTCAAGTGTGTTTTTGATTGCGGGCAGTTTAATTAATAAGGAGTGTGTAACCAAGTGAATCGAGACTATTTTCAATTGAAAAATAAAGTATGTGTGATTACTGGAGCTGCATCGGGGATAGGGTTAGCAACAGCCCAATTATTAGCGGAGGTCGGCAGCAAGGTTGTATTGTTAGACATTAATGAAACAAATGGAAAAGAGGTGGAAGCGGATCTAAATAATCAAGGACGTTCAGCTCGATTTATTAAATGTGATGTAACAAAATCTGCAGATTGTCAACATGTTCAAGAACTGCTAGAGAAAGAGTATGGAAGTGTAGACGTACTATTTAATAATGCAGGAATTATTCGAAGAAAGAGTGTAGTGGAACTGGAGGAAAATGATTGGGATTTAGTTATCGATGTATCTTTAAAGGGTGTATATCTTCTATCTAAATATTTAATCCCTCTGATGGCTGCTGCTGGCGGTGGAAGTATTATTAATACTGGATCGGGATGGGGATTGAAAGGAGGAGATCAGGCGGCGGCGTATTGTGCGGCAAAAGCGGGTGTTGTTAATTTAACGAAAGCAATGGCGATTGACCATGGGCCACAAAATATTCGTGTGAATTGTATTTGCCCTGGTGATACAGATACACCATTACTTAGGGATGAAGCAAAGCAGCTAAATCTAAATGAAGATATATTTTTAATTTCGTCAGGTGCAGATCGTCCATTAGCGAGAATTGGTAAACCACAGGATATAGCCAACGGGGTATTATTTCTTGCTAGTGAACTTGCCTCATGGGTAACAGGAACAGAGCTAGTTGTTGATGGCGGTGGTTTAGCTTAAGTAACTATTTTAAGGAGGGAATTAGCGATGTCACAAAAAATACACCCATATATTCCAAATATGGTCCCAGAAATTCAGGAAGAGATGCTTAATGAGATAGGGGTCCAATCCGTTATGGAGTTATATAATTGTATTCCAAAAGAGCTTCAATTTCAGGGAAATATGGACCTGCCCAAGCCTTTAACGGAATATGAGCTTAGGAGATATATCGAAGCAATACTTCAAAAGAATATAAACACTAAGGAATATGTAAGCTTCTTAGGTGCAGGATGCTGGCAGCATTTTATCCCAGCTGTTTGCGATGAAATTAACCAACGTTCAGAGTTTTTGACTGCTTATGCTGGCGAACCATATGAGGATCATGGGCGCTTCCAGGCACTTTTTGAGTATCAAAGTTTATTAGCAGAATTAGTTGATATGGATGTGGTCAATGTACCCACCTTCGATTGGGGGCAAGCAGCGGCTACTTCAATTAGAATGGCTGCTAGGATAACTAAGAGGAAGAAAGTACTTCTTGCCAAAACTGTTGCTCCTGAACGAACAAAGATTATAACGAATTATGGCTCTCCTGATTTAGAATTTGAATTTATTGATTTTCAATTAGAATCTGGATTAATGAATCTTGAAGACTTAATAGTTAAATTATCTGAAGATGTTGCTGCCCTATATTTTGAAAATCCATCCTATCTGGGATTTATTGAGTCACAAGGGGAGACGATAGCAAAATTATTAAAGGAAAAAGGAGTCCTAATGATTGTAGGGGTTGATCCAATCTCACTTGGAATATTAGCTCCACCAAGTCATTATGGTGCAGATATCGTTTGTGGTGATTTACAACCACTTGGTATGCATATGAATTTTAGCGGCGGGCAAGCAGGATTTATTACCACCCGTGATGAGGTTGAGTTTGTTCAGGAGTATCCATCTCGTTTATTCGGGATAATTCCTACTATTCAAAAAGGAGAGTATGGATTTGGTGACGTGGCCTATGACCGCACCTCCTTTGCATTACGTGAAAAGGGAAAAGAATCTGTTGGAACTCAAACAGCATTATGGGGAATAACAGCAGGCGTTTACTTAGCTTTAATGGGACCAGATGGGATGTCTGATGTAGGTCAAGCGATTAGACAAAATAGTCAATATGCTGTTAAACAGCTTGCAAATATAAAAGGCATAAAAGGATCACGTTTCCGATCCCCATTTTTTAAAGAATTTATAGTTGATTTTAATGAAACGGATATGACAGTAAAAGACATCAATCAAAAGCTTCTTCAATATAAAATCTTTGGGGGAAAAGATTTATCTATTGAATTTCCAGAGCTGGGTCAATGTGCTTTGTATTGTGTTACAGAGATTCACACAAAAGAGGATATTGATCGTCTAATTGATTCATTAACTGAAATCATTCAGAAATAGGGAGGAGCGAATGTGATGGAAATAAAGAAAAGGAATTTCAAGCATAATGTTGATTTTCATCAAGCGAAATGGAACGAACCGATTATTTTTGAATTACATCAAAAAGGAGAAAAGGGTGTTGAGGTTCCACCAGTGGATGAAGAAATCACTCAATTGGTTGGTGATGGAATATCCGATCTTCCTTTAGAGATGAAAAGAAAGAGTAAGGCTGCCCTTCCTGAAATAGGTCAAGCACGTGTTTTACGTCATTATCTTCGTCTGTCCCAAGAAACACTTGGCTCGGATTTTAATGTAGAAATTGGTCAAGGAACCTGTACGATGAAGTATATTCCAAAAATTAACGAGTTTCTTGTACGTGATCCTAAATTGACTGAACTTCACCCCTTGCAGGATGAATCGACTGTTCAGGGGATACTCGAAATTTTTTATAAGTTGGATTTATGTATGCGTGAAATTTCCGGAATGGATTGCTTTACTTTCCAGCCAAGTGGCGGTACACAAGCATTATATACAATGGCATCAATCGTAAGGAAGTATCACGAGGTACGAGGAGAAGGCGATCAACGTGATGAAATTATTACAACGATTTTTTCTCATCCTTCTCAAGCTGCAACAGCTGCTGTTAAGGGGTACAAAATTATAACCCTACATCCAGATGAAGACGGATTTCCAGATATAGAAAAATTAAAGGCAGTGGTTTCCGAGCGGACAGCTGGATTTGTTGTAGCAAATCCAGAGGATACAGGAATATTTAATGGGAAAATTAATGAATTTACAAAAGTTGTTCATGATGTAGGTGGGCTTTGCTATTATGATCAAGCTAATGCAAATGGGTTATTAGGCATTACACGTGCGAAAGAAGCAGGCTTTGACATGTGTTTCTTTAATCTTCATAAAACATTTGCAGCTCCTCACATGTGTGGTGGGCCAGCAACTGGGGCACTTGGAGTAATAGAAGATTTAAAGGAGTTTTTACCTACAGCAATTGTCGATTATAAAGACGATAAATATTACTTAAATGATGAATTACCGCATTCAATTGGCAAAATTCGCGCGTTTCATGGAGTAGCACAAACTGTTCTCCGTGCCTATGCATGGATTAGGGCATTAGGAGCAGATGGTTTAAAGGAAGTAGCAAAAACAGCAGTTCTAAACAATAATTATATGTATAGCAAGGTTCGAAAAATTAAAGGAGCAAGTGCTCCCTATATAAAAGGAAGCCGCTTAGAACAAGTTCGTTATAGCTGGGAAGGGCTAACAAAGGATACAGGGGTGACAACTGAGGATATACAAAGAAGAATGACTGATTTTGGATTACACTACTGGACGAGTCATCATCCATATATAGTGAAACAGCCTTTTACATTGGAGCCTACAGAATCATATTCGAAACAAGATTTAGATGAATATATTTCTGCGCTTGAACAAATTTCAAAAGAAGCTTATGAGAATCCAATGATTGTAAAAGAGGCTCCACAACAGAGTACTATTCACCAGCTAGATGAGCAGGATTTTCTTGATCATCCAGAGAAATGGTGTATTACTTGGAGAGCATATCAGAAGAAGGTTATTCATAAACAAAAAAGCATGAGTAAGTAAAAAAGTAAGATGAACCTATAAGATTGAGGTGACATGATAGTGACACTCTTTTTGAATAACGATATACGTAATCAGCATCTATTACAAAGAAATCGCCTAAGTCCAAGAGCCCATTTTATTTCATTTTCTAATGTGAAAGATGCTTTAACCACTTATCCAGACATGGCTTCTTCGAAAAAATTATTAAATGGAAAATGGGATTTTTTTTATGCGGAGCATCCCACGATGATTCCAAAGAGTTTTTACCAAAAGGGGTATGATAGTTCGCAATGGGATAAGATTCAAGTTCCTGGCGTTTGGCAGCTTCAAGGCTATGGAAGACCGCATTATTCGGATCTATATTATCCATTTCCAGTGAATCCTCCACATGTACCTACAAAGAATCCTACAGGCTGCTATCGAAGAACCTTTTATATTCCAAAGGATTGGGATGGTCAAAATATTCATCTCCGATTTGAAGGGGTAGATAGCTCCTTTCATGTATGGGTGAATGGCCATGAAGTAGGTTATAGTCAAGGAAGCCGTTTGACCTCTGAATTTGATATTACCCCATTTATATCGGATGGCATGAATAGCATAGCTGTTCAAGTTTACCAATGGTGTGATGGGTCATACCTAGAGGATCAGGATATGTGGTGGTTTAGTGGAATTTTCCGAGATGTATATTTACTAGCTATACCTCAACAACATATCTATGATTTTTATGTAACAACAGACTTAGATGAACAATATGACAATGCCTCTTTAGATATACGGGCAACGATTAGAAATACCGGTGAACAGGAAGAAAGACTATCGTTATCATACCAGTTACTAGATAAGAATGAATGTGTAGCTGCTGGTGAATCTTCATTACAATTGGTGAAGGCGGATTCTTCCATCTCAATCAGTGTCAAACAACTTGTCACCTCACCGCGTAAATGGTCAGCAGAAGATCCTAATTTATATACTTTGCTCTTAATCTTGAAAAATAGTAATGGGAAAACAATAGAAGTGATTCCTTACCGTGTTGGATTCAGATCTATTGAAATTAAAGATGGTCTATTAAAAGTAAATGGGACGACGATTTTGTTTAAAGGTGTTAATCGTCATGATCATGATCCGGATACCGGGCGGACAGTTTCATATGAGACAATGAAAAAAGATATTATCATGATGAAGCAATTTAATATTAATGCAGTTCGTACAGCACATTATCCGAATGATCCAAGATTTTACGAATTATGTGATGAGTACGGTCTTTATGTCATTGATGAAACAGATTTAGAGACTCATGGATTTGAATTATTGGGAAATGAGAATCAGTTAAGTGATGATCCAAGCTGGGAGACAGCTTATGTGGAGAGAGTCGAGCGAATGGTAGAACGTGATAAGAATCATCCATGTATTATTATGTGGTCGCTTGGCAATGAATCGGGATTTGGTCGTAATTTTGAAGCGATGTATAAACGATGTAAAGAAATCGATCCTACTAGAATTGTTCATTACGAAGGAGACCGAGAAACAAAAGCAACGGATATTTATAGTACAATGTATTCTTCGGTCGATCGAATTCTCGATTTTGCTAAAGCCGATAATTGGAATAAACCTCATATCTTATGCGAATTTGCCCATGCGATGGGGAATGGACCTGGTGGATTAAAGGAATATTGGGATGCGATTGAACAATTTGATCGCTTGCAGGGTGGCTTTGTATGGGAATGGATCGATCATGGGTTACGCCAATTCACGCCAGAAGGAGAAATGTATTTTGCCTATGGTGGAGATTTCGGAGATGAACCAAATAATAGTAATTTTTGTTTAGATGGATTAGTAAATTCTGAAAGGGTGCCATCTCCAGGACTGTATCAATATAAAAAGATCATCGAACCAGTGAGTGTAAAAGTTGTCGATGTAAAAGAAGGGATCTTTCAATTAGAGAATCGTTATAATTTCTTATCACTCGACCATTTAGAGTGTAGTTGGAGAATCGAAGGTAATGGTGATTTCGTTGCAAGTGGAACAGTCGAATTGCCCTATATTTGTGCAAATTCAATAGGAGAGATTTGTCTTCCAATCAGCCATATCAAGAAACTAGAGAATGTAGATTATAAACTGAATCTATTGTTTTCATTAAAATTAGATACAAAATGGGCGAAAAAAGGACATGAAATTGCTTGGGCTCAAATTGATTTGCCTAATGAGAAATTGGATGAAATCAAGCAGATGCCATCCTCGTTAGAACCTATTTTTATAAATGATCATTCAAACATTTTAGTCATTCATGGTTATGAATTTGAGATACAATTCTCAAAAATTGATGGAAGAATAATTTCCTGGATTTCAAATGAACAATCAATGATGGAGAAAGGGCCAAGATTGAATTTTTGGCGTGCCATGACAGATAATGAAATGTATATGGTGAAAAAGTGGAAAGAAGCATATTTACACATGCTCGTGCACGATGTTAAGAAAATAGATTATGATCAGTTAGATGCTTCAACCATCAAAGTTCGTGTGGAAGAAATGATTTCTCCATTAGTAACTGGATGGGGAGTAGAATGTTCATACGAATACATCATCCAAGGGAATGGTTTAGTTCAATTAGCTGTCAGTGGTAAGCCATTTGGGAAACTACCTGATACGTGGCCAAAAGTTGGACTGGAAATGCAACTACCGTCTGATTTTCATCATGTAAGCTGGTATGGAAGAGGACCACTTGAAAATTACCCAGATAGTAAGGAAGCCTGTAGGATAGGGCATTATCGCAAAACAGTAGATCAATTATTTTATCCTTACGAATTTCCACAGGAAAATGGAAATAGAAGCGATGTAAAATGGGTGAGCTTCCATAATGGAAATCATCTCGGATTGTTAGCGGTTGGGGAACAAGACATGAATTTTAGTGCTCATTATTTTACTAAAGAGGATATTGATGAAGCGAAGCATCATTATCAATTAAAAAAACGTGATTTTATTACTTTAAATATAGATTATCAATTAAATGGGTTAGGCAGTAACAGTTGTGGTCCGGGCCCATTACCTAAGTATCAGCTAAATCCAGTAGAATTTCAATTTAATGTCACATTCACTCCATTTTATGGTAATGAGGAAATAGGGAAATATTTGAGTAAGCGCATAACATAAGTAGTGGGACTGTCTGAATTCAAAGTGTCAGACAGTCCCTATTTTTATTTAGGTAAAGTTTTAACATATATAAATTAGTAAAGCCTGTTCTTTTTATGGAGAAAAGAGCTACAAATTTCATAAAAACAGCTTTTATTTATAAATGTAAATAGGTATGTTTATGGAAGGCGTCCCTGCAGCATATGGGGCTATTTCATATTCTTGGAAAACAAGACCTATCCCTTCTTTTGTATAATTGAAGGAAGTATCCTTATTAATTGTAAAATCATTAGTAGTAGGATCGAAAAACAAATCTGGATGCTTTAGCATATAATCGGAAACATATTTTTTTACTTTTTGATAGGATTTTTTTGATTTTAACACATCATTTAATGTGATTTTGTAACCAGATGAAATGTTGAAATTATAGGAAGTAACGACGCTCATCCCATGAGCTCCACCCGTATATGAGTCATCATATAGTAAAATACTTAACACACCCCCAGCATTATATTTTACTTCATATCTAGTGTTTAAAGTAAAGTTACAAGAGGAAGGATTTTCTTTACAGAAATCCTCATTTTTTACTTCTTTTTCATTTTCTTTTAATTGAAGATAAGACTGATACGAATGTTCCACATGTGAGGTGAGTACAGCATTAATCTTTTTTTGTGCTGTATTATTTTTTAAACCAGATACTTGGGGATAGATTAAAAATGATTTTCCTTTATAAAGTGTGTCGGTGATTTTTACTTTTGAAGATGCGGCACTGGATTTGTTAGTGAGAGAAGATGTGAAAAAGGCCAACGGAAACATAAGCAAAAGGCTCAATACGATCTTAAACAATTTTGATTTTCCCATTCAATCAACCTCCTAAAAAGTTTATTACCTCCATATTATACAGTGAATTATTGCTTTTAAAAAGAAGGTCTGTTCTCGTATAGTTTGTTGCTTTTGTAAAAGCCCAACTACCGGCTTTTTACTCCCAATAAAGGATTCTAGCGGTTCTTATGGAGATTGTAGCTCTTTTCTCTGTAAAATGAAACGTGTAGCGATCCTCAGTTGATATTTATTTGTAATAACTTTACTTAAATAGCAACAATGTTTGAGAAAAGAGCCAAAAGAAAGGAAAATAATAAATTCTGATACTTCGACGATTTTAAAATGATAAAATGTCGAAATAAATAGTGTTGACTTAGGTAAGGGTAGTATAGTACGATTTAAATCGTAATAATTACGATTTGTGTTTTATACATATCCTTATATACTGATATACACTTTTAATTGTATACATATCTCAACGAAAATATCTGATTCACTGAGTGTTAAGGATAAAATATAAGACTTAAATCGTAATGATTACAATTTATAGTTAGGAGGTCTAGATGTGAATGATAGCAAAATACCTGTCACGGTTTTAAGCGGATACTTAGGGGCTGGAAAAACGACTATTTTAAATCATATTTTAAAAAATCGTGAAGGCTTAAAGGTCGCTGTTATTGTTAACGATATGAGCGAAATAAATGTGGATGCTGAGCTAATAAAGCAAGGTGGTGGTATACGGAGAACAGAGGAAAAGTTAGTCGAGTTATCGAATGGCTGCATTTGCTGTACATTAAGAGAGGATTTATTAATAGAAGTACAGAAACTTGCTAGCCAGGGGGATATCGATTATATCCTGATTGAATCAACTGGCATCAGTGAGCCAATCCCGGTTGCCCAGACATTTTCATATATAGATGACCAATTAGGGATCGATCTATCAAATGTTTGTAGGCTAGATACGATGGTTACAGTCGTGGATGCAAATCGTTTTTGGCATGATCTTTCTTCTGGAGAGTCATTGCTAGAGAGAAATCAAGCAATGGGGGAAGGGGATGTAAGAACAATCTCTGATTTACTTATTGATCAAATAGAATTCTGTAATGTTTTAGTCATCAATAAATGTGACCTGCTTCCAGAAGAACAATTAGACCAACTTGAATGTATATTGAGAAAACTTCAGCCCGAAGCAAGGCTGATTCGGTCAATGAATGGAGTAATCAATCCGACAGATATTTTAAATACGAACCTGTTTGACTTTGATCTTGCTAGTCAATCTCCAGGGTGGTTAAAAGAATTGGAAGTAGTTGAACATGTACCGGAAACGGAGGAATATGGAATACAATCATTCGTTTACCGTAGTCGAATCCCTTTTCATACAGAAAGGTTAAATCAATGGATCGAGGAAATGCCAGAGGAAATTATTCGGGCAAAAGGTCTAATTTGGTGTGCGACAAGAAATGATCTGGCATTATTATTATCCCAGGCTGGACCATCAGTACAACTTGAGCCTGTGGCTTACTGGGTGGCCGCATTACCGAAAGAACAACAAGACATTTATCTAAGGGACAATCAAGAATTAATGGAACAATGGGATGCAATATACGGTGATCGGAAGACAGAGCTAGTGCTAATTGGAATAGAAATGGAAAAAGAGCGAATTATTCAATCGTTAAATCAATGCTTATTAACGAAGGAAGAAATGGAAGGGGACTGGAGTTTACTTCAAGACCCATTTGAATGGTTAAGCAATTGATGATCTTTCGATCTTAAATCGTAATAATTCTTTTTTATATTAATTAAGGAGGAAATATGCATGGCAAAAAAGTCAAAAATCGTTAAGGAGCAAAAGAGACAAGCGCTAGTAGCTAAGTATGCTAAAAAAAGAAAGGAATTGAAGGAAAAAGGTGATTATCGAGCATTAAGTAAATTACCTAGAGATTCTTCCCCAACACGACGTACTTATCGATGTGAGGTAACTGGTCGCCCAAGAGGGGTATTAAGAAAGTTTAAAATGTCACGAATCATATTCCGGGAACTTGCTCATAAAGGTCAAATTCCCGGAGTAAAAAAATCATCGTGGTAATTGTGTAATTTAAAATATGGAGGCAGAAATATGAGAGTGAAAATAACATTAGCGTGCACGGAAACCGGGGAGAGAAATTATATAACAACGAAAAACAAGCGACAACATCCTGACCGGTTAGAATTAATGAAATATTGTCCACGCTTAAAGAGGCGCACATTGCATAGAGAGACAAAATAAAGAGAAAAACAAAATTTCAAAAAAGAGGGGAAACGTGAATAATGAACCGTATACAAATAAAATCAATCCTGATGCTAGTTGTTGCAATCATTCTAATGGTCGGTTGCGGAAAAGTGACAGGATCATCAAATACAAAATCAAAAAAAGATGCATTAAACGATAAAATAAAAGTAATCGCTACATTTTATCCAATGTATGAATTTACAAAACAAATTGCCGGTGATAAAGCAGATGTGCAATTACTAATTCCATCTACTATTGAACCTCATGATTGGGAACCAACTCCAAAAGATATGGCGAATATTCAAAAGGCAGATGTATTTATATTTAATAGTGAATATATGGAAAGCTGGGTGCCTAGTATCCGTAAAAGTATCTCCAATAATAATGTAGATTTTGTTGAAGCAAGTAAAGGTATTACACTGAAGAAGGGCGTTGAAGAGGAAGAGCATGACCATGACCATGATCATGGGGATCACTATCATGAGGGAGATACAAATGCTCATGATTCTAACGAGGAACATGAGCATCATCATCATGAATTTGACCCACATGTTTGGCTAAGTCCTGTGCTGGCACAACATGAAGTTAAAACTATTACAGAAGCTCTTATTAAAGCAGATCCCAAAAATAAAGAAGAGTATGAGAAAAATAGTGTTGCCTTTACTAAAAAATTAAAGAAACTAGACAGTCATTTCCGCGAAGGATTAAAGGATATTAAGCAAAAAGAGATAGTCACCCAACATGCCGCATTTGGCTATTTAACAAATGAGTATGGACTAATCCAAGTACCGATTGCTGGATTATCTCCCGATATCGAACCTAGTGCCGCAAAAATGAAAGAGATTAAGGATTTTTCTAAGAAAAATAATGTAAAGGTCATTTATTTTGAAGAACTTGCCTCTCCTAAGGTTGCTGAAACTCTTGCTAATGAAATTGGAGCTAAAACAGAAGTTCTAAATACGTTAGAAGGTTTAAGTAAGGAGGATCAGGAAAATGGGTTTGACTATATTAAAGTGATGGAAAAGAATTTACAAACATTACTAAAATACCAAGAATAATTTGATAGGGTTGTCAAAGAGACAACCCTATCAAATTATCATCTTAGAATACAGTATATACATTGTTCAAGGAAGCTTTAAAAAGAAATAAGTTTAAACAAAAAAATGCAGACACCTTCACTGTCAGCCTGCATTTATTTGTTTTCGAAACTAATTTAAAGGGCTATTTGATCAATGGATGGTCTAAGCACACCTTGAATATATTCTTTGCCTGAGTATAGTTGCCCATTCATCGCTCGGAACATAAGGTGTTCCTCAGTGAATTCAGTTGGTGATGATAGTCCTGCAGCACCTGCAAGATTAAATAGACCCTCGCGTGTTGAAACGACATAGTTGCAGACACGATACATTTTTTCTTCGACAACTAATGCTTTCTCACGATTTGGATCTGTCGTTGCGACGCCAACAGGACATGTATTGGAATGGCATGTTTGTGCCATGATGCAGCCTACTGAGATCATAAATGCTCTTGCTGTATTGATTAAATCGGCTCCTAAACATAGTGCATATGCCATTTTATCAGGAGTGATTAATTTACCTGAAGCTATAATTTTTACATGTTCACGAATTTTATATTTTTTTAGCAATTGGTGAACGATTGGAAGGGCGGTATACAGCGGTAATCCAGGTCCATCGGCTAGCTCCTGATAGGTTGCACCAGTTCCTCCTTCACCACCATCAACTGTAATAAAATCTGGATATTTACCTTCCGTTGCCATAGTTTTCACCATTTCTTCGACTTCATCACGGTTACCCACAACAATTTTCATCCCGACTGGTTTTCCACCAATATCTCTTAATTGAGTGATAAAATCTAATAATCCTTTTGTATCATGAAATTGGCGGAATCGATTCGGACTATCTATTGTTGTCCAAGGTGGCACACTTCGAATTTCCGCAATTTCGGGAGTCACTTTTTCCGCTTCTACATGTCCTCCACGTATTTTGGCTCCTTGAGCAAGCTTTAATTCAAAAGCTTTTACTTGTTCGATTTCGCTTTTTTCCTTAAAACGTTCCCATGAGAATTCACCATCTTCGGTCCGGTAGCCAAATAATCCAGGGCCGATTTGAGCGATGATATCGACATTACCTTTTTGATGGTGAGAGGAAAGACCTCCTTCACCAGTATTCATCCATGTACCACCAGCCAATGAAAGTCCTTTTGAAAGAGCGGTAATTGCATTTTTTCCAAGTGAGCCGTAACTCATTGCGGACTGGCCAATTAGTCCCTTCACATAAAACGGTTTTTTACAATGATCTTTTCCAATGATGATTTGATCATCATCAAATAATAAATAAGGATCAATATCAGCCTTTTCGGAATGCTCTTTTCGACTCATTAGTTTTTCGTTATCGATTTTATATAAATAAGTTGAAATTTTCGGACTTTGATTGATGCGCAAATCCTCTCTTTGTTTTGGAAACATTGCATTTCTTATATAAAAGCCAGATTCCTCGAAATTGCGTTGTGATCCAAAAGAGGTAATTCTTTGCTTATACTTTCCTGATTTCACGACACCCTCATATTGGTTACGTGAAAAAGGCTTTCCTTCATCATTATTTAAAAATAAATATTGTCTTAATTCAGGTCCAATTTTTTCTACAATATAACGAACCCGACCAAGAACAGGGTAATTTCGTAAAACTGCATGTTCTTTCTGCCGTGCATCACGATAGGAAATTAAAAAATAAAAACCTAGAGGCAAAATAAAAACTGCTAACATTAGAATGAAAATAATGACGATCATTGCTTGTGTCCACCCCATCTTACCACCATCCCTTAAATAGAAGTCTTTCAAACTAACTAAAACATAAACAATGCTACAACTGCAAGTAAAAAAATTCCAAATGATTGGCTTCATTTATGGATAGATATGAAGGAGGATTATGCAGAGAATGGTCTATTAAGAGAGCAGCCCTTTTAATAGACCACCGCCTACATGTGGTACGTGAATATGCCCGACATATTATGAAAAAAAACCTTTCCAGAAAATGTTTAGAATGTTTTCTGATGTCTCTTCTATTGAAGAAAAAATCGGAGTCCCATCGGGGAGTTTATAATTCCCAACTTTAATAAGGGCAAGGTAGGATTGTGTCGCAAATGTGACGTTTACCTTTGGTATTTCTCCATTATCAACGGCAAGCTGGAGAGCATCTTGAATCCCTTCATACATTTTATGCTCAACCATTCTCATTTCAAGAATTTGTTCATCGGAGAGATCTGTTTTTGATTCACGCATAAATGCTTCAAGATCGAGAGTGGTTGTTGCTTGCAAGTGGGCGGTCGTTACATCTAAAAGTCTTTCAAATAAAGGCTTATCTGATGTCATCAACAAGTCAATACGACATTTTATACGTTCCATTAAAGAAACAATTGATTCCTTGTAGAGCTCTGCCTTTGAGTCAAAATAATAATAAACGGTTGCTTTTGTTACTCCAGCATTCATTGCAACATCGTCAATTGAAACCTTTTGAAATCCACTTTCAAGAAACAAACGAGCAGCAGTTTCCAAGATCAATTCATTTCTAGGCTTTTCAAGATGATTCGTTTTTGGTCTACCAAGTGGTCGTCCATTTTTTTTAATTTCCATAATAATGCCTCCAAAAAAATATTTATAAATAAATTTTACGTTTTCTTTGATAATTAACTGACCAGTATATATAATTAATTATAGCATAAATTCCATTTTGAAATAAATGGAAGGGAGAATAAAGATGAAAAACTTATTAATTAGATTTGTTGAGTCTAGCGCAAGCCGAAAAGGGAGATGGATCACGCTCGCGATCTGGGTTATCTTGGTTGGCGTATTGTCATCCACATTACCTATTGTAAACAAAGTGACTGATAACGGGGCAGAAAATCTACCTAATGACAAGATGTCGATTCAGGCAGAGGAAATTGCTAAGCAACAATTTCCGAATGAAACCGGAACCCCATTATTATTAGCATGGTACCGTGATGGAGGTCTCCAAGAAAAAGATTATCAGCTTATTCATGACTTATATAAAAAACTAGAAAAAGAGCCATTGTCTTCGCAAAATTTTATCCCTCCGTTAGGAAAACTTCCACCACAGGCGCTTTCAGGATCTACTTCAGAGGATGGTACTTCATTGGTAACGCCAATATTTATGAAAAAGGATGCTAGCACGGATGAATTAAAAGACAATTTGGAGGAGCTAAAAAAACAATTAACGAAATTGGATTCTCCTTCAATTTATAGTAAAAAGCTTCATGAAGCAGGATTACATGTTCGCTTTACTGGTCCTGTTGGGATTGCAACGGATGCTTCTGCATTATTCAGTCAAGCAGATATTACATTATTAATTGCAACAGTTGTATTAGTCATTGTACTACTTATTCTACTTTATCGTTCACCACTTTTAGCGATTGTACCGATCATTGGTGTGGGATTTGCCTATGGTGTAACAAGCCCTATATTAGGATTTTTAGCGGAAAAAGGGTTCATAACTGTTGACTCACAAGCTGTTTCAATCATGACCGTTTTATTATTCGGAGCTGGAACGGATTATTGCTTATTTTTAGTATCAAAATATCGAGAATGTCTCCTTGAAGAAGAGGATAAATTTATTGCATTAAAAAATGCGATCAGACATTCTGGAGGAGCTATATTTGTGAGTGCAATTACAGTAGTTTTAAGTTTATGCACATTGCTCCTAGCGCAATTTGGCTCCTATCATCGATTTGCCGTGCCATTTAGTTTAGTTATTCTCATTATGGGGATGGTTGCGCTCACACTACTTCCGGCTTTACTTTCCATTCTTGGTAGAGCAGCATTCTTCCCGTTCATCCCAAGAACGGAGGAAATGAGCAGTCAATTGGAAAAGATTAAAGGGAAAAAAGTTCGAAGATACCATGCGCATAGTCGTTTAAGTAGGAGCCTTGGCAAATGGGTAACAGGTAAGCCTTGGACGGTTATCATCCTTAGTGTAGTCATCCTAGGGG
This sequence comes from Heyndrickxia oleronia, assembly GCF_017809215.1. Lineage (GTDB taxonomy): Bacteria > Bacillota > Bacilli > Bacillales > Bacillaceae_C > Heyndrickxia > Heyndrickxia oleronia. The sequence goes on from NZ_CP065424.1 coordinate 1,111,403, forward strand.
TCTTAGCTACTTTTGCACCAAAGATTCATTATACGCAAAATTTACTAGAATCATTTCCTAAGGACATGGCATCCCGTGAAGGGTTTGACATTATGGCCAATCATTTTTCTGAAGGAGAACTCGCACCTGTCCAAGTTATTGTGAATACAGAAGGAAAAGAGATTCATATAAAGGAAGAATTAAGTAAGCTATCAATTGTCGACAGTATATCTGAACCGGTGAAAGGGAAGGAAAATGAATATTATTTATCCTTTGATGTGAATTTAAAAGCTAATCCATATGATGAAAATGCAGTGGAGTCAATTCCAGACATTACAAGGAAAGTGAAATCTGCATTAGTAGAGGCTGGAATAAAGCCAGATAACCACTATTGGATTGGAGGAGAAACCTCCTCTCTTTATGATACGGAATCAACAACAGCTCGAGATTTAAAAGTCATTGTACCAGTTGTTATTGCTATAATAGCTGTTTTGCTTTTAGCGTATTTACGTTCTATTGTTGCTATGGTTTATTTAATCATCACCGTATTATTTTCTTATGTGGCAGCTTTGGGGGCAGGATGGTTAATTATTCATTATGGGATGGGAATACCTGCAATTCAAGGACTAATTCCGTTGTATGCGTTCGTATTCCTGGTTGCATTAGGGGAAGATTATAATATTTTTATGATCTCAAGCATTTGGAAAAATCGCCGAACACAGTCACATAAGGTCGCAATTGCAAATGGGGTCAGTGAAACTAGTAGTGTCATTACATCCGCAGGTCTCATTCTTGCAGGTACATTTGCCGTATTGGCAACACTCCCAATACAAGTTCTATTACAATTCGGTGTTATCACTGCCATTGGTGTGTTGCTAGATACCTTTGTTGTCCGCCCATTATTAGTTCCTGCAATCACAACGATTTTAGGACGTTATGCCTTTTGGCCAGGAAAACTATGGCGGGAAAAGGATATAAATAAAATACAAGAAAAATAATATTCATAAAGAATACTCATTTTTAATAGCATGTAGAAAAGGGTTGTCTAGTAAAGGGTTTTCCCCTTTGTGTTTTAGGCAATCCCTTTTTGTGTAAGAAAGATTTTTGAAGAGTGATAGAGAAATGTAGATAAAAAGGAGGTGAGACGATGTCACTATATTCCCAGTATGAAAAGGCATTTTCTAATATCGCTAGGCCATTTGCCTTTTTAGATTTGAATCATTTAGATGAAAATATCTTATTTGTTAAGGAGCACTTAGGGGATAAGCATATCCGAATTGCTACAAAATCGATACGTTCGGTCGAGGTTTTAAACTATATTGCTCAATCCTTCCCAACAAGTTCAGGGTGGATGACATTTTCTGCAAAGGAAATCTTATTTTTGGCAAAAAAAGGATTTGATTATTTTTTAATGGGGTATCCCATTTTAGAAAGGGAAGACGTTGAACAATTGATTCCTTATATTCGTGAAGGAAAAGAAATTGTTTGGATGGTTGATTCGATTGAAACATGGGAGTGGCTTCAAAAAATAGGAGAAGAAAATGATATTATCCTTTTAATTTGCCTAGATATTAATGTATCAACTTCCTTTCCGTTTATTTATTTCGGAACAAAACGCTCACCTCTTACGGAAGAAAATGCACTGAAAGATTTATTGGAAAAAGGGATCAAACACAAGCATACAAAGGTTGTCGGATTGATGGGGTATGAAGCACAAATCGCTGGAGTTGGAGACAAACCTCATGAAAAATGGAAAAGGGGCATCATTCCATTACTAAAAAGATCCTCAAGAGCCAATATTTCAATATGGAGAAAAAAAGCAGTGGAAATAATAGAATCATATGTTGGAAAATTAAAGTTTGTTAATGGAGGGGGATCTGGAAGTTTACTCTGGACAGTAGAACAGAAGGAAGTAACAGAAATCACAGTCGGTTCGGCCTTTTACTTTCCTGCGTTGTTTGACCAACATACATCATTGCCACTGAAACCGGCTGCAGGTTTTGGTCTTCGTGTTACAAGAAAACCAGAAGAGGGAGTTATCGTTTGTCACGGTGGGGGATATACAGCATCGGGTGCATTGAGCAAGGATAAATTGCCAAAAGTATATTTACCAGAAGGGTTGGAATTTCTTCAAAATGAAGGACCAGGTGAAGTACAAACACCATTAAAAGCAACTGGTTTTATCCCTAAAATAGGAGATACGGTTTATTTCCGACATTCAAAAGCTGGAGAATTATGTGAGCGCTTTCAAGAACTTATTGTTTGTCGAGATGATAAATTAGATGGGAAATTTCGAACATATCGGGGTGAAGGGGAATGCTTTCTTTAAAAACGTTGCAATCAAAGAAGCGATGGTCAAATTGGGCTGAAACTGCTAAAGGTCATTTTGAAGAATTTTTTACACCGGGAAATGTCGATGAAGTACAAACGATTGTTGCTAGTGCTTATAAAAGAAAAAAACGGATTCGAGTAATTGGGGCAAGTCATTCTTTTAGTTCGATCGCTTTACCTGAGGAGATATGTTTGAGCTTAAATGAAATGCGGGGATTAGATGCGATTGATGTAGAAAAAGGGGAAGCAACATTTTGGGCAGGAACTTATTTATATGAGATCGGTCCGTTGCTTAAAGAACAGGGATTTGCTTTGGAAAATATGGGAGATATTCAAGAACAAACGATTGCTGGAGCAATTTCTACAGGGACACATGGAACGGGGATAACGTTAGGCTCTCTTTCCAGTCAAGTTGTAAAATGGGAATGGATTGATGGAACAGGCGCATATCATTCACATCGACGGGAAAGTACAGAGGATCCACTAGCCAATTCTTTACATGTATCCTTAGGATTATTAGGGATTCTTGTTCGAGTCACATTAAAGGTTCTTCCATTATACAGTTTAAAGGTAACTACTTTTCGTGCATCAATTGAAGAAGGAATGACTAATTGGAAGAAGGATTTAACCCTTTTTCGTCATTTAGAGTGGTTTTGGTTTCCTGGAACGGATCTAATCCAAGTCAAACAAATGGAGCTTATTCCACCCGAACCACAGAAGAAATGGGAAAAAACGAAATCGACTATTAGTAAGAATGTTATTGAAAATCAAGCCTTCTATTTACTTTCAGAAATATGCCGACATAATCCTAAACGAACCCAATGGGCAAGTAGGCTTTCTGCAAAAACCATTCCGAATCGTGTGGAGACTGGATATGGTTATGAATTATTTGCGACTCCTAGAAAAGTAAAATTTTATGAAAGTGAGATCGCCATCCCAATTGATCAATTTTTAGTGTGTTTGGAAGAGTTAAAGAAAGGGCTTGAAGAAAATCCATTTTTTGTTCATTTCCCAATCGAAATCCGATTCGTTAAAGGAGAATCCGGCTATTTAAATCCAAACTATCAACAGGATTCCGCATTCCTCGCCTTTCATATGTATAAAGGTATGCCGTACGAGGCATATTTCCGTTGGGTGTGGAATGTTATGGAAAAGTACAATGGCCGGCCACATTGGGGGAAAATGAATAATTTGACGAAGGAATCAGTGAAGAAAAATTACCCCGAATGGACGACATTTCTAGAAAAGCGCGAGACCTATGATCCAACAGGAATATATTTGAATAAATATTTTCGAGCACTCATTTAAGTGCTTAACACCATTTATGCAAATAACCGTATGAATTTAACGTGAAATGGATAAATGGTGCCTGACACCTACTATTTTATTTATTTAGTTTTTCGTATAGGTTTAAGAGCTGGCTGATTTCTTCGTCCGTTAGTTTTTGAACCAATTGTTTACGAAGGGTTTTGCCAGCTTCTTGTGCTTTGCTGAGGACTTTCCGGCCTTCATCTGTAATATCCAAATATAGGATACGTCTGTCATTTTCATCGCGCATTCTATTGGCAAATCCTTTTTTAATTAGTTTCTCAGACAAATGAGTGAGTGATGGAGGAGTTAAGCCTAATGAACGAGCAATATCTGATGGACGACTTTTCCCGTGTTTATTTAAATGATTGATGACTAAAATATGTGAAATTCCTAAACTTTCACTGAACATTTGGTTCCATTGAATGATTAATTGATTGGTGACTTGATCCATTTCGTGAATAAGCTCAAAAATGGTTTTATTTTTATCCATTATTTTCCTACTTCCTTTATATTTCCTATGTTCTATTATAATAAGAAAACCCCTTTTTTAAAAAGAGGTTTTCTCCAATATACTGTTTATTGAGCAGAAAATCCACCGTCAATAACAAGTTCTGCTCCTGTTATATAGAAATACCTTAACGTAATTTAATGGACCCACCATCAACCATAAAGGTTTGTCCAGTAATATAATCAGAATCATTACTTGCTAAGAATACAGCCGTTCTTCCGATATCCCCCTCAGGATCACCTAAGCGACGAAGAGGGATCTTGTTAATCATTGCCTCGTACATTTCTGGATTGTTTTCTTTCCATGTTTGAACACCAGGAGTAGCAGCAATTGGTGAAATAAGATTGACATTAATATTATCTGGACCCCATTCATTTGCAGCTACACGTGAGATGGCACGTATCGCTTCTTTCGCTGCTGCATAAGAAGCCTGTGTGTGTTGACCTTCAAGCCCTGCACCTGAGGCAAAGTTAATTACTTTTCCTTCAGTTTTCTTTAATTCAGGGTAACAAGCTTGCATAAAATTAAAAGTTGGATAAAAACCTGTCCCGAATGATAGATCGAAATGTTCCATAGTAGTTTCCATAAAAGGAACATTTCTTGATGCATGAGCATTATTGACTAATATGTCTAGCCTTCCAAATTTCTCTACAACAGATTGGACAATTCCCGCAATATTTTCTTTTACAGAGATATCTTTAATCAATAAGGCTCCTTCAGTATATTGATTAACCTCAGCCAGTGTAGTTTCACCTGCTCCTTCATTTATATCAACAATCGCAACATGTGCACCTTCTTTTGCCATAGCTAATGAAATCCCTCTACCAATTCCGGATGCTCCACCAGTTACGATGGCAACTTTTCCTGATAATCTCATTATGAACCCTCTTTCTGAAATAAATATTTAGATGTTTAAATATTTTACGTTTAAATAATATCACTTTCTTTTTTTTATATCAAATTTAATATTTTGTCTTTTTTTTCAAACTTTGGTGCCAAATAAGAAAAGCTTTAATTAATAAATAAAGGCTGAAGAATACTACACCTTAATTTTAACTAAGAAAAGAGCCATAAATTCCATAAGAGCAGGCAGTGGGGTTTTTACAAAAGCAACAAACTATACAAAAATAGTCAAAAATTAAAAGGGATTGTCTATTAAAGGTTCAGATCCCTTATTAGACAATCCTTTATATCTTCAAATACATCATTAATCTTATTTGTAGCAGATGAGTATGGAATCCTATCAAATTTTCCTTTTAATCACAAATAGAGTTAACATAGCTTTTTTACAAATTATTGATCTAGTTTTAATAAATTTGCTTCTAAAGCAACGGAAAATCCATCGAATGGTCCTAATTGAAAGATGCGAACAAAGGTTGGAATATAAAATAATGTTTTTTGTTCTTTTTCTGTTAGGTTATTGAGGAATAATGCTGAGCTCACATCATCTCCATCTTTGTTTTTGAAATAGGATGCTTCAGTTAGCACGAATTCTGTAGATCCACCTTTTTTTCCTGGCTATGATTGGGATCATAGTGAAGTAAAGGACTTTGCAAAAATTATTGTAGAAAAATCAAGCTATATGGAAGCTTTAATCCAAGACTTAACACTTACCTATGCAATAAAAAATAATGCAATACCTATTCTAAAAGAACAAAAAGATGTCATAGAAATAGTAAGAAGAACGGTTGTGGAATCTATTAATCACTCTCCTGAATCAGGAAAACAGCTTTCCTTTCAAACGAATTGTAAATCTTATAACATTGCGATCGATGAAAAATGGCTCGTTCGAATCCTTCAAAATCTTATTATGAATGCGATTATCCACAATCCCCCACATACAAATATAGAAGTAGGTGTCATGGGAAATAATGAAAAATTAGAGATCTATGTCAAAGATAACGGAGTCGGGATGAAGGAAGAAGCCATTCCCCAACTATTTACGAAATATTTTCGCGGAACAAATACGGATGCCTCTCCACATGGAACTGGATTAGGCATGAGTATTGCAGGGCAGCTCGTTCAGTTACTAGGTGGATTGATTGTTGTAAACAGCAAGGAGAAGGTTGGAACAACGATTACTATTACATTTAAAGTTGAATAAGGGGTGCAATATAAATGAGAATTTTAGTAATAGGCGCAGGTGCAATTGGAGGATATTTTGGTGGACGGTTATTGGAAAAAGGTGAGGATATTACATTCCTAGTTAGAGAAAATAGGTATCGTCAATTAACTGAGGGGGGGTTAGTTGTTAATAGTATTCATGGGGACATGAAACTGACACCAAAGCTTCTTCGCGACGGTGAAAGAGCTGATCCATTTGATGTCGTTTTACTTGCTACAAAGGCTTATCATTTAAACGGCGCAATTAAAAGTATGCGTCCATATATTGGTGAGGAAACAATGATTCTACCATTATTAAATGGAATAGCCCATATTGATAAATTAGTAGAGGAATTTGGGGAGAAGAGAATATTAGGTGGACTTTGTTTTATTGAAACAACATTAAATGAAAAGGGACATGTTGTACAAACTAGCCCGGTTCATCGACTTGTTTTTGGTGAAAGAAATGGAGAAGAGACAGAAAGAATAAAAACACTTCAAACGGTTTTTGAAGGAACGAAGGGACAATTCGAATATAGCAAAAATATTAACCAATCCATGTGGGAAAAATATTTATTTATTGCTACTTTTTCGGGGATTACTACACTAATGAGAGCTCCGATTGGTCCTATTCGTGAAGCAATGTCAGGAAAACAATCAATCAAACAAATTTGTCATGAAGTACAATCAATCATGCAATCGATGGGTGCACCAATCACATCAGCGAGCGGGAAAGCTACCCTTGAAAAAATTGCAGAATTGAATGCTGAAATGAAATCATCGATGCAGCGTGACATGGAAAAAGGAATGGCAACAGAGGCAGACCACTTTTTTCACTATCTTCTTGAGCATGCTAATTTTATAGATAGCACTCCAATTCTTCACCTTATATTTACTAATTTGAAGGTGTACGAGAGTAGTATTTGAGCTGACAAATAATTAACCTATATTATGCAAACTTTTAGATGAAAAGTTAAACTGAAACTTTTTATCATCCTTATACGTATTAGTACAGTTAGAAATATTATTATTTTTACGGAGGCAAACATCATGTATTATCTCATAGCACTATTCGCCTTAACTTTGAATCCATTAATATGGAAATCAAATTATAAAAAGAAGTCATTTTTAGCCTTTCAAGGCTTGCGATTGATTGCAGGAATTGTAAGTATCTTTGTACTTACCTATGTAGGTCTTGTCGACCATACATGGGAAGCTTTTATTAGTTACGGATTATTTATCATTGGTGCGTTTTTTATTCTAGATATTCTTTTTATCCGTGGAAAGTATGGGGGAATTACACCACTTCTAGGGCTTGCTTTTATTATTGGAGGACTGTATTTTACCTTTATTTATCCAATAACAATTACGAATGATAAGTATGAGTTTGTTAAGAAAAAGGTAACGATAGAAAAGAAAGAGGAATCAGCCATTGATGAGCAGCATATTCCTGTAGTTCCAGAAAAATATGCAAGATATCGCAGTGAAAAGCTAATAGGCGAGCTAAAACACTCATCCTATTATGATCTAGGCGACTCAACTATTCAAAAAATCGATAATCATCTTTATTGGGTGACTCCAATAGAATATACTGGATTTTTTAAATGGTTAAAAGGAGAAAAGGTTCCTGGTTTTATTAAAATGAGTGCTGAGGATGAAGGGGCTGAAGCCGAGCTCGTACGAGTGAAGATGAGCTATGTACCGTCAGCATTTTTTAGCAAAGACGTGAAACGACATGTTCGTTCGATTCATAAGGATATGATTTTATTAGATGTCAGTTTTGAACCGGATGATGAGGATCATCCATACTATGTAATTCCATATGGGAAATATGAAAAATTCCGCAATATTGTCGATGTAAAAGGAGTATATTTAGTCGACCCAGTAACAGGAAAAACAACGGATTACTCCTTAAACAACTTACCTGACTTTATTGATCATGCCATTCCAACGAATGTTGCAGAGGATTGGAATGAGTGGTATGGAAAATATGTTCATGGATTTTGGAATTCCCACTTCTCCCAAGAGGATGTCATGGTCCCAACAAATTGGGAGGGAGTTGATGAGGTGAATGGAGTCTTTGATCAAGAGCTGCAACTTCATTGGTTTACCGACTTTACCCGCCCGAAATCAGGGAGTGGGGCAATGGTCAGTTACTCTATATTAAATGCGAGAACAGGGAAATTTACTTTCTTCACTGAAGGCAATGGCCTTTTAAATGGAAAATCTGCTATGAATGTTGCTGAAAAAACATTTAGAGCGAACAAATATGAAGCGGGTACGCCGATTCTTTATACGATTTATGGTCAATTTACATGGGTTGTACCGTTAATGGATTCCAATCACGTATTCCGAGAAATGATGCTAATTAATGCAAAGGATGAAAAGGTTTATAGCACAGGTGATACAAAAAGAAAATTATTCGATGACTATAAATATGCGATTGCTACAAAACTAGGTAATGATACTACAACACCTACTGATAAAGCTTTATTGAAGTCTCAAAAAGGAATTGTCTCACATGTCTATAAAGCGGAAACGGAACGAGGTACAGCAGTAAAATTCATGATACAGGGCAGTGATAAAATTTTTGTTGTACAATCGAGCGATTTCCCGTATTCAATATTTATTGAAAAAGGAAATACTATTGAATTCAACTATATTGATACGGATGAAATAATGACATCAGTGAATGGGGAATTCAAAATAATTAAATAGAAGTAAATGGGGCTGTCTGAAACAGCCCCATTCTTTATATGTTCTGTTCCAGACAGATCCTAATAATCAGATCGTTGGAAGATTTTATTGAGTTTTTGTATGTATCAATTTGGATATCGTATACCTCTTTTTGCTGATGTACAAATTCTAATTGTTTTTTAGCCTGTCCAATTAAACGGTCTCCACTTAATTTGTCCATCAATTCAAGCTCATATAGAGGGTTAGTGGACACCTACAAACAAACTGGAAAATTTTTTAAACTATCAAAGCAATTTCTGAATGCATCTCATCATGTAATATGTGGTCGATCACAAGATTAATCCCTTTATTTGAAAAGATGGCAATGATCTCATGGAAAAAATACTCTGTTGGAACAGGTTTAAGTAAAGTTTGAATCAATAAGCGGAATGTATGAATACCGTGAAGGATGAGAGGACATTACCTAGGCGCGGTAACGAAAGAGAGTGATTGATTACCTTGAAGGAGAAAATTGCGCGAGCACGGTAATGAAAGAGAGCGATTGATTACCTTGAAGGAGGAAAATGGGCGAGCACGGTAACGAAAAGGAGCGATTGATTACCTTGAAGGAGAAAATTGCGCGAGCACGGTAACGAAAGAGAATGTTTGATTACCGTGAAGGAGGAAATTAGGCGTGCAAGGTAACGAAAATGAGTGATTGATTATCTTGGAGAAGGAAATCACCTGTGCACGGTAACAAAAAGAAGTGTTTGATTACCGCGAAGGAAGAAAATAACGATACATATAGCTAGTCCCCTTTCATTTCAATGAGAAAAGATCTAGAAGCTTATAAGAATCGCTGAATCTTTTACAAAAGCAACAAATTAGAGGAAACAGCCTTTCAATAATCGAAATCATCAACGCTCAAATGAAAATAGTTCGGGAGCAATTAGTTTTTTTGATAAAGTCGTTTTACCAGAACTGAATATTATTTTCCTTTTTTTATTTTGTTTTTCCCTAATTTATATTTTTCTGGTTAGCATAATATTTTACTAAGTAAAAAACCGCACTTATCGTGCAGTTTTGTAGAATTTATTCTAATACTACCGGGTTGGGAGCGACGGGAACAGTAATGGCTGTATGAAATGGTATAGGACCAATTTGTTCAATAGATGAGTCTTCTGCACCAGAAAATGTTACCGTTTTGTAACCAAATTCGCGTGCAGTAAGCAGAAGGCTATCTAACATTAGGGTAGTGGCTTCATTATTTTGTAAACCTGAATCATTCGTAAATGTTATCTTTACATGTTCTTTGTTTTTGTCACCTTCAATTTTCTCAATATCTACTCCATCTGGAATCGGTGGATGTAGGGGCTTGTGCCATTTGAAATTTTCACTCTCCATATATTTGACTGCTTCTGACAAAGTGTCATACCTCTCCTTTGTTGGTGTAAGAAAGGTAGGATGATCCTCATCATTCATATATTCAATAAACGCATGGTTTCCAGCTTCCTCAACAGGGAAAATGGCTTCGGACTTTCCGTCTGATAATAATTCAATCTCATGATAATTTTGCCAGCGAAAAGTCTCTTTTATTGACTCAAAAAAGGTATTGTCATCTAAAGAGGTAGTATGTGATTTTATATCAATAATGAGCTTGTCATCTTTCGTATAAAGTTTCTTTACATTGTCAAGATCAATTGGAAGGAGCCCCCATTGATCAAATGGCATTTTACTTATTTTATTATTGTAATTGCGCAAAGAAGGAAGCTCTTTTTCGTCTGTAATCATACTAATAGGAATAATAATTTTTTTATCGTTTGGATCAGTAAGACTGAAAGTGAGATAGTTTTCCTCGGGTTGTACAGCATAGCGTTGATTCGTTTCAGAAAAAATATTTGGTATATCATTTGCTTGAAGTGTGTTCAAGCCCATATCCATCGATTCCTGCTTGCTATCTTTTTTGGAGGAATTCATCGGTTTATGATTATATAAGGAAGAACTAACAATAAAAACAACTACTAGGACACCGAAAGATGCAGCAGCAGGAAACAACCAGAACGGTCGCTTTCTTTTCACTAATTTAGGAGAAATGGCTTCATATATTTCCTGCGGTTGCCTATGGTCTTTTACGACCGGAAATTTCTTGAGTAATTCTTCTATATTATACGTATTATCTTTCCAATCGTATTTTTCCACAGTTTGCATCTCCTTTCTTTAATTCGGCTTCCATTAAAAGTTTTAATGCTTTCAATGCCCGATGTTGTGTAGTTTTTACTTTTCCTTCGGTCCATCCGAGCACTTCAGCTGTTTCCGCAATGGTTAAGCATTGAATATATCTTAATATTAATACCATTCTCTGATCAATCTTACATTTATCTAAGCAGCGATACATTAATTGGATAGATTCATTTTGAAGGGCAATATCTTCTGGAAGAGGAGATAGATCACTTATTTGGTTAGTTTCCATGTCAAATGTATCTGCTAGCCGATGTTTCCATCTTTTTTGCTTACGAAAAAAATCAATGGCTACATGTTTAGCGATAGAGAAAACCCACGTTTTTTCACTGCTTCGATTTTCAAATTGATGATACGATTTTAATACGCGAATATATACTTCTTGTACCAAGTCCTCAGTTTGTTCGCGATTTTTTACCATATAAAATAAAAACTGAAATAAGTTTTGATGATATTTTTCATAAAACTCATAAAACCGATTCTCCATCTCCATACCCCCCTAAATATATTTGTCGTAATAGAAACTGGAAAGGTTACAGAAATTAATAAAATTTAATTTAAATGTAATACAAGGAATATTTTTAATTTGAAGGAAAATCAGAGATATAAAGGTTCATAGAAAAAGCTATCCCTAAGCGGATAGCTAGTAATTTATGAAAATTTAGGACTTTTTTATATGGAAAAAGTTTGTAAGGATCCAAGGCCCTTCTGGAAAACCGAGAGTGAGTTGCCAGACACCGGCACCTTCAATTTTGAACTCCCGAATCAGTAGGCTCTTTACGCTCATGCTTCGCGCATCCTCAAACCATACGACGTGCTGGATACCTTGATCATCAACATATTGAAAATACGGGGATTGATCTTTTTCGGAATAGTTAATAGGAACCTGATAATTCATAGCCAATTGGACAGCATTCTGATTTGATATACCCGGATAGATGGTTCCTTCAACATAGGGAAGTGTCCAATTATAGCCATATAGTGGAAGACCTAATAGGATCTTATTTCTTGGTATTCTATCGATCGCGAATTGCAATGTTTGTCTTACCTCATTGATTGGTGCAACGGGCCCAGGTTCACTTGCCCCGTGATGCCAATCATAGGCCATGATAAATATTAAGTCGACAACAGATCCGATCCCCCCGTAATCATAGCCCCGCAGCCAAGGGATATTATCATTTGTTTTTGGTGGAACAGCAACCGTCAACAGTTTCCCCTTTGGTTTTAAACGATCACGAAGTTCTCTTAAAAATCCAGTGAATAAATCTCTATCTGCTGCAAGAGTTTGCTCAAAATCGATATTCACACCAGCATATCCTTTATTAGTTACAATTTGATCAATATGGTTAACTAAATTATTTCTAGCAGAGGGCTGATTAAGCATTTGATGGGTTAGTTGAGCATTAAATCCAGATTCAGTTAAATTGGTAATCGTCATTAACGGCTTAACTCGGCGTGACCAAGCTGTACGTATAGCAGTAGCATCATTTATTGTATTTAAAGAACCATCAATAGAAAAATGGTATTCAAAGAAGGCGATATAGGTAGCATACGGTGCAAAATTATTGATGAGACTTTGATCCTGCTCTGGTGTTCTTAGTGTATAAAATCCTAATCCAGTTGCTTGATAATTAGAAATATTAGGAATGGTTAATCTCATCCCTGGCTGTAAACGATTCGGAGAAATGGTGGGATTCGTACGTATTAGAAGATTTACAGATAAATAGGCCATTTTTGCGATGGAATAGAAGCTATCACCGGGTTGAACAATATATGTATTAGTAGGAATCACTAAAGCTTGACCTGGAACGATATTTGTTTGGTTCAGCCCGTTTGCAAGACGAATCTGGTCAAATGGGACGGAATATTTTTGACTTATCTGATAGACAGAATCCCCAGGTTGAACCGTATAAATAAACATGTTAACACACTCCCTAAAATAGCTTATATATAATATTGTATGGCTGAGTGTTTGTCATCATTCGCTATCGATTATATAAGAATGCTGTTTTTATAGTTTGTTGCTTTTGTAAAAGCCCAAGTACCGGCTTTTACTTCCAATAAAGAATTCAACGGTCTTATGGAGTTTGCAGCTCTTTCCTCGGTGATGAAAGATGTAGCAATCTACAACCGAGAGTTAATAGTCAATACACTACTTCATTAGCGACAATGTTTAAGGAAAGGGCCTATAAGAATGAGGAAATTTGCCTTTTCCTCATTCTTCCCCATAAACTATTTTATTTTACTGCATCGATTGCATTGATCAGCCATTGATTTTTTACTTTTACAAAGGTCACTTTTTCTTTTGAATGCTCACCTGTCTCACCTAATGGAACAGAAAACTCGTATAGGCGAACATCTTTTTTGGTATAAATAAGTTTTCCCTTCGCTTTGTCCCAATCTAAAAGACTCCCCCCATCTGCATTAGGCTGTGCGAGCTTTCCTTTGTATTCGATAAAACGATATTTTTTAACCCCTTTTTCAATTGCATTCAATGTAAATACTTCATTAAGATAGGATACCAACTTCTTCTTTGTATTAAATTCAGTACAGAAATAGCGATAATCTGTTCCTTTGTAAATAAAGGTTTCTACCTTACAGTTTGTATTTTTATTGTTTAAGTTATGACCAATCATTGCACTCCAATAATGCGTACGTGCCTTTTTGGCAATCGACAATGCCTCCTTTGGCGTTAAATCTCCTGTAGCGGTTTTCGCGGAAGCTGTCATATTAATACTAAAGATCAATAACACCGCTATTAATACTGTGAACAGTTTTCTCATTCAATTTCCTCCTCTAAATTCAATTCAACTACTTCGACGTGTAGGAATTAAAAACGTTTCAAAGAAAAGGAGGGAGTAATTAGAATGGTTATATTGTTGATTTTTGTGTTAATAAATCGGTTGATATATTGATCAATTTTAACGTGAAATCAGTTTGATAAATATTGAGATCCTAAGAGCTATCGATTACAAAATTTGAAAAGACCCTAGCTTTTAAATAGAAATAACAAAGGAAACATTTGGCAATTTAGAAAACGTTAAAACTTTAAAAAAAATGTCGATAAAAAAATATGGGGTAAAACAGAATGTCTTAATATTTAAAAATTTCAAAATTGATCGGAGTGGTGAAAGAAAGAGAGAGGACACCATGATTCAAATGACATCTTTGAAATGAAAGAGGGAGTAACTTCATGAAGGAACAGAAAAAGTTTAAGCTAACGATTCGAAAAAAGCTTGTTATTACTTTTGTCATAATGCTTTTAGTTCCAACGATGATTGTTGGAACTGCAGCATACATAAACTCGAAAAATAGTATTGAAAAACTATTAATTAAATCTGCAAGAGAAAATGTAGATACACTCAACGCCCTTATTAGTGATACTATTACCCCATATTTAAGTGATGCAGAGTACTTGTCGAGCACGATTAACTTGAATGACTATCAAGGAATGGAAAGTCCAATTGTACGAAAGAAACTTGATGATTATATGAATTATCATCAAAATGTACAAGCAATATATGTTGGAACAGAAACAGGGCTAATGATTCAATCTCCTAATAAAAAAATGGCAGAGGACTATGATCCGAGACAAAGACCATGGTACCAGGAAGCCTTAAAAAAACCAAGTGAAACGATTATTACAGAGCCTTATGTATCAGCTACTAGTGGAGAAATGGTTGTTACAATAGCGAAAACAATAAATGATCGATCAGGAGTTATTGGAATCGATATATCTTTACAAGGTATGAATGATATTGTTAAAAAAATTAATATCGGCTCAAAAGGGTATGCGATGATTCTGGATAATAATAAACGATTTATTGCACACCCAGAGGAAAAAGGTGGATCTGAGGCAAAGCAATCATTCTATCAAAAATTATATGAAAAAAACACAGGGGAATTTGAATATAAGACCCAAGGTTATGAAAATATCATGATTTTTGGCACCAATAAGCTGACTGGATGGAAAATTGGTGGCGCCCTATTTAATACAGAAATAAATGAAACTTCACAGCCAATCATGATATTTACTGGAATCATTAATTTAATTGCGGTAGTCATTGGGGGGATTGCTGCCTTTTTTATCATTCGATCGATAACGAAACCACTTCTGCGATTAAAAGATGCTGCTAATCGAATGAGTGAGGGGGACTTAACCCAAAAGATTGAAATTCGAACTAGTGACGAAATCAATGATCTGGCTGAAGCATTCAACGACATGGCGGGGAATATTCGACATTTAGTCCAACAAATTGATGAAAGTGCCATCCAACTATCAGCTTCGTCCGAAGAATTAAATGCGAGCGCAGATGAAACAACCCGTGCAACAGAACAGGTAGCTGATGCAATCGAACAGGTATCCAAAGGTGCCGAAAACCAGACAACAGGAATCGAGAGCAATGCGAATGCAATGGACGAAATTGCACTTGGTATTCAGCGAGTAGCAGATAATACCGCACATGTTACGGATCTAACGCGGAATACAACTCAGCTTGCTGAAGAGGGTGAAGAATTTGTCAATCGAACTGTTGATCAAATGCAAGAGATATATGATTCGGTTGAACAATCAAATATGAAAATCACCTCTCTTACTGATCGTTCTAAAGAAATTGGGTCAATAATTGAAATGATTACGGGAATCGCGGATCAAACCAATCTACTGGCCTTAAATGCAGCGATTGAGGCAGCTCGTGCAGGTGAATCTGGCAAAGGGTTTGCCGTAGTCGCAGAGGAAATTAGAAAATTGGCTGAACAATCAAGGAAATCTGCATTACAAATTGCGCAATTAATTTCAGAAATCCAAAAGGAAACGGAAACCTCTGCATTGACCATGGAGGAAGCAACGAAAAAGGTTGAAACAGGTCTTTCTATTTCAAAAGAAACTATTGAGAAATTTTATGAAATCCTAAACGGAATGAAGGAAATTGCTCCACAAATGGAAGATGTAGCAGCCATCTCTCAGCAAATGACCGCTAGTGTTGAAGAGGTGAGCTCTGTAGCCAATGATCTAGCAGCGATTGCAAAAGAAAACTCTGCTGCAGCAGAAGAAATGGCATCTACAACAGAGGAAACCGTCGCATCCATGCAAGAAATTTCGTATTCAGCAAAGTCACTATCCAATCTTGCTGAGGATTTACAATTATTACTAAAGAAATTTAAAATCTAGTAGAAAAAAGGGATTGTCTAAAAAAATGGACAATCTCTTTTTTACTATAATAGAAATATAACTAGAGTAAGTTTTTCTCTATATAAGGGGCGCTAGGCTCTAAAAAAATGTCTATTCTATGGAAAATAGCAGGGGCTCACCCGAAATTCTTCTAATATACATAAAATAAAGCGATTTAACGAAACTTCCCCATCGTTCAAAAATAAATCCTTCTAATCTTCAATAATACCCACTTTTTCTCTGTATACGTAAGAATCACTCATCAAACATACAATTGTTACAATAAGCTCTTTTCGATACCCACCCCATAGAAATTCGTATATAATACTCATAACAAATTAATCGAGGTGATGGGGAAATGAGTGGAATTGTTGGATATATAGGAAAGTCTTCGGCTCATTCAATCATTTTAGATTGTCTAACCCATTTAGACTATCGTGGGTATGATTCAGCAGGACTGGCAATTTCAAATATAAAAACGATAGAAATTCGCAAGGAAAAAGGTCGGATAGAGGACTTGAAGGCACTTTTGGAAATTGAGCCAATCAATATAGGGAATATAGGAATCGGTCATACTAGATGGGCGTCTCATGGGATCCCTTCAGTTGCAAATGCTCATCCCCTTTGTGATGTAGAGGAGAAATATATTGTTGTTCACAACGGAATCATTGAAAATTATCGAGCGTTAAAAAATATGCTGATCCATGAGGGACATACATTTACAACCGAAACGGATACAGAAGTTATCCCTAATCTCCTTGCTCACTTTGATACTGGGGATTTTGCAGAAACAGTAAAAAAAGTAGTCCCCTTATTGAAAGGATCCTTTGCTCTGGCGATTATGTCAAAATCGCAACCAGATACGATTATTGCCATTTCACAGGAAAATCCATTAATTATCGGATATGGTGAAAATGAGGCATTTTTATCCTCTGATATTTCGGCGCTTTTATCTTATACGAAGGAAATTTATCCAATTAAAAATGGAGAAATAGCCATCCTTCATTCAACTGGAATTAATGTACAAACAGTTGATGGGAAAGAAGTGAAGCCTGATAAAATCATCGTAGAATGGGATAAAGATGATTTCAGCATGAAGGAATATGATCACTACATGCTAAAGGAGATTATTGAACAGCCAAAAGAGATTAAAAAAACTTTAGAGGGGCGTTTGACCGAAAACAGTGTCGAATTACCAGAACTTAATAAACTATTAACACAAGAGAATCTTCAATCCTTTAAAAAAATTGATATTGTTGCAAGTGGTACAGCTTATCACGCAGGAATTGTTGGGAAAAAAGTGATGGAAACGATGCTAAATCTACCTGTGGAAGTCTCCATTTCCTCCGAATTTCGCTACGAACACGGACCACTAAATGAACATAATCTCGTCATTGTCATTAGCCAATCAGGTGAAACAGCTGATACATTATCTGCTTTAAAAGAGGCAAAAGCGAATGGATGCCAAACGATTGCCATTACAAATCGTAAACGCAGTAATCTTGCAAGAAAGGCAGATTACACAATATGTACAAATGCCGGCCCGGAGCTAGCCGTTCCAGCAACTAAGGCATATACCACCCAAATAACCGTTTTATTGCTTCTAGCGATCGTTCTTACTGAAACGATAAATGGCCCAGGGATTGAACGTATTCCAGAAATGATCAAGGAATTGGAACAGCTCCCTGATGAAGTGGAAAAAACCTTGATCATGACTCAGGATGCGATCGATCAATTTGCACAAGTAACCGAGGATCAAGAAAGCCTATTTTTAATTGGGCGGGGCTTAGATTACGTTTTGGCATTAGAAGGAGCATTAAAACTTCAAGAGGTTGCATATTTACATGCAGATGCCTATGCATCTGGCGAAATGAAGCATGGAACGATGGCACTGATTACTCCTGGAGTTCCAGTTATCGCTCTATCTACACAAAAGCATCTGCGTGATAAAACTATAAGCAATATTCGCGAAATCAAGGCAAGAGATGCTTTTGTTATCGGCGTAACTACTGTTGGAGATGATGATATTAGTGAAATTGTCGATGAAGTGATGTATATTCCTGAAGTTCATCCATTCTTGATGCCGATTGTTGCAGCGATTCCATTGCAGTTATTAGCTTACTATGCAGGAACAGTTCGTGGTTTTGATGTGGACCGTCCGCGAAATTTAGCGAAGAGCTTAACTGTGGAATGATGGTGCAAATGCAAAATATGTATTCTAATTTGAAATAAAGTTGCGATTCTTATAAAAAGATGTTTAATACATTAACAGTATTTGTAAAATACTTACGATGGTATCCTTTTAGATTTGATGATCTAAAGGGATATTTTTTATACTTATATTTGAATGTAGGCAATAGAATGTTTTATAAATTTCCCGCGTTGATAACCATTCAAAACGTACATTTTCTGAGAGTTCATTAATCTTGTCCCAATTTAAATTGAATTTCATTTTCTTTTTGTTTGATAATCCCTTTCTCTGACTAGTCCTTTCGTATTCGATTTAGATGTCTTTTTGTAGTACCAATCAAGGAGGAAACATCCTCTAAAGAATTTGTTTTTTTATATTGATTTAAATGTGAAGGGGATTCAACTGTACATAAATAAGCAGCTAAACGTACCCTTGCAGGTGAGAGTGCATTTACTCTTGATGAAATGGTGCAAGTTCGAAGTTTATAGGCAAGATCCTGTAATAATAGTTGATTAAATTTATTATCAAATTTTAAAATGTGCTTTGTACTCTTCTAAAAGGACACATAATACTTCACAAGGCTCTATTGCAATAAAGTCTGATTCAACAGTTCCCGAGCCCGCGCAATATTCACATTCGCGGTAACCAATCGCACTTATTAGTTCCCGCGCCCGTGGAAAATCCTCCATCAAGGTAACCAAACGCACTCATTAGTTCCCGAGCCCGCGTAAAATCCTCCATCAAGGTAACCAAACGCTCACATTAGTTCCCGTGTCCGCGCAAATTTCACCTTCGCGGTAACCAAACGCTCCCTTAGATTACCGTGTCCGTGGAAATTCCTCCATCAAGGTAACCAATCGCACTCATTAGTTCCCGAGTCCGCGAAAAATCCTCCATCAAGGTAACCAAACGCTCTCATTAGTTCCCGTATCCGCGAAAAATCCTCCATCAAGGTAACCAAACGCACTCATTAGTTCCCGTGTCCGCGGAAATATCTCCATCAAGGTAACCAACCTCTCACTTAGATTACCGTGTCCGTGGAAAATCCTCCATCAAGGTAACCAATCGCACTCATTAGTTCCCGTGTCCGCGTAAAATCCTCCATCAAGGTAACCAATCGCACTCATTAGTTCCCGAACCCGCGTAAAATCCTCCATCAAGGTAACCAATCGCACTCATTAGTTCCCGTGTCCGCGGAAATATCTCCATCAAGGTAACCAATCGTACTCATTAGTTCCCGCGCCCGTGGAAATTCCTCCATCAAGGTAACCAATCGCACTCATTAGTTCCTTTACCCGCGTAAAATCCTCCATCAAGGTAATCAATCGCACTCATTAGTTCCCGTACCCGCGAAAAATCCTCCATCAAGGTAACCAATCGCTCTTAATAGTTCCCGAGCCCGCGCAATATTTACCTTCAAGGTAATCAACCCGTCCCTTAGGTTTTAGTTCTGTGCAAAAAACTATTGGGTTTGCTTGTTTTAGTTTAAGACGAGGGAATTATACGTGCTTGACCAATATCTTTTCATTATGAAATCTTAATCTTAATAAATTTTAAATATTACATTTTCGCTGTCACAAAATCCTTTCTTCAATCGTTTTGATTACAGAACGATTCTAGGAGGGATTTTTATATGTTTAAATATGATGTGGCAATAATTGGTGGGGGATTGGCTGGGTTGACAGCAGCAAATTTATTGGTGAGGGAAGGAAAAAAGGTCGTTGTTTTGGAAAAATCGAATCGTCTCGGTGGCAGGGCGATAACGAATGAAAAAAATGGAGTGCATTTGAATTTGGGGCCGCATGGACTGTATCTTTCAGGGGATGCTATGACAATTTTAACTGAACTTGGATTATCCATTCCGGGTGGTAATGCTTCAAAGTCTGTGCAAATTCATGGCATTCTCAATAAGTCAGTTCAAGTTATTCCAACAGATTTTTCATCGATTATGTCATCTTCCCTTTTATCATGGAAATCGAAGTTTGTGTTTGGCAAGTTCATGTTAAAGTTAATGAACTTAAATGTTGGTTCCATTCCAGAAGTTAGCCTTAAGGAGTGGGCTGATGTGGAAATAAGTGATCCAATGATAAGACATGTTTTTTATTCGATCTGCCGATTGACGACTTATACAAATGCACCGACCTTACAGCTTGCAAAGCCAGTATTGAAGCAAGTGCAACGTTCTTTGAAGGGCGGTGTTTTGTATGTTGATGGAGGTTGGGGAACGATTGTGGAGAAACTTAGGCAGCAGGCTATAACCTCAGGAGTTGACATCTTTTCGAATAAAAATGTCGTAAAGATTGAGCATCATGGTGACTATCAAAGCATACTTTGTTCTGATGGAACAGTACTTGATGTAGCGGATTGTATCGTTGCGGCTCCTCCGAAAGAAGCAGTGAAAATGATTAAAGATGCAGAACATACCTCGTTAGGACTATGGAATGAACAGGCGATTTCTATTACAGCAAGCTGTATTGATCTAGGATTGAAAAAATTACCTACTCCACAACATCAGTTTGCAATCGGTCTTGATCAATCATTATTTTTCACAAATCAATCACGAGCAGCAAAATTAAGTGATGATGGTACAGTCGTTGTAAGTCTAGCAAAATATCATAATCCTATAGAAGAAATCAACGTAAATGCAGATAAGCAACAATTAGAATCGGTAATGGATTTGCTTCATCCAGGATGGAGACAAGAGATCGTTGTGCAACAGTTTTTACCAAAACTAACGGTATCTTATAATTTCCCACATTCGAAACGAAAAGGGAACCCGGGTCCGAGTATACCAGAAATGAAAGGGATGTATATTGCAGGAGATTGGACCGGACATGAAGAAGTATTAGCTGATGCTGCAGTTGCAAGTGGGAAGCGTGCAGCGCAAGAAATTTTAAAAGCTAATGAAATGATAGTGATAAAGGAAGGGTAGCGTTTTGGAGACTGAACAATTGTATCAGACGTATAAACCTTTGTTATTTTCGATTGCTTACCGAATGACGGGGAGTGTTACGGATGCTGAGGATCTTGTACAGGAGGCATTCTTAACTTACAACAGTATAAGTAGCAAAAAGGTCATTGAAAACAAGAAAGCGTATCTATGTAGGATCGTGATGAATAGTTCTATAGACAAATTGCGTTCCGCCGCTAGTAAACGCGAGGTTTATGTTGGAGAGTGGCTGCCAGAACCATTGGTGGATGATGGAAATGACCCTTCCAATACTTATTTAATAAAGGAATCTATCTCGACAGCTTATCTCTTGCTTTTACAGCAGTTATCTGGGGATGAACGAGCTTTTTTCATATTACGAGAAGTTTTTCAGTATAGCTATGAAGAAATTGCAGCTATTATTGAAAAATCTTCTACTAATTGCCGGCAGATTTTCCATCGCGCGAAAAAAGGCATGGAAAATCGTCCGAAAGCTGCATCATTGGATTTTCAATCTATGAGGAGTAGGGTAGAACAATTTACAATGGCGTTTCAAGAAGGGAATATTCATAAAATGTTGGAGCTACTGAAGACAGATTCCGTATTTATTTCTGATGGTGGCGGTAAAGTAAAAGCTGCGATAAATCCAATTTATACATCAGAACGAATTGTCTTTTTGTTTACGAGCATTATGAAAAAGTTGCCTAAAAACTCGAAAATGGAATTCAAGGATGTGAATGGGTATCCAGGAGTAGTCGTATCAATCAACGATTATGTCGCCTATGTGATCTCAATAGAATTCCTTGGTGATAAGATTTCCCGTATCTATATGGTGGCAAATCCGGATAAATTGGCACACTTACAAAGTAATAAATAACGATCAATACTTTTCACTATCGAAAGCATACTAATTATATACTTCCGGGGTTTTTACCTTAGTAAGATGATTAACCTTCTGACGGAAAAAATGTCTTGCAGAATCTGAAGGAGAAAATCTGGATCAACGTATCGCAATCGCTCAGAGCAAAGGTGGATCAACCTTTGAAACGAATATATTAAGAGCCTACTTGGATCAATCTTTTTGAAAAGTAGGCTTTGTTTTTTTATGCTTATCAAGCAATAGTTTAAAAAGATAAAAAGTATTTACTTAAAAATTTACACCATTGATTGCAATGTTTTTAATAAAGGAAAATGAAATATCATTTATTGCTGTTTTTTCAGTTCTATTGATAACCCAAATTATTTAATATCATCCCGATTTAACCGATTAGGGCACATATATTATATTGTACTAGTGTAGCGAAACGAGACATATATTTAGCCATTGCTTCTGCAGGAAGGGATTAATCATTTCTTCTGAAGAAATTGTCCAGGATAGCTATGGATTAATCACCTTATTTTTGAAACCTTTCTTTGTATCTTTCGTAGAGAATAATAAATAAATTTTTAGGAGTGTTTTCCATGTATGAATATAAATTTGAAACTATACCTGTTGGGGCATTAAACGGAAAGCCAAAAAAAGACTATCAAGCAATCATCCACGAAAACGCTAGGGAAGGATGGAAGTTATTGCAAATTGTAACTCCCCCTTTTGGCGGTGCTGGACAAGCACTGACTATGGAATTGATTTTTGAGAAAAAGATCGATTAGTTTTAAGCAGACGCTTTGTCTGCTTTTTTGTTGAAGTTACTCTACTAACTTGAAGTGGAAGTTTAATAAGCTAATAACCGATAAAAATTTCACAATTTTTAAAATATATAGATTGACATTGCACTAGGTTTAACCTTTAACCTTAATATGTAAATACATTATAGGAGTTGATTGTTTGTATCGCTGGGATGGAGGGTTTATCATGGTAGATTTAGAGGAGTTTGAAAACTGCGTAAAATGGTATCAGGAGATACTGGGATGGGAGTGTGTTGATAAAATTACTTCTTGGGTTGGTAGGAAAGGATTTATGAAGTTACCTAAAGCGGGGATGGTTACGATAAAGTCATTTGAAGGGGAATATGAGCACTTACAATCTTCTAGTAATGAGGGACAAGTAAAGCTGGTATTTGTAACCTATGACCTTGATCACACCTTAAGCTTCTTAGAAAGAAAAGAGGTAAAATTCACTGAAACAAATATTTTACCTAATGGTCAAAGATTCTGTGACATTTTTGCTTTTAACGATGCGAGATTAACACTTGTCGAGGACAAGCAGAAAGTGGATACCGATGACTACCCGGAATCAGGAATTCTAGGTTTCGGAAATGTAAATTCCTTAATCTATGTTAAAGATCCAAAGGTTTCTGCGGAATGGTATGCAAAGAACCTTGGATTTGAAGTGGTTGAGGTGAATGTAGAAAAGGGTTATGCACATCTGAGGACAGAAGATGCTTATGACAGAAATGTGCTAGGACAACAATATTGGGATAATATATGGTTACTCCAAAGTATGAAAAGTTCAGTTGAAAAACCGAGTGATCATCAGGCTAGATGTTATTTTGATATTAGACCCGCTGTTTTCTTTGAAGAATACAATAAATTAATTCGTAATGGGATCAAACCATCAGAAATTGCAGGAGACCCAATAAACGGTTGGGGTGGATTTCATATATATGATTCTGATAATAACCGAATAAATATTTGGTCGTACAAATAAAAAGATGGACAGATGAAATGAATCTTACGATAAAGGAATTTTCAAAAAGGACAGGACTCCCCCCTAGTAAACTGAGATTTTATGATAAAAAGAGATTATTAGTGCCATTTGTCAGGTTGGAAAATGGTTATAGGGCCTATTCGTTCGATCAAATATATCAGGCAAAAATGATTGATTCGCTTAGACAGGCAGGTATTTCAATCCAGGATATAAAGCTATATTTTACAGTGAATGATCAGGAGAAAAAAAAGATACTTGATCGTTGGAGAGAGGACTTGAACAAAAGAACGGAGGTCCTCCTTGCAGCTCAAAAATATATTGGTGGCATCAATGTAGAAAATCCGCAACAAACACTATTATTATCAAATTGGGAGACCGAAAAGTATTTTGTGTGGCAAAGGGTTCATTCGCAAAGGCAGCCGAATCCTTTTCAAAAGCATTTTACTACTGCAAAAAGTCAATTAGAAAAACTAGGAGTCACATGCTCTGAACAGGTATATGTAAAAACTGAAATGATTACTGAGGACAAAATAATAGGAGAGATAGGGTTTGAGGTTCTAAATAATTCTTTGACAGGAGATCATAAAGATTTTAGAATTGAAAAAGTTTCTCCAACCTTATTTGCAGTTTTACAGGACTGTAGACCAGAAGATGCACTTTTTTGCTTTTCTTATATACAGGTTATCATCCGCTACGGATTTCAACCAATAGGTTCGAAGCTAGAGAGATATTCGAACATAGATGCGAGTACCTTTGATTATTTAATTCCAGTTGTAAAATAATTTTTGTAAAAAAAAACGGATCGTTTTATATAATTTATAGCGGAAAATCCCAAAAATATGGAGTAGCTTGTGGCAGTTATTATAATAAAAAACTTATTATTTTATAGCTACTCAAGATGTTTTCTAAACTAATTTGTTTTATAATAAGTAAAAACGTTTTTACTAACACAATTTGGGAGGTGATAAAATGGCAATAGAACCCAAATTGCTAGAGTCTGTAGCTACTCATGCAAAGCCTATTATTGGAAAGGCGATACTTTGCATGGGGTGGACAATACTAAAATAAACAATCGCCCATTATTTAATTTTGCATTTCTAATATTTTGGCTTTGCACCTTATTTCTAAATATAAAAAAATAAGGGGCTGGCAAAATTGAAATATGTAAAAGCATCAACTGTTTTACCTGAGAATCTCATTATGGAAATTCAGAAATATGTTCAGGGGGAAACAATTTATATACCGAAACCTCGGAACAATCACCAGAAATGGGGGACTCGATCGGGTGGAAGGAAATACATTGATCAACGTAATGCGATGATAAAAAAAGCATTTAAAAACGGCACAACAATCGATCAATTGGCAGATGAATATTTCCTTTCAATCGAAACGATAAAAAAAATTGTTTATGCTAAATAAATGGAAAAGGCACTGTCAATGAAGGAGTTGTCTCCTTGGTAGTTGACGAGTGCCTTTTTAGGTATAGTTCATTTCCGACATATTTTCTACCTTTCAATAGGTACGATAATCTTCTATAGTTAAAAAGAATCTGAAGTTTAGGAGTTGAAAATCATGGATCCTTTCATAAGAAGTGATCAATATCATTTTATAAAGCAACAAACACAAATTTTAATAAACGGCCATTCAACTGTTAACGATGGAAATGTCCTTCAAGCACTAAAATCATTAGCAAAGGAAAAGGTCGTTCAATTATTTGAAGAATTAACTGAGGAACAGGAAGAACTCATTCAACCAATAATAAATGTACAAGATACAGCGGATGCTGAGAAATTTTTAGCTACAATAGTGCCTTATGTAGTTCCTTTTAAAACAGTCTCACAGCAAGCTATTAAAAAGCTGTTTCCGAAAGCAAAGAAATTAAAAGTACCAGCAATGGAAGATATGGATTTAAGAGAAATTTCCTATTTAAGTTGGATTGACGAAGGATCTAGTAAGAAATATCTTGTGGCCATGCTTGACAATAAACTTGTTGGTTTACAAGGATCCTTTAAAAGGATTCAGCAAAAAGGAATCTGTGCTTTATGTAATAAGCATGAGGAAGTCGGATTATTCTTAACAGAAAAAAAGGGTGAGGTACGAGATACTTTTATTAAAAAAGGAAATTATATTTGTATAGATAGTTTAAAATGCAATCAAAATTTAACTTCTGTAGATAAACTTCATGAATTTATTGAACGGGTAAAAAAATGAGTGTATTCCAATAGCGGCTGCCTGATTGTTTCAATTTACAGACAGCCGTTACCATTTTTTTAGTATGGATCAGCCTCATGACCTTTATTGATGGCTTTTTCAGGTGCTTTATCTGCATCCTTATTTCCAAGTGGCTTTTGACTGGAACCACTTTTAGATGCTTGAGTCAAACCTTCTCTTAGCCTACGTCCATATTCTTCATCTGCTTCTTCAGCAAGAGCGATCATTTTCTCTTGGATTCTTTTATCACAAGGAGCAAGTCCAGAAACAAGATTTGATATTAATTCATCTTTTTCCCACTGTTCAAAGCTTCGGTAAGTTTCTCCTGCTTGTTTCGTATTACTTTGGCGATCGATGGATTCGCGTACTAATTGGCCTTCAATCTGAGGTGTATATTCCTTCCCGTATTGTTTTGCTTCTTTTAATCCACCTAAAATAGATGGTTCATAATTCACATGAGGATTTTGTCCAGGTGCACGATCTACCTTATATTGCATTTGTCCGCCACTTTGGTTTGTGGCTACACGTTTTTTGGGCGCATTAATTGGGAGCTGTAAATAATTCGCACCTACTCGATACCGTTGTGTATCAGAGTAAGAAAAAGTACGACCCTGAAGCATTTTATCATCTGAGAAGTCAAGCCCATCGACAAGTACACCTGTCCCAAATGCCGCTTGCTCTACTTCGGTAAAATAATCCTCTGGGTTTTTATTAAGCACCATTTTTCCTACTTTTCTCCAAGGGAATTGATCGTCAGGCCATAGCTTTGTATCATCCAATGGATCGAAATCTAGTTCTGGATGCGCATCATCGCTCATGATTTGAACAAATAATTCCCATTCTGGATAATCGCCTCTTTCAATTGCATCATATAAATCTTGTGTTGCATGATTAAAATTAGTTGCTTGTATTTCTTCTGCTTCTTTTTGTGTCAAATTCTTAATCCCTTGTTTTGGCTCCCAATGATATTTTACAAGTACAGCTTCCCCTGCACTGTTCACCCATTTATATGTATTCACACCAGAACCCTGCATCATTCGATAATTAGCTGGAATTCCCCAAGGAGAATAAACAAATGTGACCATATGAAAGGTTTCTGGAGAATTGCAGCAAAAGTCAAAAAATCTTTCATTATCTTGGAGGTTTGTTATTGGGTCAGGTTTAAAAGCATGAATCATATCTGGAAATTTAATTGCATCACGGATAAAGAAGATTTTAAGGTTATTCCCTACTAAATCCCAATTTCCGTCCTCTGTATAAAATTTTACAGCAAACCCCCTTGGGTCCCTTAATGTTTCAGGTGAATGTCCGCCATGAATAACCGTCGAAAAACGTACAAAGACAGGTGTTTTTTTCCCTTTTTCTTGAAATAATTTGGCTCGCGTATATTTAGAAATTGGTTCATCTCCACATGTACCATAAGCTTCAAAATATCCATGTGCCCCTGCACCACGTGCATGAACAACTCGCTCTGGAATTCGTTCACGATCAAAATGGCTAATCTTTTCAATAAAATCATAATTCTCTAATGTAGCGGGTCCACGATTTCCTACTGTACGAATGCTCTGGTTATTCGTAATTGGATGCCCTTGTCTGTTTGTTAATGTGTCTTCATGTTCTTCATTTGTTTGATTGATTGGTTGGTTTGTGTCCTTAGACATTCGATGTCCTCCTTTTTTGAAAGTTTTTTCATCGAAGATAGCTTTTGCTTTGATTAGTATAAAAATACAATGGAGCTTCTAATTATTTTGTTTTGATTGATATCGAAAATACATGTTGACGAAAATAGAATGTTCGATGTATATTATGATTAAAATAGGAGGGGATCTAATGGTAGAGCTGGGAGAAAATATTCTTATTATTCAATCACCTGTGTTTGAACAGCTTTCATCTATGTTTATTATCCAAGATTACGCAAATAAGCAGACTAAACGAGAACTAAACGGGGAACTTCAAAAGTGGGTAGACGAGAAGGTGCGAAGTATTCCCCAAATATTGAAGGATGAATTAGAAGTCTTTTTTAGCCAAGAAACGTTTATTGGGTTAAGTATGATTCGATATGCATATGAAACAAATTGTTATCAATCTTTAGAGAAATTTATTCAGCAGATTGAATCGGATTCCGCACATCATATTTTTGAACATTTTCTAGAAACGGGATTCACACCAACTGAAGTATCCGATATTCATGATTTTACAGAGGTTAGACTGTTTATCAAAAATACAAGCTTACCGGAAAATGAAAAATGGAAATTGACTTATTTATATGTTGATATAGAAAATACTAAAAATCGTTTTATCTCATTAATGAAACAATTTTATGAGTTTTACTTTAAAACGGATCTTCCATACTTTTTGAAGAAGCAGCAAGAAAATATTGATTATTTAAAGGGAAAACAAATATTTTCAACGAGGGAAAAGGTTGGAGAGGCATTTCCAGTTATTCCTTCATATGTGATTGAGAATAAAGCGATGAAGCTAATTCTATCTCCATCTTATTTTTATGATACATCATCTCTTTCATCAGATAGTGAGCAGTCATTTATTTACCACTATGGGATAAATGAATATGATTCTAACACCAAAAATAAGATGAGCCTAGATGATGTTTTAGATGCCATTAAAATCGTTGCAGATGAAAAACGTATTAGAATTATCATGCTTTTAAATAAAGCTCCTAGATATGGATATGAGCTTGCCCAGACATTGTCTTTATCTAATTCAACTATTTCTCATCATTTATCCACTTTACATTCGATTGGAATTGTCTATTCTATGAGAATCGAAAATAAAGTTTATTATCAACTTAATAAAGATAAGCTAAAGGAGCTAATGGAAACATTAACAAAATCATTACTAGAGTAAGGAGGTCATAAGGCGACCTCCTTATATATACTATCGATATTCGATTTGTGTAGAATGAGTCATTTTATGTATGTTGTATAATGCATTGTAGTTCGATTTGTATAAAAAGAGTGATTTTATGATAATGGAAGGTTGGGATATGATGAAAAATAATGTATTAAGGAATAAAAACTTTCTTCTTTTATGGATGGGCAATAGTGTTTCTGTGCTAGGTAATCGCTTTTATAATATTGCGATTATGTGGTATATCATTGAAACAACAGGTTCGTCCATTGCATTAGGTTTAAGTGTCCTTTGCTTTACTATTCCGTCTGTATTAGTAATGCCTTTTGTAGGAGTTTTAGCAGATAGGAATATTAAAAAGTATCTTCTCGTTTTTTCAGACATGATTAATGGGTGTATCATGCTTGCGATTGCTTTGTTCATGTTTTTTGAGGAGCTACCTATTTATTTATTATATTTACTGATGATTGCTTCATCACTTGTATCTGCTTTTTTTAGTCCAGCGATAGGAGCAACGATACCACTCATAGTAGGAAAAGAGAACTTGCCAAAAGCAAACTCATTTATGCAAGTAACGAATCAACTATCGAATATTATTGGGCCAGCACTTGCAGGAATACTAATAGCAGTTACAAATATGTGGCTCCTATTTTTGATCAATGGGATTTCATTTATTATTTCTGCATTTAGTGAAATGTTCCTTGCGATACCAAAAGTGGACATTGATCATGTGAAAAGAAAATTTTATCTCCAATTTCAAGAAGGATTCACCTATGTTCTACGCTATAAGAAGCTGTTGCACCTAATAATTGTTGGCGGAATCATCATCAATTTTTTCCTAGCACCATTAAATGTATTTATTACTGTCCTATGTAATCAAATACTAAAAGTAGGCGCTAGTGGAATGGGGATCGTGGATGCTGCCATTTCAGTAGGAGCATTATCAGGAAGCCTCATTATATTATTAAACATCATGAAAGATAGAGTAAAAATGGTTATCTTCGGTTTGTCAATTGAAGGAATTGCTTTGCTAATCTCAGGAGTTTTTCCTGAAAGCTATATAGCCCTCCTAATTTTTGCATTTATTTTAGGTATTGGAGTTAGCATGGCAAGTGTTGGCATTGGAACCTTATACCAAACCATGGTCCCAGAAAATAAAATGGGTCGTGTAGGAAGCTTGCTTTCAACCTTGTCAACATTTATCGTACCGTTCGGAACAATGTTTGGTTCTTTTATTATTAACTATTTATCGATCTCATGGATTTTGAATGTATCAGGAATTTTAGTTACATTAGCTGGATTGTCTTTAATCATCACTTTTAGGAAAAACAGGGGACATGCAGCAGATAACTTATCAGTTTAAAAGAATGGCTGTTTTCGTATATAGTTTGTAGCTCTTTTCTGTGAAAATAAAACTCCGCCTTTAAGAATAATTTATTAAGTTTAAACTTGATTAAAATTGTGCAAGCTATAAATAATTTAATTTGGGCAATAGGAAAGCAGAGCTACCGAATTTTTCGGTTTCTCGTTTAACTTTTCTGTTGTTTGTCTATAATGCTAATTTAAGTTGACTCATGGTAGGGTTCCTTATTCTGAAGCATATGATAGACAATAGTTAGCATTCGATGTCCGATGGCAACGAGTGCTTTTTTCTTTCCCCTTCTTGCAGCTAGTGACCAATATTTGATTCCTAATCTTTGATTCCGACTTCTTGAAACAGCCCACGCAGCCTCACACAATGCAGATTTAATATGAGGATTTCCTTTAACCGTTTTAGTGTTTTTTTTCCTTCCAGCACTTTCGTGATTTCCGGGCGACAATCCTGCCCATGATGCAAGATGTTTGGAGGTTGGAAATTGTCCCATATCTACTCCTATTTCCGCAATGATAACAGCTGCCGTGTCTTTCTTAATTCCCGGCATTGTAACCAGAAGCTGTACTTCCTCCTGATAGTTGGATAAAATGACGTCGATTCTTTTCTCGATATCTGATATTAATTCTTCTAAATTAACAATGTGCATCCAAGATTGCTTAATAAGAAATAGCTGGTGATCATTTAATGTTCCAAATAGTGAGTCGGTAATCAATTGCTTTTTATGGGCCATTCTTCCATGTATCTTTTGTTCGACATCTTCTTGATCGATATAACCTTCATTCATGAGTTGTTCCAATAGTTTTCGTCCTGATACTCCAAATATATCTGAAATAACTGTGCTTAATTTGATGTTTGAGGACTCTAGTACCTTTTGGATTCGGTTTTTTTTCGGATGTCATGTGTCCAATCCATTTTTTTCTGAGGCGAGTCAAATCTCTCAAATTTCGAAAGTCTTCGGGAGGGACAAAACTTTTCTCTATTAAGCCATGTCTTAATAATTTAGCAATCCATTCAGCATCCGAAACATCTGTTTTCCTTCCAGGGACATTTTTAATCCTTTGAGCATTTGCCAAAGTAATATCAAAGAAATCCTCCAAGATATTGTATACAGGTTTCCAGTAGACGCCTGTACTTTCCATTGCGATGTGGGTTACTTCCTTCTCCTCAAGCCATTTAAGAAGATGAAACAGATCCTTCGTCAAAGTAGGAAATGTTTCAGTCTCCTTAATCAAGTCAGTTTCTGATTCTCCAAGAATGACACAGGCAACTATTGTTTCCGAATGAACATCTAGGCCTGCACATCGTTTGTGCAATGTTTCCATTTCACTCCACCTTCTGAAAATATTCCACAAACAGTGGAATGAATTTGAAATTAAACATTTTTCTGTTCGTAGTCATCTCTCGAAATTGAGAGAGCTAACAATGGGTTGTGCACCAAATTCATTCCAACAGTTTTCTCAACAGGGTAAGACCACCAATAAGAGCTACGTCATATACTCACTGTTTGTGGTATCTACATTATGGGACAGAGAACCCATTTTCATTCTGGGTTGAGAGCGAAAGATCATGAAAGTTTTCTATGTGAAATAAAGGGTGTAGCGGTCTTCATCCGATAGTTAAAACTTTGCTTAAATAGCAACAATGTTTGAGAAAAGTGCCAAAAAAATAAAGGGAAATAGATCGGATATCGAGAAGAAATATAAGGTTTGGATTTTAAAATGTTAGTAAAGTCACAAAAGGATTAAGAGTATCGGTAGGGTATGAAACATTTGAAAGAATTCAATGCATTACTGACGAATGTTACATTAGTTTGCAGCTCTTTTCTCGTGATTTGAAGTGTGGCTGTTTTCGTATAGTTTGTTGCTTTTGTAAAAGCCCAACTGCCGGCTTTTCCACCCAATAAGAATTCATCGGTCATATGGAGTTTGTCTCTCTTTTCTCGGTGATATGAAAGGTGCAGCGGTCTTCATCGATAGAAATTCTTAAAACTTTACTTAAATCATTAGTTAAAACTCAATGTCTAAGAAAAGAGCTGCTAAAAAAAGAAGATAGGTGATAGACTTGATTTACTTTGAAACAGATCGATTACGCATGCGTGCTTTTGAAACAAAAGATTTACTAGATTTTAAGAAAATGAATGAAGACCCTGAGGTGATGAAGTATTTTCCAAAGATACTGACACATGAAGAAACAACAGCATTTTACGAGGCCATCATGGATGAGTTTCAATCCTATGGCTATGGACTATATGCTGCTGAACTAAAGGAAACAGGGGAGTTCATTGGTTTTATTGGATTTCATCACGCAACATTTGAAGCGGATTTCACACCTTGTGTAGAAATTGGCTGGAGATTGAAAAAGGAAGTTTGGGGCAAAGGGCTGGCAACTGAAGGCGCAAAAGCTTGTTTAGAATATGCGGAGGAGAATTTGCAGTTTGAAAATGTGTACAGCTTCACAGCAGAAATTAATACGCGCTCAGAACGAATTATGCAGAAAATTGGTTTAAAAAAGGTCAAAACATTTTTGCATCCGAAGCTTGAACTAAATGATCCATTAAAACCACATGTATTATATGCTTTAAAGGTAGGGGATTAAAATGAAGTTTAGACAATTAGGAGCTAATGAAAGTCCTCCAATTGAACTTTTATTATTAGCCGATCCGTCACGTAAGCTTGTTGAGGAGTATATTGATCGAGGGCAATGTTTTGTTGCGGAAGAAAATGGTGTAGTCCATGGAGTTTATGTACTTTTACCGACAAGGCCAGAGACGATTGAATTAGTAAATATTGCTGTATCTGAGAAGGAACAAGGAAAGGGAATAGGCAAGAAGTTAGTGAATCATGCGATTGCTCATGCAAGAGAACAAGGGTTCAAAACTATTGAGATTGGAACAGCTAATTCAAGTATTTCACAGCTTGCACTTTACCAGAAATGTGGATTTCGAATAACGGGAATCGATAGAGATTTTTTCCTTCGACATTATTCAGAGGAAATCTATGAAAATGGAATACAGGCAATAGATATGATCCGCTTATCGCAAGATTTGGATTAAGAGAATAGATTTTTAACAAGAATGGAGGGGTGCATATGACTAAAATTGGTTTTGTCCGCCATGGAAGTACAGCGTGGAATAAGGAAAGAAGGGCACAGGGAAGTGCTGATATCCCACTCGATGAGGATGGAATTATTCAAGCAAATAAGCTTGCTGAGCGGTTAAGTATGGAAAATTGGGATGTAATATACTCTAGTGATCTTTTACGAGCAAGACAAACAGCGGAAATCATCAGTGAAAGAATGGGCAATAAACAAATTGTTCTAGAACCACGAATTCGTGAAGTGAGTGGTGGTCAAATTGAAGGAACGATTGAATCTGAGAGAATAGCTAAATGGGGTCATAATTGGAGAGAGCTAGATTTAGGTATGGAAGATGTGGAAAGTGTAATTAAAAGAACTTTACCTTTTATTCAAGAAATTCAAGAAAAACATGAAAATATGAATATATTGATTGTTTCACACGGTGCTTGCATTCAATGTCTGATCCAAGAACTAGTCCCACAAGTAGAATTTGAAGGACATTTAGAAAACACATCCATAACAGAACTCAATAAAACATCAAATGGATGGACATGTAATCTATATAATTGTGCGAAGCATCTAGATTCTTAAAAATGTAGCGGTTTTTAGGATAAAAAGTGAATGGTGAGGGAGGCTAGTAATTAGTATTGGAGGTGAAAGGATGCCTAAAAATAATAACCGTGGAAAAAAAGCTCCAGGAGTAAATCCACAAGGCTATGGACAAGACGATACAATGACTAACGATCCTAAAAGCCAGCTAGAAAATAGAGCGAAAAAGAGTAATACAAAAATATAATAGTGATTGATTAAAAAATACTTAGATGAAAAGGCTGATTTCAAAATCAGCCTTTTCATGTTTACATTTTAGGTGGTTCCATACCCATTTTTGACCATTCTTCTTTCGATGGTCCATAAACGCCAGGAACTGTTAAGCCAGCCTGTCTCATGAGAACGGTAAGTTGTCCACGATGATGGATTTGATGATGAATGATAAACATTAGTAATGCTCCATTCGACATATCTCTACCGAAAACATTGTGAACCTCGCTTAATGTGCTATCTGTCCATTGAGTGTTGACAGCATCTGCGAATAACTCACCCATTTTTCGATATTGATCCGCAATATATGTAGCTGATTCTGGCACTGGAAAGTCTTTATCTGGTCCATCAAATTGTAACCCTGTTTGAGATCCCATTACTTTAATTGCTGTCGTAATGTGCCAAGCAACACGACCTAATGACCAATGGCCAGGAGCAATTTCTTGTTGCAAGGATTGATCCGTTAACACGTCTAAAACTTTCTGTGTTTCCATAACTTCATATTTCCACATTTGTAGAAATCCTTCTACGTTTTGAAACATGGATAATCACCTCATTCATTTCAATTAGTTTTGCCCTTTCAGTTTATAAATATTGTGACCAATATTCAAGTGATTCAATTGATGGTGATTAGGATACATGATTCAGCCACAATCGATATCTAGAGTTAATGCAGCTAAACTGTTATTTTAATCAACATGAATGCTTCCGTCAGGTTGTAATTCTGCATAAAAGATTTTACTTAGATGGGGGTGTCCTTTCATTTTCAATTCTTCCAATAACCAATCTTCATTAATATTAAGTTCTTTCAAATTCTTTTTAATTATTTTTCCATCAACTACTAACTCTGTTGGAAGATATGGTCTCCGTTTGGTTGAAATATGTGTGTCTTTTTTTATGACCGATTCATATTCCTCTTTTTTTAGTATACTTAACTGTCCATTAGGTTCGAGGATCGCATATTCTACTTCTTTTATACTAAAGACATCCTTTAATCTCATGAGCATCATTAAATCATCCATATTTAATTTATTGGAACGCATCGCGTCTACATGTATTTTTCCTTGCTTAATGATAATCGAAGGTTCCCCATCAAGAATGGTTCTAACTTTGACTGATTTTAATGAAATGTATTCGATAATTAATGTTAATAATGACCATAGTGTTAAACCAATAATACCATCAGTAATTTTAATGTCTTTATGGACAACCATATCTCCAGCAATGTTTCCAAGAGCAATTCCGGTTATATATGTAAATACAGTCACATGATTTAATTGTTTTTTTCCAAGAATTCGAGTCAATAGAAGCAAAATACTAAAGCTAATGAATGTTCTAAGAGAGGTAATGAAGATAGATTCCATACAATACTCCTTTGGGCATAGATGACATTATTTTCTCCGACATTCATCCAATTATTCCCTATCTATTTTGGCAAACTTATCTGGTTTTTATAGAAGGAAATATGATAATGAATGTAGAAACTAGAAAAAGCATGAGTTTCATTATAGAGTTGTAGGTCATCTGCTTAGGAGGATATATGCTAACCAATTTATTTCAAGGAAAATACGTGAAATTAACAGGAGTACAGGAAAATGATACAGATATAATGGTGAAATGGGGGGAAGATGTAGAGTATCTTCGTAATATTGATACAGATATTGCCATTCCCAAATCGAAACAGCAAATTGAGAAAGAATCAAGCTCAAGTTCAAATTCTTTTTATTTTCAATTGCGAACGATTCAGGACGATCAATTAATCGGCTTTATTGTTATACATAGTATTGAATGGAATAATCGAGCAGGATTATTATCCATTGGAATTGGAGATCCGTCTTTTCGAAATAAAGGCTTTGGAACAGATGCACTGCAATTAATGCTTCGCTATGCATTCTGTGAATTAAACCTCAATCGTGTAGGATTAGATGTGATTGAATATAATAAAAGGGCGATTCGTGCTTATGAAAAGGTTGGATTTCAACAAGAGGGTAGAATGCGCGAAGCGGTCAAGCGTGATGGAAAATCCTATGATCGGGTGATTATGGGAATCCTTTATTCTGAGTGGGCTTTGTTCAATCAACAAGATGAAAAATCAGGTGTCCGGTAGATTCAAGCCAGACACCCTTTTCTTTTAATATAAATGTTTAACAGTAAAAATAAAAATGATTATACCGGAAAGACATAATCTTATTATGTGGTGCAACGGATTTATTTTTCCATACATGTGGAATCCATTAAATAATGCCACACCATGAATCAACATTAAAACAAAAACGAGTATGAATAATGTAAAGGGAAATGTAGACGACAGGCAAGCTGACAAAATTAAAAGTAAACCTAATAAACAAAGGCTTAAAGCAGCTAAAAAAGGGATTTTCTGTTTCTGAAGTTGGATTGCCCCACTTAGAGTTGTTCCCCCACCGTAAATGATGACAAGTAAAAGTCCAAGGAAAAACATTAAACAACCTCCTAAAGATAAGTTAGCTCTTTTCAAAAGGCTGTTTTCGTATAGTTTGTTGCCTTTTGTAAAAGCCCAAGTGCCGGCTTTTACTTCCAATAAAGAATTCAGCGGTCTTATAGAGTTTGCCTCACTTTCCTCAGTGAAATGAAAGATGTAGCAATATACAACCGAGAGTGATTATTCATTAGCAACAATGTTTGAGAAAAGAGCCTTTCAAGAAAAGAGATTGAGATCATTAAACTTTACGGGGTTAACCCCATGTCAACATGAAATCTGAAGTTTTTTTTGAAGAATTCTAATAAAATGATAGATAAGGTGAGAAGATGCAAGTAGGAGAATTTGCCAAGCTAGTAAATGCCTCAAAGGATACCATTCGTCATTATGAAGAGATGAAACTGCTTAAACCGAAGTGGAACAAGAATCGGAAGGATTATCAGGAAAAAGAAGTGAATGATTTTCAAGTAATCATCGAGTTAAAAGAAATGGGATTAAGCTTAAAGGATATCCAATTGCTTTTTGAGCTTAAAGAAAAAGTAGGCTGTGGTCAGGTGGAACTCTTTCAAGGAGTATACAAAAAATTAATAGACCAACTTGACGCAGTGCAAAAAGAGGAAGAAATATTACGAAGGAGAAAACAGGCGCTTGAAACGCAGGCAAAAATAATTAAAGGTTATTTATAACGCTAGGTTGATCGTTAAAATCAACCTGCTTTTTTATTTTCATTAATTTTTAAGATCAATTGGGGCAGTGTGAAGACAACATATAATGTAAAAGACTGTCGACAATTCTCGACAGTCTGAAGGGAAATAAGCTTCTACTTGTTAATTTACCAAATTGTCATGTTTAATGAGTTGGAGCATGATGTCGATTTAATTTATTTGTATTCCACCATTTTTTAATATAAGGAATTGTCAATCGATCTACTCCGTAATAATAACCTGCTGCTCCAGCGGCCATGATGAGAATAGCTACTGTATATAAAATAGGATTTGTGCTTGTTGTACCAGCTAACATAAAGTTTAAGTTCATAAATGCTCCTGCAATAAGTGCCGGGATAGTTGCAAATCCTACAATTAATCCAAGGCCAACTAATAATTCACCATATGGAATGAGATGATTAAATAATTCTACATTAGGTAGTGCAAAATGTTGGAGGAAGTCTGCATACCACCCTTGTACGGTAGGATGCTCTCCAGTTGCATTAGCAATAGCTCCTTGTAAAAATCCAAATGCATCAAATCCATGTGTCAATTTTCCAATCCCGGCTTCTAACCACTGAATACCTAACCAAACTCTTAAAACTGTCCATACAATTGCCATTTTCGGTCCTCGTAACCATTTCATGACCAACATCTCCTTATATATTGTGAAGTATTTCACAAGTTATGATAAAAATTTTTGCTATCTAAGATGTAAGATTGTAAGCCAGCTAGCTTGTTAGAAAGTTTGTGAAATATTTCACTAACTTTCTATAGCTCTAATATAAACTTTTTTTCCTAAATTTACAATAGCGTTCACAGAATCTTCATTAAGTTTATATTTCTGATTTAAAAGCTGTTTTTTCAAATATGATGATATTGAGAATCGATATTCTATGTGATATGATCGAATTAGTTAAATCATTGTTAACACAGTAACTGACGACATTTGTGGAATAGACCACTTGGGAGCTGTGTTTATATCGGGTCGGGTCGTCTGGGCAGAGATAAGGAAGGTAGAACATCATTCACCACCCTTATCTCTTTTTATTTTTGTAAAAGTCTAACAGTCGGCTTTTACACTCAATACAGCGGTTCTTATGAAGTTTGCAGCTCTTTTCAAAGTGAAGTTAAAGATGTAACCCCTTCAGCATTCATTATTACTTCAATTGCAATAATGTTTGAGAAAAGAGCCTTACATTTTAAGGAGGTTTCTTAATGGAAAAACAAATTCTTGATGGAAGATTAGTTGCTGACAGTGTGAAAAATAGCTTGAAAGAAAGAGTGGAAAACCTTATTAAGAAGGGGATCACTCCATGCCTCGCTACAATTCTAGTTGGGGATGATCCATCCTCAGAAACATATGTAAATATGAAGGGAAAAGCTTGTGAAAAGCTTGGAATGAAATCAATAAAAATCCATCTCTCCAAAGAAACATCAACAGAGGAACTTTTAGAAACCATTCAAAAGTTAAATGAAGATGACACCGTACATGGAATACTACTTCAACACCCAGTCCCATCCCAAATTGATGAGCGAAAAGCATTCGATGCAATTGATATTCGTAAGGATGTTGACGGAGTAACAAGCTTTGGATACGGACAAACTGCATTAGGGTTTGGAAAATTTCCTTCCTGTACACCTGCTGCGATTATGAAAATCTTAGACTACTATGAAATTCCGATTGAAGGAAAACATGCCGTTGTTATTGGTAGAAGCCCAATCCTAGGAAAACCTGTATCTGCCTTACTTTTAAATGAAAATGCAACGGTAACGACCTGTCATTCACGAACTACCAATTTAGCAGAAATCGTAAAATTGGCTGATATCGTCGTAGCTGCCGTTGGAAAGCCAAACTTTATTCAAGGTGATTGGATCAAACCAGGTGCCGTTGTATTAGACGCTGGATATAACAAAGGAAACATTGGGGATGTAGATTATGAAGCTTGCCTTGTAAACTCAAGTGC
Source organism: Heyndrickxia oleronia (assembly GCF_017809215.1). Taxonomy (GTDB): domain Bacteria; phylum Bacillota; class Bacilli; order Bacillales; family Bacillaceae_C; genus Heyndrickxia; species Heyndrickxia oleronia. Next base: position 1,150,960 of record NZ_CP065424.1, read on the forward strand.
AATCACTCCAGTTCCCGGTGGCGTAGGTCCAGTCACAATATCTATGCTTTTAAAACACACAGTTGATGCAGCGGAAGAATCATTAAAAGCAAATTAATCGAAAGGATGAGAGTAGTCTCATCCTTTTTGTTTGCTTAAAAATTGACTGGATTAGGATTAGTTAATGGAAGAAGAAGGTTCAAAGGATTGGAAAGACTACATAATAAAGTGGAAACCAATCAAAAAAAGTAAAAGACAGAACAAAAAAAGGATGAACCAGACAAGAAAAGAGAAAGACCATACAAAAAGGTGAAAACCACTCAAAAAAAGTAAAAGACAGGACAATAAAAAGAGAGGACCACACAAGAAAAGGGGGATACCACACAATAAACTGAAAACCAATCAAAAAAAGAGAAGGACAGGACAATAAAAAGGATGAACCAGACAAGAAAAGCGAAGGACCATACAAAAAGGTGAAAACCACTCAAAAAAAGTAAAAGATAGGACAATAAATAGGATAAACCAAACAAGAAAAGCGAAGGACCCACAAGAAAATGGGTAAACCGCACAAAAAAGTAGAAACCAATCAAAAAAAATAAAAGACAGAACAATAAAAAGGATGAACCCCACAAGAAAAGAGAAGGACCACACAAAAAATGAGTAAACCACACAAAAAAGTAGAAACCAATAAAAAAAAGTAAAAGACAGGACAATAAAAAGGATGAACCCCACAAGAAAATGGGTAAACCGCACAAAAAAGTAGAAACCAATCAAAAAAAATAAAAGACAGAACAATAAAAAGGATGAACCCCACAAGAAAAGAGAAGGACCACACAAGAAAATGAGTAAACCACACAAAAAAGTAGAAACCAATAAAAAAAAGTAAAGGACTAAACAATAAAAAGTAAGAGCCAGACAAGAAAAGAGAAAGTCTACCCAAAAATTTAAAAAACCTATTCCCAATAATCAGGAATAGGCTTCAAACAACTATCTACACAAAACTTTTTGTATTATTATTTCGACCAAATTTGTAGATTGCAATTAAGAAAAATGCAAGTGCAAAACCAAGTAGAATCATAAAGTTTAAGTACAAGCTTCCAAGTGTATTTCCTTCCTGAAGTGCTGTTATCGTAGACAATGTCCAGCGCTGTGGAAGGAAATTAGCGATTTTCTGGAGAGAGTCTGGCATAACCTCTAATGGCCAAAAGCATCCAGAAAGCATAACGGTAGGTAGGACAATTAAATTTTGCAGAGCATTTGCTGCACTCCTGCTATTTGAAAAGGAAACGATTACTAATGCAAGACCGACTGCGACTAAGGCAAAAGTAAATAACACTAGAGCTGCTTCAATCAATGGAATTTGAATATCGATATTAAATACAGTCGTTAACACCGTTAGTGTTATGATCACTTGGATTGTCATTACAATCATGTTTACAATGACATTAGACAGGATATATTTTCGTGCACTAATTGGTGTGGATAATAATCGAAAATAGGTACGATTTTCTTTCTCTGTTAGAATAATCTCTGACATATTTCCTGCTGACATGAGCATGATCATAATTAGGAAACCTACTGCTGTATAGGTCATTCCCTTTCCTTTTGACGTGTCTGATACGACTTGAGTTGTCACTTTAAAGGTACTTGTTTGAAAGTCTTTATACATTTTATCAAATGATTGTAGATTACCATCTGCTATTTGGCTAATAGTAGAAATATTATCGATGTATTGATACAAATAGGATTTTACATAACTAGTTATTGCCGCTCCTTTGATGGAGGTGATTTCGATATGTTGTGGAGATCCTTTTAAGACACTTTCAGAATACCCTTCATCGAGGGTGATAACGGTGTCGAGCGTTCCAGATGTTATTTTATCTTGAATTTGGGATTCATTGATTTTTGATACCTTTACATTTTTTAAACCTTGTAAAAATTTGACCGTATCTTGTGAAATTTCCTGTTGATCATGATTTACAACACCTACATGAAGGTTCATTTTTGTATCTCCACCATAGGCAACAAGGGCAATGAAGATCCCGATTAATGGCATGAATAGATACATGATGATATTTTTCTTTTTACGAAAGGTGACACTAAGCGTATTACCGACTAACCAAAGAATATCCTTCATTATAATCCCTCCTGTCTTTTTAAAAAGGTAACAGCGATCAATAAAAATACAATGGCGACACAAATATTTATTGTAAGTGCTGGAATTGCAGCCGAAAAGTCATTCGCATAAATAATTTTTGTGATTGCTTGGTTCTCCCATGTTAAGGGGGAAAGCTTTGTAAGAAAATTCATCATTCCTTCTGGATTTTCGATTTTAAAATAAGCACCACCAAAAAAGGAGGAGAGTTGAATGACCAGCATAATAATGGTGGTTGCTGCTGCACTTGATTTAGTAATATAGCTTATTCCGAGTCCAAAGCTAACAGCTAGAATTACTTCAGTTAGTAGAACAAGAAATATCATCCAAATATTATCTCCCCAATTGACATGAAACAATAACTTACTAAAGAAGACAACTAGTAATACACAAATGAAATTAAGTACAACATTTCCAAGAACTTTTCCGATGAAAATTTCACTCTTTTTTACAGGGGAGACAATTAAACGAATCGCTGTCTTTCGAATTCTTTCGCCATTGATTAAGGAGCTAGCAGACATCGCACCATAAAGAGCGATCATTGTTGTCATTACAATGGCATAGTAATCCATTGAGCCAGGTTGTTTATCAGGCAACAAAGAAGTCTCTTTAATAAATGATTCATGTTTCTGATTAGTAAATACCATTCCCACTTTTTCAGGAGCGACTTTGATTACTTGTGAAGCAATATTGTATTTATCAACAAATGAGGTTAACATGCCTTGAAGAATATTGCCCTCTATACTGTTTTGGTTATTTATATAAAGCTGAATGCCTTTTGGATTAATCTCGATATATCCATCATATTTATTCTGCTTCATGTCTTCTTTTCCATTAGCATTCTCAGCGGCTTTTTTAAAATGAATGCCTTCTTTTTCAGCTGCCTTAATGAATGGATTGAGATATTCGGAAAACTCTCCATTTGATTGGTCTTTATATAAAACGTTCATATCGTCTATTGTTATACTTGCATTAAAAGTACTTGAAAGGGCAGTGCCTAAAACAAGCATTAAGACGATCGGAAAAGCAAGCATAAATACCAAAGTACGAATATCTAGAAAATCAGATTTGATTTCTTTCATCGCGATATGAAAAATATTCATTCCAATAACCTCCTTTCTGTATTTATTGATCTCTTAAATTTCTACCTGTCAATGTTAAAAATACGGTTTCTAAATTTGGTGCTTTTTCTTGTAGAGAGCGAATCTCAACGTGTCTACCTATAAAATGTTCAATAATTTGATTTAAATTATTCACACCTGTATCAGAATTGATTTTGATGCAATTCTCATCTATTTGAACGGCTTCGACTCCATTAATAGCTTTGATAGCTGCAAGATCAATATTTTCAGTAGATTTGACCTCAATCCAAAGATCTTTCGTATTGGTGATAATCGATTTTAGCTGTTCCTTTGTTCCTTCTGCAATGATTTTTCCATGATCAATAATAGCAATTCGTGAACAGATTTCCTCAACCTCTTCCATATAATGACTTGTATAAATGACCGTACATCCCATTTCATTAAGTTTTCGAACGGAGGTTAAAATATAATTTCTTGATTGTGGATCGATCCCAACAGTTGGTTCATCCATGATAATGAGTTTTGGTTGATGGGCAATGGCACAAGCAATATTCAGGCGTCGTTTCATCCCACCTGAGAAATTTTTCGGATAACTTTTATGTTTATCTTGTAAACCGACAAATTCTAATGCTTCCTCTACACTCTCTCGGAGCGCATTTCCACGTAAACCATAAAGTCCTGCAAAGAACTTTACATTTTCATAGGCAGTTAAATCCTCATAAATGGCTAGATCCTGAGGGACCATTCCGATATTCATTTTGGCAAAACGGCTATTTTTCATAATGTTTTTGCCAAGAATATTGATGGTTCCTTCATTATGTCGTAATAGCCCTGCAACCATATTAATCGTTGTACTTTTACCAGCACCATTGGCACCAAGAAAACCAAAGATTTCTCCTTCTTGAACAGAAAGGGACATATTATCAACGGCAATAAAATCACCAAATTTTTTTGTTAAGTTTTTTATCTCTAAAACGTTCATCCTCTCACCCCTAAATAAGTTTGTATCGTAAGTATAAAAAAAAGAATGAACGAATATAAGTGTAATCGTTCACCCTTTTCATATGAAAATATTCATATTTTTTGTATGAGAATTTCATTTAGTCGATAGGAAGGAGAGTAGTAACGGAAAATCCATTAGTCCCATCAATGATTACTTTTCCATGAATGGATGCAGCACGTTCCTCCATACCAATGATTCCTAGCCCCTTTTTGATTTTGTCTGCCCCAGAACCATTATCCTTTACCTCAACTCTAATGAGCTTGTTCAGCACTTTCATGTCTACTGAAATAAAGGTCGCAGTCGAATATTTCAGTGAGTTTGTTAATGATTCCGTTATATTTTCATGGATAATTTTCCATTGGATTGGGGAAAGGATGTCCATATTTCCGTGATGAGTCAAAGCAGTTTTTATATGATGCTTGGAAGAAAACTCTTCAAGAAAGAGTTTCATTCGATGGATTCCAACTTGGGCTGTTGGAGGCTTCATATTTTTCAATGTTAAACGAATATTTTCTATGCCATCACTGGAAATATTAATAGCATTTTGCAGTAATTCCATTGCTTTCTCTTTATCAATTTCTAGTAAGCGTTTCGCTGCTTCCATTTGGATCAGGGCCCCTGTCATTGAATGGCCAATTTTATCATGGATCTCTTGAGAGATGCGGTTCCGTTCCTCCAATTTAAAGGTGTATTCGGATTGTCTAATGTACTCATTATTTTCGTTCAAATTTTTTGTCAGCTTTTGAATCGACTTTCTCATTGCATCAATTTGTTGTTCATTTTTTAGCATGACAATTTGATATTTCGTAGCAATGTTGAATATGATAAAGCTTGATATAGCAATCAAGAAATATTCTGGCTGTAATGCTTTTTCTATGTAAAAAATAGGAATGACAGAAATGGCCAGAGGAACCCATTTTCGTTCAATTATATGTGATGACAATTCAATTAGTGATAATGGCAATAGAAAAATAAACAAAGGATGGATGAATACATAGGCCAAAATGGATAGGGTAATAGATAATAGGAAGAAGATCCATTTTAACATCTTTTGCTTAAAAATATAGACAGCAATATTTATACAGAAATAACAAATGAGTGCAAAAACAAACCATGAAAGACTGTCAATTATACCCCGTATTCCATTGATAATGATAAAAAGTAAAATAAGAACTTTGTTTAAAATGATCCAATTTTCCATATTAATCTACTTTTCCTGTAATAAAATAAATCGCGATTTGTGTCCGATGCTCTAGACCAGTCTTTCCTAAGATAGAGGTAATATAATTAGCCACCGTTCCTTCTGAAATAAATAGCTGCTTAGATATTTCCTTATTTGAATATCCCTTAGCAATAAGAGACATAATATCTCTTTCTCTTGTCGTAAAAAGAGTGGGATCAATTTTTGTTTCAGTTTCCTTTGTTTCTAATAAATTAGACTTGATTTTTTCTAAAACAATATCCTGAATGATACTATTTCCGTTATACACACTTCTAATGGCATCTCTAATCCGTTCTGGTTCATTATTTTTCAATAAATAGCCTTTTGCTCCATTTTTTATTGCATCTAATATGTATTCATCATCATCAAATGTTGTTAATATCATTGGTTTCGTTTTAGTTTCTTCGGAAATGATTTTTGTTGCTTCAACCCCGTTCATATGGGGCATTCGTACATCTAATAATGCCACGTCTACCTCGTTATTTTTGCAATAGTCAACTGCTTCCTTTCCATCATTCAAGGTATCCAAAACTTCGAATTCCTCATATGTATTTAAAATGATTTTCAATCCTTCTCGGATAAAAGAGTTATCATCCGCAATGATGATTTTTATCTTCATATTCATCACATCCATTATTATAATCTTGTTCCAATATTACTATTATATGCCTACGATAAATGGAAAAAAATAAGTAAAAAAATGTTTTTAATCTTTTGTTAAGTACCTATTTGGATCTAGGGTCTGCTCTGAGAAGTGACCAGTCCTTTTTTTGTCGGAGCTGAATAAGCTGCTCATGCTACAAATAAAAGAACGAAGCGTCAATAACGCTTCGTTCAATTCATTTAGTATGCACCGCCAACAAAAGACGCGCCAACAATGATTAAAAGGATAAACAATACAACAATCAATACAAATGTTGATCCGCCACCATAGCCACCACCACTATAGCCGTAACCTCCGCCGTAACCACAGCTCATAAATAACACCTCCCTTTAACCAGATAATTTACTGTATGTAAGAGAGGTGCCATTTGAAATGGACAAATGTTTATTGTTGAAAATAAGTAATAAATTAGTCAGTAAAGTAATAATAATTGTTTAGTTAATATTGCTTTTGAAGATATATTTTTATTTCATCTAAATTGAGAGTTAGCTTATCATATTCATATAAATTAGGAAAAATTGCTGTGCTTCCATTTTGCAAAAGCTCATGAATTGTTTCCTTATAATTTGGAACTTGAATTTTTTCGTCATTTTCCAAAAAAGTGACTTTAACCATAGGGTCCTCCTATATTCATTTTCCTTTTTAGTATAATTTTACTATTACTTGTAAGATGATTCCAGTCGAAAGTGTTTTTAGAAAAATAGGGCAATATTCACAAACGTAAAAAAGAATCAATTTTATTGCTTAGTCCTAGTACTATGGGCAGTAGTAAAAGGATGTAATATAGAATATAATTTAATTAACAGAATTTTCTCACTCTAATCTTATAAGTGAGCCGTTCCAATCAGTTGACAAGCTGCATATATTTATAAGTAAGATAGTGGATTTATGAAGGCTAATTATCGTGTGTAGTTGCCTTCGAGCTCTTTTCTTCAGCTAGTACTTTCAATCGGTAGTAGAAAAAATAGTAAAATTTTTAAACACTGATTAGTTAAGAGCTTATAGAAAAGGGGGAAGATTATATGTTTCAAATTTATGATGTAGCTTTAATCCCACTTATTGCTGGATTGGTAGAATTGGCTAAACGAGCAGGACTTCCAATTAAATACTCCCCATATGTAGCGATTATTCTTGGACTTTTACTTAGTTTTTTTTATCTCACAGATAATATTAAAGAAGGCATTATTGTTGGACTAATGTTGGGCCTATCGGCAAGTGGTCTATATAGCAGTTCAAAAAATATAACCAAAAATAGTAATGGAAAATAGCATAATTTGTCACTATTACCTGGGAAATCATGAAAGTTAAGGTAAGGATTTGCCGAATAGGGTATTCATAAAAAAAAACCGCGATCACAATTTCGCGGTTTTTTCTTATGAAGTCAGTTTTTGCTTTGAAAAGAAACTATATCAATAGTTATTTTCTTCTTCTGCATTTTCTTCGTCATCATAATTATTATTTGTATCCACATTTGCCACATTATTTTTTAGTTCTAAATGTGTGGATAACTTTGTTTTAATTTCTTCAAGTGCTGCATCATCAAGTTGATAGTAGTATACACCATCAATCATTGAGTCAGTCCCTGCTAGTGTTAGTGATTCAATATTTAAATGACCTGAAAGACCATAATCAATTAGTGATTTCATTTCTGAAAATGTCATATTCGTTGTCATATTTGATCCAATCGCATCGATTAAATTACTATACTTTGTAGCGGATTTTACTGAGATAGCTTTATCTAAGATGGCCTTCATAATTTCTTGCTGACGTTGTCCCCTCATGATATCGCTGTCTTGTTTACGCGTTCTGGCAAGTGCAAGTGCCTCTTCACCATTTAATGTTTGAAGTCCTGGATCCAAGCGAATAGCATGCTTTTTATCATTTGAATCAATTTCGGAAATTTTATATGGTACCTCTACTTCAATCCCATCTAACGTATCAACGATCTCCATAAATGCGTAGAAGTTCATTTCTACATAGTAATCAACAGGGATTTTAAGCAGATTTTCAACCGTATCAACAGTTGATTTGATCCCTCCATACGCATGGGCATGATTAATTTTGGTTTTATAGCCAACATCATCTATATATACATAGGAGTCTCGTGGAATACTAAGGAGTTTTACTGTTTTTTCTTTTTCATTTAATGTTGCTAACATTAAGGCATCTGAACGGGTAGCATCACCATAATTTCTTGCATCACTACCATCTACCCCTATAAATAAAATCGAAATATTATCTGTATATGGATCTACCTTTGCTTCTCGATATTCTGATTTTCCTTTTCTCCCGTCTATTTCCTTATATGAATCATTAACCGCTTTTTCTGCCTTTTTATATAGAATGGCACCATATGCCGTGAATGAACATGCTAGTAATAAGATTGGAAAGATAACCAACCATGCAATAAGTTTTCTTTTTTTCTTTTTCTTATTCATACTTTTCTCCTGTCTTCCCATACCCACACTCCTTATAAAAAAGTTTGTTTTAAGGTTAAATGTTAATTTTTTGAAGTTTCGATTTTGTAGCAAGATTGAATTTGTATAATCTCAGATTCATTCTAGACGGTTACAAATGATAAAAAGTTTCATATTATTCTATTTTTCTCATAAATTATGTCAAATTTTATTTTACTATGTATATTATTGACTGTAAAATGAATTTTTTGTAACGCGCTTTTCCTATTTTTTTCAGCTTTTTCTAATATAGTGATTTTTGCAATGAAAATTTCGATATCGGGTGTAGGGGATGGGTGTTAAGGTAATAAAATAAGGTTATATGCTATATGTGTAAAATATCTTTTTATATGAAAGCATCCTTATATATTTATTAATTTATTTTACGCAGAAAGATTGAAGAGTTGCCAACTTTTCTAAAATATTGTTGCTATTGATTACCTTGAAAGACTTTCAATCCACTTAGAAAAGAGCTACTATCTTCAAAGTCACGCTGGATCCTTATTAGATATAAAAAAATGTACAAAATCAAAAAAAGAGCTATGAAGTATTCACAGCTCTACTAATAAAATTACTGAGGATCAACATCGAATTCGAGATAGAGAGACTCTCCAACTGTAATGGTCGCTTGACCGTTTGTTAATTCTGTTATCCAGTTAATAAAGGTCTCATGATCATCTTCTTCTACATAGGTTTCAATTTCAACATGATCCAAGTAATGAATGTCTTTTATTTGATAGATGGAAGATCGTAGCTCATTTTCAATTTTGCCTAACCAAGTATAGTCGATTTTTGTCGTAATAATGGTCATTCTCTTTCTTTCGACAATCCCAGTTGCATTAATCCCTTCAGAAGTAGACTTACCGTAAGCACGAATTAATCCACCGGCTCCTAATTTAATTCCTCCAAAATAACGTGTCACCACAACAACGGTATCTTTCAAATCACGTTTTTTCAATACTTCCAGCATAGGAATACCGGCTGTACCAGTAGGCTCTCCATCATCATTTGCCTTTTGAATCTGATTTTGTTGTCCGATCATATAAGCTGAGCAATTATGAGTGGCATTCCAGTGTTTTTTCTTTATTTCTTGTATAAAGTGAAGGGCCTCTTCTTCGGTTGTTGCACGATGGATATGGGCAATGAACCGAGACTTTTGAATAATGATCTCGTGTTCACCATCCCCTTTAACCGTATAATACTTTTTTAACATCTATTTCACTCCTATAGTACATTCAAAGTTCAAACGTTTTTCTTCTTTCACTATAACAAAATTTAAACAGCGAATTAAATGTTTTGATACTCACATTTTTCTATCATTTTAATCTTCCTAAAATTAAATGATATAATAAAAGAGTTGAAATAAAATTTATAGAGGAAATTCAAGTATTTGTAGCGAATATATCTTTGTTACTATAGGTTTTCCTTCTATCAAACTTTTAGATTAGGGATATTTTACTAACTTTTTAATTTACACATTTTTCGCATAGAATCTTTTTGTAAATAGAGGTAAAATTACTCTAACTTAGAGGAAGTTTGCCTTGGAGGAATGGAGATGTCACTGAAAAAAATTGATGTAAGGACATTGGATCAAATCTTGGAAAAGATGATAAATACCGTTGATTCTAGCAAATCCGAAATCTTCCAAATCGGAGAACAATGCCGCCAAGAGTATGAAACTCTCTCTGATGAGTTAAAAGAAGTAAAAGTAATGGTTTCTCAAGTGATTGATGAGGGAGAAGATCTCGAAGTAAAAACTCGTCAGTCAAGAAGACGTCTATCTATTGTTAGTCAGCATTTTCGTGATTATACAGAAGAGCAAGTTCGAGAAGCATATGAAATTGCTCATAATTATCAGATGAAATATTCAATGAATCTCGAATTAGAGAAGCAATTACGTAGGAGACGGGATGAATTAGAAAGACGGCTCATTCATTTAGAGGCAACAATTGATCGTGCAAATAATCTTGTATCACAAACAAGTGTCGTATTAAATTATTTAACAAGTGATTTAAAGGAGATTGGTAGTGCACTTGAAGATGCCAAAGAAAAGCAAGATTTTGGTCTTCGTGTTATAGAAGCACAAGAGGAAGAAAGGAAACGGCTTTCACGGGAAATTCATGATGGTCCGGCACAAATGCTTGCAAATATGCTCCTAAGATCTGATTTAGTTGAAAAGGTCTATCGTGAGCAAGGAATTGTAAATGCATTAGAAGAAGTGAAAAGCCTAAAAAAAATGGTAAGATCCTCTTTATCTGAGGTTCGACGTATTATTTATGATTTGCGTCCTATGGCATTAGATGATTTAGGTTTAGTTCCGACCCTCAGAAAATACCTAGAACGAACCGAAGAATATAATAGTGGGGTAACGTTCCGTTTTATCAATCTAGGTCAGGAATATCGTCTACCATCAAAATATGAGGTAGCCCTATTTCGCTTAGTTCAGGAATCTGTCCAAAATGCGATTAAGCATGCGCAAGCGAGTGAAATCCATGTGAAGATCGATATGCAACAAGATAGTGTATTCCTTATTGTGAAAGATAATGGAAAAGGTTTTGATGTTCGTGAGAAAAAAGAAGGTTCATTTGGAATCATGGGCATGAGAGAACGAGTTGAAATTATTGATGGAAAAATAACGATAGATTCTAAAATTGGTGAAGGAACCATTGTTATGATACAAGTGAAATTTGATTAACCCTATAAAAATTGAAATATATGAAATTAACACAATTGTGAAAGTGTCTTTGAAAAAACACTTTATAAGGAGGAAAAAAGTGTGACTACAAAAATAGCTATTATAGATGACCATCAATTGTTTCGTGAAGGTGTCAAGAGAATACTAGAATTCGAAAAAACATTCGAAATTGTCGCAGAAGGCGACGATGGTGCTAGCGCCCTTCAGTTAATTGAAGAAACAAAGCCAGATGTAGTATTAATGGATATTAATATGCCAAATAAAAACGGGATTGAAGCGACGCGTCAATTAGTAGAAACATATCCTGAAACAAGAGTCATTATTTTATCCATTCACGATGATGAAAACTATGTAACCCATGCACTAAAAACAGGTGCCACAGGCTACCTTTTAAAGGAAATGGATTCAGATGCATTAATCGATGCAGTCAAGGTTGTAGCAGATGGAGGATCCTACCTTCACCCGAAAATCACTCGTAACCTTGTTGAAGAGTTCCGTCGCTTAGCCAATCGCCATAATAATGGTACAGGCTATCAGCAACCGGAAGTGGTTCGCCCACTACATCTACTTACACCACGTGAATGCGAAGTTCTCCAATTACTTGCAGATGGAAGAAGCAACCGTGTAATTGGTGAAACTCTTTACATAAGTGAAAAAACCGTTAAAAACCATGTCAGCAATATCCTGCAAAAAATGAACGCCAACGATCGTACCCAAGCAGTCGTTGCAGCAATCAAAAATGGTTGGGTTGAAGTAAGATAATTTTGATCAACACTCCTCAAGTTCGATTGAGGAGTGTTTTTTTTTTGTTTGGAGGAAAGGGAGCTTGGACGGATAAAGGGTGAATCGCGTGGAAAATGTGTTTAAGAGTGGAGTTTGAAACAGATAAAAGGGTAAATGGAGTGGAAATGTGTCTCAGGAGTGGGACATGAGACAGATAAAATGGGAATGAGGAGAATAATGTGTCTCAAGACTGGATCTTGAGACAGATGAAGAGGGAGAAAGGAGAATAAAGTGTCTCAAGACTGGATCTTGAGACAGATAAAGAGGGAGAGAGGGATTAAGTCCGTATAATTGTGTAAAAAGAAAATGCAAAAAAAATGAGTCATTTTATTCACTCTTGGCAACACTGTTTTCAACCACGATAAACAATGAAAAGAGGAATAAAAATGACTCAAGTACAGTTTAACCTAAATTTGGATGTTTTAAAAGAAGCCATTGTAAATTCCAACCTTGATATGGTTATAAAATCAGCGGTTGTCTTAGTACTAAACGAATTTATGGAAAAAGAAAGGGATGACTATTTAAAGGCTGCACCTTATGAACGAGCTGTTGAACGCCGTGACTATCGCAACGGTTATTATGAACGTGATCTTATGATGAGCATCGGTACCTTAACACTTAAGGTACCACGGACACGCAACGGGGAATTCTCAACTACCGTTTTTGAAAAATATGCCCGTTGTGACCAGGCATTGGTCCTCTCTATGCTGGAAATGGTCATCAATGGTGTTTCAACTAGGAATGTTACCAATATTGTCGAACAGCTTTGCGGCAAGAACATTTCCAAGTCGTTTGTATCATCACTTACACAAAAGCTTGATCCCATTGTGAACGAGTGGGCTAAGAGACCCTTAAATACAACATACTACCCTTTCGTATTCGTTGACGCTATGTATATAAAGGTGCGCGAGCACCAAAGCGTTGTTTCCAAGGCTGTTTATATTGCCACTGCCATTACTGAGAAGAATACACGTGAAATAATTGGCTTGAGTGTTGACCATGCGGAAAGTTATGAGAGTTGGGGGCAGTTCTTCCAACAGCTAAAATCACGGGGCCTTCAATCTCCCAAACTAATCATCTCTGATGCCCATCAAGGTCTCCAAAAGCGATACAGCGTGAATTTATTGGGACAGCTTGGCAAAGATGTAATGTCCATTTTAAGCGAAATATCTTTGATAAACTTCCCAAAAAGAGCTCGGCTGAAATCAAGACAATGATCAAACGCGTATTTGAAGCAGTAACCATTGATGATATCCGTCTGTTTAAAGATGAGCTAATGAGTAGGTTCGGGACAGAGCCAAAGTTTGAAAAAAGCACTCTCTATATTAGATGAGGGGTTCGAAGATACCATCCAGTATATGATCTTTCCCGAAAGTATCCGATGCCACATCCGTAGTACCAATTCCCTTGAACGGTTGAACCAAGAAGTCCGTAGAAGAGAAAGGGTCATACGTATTTTCCAAACACCCAATCGGCTTTTCGCTTGATTGGAGCTGTTCTAATGCAATATCAGGATACGGTTTACGCTAAGAGAAAAGCACTTATGGGTGGAAGATAGAACAGATTATTTTCAGCTAAACTTCCATCATGGATGATCACATATCCGGTAAGGGATGTCAAATTGAAAACCATTTGACATCCCTTACCGGATATGAAGTTCAAAATCCATGGAAGTTTCGCAAAAAAAATAAAAGGGTTAAGGTTGAAAGTACTTGCCAGTGATTTTACACAAAAACCAGGACTTGACTGAGAGAGGAGAATAAAGTGTCTCAAGACTGGATCTTGAGACAGATAAAGAGGGAGAAAGGAGAATAATGTGTCTCAAGACTGGATCTTGAGACAGATAAAGAGGGAGAAAGGAGAAAAATGTGTCTCAAGACTGGATCTTGAGACAGATAAAGAGGGGGAAAGGAGAAAAATGTGTCTCAAGACCAGATCTTGAAACAGATAAAGAGGGGGAAAGGAGAAAAATGTGTCTCAGACCAGGGGCTTGAAACAGATAAAGAGGGGGAAAGGAGAATAATGTGTCTCAAGACCGGATCTTGAGACAGATAAACAGAGAAAAAGGAGAAAAATATGTTTCAGGCCTAAAGCTTGAAACAAAGAAGGGGTAAACGAAGAGAAAGATGCTTTCAAGAAAGACGAAACGGATAATAAATGAATAACTTAAAAAGAATACCTCGACCATAATAAAGTTCAATCGTTGACCACTAACTTAAATGAAAAATAGAAAAATTAACATTCCTCCAAATTTTTTAGTTGACCAACTTGTATATACAAGTTAAGATGAAACTATAAGTTCTATCTTGTATATACAAGAAATAAATTATTTGTAAGCGGTATCTATTATTCTTTTAAAATCTTTATTATTTGCCAGTTGCTTTACAGAATCAGATTATAGGGAATAATTTAAGGAATTATAAGAAAGGGAAAATTGTAATCGCATACAAAATTTTCAAACGCTCTTCGCATAGTTTGTCGCTTTTTTCATGTAAATAATCTGGCTAGGTTGTCTTTTTGTATCCTAATTTCAACAGAAAAACAATAAGTAGTTGAAAATCCTAATACCGAATTTTACAAAAACAGCAGCAAAGACTTAGAAAAGAGCATGATAAAAAACCGTGAAAATGAAAACGGTAACAGGAGGATGGGAGAAATGAGTGTTAACAAGCATTCGGTTGAACAAATTGTTAAAGCAATTGGTGGAAAAGAAAATATCGCAGCTGCCACTCACTGTGTCACTCGATTACGCTTTGCCTTAAACGATGAAAGTAAAGTAAACAAAGAAGAGCTGGAACAGATTGATCTTGTCAAAGGTGCATTCTCTGCAAATGGTCAATTTCAAGTAGTTATTGGTCAAGGTACGGTTGATAAGGTTTATGAAGAAATGGTCCGCCAAACAGGGATTGGGGAATCCTCTAAGCAAGAAATCAAAGATGCTGCTGCTAAAAAACTTAATCCGATTCAACGAGCAGTAAAAACACTTGCAGACATCTTTATTCCAATATTACCAGCCATCGTGACTGCCGGTTTATTAATGGGTATCAACAATGTATTAACTGGTCAAGGTATATTCTTTGATAAAAAATCGCTTGTCGAGGTGTACCCACAGTGGAGTGACTTTGCAAGCATTATTAACTTAATTGCGAATACTGCATTTACCTTTTTACCAGCATTAATTGGTTGGTCAGCAGTAAAGAAGTTCGGTGGAAATCCATTATTGGGGATTGTGCTTGGATTAATGCTTGTACATCCTGATTTATTAAACGCGTGGGCTTATGGATCAACGAAAGAAATACCAACTTGGAATCTATTTGGATTAGAAATCCAAAAAGTAGGTTATCAAGGTCAAGTATTGCCAGTTTTAGTGGCATCCTATGTATTAGCGAAACTAGAAATATTTTTGAAAAGACGGATTGCTGATGCGTTTCAACTTTTACTAGTTGCCCCGATTGCCTTATTGATTACTGGATTTTTATCATTTATCGTTATCGGTCCAATTACTTTTGCTATTGCAAATGTGATTACAGATGCAGTCGTTGGCATTTTCCATGCAGTACCAGCACTTGGTGGAATTATTTATGGTTTACTATATGCACCACTAGTTATCACAGGAATGCATCACACCTTCCTAGCGGTGGATTTACAATTGATCGGATCAACTGGAAGCACTTTTCTTTGGCCGATGGTCGCTCTTTCAAATATCGCTCAAGGTGCAGCAGCACTCGGAATGATGTTTGCAACAAGGGATGAAAAGCTAAAAGGTCTATCGTTAACATCTGCAATTTCAGCATTTTTAGGAATTACTGAACCGGCAATGTTTGGTGTTAATTTGCGCTATCGTTTTGCCTTTATTGCAGCGATAATTGGTTCCGCTATCGCAGGAATGCTTATTACCATTAATGGAGTAGAAGCACCATCCGTCGGTGTAGGTGGCTTACCGGCCTTCCTATCGATCTTCCCACAAAATTGGGGGGCATTCTTTGTCGGAATGGCCATTGTGCTAGTTGTACCATTTGTATTAACAATCATTTTCGCGAAGTTCAAAAAATCAAACTAATCTAATGGAGAGGGTTGTCGATTAAGGGGGCACGACCACTTAGATCGACAACCCCTTCAATAGAAATAGAAAAAGTGGTGATATAAGATGAAACAACCTTGGTGGAAAAAAGCAACTGTATATCAAATTTATCCAAAAAGCTTTTATGATACAACGGGAAATGGAGAAGGGGACCTACAAGGAATCATTCAAAAATTGGATTACCTATCTGAGCTTGGAATCGATGTACTTTGGCTAACTCCGATATATGAATCCCCTCAAAATGATAATGGCTATGATATTAGTGATTATTATCAAATTTACAAGCCCTATGGAACGATGGAAGACTTCCAATTACTTTTACAGGAAGCACATAAGCGCGATATTAAATTAATAATGGACATTGTAGTTAACCATACATCAACCGAGCATCCGTGGTTTAAACAGGCACGAGCTTCTAAAGATAATCGATACCGTGATTTTTATATTTGGAAGGACCCGAGTCCAGATGGGACAGCCCCTAATAATTGGAAATCTAAATTTGGTGGATCAGCTTGGGAATTTGACGAGCTGACAGGGCAGTACTATCTCCATTTGTTTGATGTTACCCAAGCGGATTTAAACTGGGAAAATGATCAGCTCAGACATGAAGTATATAAAATGATGCATTATTGGTTTGAAAAAGGGGTAGATGGTTTTCGTTTAGATGTTATTAATTTAGCTTCAAAGGATCAACGCTTTCCAAATGATCCAACAGGGGACGGGAGAAAGTTTTATACAGACGGTCCAAGAATACACGAATTTCTACAGGAAGCAAATCAGGAGGTATTCGCAAAATATGAAGCGATGACCGTTGGTGAAATGTCATCCACATCCATCGAGGATTGTATTCTTTATACAAATCCTGAACGTCACGAGCTTAGTATGACCTTTAATTTTCATCACTTAAAGGTAGATTATGACCAAGGAGATAAATGGACACTAGCGGATTTTGACTTTATAAAATTGAAAGAAATACTTTCTACATGGCAAACAGAAATGCATCGAGGTGGTGGTTGGAATGCTTTGTTCTGGTGTAATCATGATCAACCACGAATTGTTTCACGATTTGGAGATGACAAAAAGTATTGGAAGCAATCCGCTAAAATGCTCGCCACGACCATTCATATGATGCAAGGCACACCTTATATTTATCAAGGTGAAGAAATCGGAATGACCAATCCAGGCTTTCAACAAATTGAAGATTATCGTGACGTGGAATCCTTGAATGCTTATGAAATCATGAAGGAAAAAGGCTATTCTGAGGAGAGAATTTTAGCGATTTTACAGGAAAAGTCTCGTGATAATTCACGTACACCTGTTCAATGGAATAACAAGGCTAATGCAGGATTTACATCGGGAACGCCATGGATTAATGTAGCATCTAATTATAAAGAGATTAATGTAGAAAATGCGCTCAATGATAAGGATTCTATATTCTATCATTATCAAAAGCTAATTCAGCTACGTAGGAATTATGACATCATTACAGATGGGGATTATCAATTAATATTGGGAGATCATCCAGAAATATTTGCTTATGCTCGTAATGGCAAGAATGAAAAATTAATGATCATTAATAATTTTTATGATAAAGAGACTTGTTTTGAATTACCTAAAGAAATCGATATAGAAGAGTACGACATTCAAATTCTATTGTCAAACTATCCAGACTCAAGTAAACATATGAAGAGACTCCAACTACGTCCTTATGAGTCGATCATTTTTCACTTAAAAAAATAAGCATTGTTTATCAGGCTAGTTCTTTGTACAATGACAAATATAGGAATTAATATTTGACTCTTAATTAAAAGGCTTTTTCCTTAGCAATATTGCTATTTACTGTACGAAAAAACGGCCTTTTAAAATGAGCTGAAAAAACGGTGATATACAATGCGCGTAAATAAGTTTTTAACCATCTATGAAAATTTAGTTGAACGAATTCAATCAGGAAATATTAAGCCAAACACAAAACTACCATCGGAAAATGAATTAGTTGAACAGTATGGAACATCTCGTGAAACCGTTCGAAAAGCATTAAATCTTTTATCTCAAAATGGGTATATTCAAAAAATAAAAGGCAAGGGTTCTTTTACTTTAGATGTAGGAAAATATGATTTTCCGGTATCTGGTCTAGTAAGCTTTAAAGAATTAGCTGAAAAAATGGGGAAACCGTGGAAAACAATCGTCTGTGAACTAGATTTAGAGAAACCAGATCCCTATATTCAGAAGCAACTGAATATAAATGGAAAAGATTCAGTATGGAAGATTGCCCGTGCCAGAGAATTGGAGAATGAACGAATCATTTTGGACAAGGACTATGTACTACAATCCGTCGTCCCAACATTGAGCAAGAAAATTTGTGAAGGTTCTCTATTTGCATATCTAGAAGGAGAACTAGGCCTAAAAATAAGCTTCGCCAAAAAAGAAATATCTGTAGATGAACCAACCGAAGAAGATTATCGTTATTTAGATTTAAAGGATTATAAGCATATTGTCGTTGTTAAAAACTATATTTACTTAGAAGACGCTAGTCTATTTCAATACACGGAATCAAGACACCGTCTCGATAAATTTCGTTTCGTAGATTTTGCTAGAAGGGGACATTGATGAAGTGCACTACGCTGTGGTGCGCTTTTTGAATTTTTTACCATATTTATGTAGTATTTCTTACATATACACTTAAGAAGTTGTCTATATCAATCATATTCAATAAAATAAAGATATTATGATTGAAAGGTCGTGTCCGATGAATATATATAAAACGAGACTTCTGCTTATCTTCATGCTAGTAGGGGCGCTAATGCTAGCTGCTTGTGGAAAGGAAGAGGAGTCGTCAGATAAACAAAAAGATACAAAGGTAACTACAAATAATGAGCAAGAAAATAGCAATACTTCAACTAGCGAAAATATTGGTGAATCCACGCCGCCACCAATCCAGGAGGCCGAAAATATCCCGGCTAATGAGAAAAAGGCTCTACTTGCTGCATTTGATCAACATGTTAAAACCTTTAATCAAAAGGATCTAGATGGTTATATGAGTACCATTTCGAAAAATCCGACCTCTTTTAAGTTGGATGAAGAACGTGATTATATAAAAAATATCTTTGAAACAACTGATATTCAAATCAATCCGCAAAATGTAATTATTATTGATTATAAGGACAATGAAGCCAATATTTTTACAGAAATGAAAACCATCGTTTCGGAAACTGGCTCTAAGAAAAAGGTCGAACAACTAAGTCGTCAAATTAATACGTTCAAAAAAGAGGATGGACAGTGGAAATTAAACGCCACCTTTGCGATGGAAACAAAATAAAAGAGATTGTCTATTTGGGATCTGATCCTATAATAGACAATCTTTTTTTCTGTTATAAAAGAGGTTGAGGCCCAAGAAAATTACCCCCTTTTATAAGGCTACTAATTATCCGAAAAAGGACGTTTCTTTAATTCCTTCCTACGTTTTCCTTTAACTAAAACAACTCTTTTATTGTGATAGGTTCGGAACAGATTTTCTGCCGGTATACTCGCTACAGCCGTTTCTTTCTTCGCTGGTTTATAATCAAATGGCTCTTTCAAAAAAGTAGCTTTCACTCTTTTGGATATTTGAAAATATGGAATCCAGATGAATGTGTATATAAGGGATTGTCCTATTTCCTTATAGGCACTCGCTGTATATTCGGGTTGAATATCCTTGTAGGCGTCCAAAGTATAGATGGTGTTAACGACAAGAGCAGTATCAATAATTTGTAAAATAAGACTACCAACTAAATAGTAAATCATTGCTTTCGGAAAAAGACGATTCTTTTTGAACATAAGTACTAATAAGAAAATAGGTACAATGACAAAAAAGATACAATTAATCACTACTTCAAAAATAATGATTGGTACAAATAATGGATGATAGAAATCAGATCCAGCGGTAGTAATTTCACGCCAAACCTCTGGTTGGAAATAATCTACTACTATATCTTTAACGAAAAAAATTGAAGCTATAGTCGTTAATAGTAAGCTAATCATCACAAGAATTAACCAGCCACCAATTCCCTCATATTTTGAAATAGGTGTTAGTGCTCCAGACTTCATGAAGCCTCCCCTTTCATATCCAAATTATCCTAAAATATCCACTCTCTATAAAGCATAGATGATTCAATCTAGAAGTTGAACAACTATTTTTAAAATTCCTACTAAGGAACTAGATGGAAAATAATTGAGGGCTTAGGTTATACTAGCTATACATTGATCAGTGGATAGTCGATTTGTTCAATAATAATAGAATCGAAAAACTTGCACGGAATTTTTTTTCTTTTATAATGAAGGTATTGTGAAAAAAAGTTGAAAGGCGGCAGATGACATGCAAATAGGTATGGTTGGTTTAGGTAAAATGGGTTATCAGCTTTCATTAAACCTTATGGAAAAAGGACATGCAGTTTCAGCATATGATGTAAATAAAGAATCAGTAGATAATATTTCTAAAGATGGTGGTCAAGGAGCCTATACATTAGAAGAACTTGTGAAACAGCTTGATCGTCCACGTAAAATTTGGATGATGGTTCCTGCAGGCGAAATTACAGAGCAGGTTTTCAATCAATTGCTTCCATTACTTGATGAAGGAGACATTCTCATCGATGGCGGTAATGCACATTATAAAGATTCATTAAGACGCTATGATGTAGCTAAGGAAAAAGGTGTTTCTTATCTTGATTGCGGTACAAGTGGCGGTGTAGAGGGTGCTCGTAACGGTGCATGTACAATGATTGGTGGAGACAAAGAAGCCTTTGATCAAGTAGAAAGTATCTTCAAAGAAATCTCTGTTGATAAAGGGTATTTATATACTGGGAAAGCAGGAAGCGGTCATTTCCTAAAAATGATACATAATGGAATTGAATATGGAATGATGCAAGCAATCGCTGAAGGCTTCGAAATCCTAGAAAAAAGCCCATTCGATTATGATTACGAAAAAGTTTCAACTGTATGGAATAATGGATCAGTTATTCGTTCTTGGTTAATGGAGTTAATGGAAAATGCCTTCTCTAAAGACAGCAAACTAGATAAAATTAAAGGTGTTATGCATTCATCAGGTGAAGGGAAATGGACTGTTGAAACAGCACTTGACTTCCAAACAGCTGCTCCTGTTATCGCATTATCTCTTATGATGCGCTACCGTTCATTAGAGGATGATACATTCACTGGTAAAGTAGTTGCTGCACTAAGAAATGAATTCGGCGGACACGCAGTAGTAGAAAAATAATAGATAAGCCATTTAAAACACTTAAGAAACCAAATGTTTCTTAAGTGTTTTTTATTTTTTGATTGTTTGCATTCGTAACGAGTCATTCGTATAATAGTGTTTTGATCGTATAGGTGTCCAAACTATAAATTCCCCTTTCCAATCTGGGGATTCTTTTATAAAATGGAAATAAAACTAAACTGAGGATGATTAAAATAAAATGAAAACAGTTATCGTAACGGACAGTACAGCCTATATCCCGAAGGACGTCCGAGAAGAGTTAAACATACATATGATTCCACTGAGTGTCGTTATTGGCGGAGAAACCTATGAAGAGGAATTAGATATTACTGCTGGACAATTCTATGAAGAATTAAAAAGACAGGATCGCCTACCAACCTCATCCCAACCATCATCAGGTCAGTTTGTTGCTTTATATGAAAAATTAGCAAAGGACTATGATGCGATTATTAGTATCCACCTTTCGAGTGGGATTAGTGGAACCTATCAAGGTGCAGTAACCGCAGGAACAATGGTTGAAGGGGTAAAGGTATATGCCTATGATTCGGAAATTAGCTGTATGGCACAAGGCTTTTATGCCATTGATGCAGCAAAAATGGCAGCGGAAGGGAAATCCCCTGAAGAAATAATCTCCCGAATTGACGAATTGAAAGCATCCTTACGTGCCTATTTCATGGTCGATGATTTATCCAATCTTCAAAGAGGTGGCCGTCTTACAAGTGCACAAGCCATTATTGGAAGCTTGCTAAAAGTGAAACCTCTCCTTCATTTTGTGGACAAGGTGATTGTTCCATTTGAAAAAATCCGTACCCGCAAAAAAGCAATGAATCGAATCAGTGAACTAATTGGCGAAGATGCATCTAAAGGAACAGCCTTAAAGGCATCCATCATTCACGCAAATCGCGAGGAGGATGCAAAGGAATGGAAGGCTGAACTCGAACAGCTCTATCCAAATGTAGATTTCTCCATCAGCTATTTTGGCCCGGTCATTGCCACTCACTTAGGTGAAGGTGCGATGGGCTTAACCTGGACAATAAAGTAAGTGAATAGGGCTGTCTGTAATCAGACAGCCTATAAAAAGGAGTGAAGAAATGACTCAGCCATTCTCACAAGAACTTCAAACCTTTCTCTCAGGACGTAAACTCCTCTTAACTGAAATTCCCTTTCCAAAAGCACTTATCCAAAAGCATCTCGAAAATAAATTCATTGCCGCTCTACCAGGAATTATCCAAAATAACAAATTTCAATGTGAACGTTGCGGAAACACGTTTCCATATCTTTTTGCGCAATTCCCATGTGCGAATTGCCAAACAAACTGTACTTATTGTCGGAATTGCCTCATGATGGGGCGAGTTTCCACTTGTACACCTCTTTACCATTGGATTGGTCCACCATCAGAAATGGACCTAACAGAATCCGTATTAGAGTGGAGCGGTACCCTATCCCCTGGACAACAAACGGCGTCAAAGCGTGTCATTGAAGCGGTTTATACAAGATCTGAGCTTTTGGTTTGGGCGGTATGAATCGCCGGATATGAATACCGAAAAAATAAGCATTAAAAATTCCAAGCGATTTCTATATTTTCGCCATGGATATATATTTGTTTTATTAGTTTTTGAATAATAGATTGTTTTTTATTAAAATCTGCAGTGTAAAGATCGGATACATATTTCTTTAACTCTTTTGGAGTTAACACATTTTGTTGCTGAGAATTTTGATTTTCTTTTTTCTTAATTAATTCGTGTTTTTCATCCTCTAGGGATTGAATACGTTGATCCAATTTGTTTTTATCAATCCTGCCGAGTTCATATAAATCTAAAATACGATTTTCTCTTTCATCTACGTTGCTGATTAATTTATCATAGTCAATTATTTTATAATTATCATTTATTGTCTCTTTGTTTTTAATAAGCTCATTTATTTCGTTAATAATTAAATCCTCAAGTTTTGAAGAATTCCATGTTTTGTTCATACATTTCTTATCATATTCCGATGGGAATCTTCTAGCACGACAAAGGTAATATCTATATGTTTTCCCCTTATCATTAGTTTGATAAGTATGGTAGATTTCTCCGCAACGTCCACAAGTGATTAATCCAGAAAAAAGGCTTTGTTTAGCTTTATGTGCATTATTACCTTTATGTCTCGATAAAAGTACTTGTACACGGTTAAATTGTTCCTCTGTAATAATAGGTTCATGTCTTCCTTTGTAGTACTTACCAGCAAAACTAACATAACCACAGTAAAGTTTATTTCTCAATATGTCGTTATACCTTCTAAAACGCCACACAGGGAATCCTAAGTCTTTTAGATGTTTTTGTACCTTGGTGATAGAAAGATGCTGTTCATAGAGGTTATACGCGGTCTGGATGTGCTTCACTTCATCTTCCTTTGGTACCAGCTCACCGTTTATCCTTGAATATCCAGATGGATCATAGTCTCCACCAGATGTTCTATATCCATTTTCAGCTCGTTTGATATGCCCCATTCTCATTCTTTCTGCTATTGTTTCCCGCTCCAACTGAGCAAATACAGATAAAATACCTATCATTGCTTTTCCGAAAGGAGTAGAAGTGTCTAAGGTTTCAGTTATAGATACGAATTCAACGTTGTTCTTAAGAAAGTGCGCTTCAATTAATTCCAGAGTATCTTTTTGTGATCGAGACAACCTATCTAGTTTGTATACGACTACAACATCAATATTTGGTAATTCAGATAACATACGCTGTAAACCAGGTCTGTTGATATTTGAACCACTGAATCCGGGATCCAAATAAGTATCATAGATTGTCCAATCTTTTGATCTACAGTATGCTTCAATTCTTTCTTTCTGGGATTCAATACTATAGTTTTCAACTTGTTCTTGTGTACTAACTCTTATATAAATAGCAGCTTTCAAAAATAACACCCCTATAAAAAGAGAGCATTTCAGCTCCAATTTATTCTAGAAATTTAAAACAACTTTTTTTAGTTTCCCAATGATACGAATATTTTTCTTATCGTCAAGCACAATTGGAGGATAATTAGGGTTTTCGCTTTGGAGAATTATATTATTATTTGTTTTATAAACCCTTTTTAAAACAGCTTCATCTCCAATAGCAACAGCTGCAATTTCTCCATTTTCAACATCATTTTGTCTACGAATAAGTAATAGATCTCCATCTAAGATGCGCGCATTAACCATACTATCTCCTTTAGCTCTTAGATAAAAATATTCTCCACCATTTAACCAATCTAATGGTGTTTCTTCATATCCTTCTATTTCTTCAAAGGCAAGTACACCTGGCCCACAAGAAATTTTTCCGACCACAGGGAGTTTTTTAGTTGTTGTGGAAATGTAACTAACTTTTCCTTCATTTACAGTTTTTGAATTGTTATTAAAACTTGGGTCAATTTCAAACTTAGGGACCCCGAATGCCTCAGAAAGTTTTTCTACATTACCAGGATTAATTAACGTTTTACAATTTATATAGTCAGAAAGTGTACTTTTTGATATACCAGATTTTTCGCTAGTTCTTAATTGAGTCCATCCGCGTTGTTTCATTAAACTCTTTATATTATCGGATATCTCTTTTTTTAAAGGTAAATCTCTATCTAACAAAACATATCCCTCCTTAACTCTTGAACAAATTATATCCGAAAAAATACGGAAAGTAAAGAATAATTCCGAAAAAAGTCGAAATAATTCTTCTGGTTTTTAAATAATTTTTATAATATTTCCGAGAAAAATCGGTTGACATTCCGAAAATACTCGGATATATTAGAAACAAGCCGAGGGAAACAAGGAGGTGATAACATGATAAAAATAACTTTAAGAGCAGCTCGTGTGAATGCTGGCTTAAAATTAACAGAAGCAGCGAAACTCTTTGGAATCAATAAAGATACCCTTTCGAAGTATGAAAAAGATTCTTCTAATGTTCCAAGATCTTTTTTCATAAACATTGAAAAGTTTTATAAAATTCCTGTTGAAAATATTTTTTGGACCTCAATCCGATTTTTTTCGGAAATTAAAAACTGCATAAAGGAGGAATTCTCTAAGGAGGTTAATTAGATGATTGTTGTTACTGAAATGAAGGTAGGTGAGTACCAAGTTCCAGTTCCAGCTGGTCTTTCTGAACTATTAGCAGATACTTGGGTGAAAAAGAAAAAAACTCCCTCGATTGTTTATGAATACGAAAGAGTAGTTGAATGCCGAAATGGTTCTTTATTTACCAAACTGATTAAAAAGGAGGAGACATAATGCCAATAGAAGCACTACTGTTTTTAACTAGTTTTGTAGTTTTACTTGGCATCATGATTGGCGACTTTATGGCAGATAAATAAGTATGTATTGTCGTTAGCATCACAAAGGAGTTGAACAAAATGGATAAAGAGTGTTACGTGAAAATAAAAACTGAATTGGTTGAAGCTGAGTTTATAGGAGTTTATCAATATTCAGGAGTTATAGAACCTTCTCCAATGATTGGTGGTCATCCTGGGGGAGTAATTGCATATCCGGTAGTGGTAGTAAAGTTAAACGAAAAACTAAAAGAAGTTAAGTTATCGGATATAACATTTAAACAAGCCTAACCAGGCTTCCTTTTTAGCCACATGGCGAAATTTGATGATAAGTAAATGGAATATTTAAAGGAGGTGAGAATAAATGAACGCAGCAGAAGCAAAGAAATTAACCAATTCGAGTATTCCAGAATTATCAAATATGTTTATTAGAAATTTAGAAAATGAAATTCAAACAGCAGCGAGAAGAGGTTATTTTTATACAGATCTTGAGATTGGCAAGATCGAAAATATCTGTTCAATCACAAATAAAGTTGTAGAACATTTTCAAAAGTTGGGTTTTGAAACAGAAGTAAGTGATTTAGATTTAACAGTTAAAGTAAGTGTTTCATGGTATAAGGCATAAAAATAGACCACTTGGCAGAGTGGCCCTTTTAAAACACTTATTCACAGACAGTATAGCATGAAATGTGGTGATAGCAATAAAACTTTTTCCACACCAGGATAGAGCATTAAATGAAACCTATGAAAATAATCGAGTTGCTTACTATCTAGATATGGGTCTTGGAAAAACTTTTGTAGGTTCAGAAAAAATGTGGGAACTAAATACACCATTCAATCTAGTAATATGTCAAAAGTCAAAAATTGATGACTGGAAAAAACATTTTGAAGATCACTATAGATACCATGTCATTGTTTTTGATCAACAAAAGATTGAAAAAATCCCACCTGAATCTGTCTTAATAATCAACTATGACAAGGTTTGGAGAAGACCGGAATTACTTAAATTAAAAAATTTCACACTCATGCTGGACGAGTCATCAATGATTAAAAATGAATCATCCAATCGTACCAAATATATTCTAAAACTTAATGCTGACAACGTGATTTTATTATCTGGAACACCGACTGGTGGAAAATATGAAGAGTTATGGAGTCAGTTACACCTTTTAGGTTGGAAGATTAATAAAAAACTATTTTTGAAACAATTTGTAGTCCAGGAGTGGGACGATCTAAATCAAAAATATAAAATCACTGGATATAAAAATGTTGATCGATTAAAAGCTAAGTTAAAAAAACATGGGGCAATATTTATGAAAACAGAGGAAGTATTTGACCTTCCAAAAGTCAATGATCAGATAGTAAAAATACCATGTACTAAGGAATATCAACAATTTGCAAAAGATCACATTATCGAAATAGGAGGAGATTTACTAATTGGTGATACTCCTACAAGTAAAAAGTTATACCTACGTCAACTGGCAGGTTCTTATAACCAAAACAAACTTCATTATTTAAAGGACCTTATAGACAGTACAAACGATAGAATCATCATTTTTTACAACTTTAAGAAGGAATATGCTTCTCTTGTAGACATGATTGATAAACCAATTAGTACTGTAAATGGCGATTTAAAAGATCTATCAGCTTATGAAGAATATGAAAATAGTGTCACTTTAATTCAATATCAAGCAGGTGCTATGGGATTGAACTTACAAAAAGCAAATAAAATTGTTTACTTCACACTTACCGATAAAAGTGAGTTGTTTGAGCAGAGTAAGAAACGGATCCATAGGATAGGACAAGATAAACCATGTTTCTATTATTATCTGTTAACTGCTGGATCAATTGAGTGGCGAATGCTCGATGTTTTGAAAGAAAGAAAAGATTATACAGACGCGTTATTTGAGAAGGAGGAAATGTAAATGAGTAATGAAATTCAAGCATTTGAAAGCAAGCATATGTTGTTGATGGCTAATGTTGCTCAACATATTCAACAAGAAAAATTATTAAAAGAACAAACAACCAAGCTTAAAGAGGATCTAGGAAAAGCAATGGACGAGTTTGGAATTAAGTCAATTGATAATGATTTATTGAAAATCACTCGAACAGCAGCAAGTACAAGTAAATCTTTAGATACAACTAGGTTGAAAAATGAAGAGCCAGAACTATTTGCAGAACTTATGACAGATTATCCGAAAATCACAAATAGAAGTGCAAGTCTCACAATCAAAGTGAAATGAGGTGAGTGTTATGAATCCTGAACAAAAAAGAGATCAAATGGCTAGTCTGCTCTACTCGTATTTAGCATTAAAAGGTGTAATAGGGTCTAGCTCAATTATTAAAGAAAATGAACCATCTGAAATAGACCAATTAATCCAAGAAATTGAGGTATTCAACTTGAAGAATGCCATTGATAAGGCACTAGATGATGGTGATAAAGAAGCATTCATGAGATTGACAGGTGAGTTAAATGAGAGAATCACAGTTTCAAGCTAAAGTAATTAAGTTTTTGAAAGAACATGATGTATGGCACGTGAAATATTGGGCAGGGAGTCAGTACACCAAAGAAGGCATTCCAGACATATTAGCTTGTATAGATGGTACCTTTCATGGAATTGAATTAAAAACGGATGTTGGGACACCTTCAAAACTACAACTCTATAACATTCGGAAAATTAAAGATTCTGGTGGAGAAGCTTATATTTTAAGACCAAAGGATTTTGAGTCTTGGAAAGCGAGGTGGTTTTGATGACTGAAATAAAGGAAAAAAGGGTTATTTTAACGGTTGGAAATATTCGTATTAAAGAGTATGACAGTATGAATGTTGTTATTGAACGATACGAGGAAGTTTTAAACCCTGTAGATAAATCCACATCAAAAAAATGGAGATTTAAGGGGTATTCTCATAGCATTTTATCAGCTTTACTTTTTATCCATAGGAATGAATTACTTATTGATAAAAAGGACGTGAGCGACCTTAAAAGCTATTTAAAATGTGTTGAGGATTCTAATACTGCTTTATTGAAAGTGGTGAAACAATGACTCAATACAGCTATAGTCGAGTATCGCTATTCAATGATTGTCCCTATCATTTTAAATTGAAATACATTGATAGATTAACAGAAATTCAGGATTTAACGAATGCAGCTAATCCACTGATTATTGGACATGCTCTTCACTCTGGAATTGAACATGATGTTGAAACGGCAATAAATGAATACTACAATGCTTTTCCAGTATTGACGGATGCAATTGTTGAAGAAGCTTTAAAGTTAGAAATATTGATTCCAAAGGTGAAAGAATTTCTAAATCAATTTGAAGGATTCGAGTTTATCCATGAATACAAAATCGATCATCCTAATTACGTTGGGTATGTTGATTTAATCCTAAAGGCTCCAGATGATACATGTATGGTGGTTGACTTTAAATACTCTAATAATGTTAAAAACTATCTAGATTCGGGTCAGCTACATATCTATAAAGACTACTTAGAGCAAGATGGATTCGATGTTAAACGATTAGCATATTTGTTTGTTCCTAAGACAAGTATTAAACAGAAAAAGGATGAAGATTTATTTCATTTTCGCAAACGGATTGTAGAGACTGTTGAAGCAAGTGCATTGCAATTTGTGCCGATTGAATTCAATGAAATGGAAACTGTATATTTTCAAAACAATATTAGAGAAATCGAAGATTCAAAGGATTTTTCTAAAAGAAATAAAAGTGGAAAATGCTTTAGTTGTAATCCACGATTCAAGCCCAATTATTTAGAAGCTATTCAAGATGAAAAAGGAGAGATATTAATGGCCTTACCTAAAAATGAACGTCGTGAAAGAAAAATTGATACTAAACCAGACTTTTGGATTTATGCAGATTCTTATGTTGGTAAATCAACATTTGTAGATAAATTTCCAAATGTGCTTTTCTTAAATACTGATGGTAATACAGATAACACTACTGCACCTGTCATTCGAATTAAAGATCAGGTTACTAAAAAAGGACGAATTACTGAACGTAAATTAGCCTGGGATGTTTTCTTAGATGCTATTCATGATTTGGAGACAGAAGAGAATGATTTTGAAGCAGTTGCATTGGATCTAGTTGAAGACTTACGTGATCACTGCAGGGTGTATGTCTTTGATAAAAATGGTTGGGAGCATGAATCTGATGGCGGTTATGGTAAAGGATGGGACAAAGTTAAATTAGAATTTAATAATGCTATTAAACGATTAAAAGCATTAGGTTATCAAGTAATTTATATCAGCAAGGAGATTGCAACAGAAATCACTCTAAAAGGTGGGGGAAAGCGCACAACTTTTAAACCAAATGTTGATGATAAAACTGCTAATTTTCTTACTGGTACTGTTGATTTAACATTACGTGCTTATGTAAATTCCGACGATGAAAGATTTTTACAACTTAAAAAGCAGCAAAATGTTTTCGGTGGTGGTCGTTACGATTGGCAAGTAGATACAATTCCACTTGAATATGATGCATTTATTGAAGAATTAAAGGCTGCTCAAGAAGGGAAAGGAACTAAGGAAAAGGACAAGCCTAAACGTGAGCGTAAGAAGGATAAAGAGTCAGTGATTAAGGTTGAAGACGAAGATGGGGTAACTATTACCGTTGAAGAACCACCTGCAGAGGAAGAAAAACCTAAGCGTGAAAGACGTTCTCGTAAATCTGCAGAAGAAACTGAATCCGAAGAAAAACCAAAACGTCAGCGTAGATCACGTAAGCCGGTTGAAGATGATACACCACCAGGTGAAGAAGATAGCCCAAAAGATAAAGAGGAAGACAAACCAACTCGTACACGTAGAACTCGAAGAAACCGTGGTTAATGAATAAGCAACGAAAAAAACGATATTGGAGATTACGAGAGATTCGTAAAGAAAGAGATTATCAATCTGGTAGTCTCCAATATGCTAATAGGCCATATACTTTTCGTTCAGTAAGACTCCTATTTGGAATTGGGTTAGTACGTGTGCAAATAACCACTAATCAATTTATAAAGAAACACAAAATAAATATATAAAGGGAGAAATGTAAAATGCCAGTTAAAGAACTAAATACAAAGGAACAACACTATGCTGACAGTCGTGAAGAAGCTGAAAAGTTAGTCGAGGAAGCAAAGGAAGATATATATCTAACTTCTTTCAAAATCAGTGAAAAACATAATAAATACGGTACTTATTTTTTAATCGATTTAGTGTTCAGCTTTGATACAGCAAGAGAAATCATGGAATCTAAACCAAAGAAAGAAGAAGTCCCAGAGGAACAACATGAAGGTGTTAAATATAGCGTTGATAATACTGGTACTGTTTCTGTAAAAAATGAGGAGGTTGAATAATTATGGCATTCGATTGGAGCAAATTTGATAAACAAGTAGATTTAGAGTCTTTGCAAGCTGATGTAAAGGAAGTTGAAGAAAACGGTGGAAGCGGTGATTTTGAACCACTTCCAGATGGTAAATATGAAGTTGCAGTTGAAAAGTTAGAGTTAACGGAATCTAAAAAAGGTGATCCGATGTTAACAATATGGTTCAAAGTTGTTGCTGGGGAATTTGAAAACCAACGTATTTTCTATAACAAAGTAATGCAGCCACAAAATGATAAAGCTTTTGGTTTACAGGTGCATCAAAACAATGAAATGCTTCGTGCTTTGTGGGATTGTGAAAAGGATGATGTGGAGTTTAAATCATTCAAACAATATGCTGATTTAATCCTAGATATTCATGAAGAAATTGATGGTCAATTCGAATATCTTCTTGAAAAAGGTACCAACAAGGGTGGTTTTGACACATTTGAAATTGTAGAAGTATTCGAAGTTGAATAATTGAATAACAGGGAGCGCTTAGCTCCCTATTATTTTAGGAGGGAATATAATGAAAAATACTCTTGGTGATTTAAATAATCATTTATTTGCACAGTTGGAACGTTTAAGTGACGAGGATATTAAAGGTGAGGAATTAGTAGAAGAAATCGAACGTGCAAGGGCTGTTACAAGTATCGCAAACCAAATCGTTTTAAATGGAACGTTAGTATTAAAAGCACAAAAATTCCATACGGAATATAAATCAAAAGACCTTCAAAAACCTAAAATGTTGGAGGGATAGTATGGGGCATAGTTATACTCCGGAACAAGCTAAATTTATACGTGAAAATGTTAAGGGTAGGACAAGCATGGAACTTACACAACTTGTTAATGATCATTTTGGCTTAAATTTACGTGTCAGTCAAATTAGAGCGTATATGAAAAACAATGGTTTGAAAAATGGAATTAATACACGTTATAAAAAGGGCAATACTCCTTTTAACAAAGGCAAGAGGGGTATCACTACTGGAGGGATTTCCACTCAATTCAAAAAGGGTCAAAAGTCAATTAATTATAAACCCATCGGCACTGAAAGAATTGATGACGGCGGATACATCTTGATTAAGGTATCTGATGATGGCCCCTGGCATAAACGATGGAGACCAAAACACCAAGTTGTGTGGGAAGAGAAATATGGTCCTGTTCCTAAAGGACATTGCCTTATATTTTTAGACAGTAACAAGCAAAACATTTCATTAGAAAATTTACAGCTGATCACTAGAGTGCAACTTGGTCATTTAAATCAAAATCATTTAATATCCATTAACGCTGATTTGACTAAGACAGGAATTATTATCGCTGAAATATATGCCAAGATGGGTGAACGAAAGAAACAAAAAGGTGATTAAATTATGCTCTTTTATGACTTTGAGGTATTTAAATATGATTGGTTAGTTGTTATTACTGACACAGATACTAAATCGGAAAGAGTATTTGTCAATAATGAAAAGGCTTTGATTGACTTTTACAATGAACATAAAAAAGACATTTGGATTGGATATAATTCACGACACTATGACCAATATATTTTAAAAGCTATTATATGCGGTTTTACTCCTCAAGAAATAAATGAATGGATCATTGTCAAAAAAGAACCAGGTTGGAAGTTTTATAAAGACTTTTGGAAAATAACTCTACTGAATTTTGATGTCATGACTAATAAACTGAGATCCTTAAAACAGCTTGAAGGGTTTCAAGGACATGATATTCGTGAATCATCTGTTGACTTTACTATCGATAGGGAATTAACAGAGGAAGAAATCGAGGAAGTAATAAAATATTGCCGTCACGATGTACATGAAACGATGCACATTTTTACAGCTAATATATCTGAATTTGAATCACAAGTAGAATTGCTTAAAATGTTTAATCTTCCGATTAGAAACATTTCCAAAACTAAAGCGCAACTTAGTGCAGTGATTCTTGAAGCAAAACAACCCAAGCTACCAAGGAATGATGAATTTAATTTTGTTTTTCCACCTACATTACAAATCAATAAATATACTGAAGTCTTAGATTTCTACAAAGAAAATCGTGATTATGACAAAGTATTAGATATTGATATTGCAGGTGTACCACATTTATTTGCCTGGGGTGGATTACATGGCGCTAGACCAAATTATTATGGTACAGGATTTTTTATTAATATTGATGTGGCCAGTTATTATCCCGCGTTAATGATTGAGTATGGTTATCTTAGTAGGAATGTAAAAAATCCTGATAAATTCCGTGAAATAAGAGATACCAGACTTAAATATAAGGCAGCTAAAGATAAACGTCAGGCACATCTTAAGATTGTTATAAATGGAACATATGGCGCAATGAAAGATAAATATAATGGACTCTATGATCCGTTACAAGCAAACAATGTTTGTATCGGTGGAATGACTCTTTTACTTGATTTAATTGAAAAGCTTGAACAATATTGTCAAATCATCCAATCAAATACGGACGGTGTTTTAGTTAAATTGTACAAAGAAGATGATTATGATCTGATTGATGATATTTGTTATGAGTGGGAACAACGAACCAAGATGGAATTGGAGTTCGATAACTTCGTGAAAGTTATTCAAAAAGATGTGAACAATTACATTCTGGTAGATGAAGACGGTAACTATAAATCAAAAGGTTCATATGTAAAAAAGCTTAATAACTTGGATAATGATTTACCCATTGTTAATGAAGCAATTGTTAATTACTTTGTAAAAGGCATCGATCCCGAAGAAACCATATTCGGATGTAAGGATCTAATTAAGTTTCAAAAAATCGTTAAGATCAGTAATAAATATGATTATGCTCGTTATGGGACCAAAAGAATGAATGAAAAAGTTTTCCGTGTTTTTGCAAGTGTAGATGAAAATGATAAGGAATTAATGAAAGTTAAAAATGGTTCTTCTGAAAAAATATCTTTTGTTCCAGAACGATGTTTCATTGTTAATGATGATGTTAATGGAATGAAGATACCAGGTAAATTAGATTATTGGTGGTATTGGGATTTGGCAGTGAAACGAATAAATGATTTCTTGGGGAAGGATGAATAAAGCAACATAGCAATGATAGGAAGGAGGAAATCAAAATGTCCATACCAAGAATTTTGCATTATCCAGGCAGCAAATGGAGTATGGCTGATTGGATTATTAGTCATATGCCTGATCATAAAACATATCTTGAACCTTTCTTTGGATCCGGAGCAGTGTTTTTTAATAAGTTTCCTTCTCGAATTGAAACTATAAATGATATGGATAGCAGCGTGGTTAACTTATTTAAGATTATTCGAGATTATCCGAGTGAACTAGCAACTTGTATCGAATGGACTCCTTTTTCAAGAGAGGAATATTACAAATCTTATCAATTTGAAACAGGTAATGAAATAGAGGATGCAAGGAGATTTTTAGTGAGGTGTTGGCAGGCTATTGGTGCCAAAACAAGCGATAGGACAGGTTGGAGAAGTCTTATTTCATCCAACGGACCCGATGTTGCGAAAGAATGGAGTAAACTTCCTAAAAAGATAATGCTTGTAGCAAAAAGACTTAAACAAGCACAAATAGAACATCAACCAGCTGCTAAACTTCTTGAAAGATATAAAAGGAAAGAAGTCCTTGTGTATGCGGATCCTCCTTACATTATCGAGACAAGAACAAAACGTCATTATAAACATGAGATGACAATTGATGATCATATTGAATTATTGGAAGTCTTAGATGCCCATCCTGGTCCTGTTCTTCTTTCCGGATATGCTCATCATATATATGACGAAAGATTAAATCATTGGCAAAGAGAAACAATGGATGTCGCTGCAGAAGCTGGGGCAAAACGTCAAGAAGTTCTTTGGATTAATCCAGTAGCAGCAGAGACTGGATTTTATCAGCAAACATTGTTTTAGGAAACAATAATGAAAGATGAGTTTGATTTAGAAAGTAGGTGAATAGTTTGTGTATAAAGGTTATTTAAAAGGAAACGGTAAACATGCAGCTAGTAAATTTAAAGATGGTACAAAACTATTATCCTATCATACTGCACGAAAAGAAGAATCCTATGTTGGTATTTTAGAAGATGATTACATCATGGTTGATATTGATGACATAGACGAAGCTGAAACATTATTAGACATCATAGAAGACAAGGATATACAGTGTTCTGTTTTGGAGACAACCGGAGGGATGCATTTTTATTTTAAAGGATATGATTTAACAGCAAATAAGATCAAATGGTACTCGAACATTGGCATTATGTGTGACTATAAATTAGGTATAAAAAATACTGCAGACCCACTAAAGATTGATGGGAAAACTCGAAAATGGTTACGCAAAGCAAATGAACATGATCCTTTACCTAGTTGGTTATATCCTTATCATAAGAAAAATCCTAATCTCAATAATCTTGGTGAAGGTGATGGTAGAAATGATAAGTTATTTACTTATATTCTTAAAATGCAATCACAAGGTATGGCCAAGAATGATATTAAAGAAACAATCTCTATCATCAATCAATACATTTTAGAGGAGCCAGTTGAACAGTCTGAACTAAACATAATCTTACGTGATGATGCATTTATGAAAGAATCCTTTTTCATAAAGGGTTCTTTCCAACATGAAAAGTTCGGTGATTACCTAATCAATGAACATCATATATGTAAAATCACAAACATTTTACATATATACAAAGATGGTGTTTATTCGGATCATCAATCTGACATTGAAGAAGCAATGATTAAACATATTCCATCATTAAAAAGAATGCAACGTCAAGAAACGCTCGCTTACCTGCAGCTGAAAGCAAAAGATAAACATTTCTCATCTACCAAATATGTCGTAGTGAAAAATGGAGTATTTAATCTAGATACATGGGAACTTGAAGATTTTACACCAGAAATTATTACGAGAAATAAAATACCGATTGCATACATTAAAGATGCTTATTATGAAGTGACAGATAAAACATTAAATAAAATGGCAGTTAATGATAAAAAGATTCGTGCCATTTTGGAAGAAATTCTTGGTTACATTTTATTTAGAAGAAATGAATTTGCTGCAACATTCATTCTTACTGGTGATGGATCTAATGGAAAGTCCTCATTCCTTAAAATCATTAGAAAGCTTGCTGGTGTAGATAACGTTGCTTCCTTGGATTTAAATGAATTAGACCAACGGTTTAAAACGGCCGAGTTGTTCGGAAAACTCGTTAACATAGGTGATGATATTTCAAAAGGATATATTAAGGAATCATCGATATTCAAAAAGCTTTCTACTGGTGAGACATTAAACGTCGAGAGAAAAGGTAAGGATCCATTTGATTTTACTAACTATGCAAAGTTAATTTTTTCCGCCAATGAAATGCCGAGAATTAATGATTACACCGATGGATTAGGGAGGAGATTGCAAATTGTACCTTTTAAAGCAAAATTTAGTGCGAGTGATGAAGACTATGATCCATTTATAACCGATAAGCTTCTTTCAGATGAATCAATGCAGTATGTACTTAATCTTGCACTAAAAAGCTTAAAAAGGTTGCTAGAGAATAAGCAGTTTACGAAATCGAAAGCAGTTGAAACGGAGCTTAAAAAATACCAGGAAGAAAATAATCCTATTATTAGCTTTGTTAATAATGAAGATGTCGATCTTGAAAGAAGTGTTGTAGGAGATATCTACATTCAATATAAACTTTACTGTTCAGAAAATGGATATCAAGCTGTAAGCAATATCAGCTTTAGTAAACAGATTAAACAGTTATTTGGATTTGGGACAGTTGTTCAAAAGGTCGATGGCAAGAGCAAAAGATTATTCATTAGTGAGGAGTAGACATTATGGATATAAATGAAAAAATTCAATTTTGGAAAAATGAAATCGAACGTGCAGAACAAAACGATTTCTATTTTGATACAGATTCAATGAATGAAGTTGTACAGACTGTTGAGGAATTATTAGAAGAAAATAAGAGATTAAAAAGTAAAGTTGATATTTTTTGCGATCAATAATTTTCGCGCTTGACCAAAAAACGGTCAAATAGAAAAAATGACACCAGTCGTATCAAGGATTGGTCAAAGTGTCGTGACCGTTTTTTGGTCACGAAAATGGCAAAAAACGTGACCATTTTAGCGAAAAATAGGCAAAGTTACAGTTAAATGCGTAACCAGTTACAGATAAGTGTAACTATGAAAAGTCAGTCATATCAAGGGTTTAAGGGGTACGGTTACGCGGTTACAGATAAAATCACTTTCTTATAAAAATATTATATATAAATAAACAAAAAAGTTATTCTATATAAGAAAATTAGGGGGTAAATGCGTAACCCGTAACCTAGAAAACCATTAGAAATTCAGTCGTATCAAGGGTTTGAGACGGTTACAGAAGTTACAGATGGTTACGCATTTTATAGAAAATACTTGACCTTTTCTTATATTTACTTAGAAGGTAGGTGTTTTTGTTTGTATGAGTGGTTAAAAGATTATCAAAAATTAGAAGAAGAATTAGCCTATCTTGAATTTAATCTTGAACAAACTGAAATAGAGCTTAAACGATGGACATCGGGTGATTTAGCAAAAGTTAAATTACAAGAAGATTCATTAGGAGCGAAAGTAGAAGAAGTAATTGAAAAAATCAAAAATGACATTACATTTAAAAAAGAACAACGTGAAAAGCTTATTCAATTAGTCAATACATTTAAAGGACTGGATAATCAGATACTTAAAATGAAATACATCGACGGTATGACACTAGAGAGTATTGCAGAGGAATTAAACTATAGTGCTAGTTATATTTATAAAAAGCATGCTGAAATGATAAGAATGATTAAATTCGCTGAAACTATGAATCTTTCACTAAATTGACAGTGAATTGTATGTCTGTAACCTATATACAAAACAGTTTATAGTAATAGTATAGAAAACTGATAAAAGGGTCAGCGATAGTTGATTCTTTTAAATACTCCATTCCTGGTTACAATCTGAGTGTACGTGACACCACATTGTAACTTTACCACCTCCTGGTGTAGTGATCCCAGCTACAAAGGAATGGATCGGGACGGTTAGGCTATTCACCGAAGTAAGGAATAGCTTAAATTATATTTTTGAAGGAAATTATCTCCTTTTGTCGAATTGAGTAGATGAAAGTGAGGTGGTTAATGTGAATAATCTTGGTTTACGAAAAGAAGAAATTATAGAGATGTTAAAAGAACATGAAGGTGTTTCATCTTCTTTATTAGAAAAAATCGCTGATGTCATTGTGGCAAATAATAAAAAAATTGAGAGAAATGTAACTAGTTTTGTAAGTAAAGAATTAAAAAAAAAAATATCAAGAACAAGTTATATGTAATTTAAAAAGACATCCTTCGTGGGTGTCTTTTTATTATGTGAAAAAGAAGGTGAACAAATGAAACTTGCTGATCATTTGAGTAAAGATTCTATTCGTAAGTTCAACCAACTTAGACGTGCAGCTAGAAATAAGAAAGAAAAATCTAAGACAAAACAGGAGAAAGTTAATTGGCACGATATTATGGGAACTAATCGTGACACGTTTAAAAGAGTAGGAGGAAGGGTGAGAAGGAAATGAAAAAGTATTTTAATCTATTAATTTTATTAATTGCAATTGTAGTTGTTTCATCTGGGTGTTCATCTTTAGAACGGGCAAAGAAGGATATGAAATCTGAATATGGCGGTGGCTTGGATAGGATAGTCACTGTGTATGATAATGCTGGCAATGTGATTAGGACATATGAAGGAAAGATTGATATTGCAAACCAGACAGATTCAAAAGGTGGTGCAACTGGTTCAGATAAAATAAAGTTTGAATTCAATGGTAAAAGAATAATTCTTTATAATGCGACAGTTGTTGTAGAGGAAAAGTAAGGTTAAGGAGTTGTTTTATATGGCAGGTAGATCCCTAACTATTGATATTAATTCAAAGACTTTTGTTGCAAAGCTTAAAGCAATTGCTAAGCATATGAATGCATTAGCAGAAGAACTGGAACAGATTGATAAATCTGTTTGTCCATCTTGTGGTAAAGAGTTAGATACTAATGATTTCTATGCTGACGGTAAACTCTGGCATACTATGAAAGATTGTCTATCATGCGGTTATTCGTTGAGGGAGTAAGTAATGCCTGAATACAAAACACGCGAACAAAAACGAAAGTTCTACGATGGGAAGGAATGGAAGCTTAAGCGTAAAGAGATTAAGGCGAGAGATAACTATGAATGCCAGGAATGTAAACGACAAGGTAAAGTATCCATAGATACAAACGAATACAGTAAACGTGCTAAGCGTAAGAAGATTCAATTGGTTGTGGACCACATCAAAGAGTTAGAGGATTATCCAGAGCTTGCGCTAGAGAATGATAACCTAGAGACACTTTGTGTTAACTGTCATAACAAAAAGCATGGAAGGTATTTTAGAAATGGTTTCATTCGTAAGGAAAATAAATGGGCGCATGATGAAAAATGGTAGTACCCCCCGGGTCAAAAGGTTTTGCAAAAAATCTATTTAGGGGCACCGGTAAGGGGGAGTCTTTCGTCCAAAAAAATTGAAAAATCAGCTGCTATATTAGGGGGTTAAAAAAAGAAGGGGGGTGTTTTTGTGAGTGGAGTCGTAAAAATAGCTGATTTGGAAAAACAATTGATGAATCGAATTAATCAAGATGATCTATTAGAAGTTGATAAAGTAAAGCGGTATATAGCGATTGTAAAGCAAATTAGAAAGCTGCAAAGTGCAATCAATAAAACTGGTGTTATGACAACTACTATTAATGCAAGTCAAGAATTTACTAAAACAAATCCTGCCTTAAATGAATTAAATAAGCTCACAAAAACACTAATTACTCTTGAAAATTCGATTAAATTTGAAATGTTATATGTGCCAGAACTACCTAAGGATGAGAAAAAGGATAATGACGAACCAGAAGTCAGTGATTTATATTGATTCATCAAAAGTATGTAGATGAGTATATTGAATCATGGAGAAAAGGCCAGGTTATTTTTAATCAAGAGCGTATCGATTTAGTGAAACACTTAGAATCTGAGGTTCTTATAAGAGATGACATTTACTTTGATGAAGAACAAATAGAGCAATGTATAAACTTTATAGAGAAGTGGTATTTCAAATTAGAGCCATTTCAGAAGTTTATCATTGCTTTTATTTTTCTTAAATATAAAGTACGGGACAAATTATTTTATAAAGATATTGTAATTGTTATTGCTCGTGGTAATGGGAAGAACGGTTTGATTTCTGGACTAGCTGATTACTTCATAAGTCCTGGTCATGGAATTGAAGGATATAACGTTGATGTTGTAGCTAACAGTGAAGACCAAGCAGAGACTTCTGTTAAAGAAGTTTATAACGTGAAGGAAAAGTATAAGGCTCTCATGAAAAAATTTTTCTCTTGGACCAAAACTAAAATTACTGGAAAATCAACTCTTTCAGAATTTAAGTTTCGAACTTCTAACGCTGACACAAAGGACGGTGGTCGTCCTGGTTGTTTAATATTTGATGAATGGCACATATATGAAGATACCAAACTTATAAATACATTGAGTTCTGGTCTGGGTAAAGTAAAGCATAGAAGAAGAATTTATATTTCCACCAACGGTCATGTCCGTGGTGGTTTTTTTGATAAATTTATTGAGCAGTGTTTAGATATTTTGAAAGGTGGAAGCAAGCGTAAAAATCGTTTTGTTTTCATATGCAAAATGGATAATAAAGACGAAGTGGACAATCCAGAACTATGGGAAAAGGCTAATCCGATGTTCAGTAAACCAAGAAGTCCTTACGCTGAAGAATTGTTTGATACGATCATGGATGAATATCTCGATTTAGAAGATGATCCGTCTGGTCGTCCTGAGTTCATGGCTAAAAGGATGAACCTTCCTCAAGAAGATAATACGATTAGGATAGCTTCTTGGAAAGATATTGAAGCGACGAACCGACCAATTCCCTATAACGTTTTAAGGGGAAAGACATGTGTAGGAGCAATCGACTTTTCCTATATTAAAGACTTTACAGCTTGTGGAGTCCTCTTTAAACATGGTGATGATTATATTTGGGATAGCCATCAATTTGCAAGACGTGAATTTATAAAAGAAGCTAAATTAAAACCTCCTATTGAAGAATGGGAAGAAGATGGCCTTATTACTTTACTTGATGGACCAGTCATCGATATTAAATACATGGTTAATTATTTCTGTGAAATGAGAGAAAAGTATGGTTTAAACACGATTATTGGCGACACATTTCGATTAGATATTGTAAAGCAGGCATTAGAAGATGCAGGATTTCATGTTTTATACATTCAGAATCCACATGCGATTTATGCAAAACTTGCACCTAGAATTGAAATGCTGTTTGCTCAACAACGTATTATTTTTGGTGACAATCCACTAATGAGATGGAACACAAATAACATTGTAGTCAAGGTCAAGAATGATGGGAATAAGGATTTCTTGAAAAAAGATGAAGTTCGAAGGAAGACAGATGGTTTTACAGCTTTTGTGTACGCATTATGGCAAGCCGATAACATTCTTGAAGATGAAGTGAATATTGATGATGCATTAGATGCATTAGATGCTTTGAACTTCTAGGGAGGGGGTGATCATGTAAATGGGATGGTTAAATAACGTGTTAAAGCGAAATAGCGAACTAGAATGGATGCTTGATTTAGACCTGACTTATGAAACATCTCATCGTGCTTATTTGAAAAAAATGGCTTTAGAAACATGTATAAATTTTATTGGCCGTACAATTAGCCAATCTGATTTTAGAATCATGAAAAACGGTAAACGGCAAATGAATGATTGGCATTATTTATTGAATGTAAGACCTAACACTGACCAAGCAGCAGCAGACTTTTGGCAAAAATTCATTTATGAATTGATTCATGAAAATGAAGTCTTGGTGATTCTTACTGATAATAATGATCTGTTAATCGCTGATAGTTTTACTCGTGTAGAATATGCAGTTTATCCAGACATTTTCAAAGATGTAACTGTTAAGGATTATACTTTCCAACGTTCATTTAATATGGATGAGGTAATCTATCTCACATATAACAATGAAAAGTTATCAAAGTTTATGGATGGTATGTTTGATGATTTTGCAAACCTTTTTAGTCGAATGATAGAAGTTAGTTTAAGAAAAAACCAAATTCGTGGAAAAGTTGGAATGGACTCCACTCAAGATCTTACAGATAAAAACAGAACCAAACTACAAAACTTTATTGATAAGCTATTTAATTCGTTTAGAAATAATTCTGTTGCACTTGTTCCCATGCTAAAAGGTTTTAACTACGAAGAGGTTTATAGCGGAGAAAACAATGGTCAATCTGTGGAAGAACTAACAAAATTAAAGAGGTCATTGGTAGATGATGTGGCTAACATTCTTGGGATTCCTAATGCATTAGTTCATGGAGAACTAGCAGAATATGAAACTAGCATTAAAGCATATATAAAATTCTGTATTGGACCATTGCTAAAGAAAATCAAAGACGAATTAAATAATAAATTAATCGATCAAAAGGCATATTTAAAAGGAGATCGGATTGAGGTTAAAGGTATTACCGAAAAAGATTTAATCGATCATGCAGAAGCGGTGGACAAATTAGTTGCATCAGGTGCCTTCACTAGAAATGAGGTGAGAGAATTGTTTGGTGCTGAACGTTCTGATGATCCAGAGTTGGACAAGTTTGTTATTACGAAAAACTATCAATCTGCAGATTCTGTTGAAGGAGGTGAGGTAAGATAATGAACAAATTTGATTTGAATAAAATCCTGAATTTCAAGCAAAGATTTGATATTGTTAATCAAGCTGAAAAGGGTTTAAAACTATCTATTTACGGTTATATCGGTGGTTGGAGAAATAGCGCTGAAAGTATTCTGCAAAAAATTGAAAGTGCTGACGTTGATGAAATTCATGTGCATATCAATAGTGGCGGTGGTTCCGCATTTGATGGGATTGCAATTGGAAATATTTTAAAAACCATAAAGCAAAAATAATAGTTCATATTGATGGTTGGGCTGCAAGTGCTGCATCTATCATAGCAATGGCAGGGGATGAAATCATCATGCCAAGCAATACTATGATGATGATTCATCAAGCGAGTACTTTTGAGTATGGAAACGCGGAGGTATTTGAAAAAACTGCCAAAGATTTGCGTAAAATTGACAAGGCAGTAACAGCTTCTTATCGTAATCGTTTCGTTGGAAATGATGATGAACTTACAGAGTTGTTGAAAGATGAAACCTGGTTAAATGCAGATGAAGCAGTTGCTTTAGGATTTGCCGACACGATAGCTGATGAAATTGAAATCGCCGAACTTGAAGATGAAGATGATGAAGTTGAAAACTTCAAGGAAGGATTAGTTGCAAAATACGCAGCACAGATACAACCGAATAACCCACAGGAACAAGTGCCGTCTAATACAAAAAGACGACGCTTTTTTTAATATCTAAAAAATTGGAGGTAATCGTAAATGACGATGAAATTAAAAGGTACAATGGAAAATTTCGAAACGAAAAAACAAGCTTATATGAATGTTGTAAAGGATGAAAATTCGACACCAGAGCAATTAGAAAATGCATTTAATGAGATGTTTACAGCACTTCAAACTGACTTAACAGAAAAAATTGCAAATGATGCTCGTAATGAAATTCACGATGCTCAAATATTAGCTGCACGTGGACAAAATGTATTAACTTCAGAAGAGCGTAAATTCTTTAATGCAGTTGTTCAAGATGGAGGTTTCAAAGATGATTCTATTCTTCCTGAAACTACTCAAGAGCGAGTATTTGAGGATCTAGTAAACGCTCATCCATTACTTGATGCTTTGGGCTTGCAAGATCTAGGCGCAGTTACTAAGTTTATCTATTCCGATGCTACAAAAGCGTACGCTTGGAAAGAAATTTTTGGAGATATCAGTGGTCAAGTTAATGCTGCATTTCGTTCAGAGAAAATCGGGCAATTGAAATTAACATCATTTGCAGCTATTCCAAATGACATGTTAGAACTTGGACCTGTATGGGTTGAGCGATATGTCCGTACTTTACTTATAGAAACATATTCAGTCGGTCTTGAATATGGATTTGTGAATGGTCGTGGATCTGCACAACAAGAGCCAATTGGTTTAATGAAAAATGTCGATGCTGAAACAGGTGCAGTAACTGACAAAACATCATCGGGTACACTAACCTTTGCTCCTTCAGAGTATGGTGAAATTGTTGCTGGTGAACTTTATGAAGTCGTAAAAGCACTATCTACTAATGCAAAAGGCAAATCACGTAAAGTCGGCGGTAAAATTGTTATGGTCGTAAATCCAATTGATGCAATTGGTGTACAATTCCGTAACACAATCCAAACATCTAGTGGTCAATGGGTGACTGCTTTACCATATAACATTCAAGTTGTGGAATCAGAAGAAATTCCAGCAAATAAAGCATTGTTCTTTGTTAAAGGAGAATATATTGCAGCTATTGCTGGTGGATACAAACTTAAAAAGTTTGATCAAACATTAGCTATGGAAGATGCTACACTCTATACAATTAAACAATTTGCAAATGGTAAGCCAAAAGATAATAAAGCGGCTCTTGTATACGATTTAGATATTAAATTTTCTGCTCCAACTCCATCAGTTTAATGAAAGGATGATGTAATATGCCATATCAGGTAATTAATGATTTTAGAGATAAAGAGAATAATAATATTGTTTACCGTAAAGGTGATGTGTTTCCGATTGAGGGTTATGAACCCACTAAAGATCGTATAGAAGAATTGTCTACAGTACATCCTGAGCATAGAAAGATTTTTATAGAAAAAGTAGAAACAGAAGAAGAAAAAGCGGCTCGTGAATTAAAAGAGAAAGAAGAAAAAGAAAAGGCGGAAGAAGAAGAG
The DNA here is from genome assembly GCF_017809215.1 of Heyndrickxia oleronia. Lineage (GTDB taxonomy): Bacteria > Bacillota > Bacilli > Bacillales > Bacillaceae_C > Heyndrickxia > Heyndrickxia oleronia. The sequence goes on from NZ_CP065424.1 coordinate 1,195,850, forward strand.
AAATCCACTATCAGGAAAGAGTTGGAATCGTTTGGTGTTACCGTACATCCTAACACTGGCCTTGAAAAGCTAAGGGAAAAACTTGAAGAAGCTAAAGCAGGAAAAGAAAATAAGGAGTGATGTCAATGAGCATCACTGATGAAATTCTAATAGAGTTTAAGGGAAGGATGCACCTGGGTGATCATGAAGATGATAACCTAAGACGCATCCTTTCTGCGTCTGTTAAAGCCTTAAATAAAAGATGTGGTAATTATGATATTAATAATGATGCTGATTTTAAGGAATTAGTTTTTGAACGTTCTAGGTATGTTTATAATGATGCTCTAGAGTTCTTTAGCACAAATTTTCTTACTGAAATTAATAACTTAGCAATTGATAAAGCACTTGAGGAAATTAAGCTAGAGGGTGAGACAGATGCAACCATTTAAATATAATCCTAATTACAATTCAGGGTCCTTTAGACACAGGATTACATTCTTAAAATTAGAATCTTTGAAGGATGAATTGGGGCAGGAAATCGGAAAAGACTGGATTGAATACAAAAAAGCTTGGGCAATGATCAAAACTTTAAAAGGATCTGAGTATGTAAATGCAGGTTCTGAGCGTGCAACAATTACTTCTCGATTTGTTATTCACTACACTGAGGGAATAACAGCAGAGATGAGGATTAAATATAACAATCGCATATTTGACATTATCGAACCGCCAATTAATGACGATGAAGCGGACAAAACATTGACCATCCTTGTAAAGGAAAAAAGGTGATCAAATGGTTAAGGTGAAAGACCTGTCAAAAGAAATTGCTAGACAACTATCTTTATATACAGAGTCTGTAAAAGAAGAAGTTGAAGTAATAAAAGAAGATGTTACGAAGGAAGCAGTGTCCCTTTTAAAGCAAAAAAGTCCAAAGGATACAGGTAGTTATGCAAAGAGCTGGGCCCGAAAAAAGGTTGGTAAAAATATTGTTATTTATAATAAGGCTCCTAACTATCGACTCACACACCTTTTGGAAAACGGCCATGTAAAACGTGGTGGTGGTAGGGTTGCAGCAAAGGTTCATATACGACCAGTTGAAGAAAAGATTGTGGATGAATATGTGAGTAGAGTGGAGAGGGCGATTAGACAATGAATTTAGTTCAATTAAAAAAGATACTTGATGAAACAGGTTATCCAGTCACTTATTCACATTTCACACCAACAGATAATAATCCAGTTCCTGATCCACCTTATATTTGTTATTGGACACCGTATTCTTCTCACTATATTGCTGACAATAAGGTCTATCAAAAGATAGAAAATGTACAAATTGAACTTTATACCTTAAAGAAAGACTTATCAGCAGAAGCTAAGCTTGAATCAGTACTAGATAAATATGAAATACCCTATCAAACTACTGAAACATTTATAGAATCAGAAAATTTATTTCAAAGAATATATGAAGCGAGGTTGATTTAATATGCCAGAAAATAAAGTAACGTTTGGTTTGAAAAATGTTCACTATGCTCCTTACACTGTAGTAGATGGGAAAATTACTTTTGAAACGCCCATAAAAATGCCAGGTGGTATTGAATTATCCTTAGAACCACGTGGGGATATGATCGAGTTTTATGCAGATGATATGCTCTTTTATTCTGCAAGTAATAACCAAGGATACGATGGTACCTTATCAATTGCCAATATCATAGAACAATTTGCTATTGATGCTTTAGGCGAACAAAAGGACGAAACCGATAAGGTATTGAATGAATTAGCGGATGCTAAAGGGAAACCATTTGCACTCCTGTTTGAATTTGATGGTGATGTAAAAGCTACTCGCCATGTTCTATACAATTGCACCGCTAACCGTCCAACAGTAGGATCAAAAACAAAAGAAAGTTCAGCTGAACCAAATCCAAATGAATTAACATTTGTAGCTAGTCCTCTAGAAATCGACGGTAAATTAATGGTTAAAACAAAGACTACAGCTGAAACTCCTGCTGCTATTTATGATGATTGGTATACAAAAGTTTATGAAAAAACTCCGGCAGCATAAGGGAGTTTAAATGAATTCTATGAGGTGATTAAATATGGAAAAAACAGTTACTATAGATGGTAAAGAAATAAAGTTTAAATCCACAGGGGCAACACCTATTCGATTCAAGTCTCAATTCGGAAAAGATTATTTTACCGAAATCATGAAATTAGGTGTACTTGATAAATTAAACAAAATACAAGATGATGATTTTTCCGCAGAGGACCTTGAAGGATTAGACTTTGAGGTCTTTTATAATATCGCATGGACTTTAGCAAAAACAGCCAATATGGAGATACCTGAACCATTAGAATGGTTGGATTCCTTCGATGAATTTCCAATGTTAGATGTCATTCCAGAACTAATGGAAATGATTCAGAAAACCATTCAATCTAAAAAAAAATAAATGATGATGACCAAGGAACAGATAATGATGATGGAGAGTTTTCTACAGAACTGTTCCTTGCTCTTTGTTATAAATGCAAATTAACTAGAAATGATTTAGAAGATATGACAATAGGAATGTGTATGGACTATATTCATGAGTTTATAGATATGCAAAAACCACCAAAGAAAAAGGTTAGAAAAGCCACACAATCTGATTTTGATTCTTTTTAAGCACTCTTTTATAGGGTGCTTTTTTCTTTGTTTGAAAGTGGGGTGAGGATATGGCAGGTAGTAATAAAATCAAAGGTATTACGATAGAAATAGGGTCTGATACAGTAGGTTTGGAGAAAGCTCTATCAGATGTAAATAAGCAAAGTACAAAGCTTCAAACTGAATTGAAAGACGTTGAACGACTATTAAAATTTAATCCTGGTAATGCAGAATTGTTAGCACAGAAACAAAAGCTTTTAGCTGATCAAATTCAAACAACAACTCAAAAATTAAATCAGTTAAAAGAAGCGCAGTCCCAAGTTGATCAGCAATTTGCACAAGGGAAAATATCTGAGGAGCAATATCGTGCTTTTAATCGTGAACTTGTAGCAACTCAAAGTGTGTTAGATGGTTTAAAAGGGAAATTATCTATTGTTAATCAAGAACAAGATAACATTGCTAAATCTACTAGACAATTAAACACACTTTTTGAAGCCACAGGGACTAGCGTAGACAATTTTTCAAGTGCTTTAGGTGGAAGGCTTACAAATGCTATCAAGAACGGTACAGCATCTTCCAGACAGCTTGAGGATGCTATTAATAAAGTTGGAGTAACTGCCCTAGGTACAAATGCAGACTTGGATAAAATGAAACGAGCTCTATCCAAAGTTGATGACGGTGGTTCTTTAAAGTCTGTAAGGAAAGAATTAAGTCAGGTTGCTAAAGAAGCTGAGAATGCAGGGGATAAAGTTAACGGTTTTGGTGCTGAACTTTCAGGGGTTGTTGGTGCCCTTGCTGCAGGTGGCGGAATAGCAGCAACAATAGAAAAAGCACTGGATACTTCTTCTTTGAAAACTAAAGTTGACATTGCATTTGAGGTTCCAGAAGAATCTAAGGAATCTATTCGTGAAGTAATACGAAATCTTGAAGCATATGGTGTGGACGGAGCAGAAGCATTAGAAGGTGTAAGACGTCAATGGGCATTAAATAAAACAGCAAGTGACGAAGCAAATAGTTCCATAGTTAAAGGAGCATCTGTTATTTCTCAAGCTTATGCAGGAATAGATTTTATTGAACTAATTCAGGAAGTTAATGAATTATCTGGTGAAATTGGAGTTTCTAATGATCGAGCTCTTGCTTTAACGAATTCACTTTTAAAAGCGGGTTTTCCACCTGAACAATTAGATACAATTGCTGAATATGGAAAACAAATGAAAGATGCTGGTTTTTCTGCAAAAGAAATTCAAGCCATTTTTGAAGCGGGTATTAATACGAAAACTTGGAATATTGATAACCTAAATGATGGGGTGAAAGAAGCAAGGCTTCAAATGGCTAGCTTTGGTCTAGGTGTTAGTAAGGATATGAAACCTTTAATAAACAGTACTGGCATTTCTGTTAAAAAGTTTGAGGATTGGGGAAAAGCGGTAGCCAAAGGCGGAGAAGATGGATCGAAAGCTATGAGTGAGGTTGCTACATGGCTTGAAGGCATTAAGGATAAAACAGTTCAGAATGAACTTGCTACAAAAGTGTTTGGTACTAAATGGGAAGACCAGGGACAGAACATGATTGCAGTATTTAAAGGTGTATCAGATGCTACAGATAAAACAAAGCAAAATCAGGAACAATTAAATGATGCAATCTCTAAAATGAATGCTGATCCAGCGGTTCAATTGAAACAAGCATTTGCTGATTTAAAGACGGCTGCTGAACCATTTTTATTAAAGGTTGCAGAGTTAGTTTCTAAAATAGCTGAATGGGTGAAAGAAAATCCTACATTAGCTGCTACTATTGTAGCAGTAGGTACTGCACTTGGTGTATTAGTTGGTATAGCAACAACACTCGCACCAATATTTACAGCACTTTCGCTTGCTGTAGGTGCATTAGAAATTGGTTTATTACCACTTATAGGAATAATAGCAGGTATTGTAGCAGCAATAGCCTTATTAGTCGCTGCAGGTGTGGCTATATACCAAAACTGGGATGAAATTAAAGCGAAAGCCATTGAGGTATGGGGAGTTATAAAAGACTTTTTATCCTCCACATGGGAAGGAATAAAAAGTACTGCTGAATCAGTATGGACAGGAATTAAAGACTTCTTTTCTGGAATATGGGAAGGGATTACAACTGCAGCAACATCTATATGGGATGGAGTTACAGCAGTATGGACTTCAACTGTTGAAACATTAAAATCTATTTTTACTCCAATAGTTGATTTTTTTACTAGCACATGGGATTCAGTTTCCAGTGCTTTTTCTAATGCCTGGAATAACATTAAAAAAGTTTTAGAAACATCATGGAATGCAATTAAAACAGTGGCGCAATCATCTTGGGAAATTATCAAGAATGTTATCCTTGGTCCTGTTTTATTGTTAATAGATTTATTAAAAGGTGATTTTGACGGATTTAAAAGTCATTTATCACAGATATGGAATAACATTAAGACTGCTGCTTCAACTGCTTGGAATGCAATTAAGACAGCTATTTCTACAATCATAAAAGCCTTTGTGGACGGTGCTAAATCCGTATTTGAAGGATTTAAAACTGCAATAAGTACTATTTGGAATGCAATGAAAACAACTGCTTCAACAGTGTGGAATGGAATCAAGAGTGCTATTTCAAGTATTGTTAATGCCATAAAAACAACTGTTGTAAGTGTTTGGAATGCGATTAAAACAGCTATTTCAACGATTATAAATGGGATTAAGTCAACAGCTACTAGCATTTGGAATGGGATTAAATCCTCAATCACTTCCATTGTTAATGGAATGAAAACAGCTATTACAAATGTCTGGGAAAACATTAAGTCTGCTACTAAAACGGCTTTTGACCAAGTTGTTAAGTTCATTAAGGACCCATTAAAGGCAGTTGATCTATTTTCTATTGGAAAAGATATTATTCAAGGTTTACTAAATGGTATCGGTTCACTTGCTAAGTCTGTTTGGGATAAAGCTAAAGATATTGCAAATGGCATCGGTGATTCAATTAAAAAAGCACTAGGAATTCATTCACCTTCAAGGGTCACAACAAAGCTCGGAGAACACACTGGTGAAGGTTTTGCTAAAGGAATATCCAATAAACAAAAAGAAGCAGAAAAGGCAGCTAAGAAGAATGCTCAAGCGGCAGCTAAAAACTTTAAAGAGGCTTTAGATAAAGAAAATTATCGTTTTAAAATGGGTGAAGTAGATGCTCAAGCACATATAAAGTCTTTAGAAAAAATAAGAGCTCAATATGCTAAAACTCCTGAACAAGTCAGGAAAATCAATCTAGAGATTGAAAAAATCAGACAGGATTCAGTGAAAAAGCAAGCTGAATTGTTAAAACAACAATTTGAACAATCCAAATCATACATCGAAAAGAAAAAGCAAATGAATGAACTTTCTCTTGCTGATGAACTTGCTGCATGGGAACGTGTTCAAGCTAGATATAAAGTTGGATCAAAAGAAAGAGAAGAAGCCGAACAAAATGTATTCCGTGTTAAAAAAGAGATCCATGATAAGCTAACTTCTCTAAATGAAGAGTATGTTACAAAGGTTCAAGAGATTAATCAGAAGTTAATTGATGAAGAGAATGCCCTAAATGCCGAATATCAAAAGGCAGTTGAAGATCGTACGAGATCATTGTATTCATTTGCAGGGATATTTGATGAAGTCTCTCAAAAGGCTGATGTTACAGGTGATAAACTCCTTAAAAATCTTGAAGATCAAGTATCTATCTTTAGCGAATGGGCTACAAATATCCAACAACTAGCTGAAAAAGGAATAGACAAAGGGTTGCTTGCGGAACTTCGTGAAATGGGTCCTAAAGCAGCTGCAGAAGTTGCAGCTTTAAACAGTATGACTGATTCACAATTACAGGATTTTGTTCGATTGTGGAAGGTTAAAAATGAACTTGCACGTTTACAAGCGACAAGCGAATTAGAAGGACTCAAAACTGATACCAAAAAGAAAATAGATGAATTGCATAAAAACGCTAATTCCCAATTGGAGCAACTTAAAACGGATTGGACTAAGAAGGTAAAGGATATTCGTTCTGGAACTACAGCTGAATTTAACGCTATGAAAGCAAGTATGAATAGCATTGGTCAGAATACGATTAAAGGCTTAATGAATGGATTATCTTCAATGACAGGTCCTTTACTACAACAAGCTAGGGAGATTGCTAATTCTATTTCTTCCACAATCTCTAAAGCATTAGATATTCATTCGCCATCTAGAGTAATGATGAGACTTGGAGAATATACAGGGCAAGGGTTAGCTGAAGGGATGAAAAACAGTATTAGGGGCATAACCTATCAAGCAAATGAATTAGCAAGAGCTGCTGTTCCAAGTGTACCAGGTTCTGAAGTTACTAGTGGAAATGCATCAGGTTCTCAATTGCCACCCATTGAACAAAACTTCAATTTTTACCAACCTAATCCATCACCTTATGACGTATCAAGAAAAACTAAACAGGCAATGGTCCAATGGGGTATGGAATTTAATTTAGGAAGGTGATCAAGTGGCTGAAAAAGTAACTTTTATCAATTCTAGAGGGCAGTCTATTGAAATAAGTAATAGACTTCCTTTTTTATTAGAAAATATTGATGGAAAAGGTGATGTGCAAGCTGATATTCAAACGTCAAAGGCTCCTTACCAAGATGGAAATACCTTTATCGATGCCCGACTTCAACCACGTCCATTAACTCTCTATATTTCTATTATTGAATCTAGTAGAAATGGATTATTAGAAAAACGTCAATTGTTATCTTCTATTTTTAATCCTAATTTGGGTAAAGGTAAATTGATATATGAAAATGGAAGTACTAAAAGAGAAATATGGGCTGTTTCAGAAAATGTACCAACATTTCCTTTGGGTTCAGATAATAAAGGACAGTGGTATCAAAAGTCTATTGTAAATCTCTTATGCCCTGATCCATACTGGCAGGATACCAATCCAACAAATATAAAATTGGAGGACTTTGTTTCACATTTCCGTTTTCCTTTTCATTTCCCAGTACGTTTCGCATCAAGGGGAGATTCAAGGGTATTAGTTAACATTGGTGATGCACCTGCCCCAATCAAAGTTACCTTTAGGGGTGAGGTGGTAAATCCGAAGATTACCAATTTAACAACTGGAGAATTTATTTTGATAAATTATGCGATACCAGAGGGATATAACTTAATAATCACGACCGATTTTAATGGAAAAGATGTGAACATTGTTGCCCCCGACGGTGTAGAGACTAATGGAATGGGGTTTATAGATTTAAGCAGTGAGTTTTTCATGCTAAGGCAGGGAGAAAATGCAATATCGTTTCTTTCAGATGGTGGCAAACCAGAGGTATATGTTGAATTTAGAAATCGTTATGTAAGTGTGTAAGTAATTGGAGGTGTTGTTATGGCAGAGAATTTTAGTTTTTTTGATCCAGTTGAAGTTGCTCCAGGAGTGTGGGATCGTGAGTATTTTGCACAACAATTTACTGATTATTTCCGAAGGTTAGTTACGACTGGAGTTATGAAAGGTGAAAGTGGTGAACTGAAAGTTTCCACAGAAGGAAATTCAATGATTACCACCCTTAGTACAGGGGTTGCTTATGTGGTAGGTAGAAGTTATGAAAATACTAGTCCATTAACGCATACGCATGATACCGAAGTACTTGGGAAAAATCGTATTGATAGAATTGTAGTAAGGTTAGATTTAAGAACTGAATCTCGGTTTGTAAAATCATTTATTAAAAAAGGTGTACCTACAACGGTTCCTGTTGCCCCTGCATTACAAAGAGATCAATTTATTTATGAAATCTCTTTAGCACAAGTAAAAATTATCGGTGGTCAAACTTATATCAATGCAAATGATGTGATTGACGAAAGAGGGAAAACAGATATTTGTCCATGGGCAGGGTCTAAGATTCTTCCCAACTTTGACCAAGCAGGGCTAGAAGAGCATATTCATGATTATAAAGAACATATACCATATGCAGTAACTACAGGCGGTACAAATGAAGTATATGATATCTCTCTTGATGGAGTTACAGATTTATATGAGGGTTTAGCGGTATCAATAAAAATGCATAAACAAAGTGGGGTTCCGGTCTTTTTAAGAATAAATGGTTTAAATACTAAGTTAATAGTAAAACCAAACGGTCAAAACCCAAGTGCATTAAAGAAAGATGGAATATATACGTTACGATATAATGGAAATTCTTTTATCTTACAGGGTGAAGGGGGGAGTGGTACAGCAATTGTAGGTGATGTTTTAACAGGGAAAACTTTTACCAACGATGAAGGTGAATTTACTGGGACAATGCCAAATAGGGGAGCAGTATATATAACTCCAACAGAGAGTTTGCAATATATTCCCGCAGGTTATCATAATGGAGCAGGATATGTAAGAGGGGCGCAATTATATAAAAAGGTAGTTGTTGATAAAACAGTTAGTATTCCTTATAACGCTGCAAGGGTAACAATACCAATTTATGTGGGGTTCCCACCTAGAGAATGGGCAGTGGAAATTAATAATTTAGGGTTTAATAGTAATTATAATCTAAGTGGAGTAATTGGTATTGTGTTTGGAGGAACATATGTAGGGGATACTTTAAGGTTAGATTATGGTGGTAACGCACCGACTGTATCAAAACAGTTATATTGTTGGGTACATCAAGGCTACAACACCTATGTTAGTGGTAACTACCTATATTTTGATTTAGAGTTTATAACAGCAGAGGAAGGTTTTAAAGGTTTATATCCACCAGTTGCCCAAACAAGGGATTTAAAATTTACAATTTGGGGTTAGATTATAAGGAGGTATTAAAAATAATGCAGGTTATTCTAGGAAGAAGACTTTATTATAACATTATTACTGGTGTAATATTGTACGATACTGGCGAAAGAATGGGAGAAAATATTGTAGATTCTACAATAGAAGATGATTTTAAATATTCATTAGAATTGAGAAATCAAAATAGAGATATTGTAGATTATTTACAATTAGAGCCGGGGCAATATAATGAAGAATTTTCAGAAGCAGTAACTTACAGAGTTAATCCAGAAACAAAAGAATTAGAGTTTGGTTATGAAATTAACAATGATTACACTGGTTTTCAATCTCCATATAAAAAACAAATAGATGAACTAAAAAAAGAAAACGAAGAATATAAAAACAGAATTGCAGATTTAGAAATAATTTTATCTGAAACATTATTAAATAATTAATTTTTGATAAGATAAGGAGTTGTTTTATAGTGGCTGCATTAGCGGATTATAAAATTAGGGTAATAGCAAGAGCCTGTGTAACTCGGTATGAACGTGGTGAGGGAGATATTGCAACTATAGTTAAAAGTTATGGTATGGATGAAGAAAATGAAAACTTAGTATTTGCATATATTTATGTAATTAGACCAGATATTGAACAAAAAGAAGAACAACCAACAAACGCTGAATAGGCGTATTTTTTATGCTCTAAAAAGGCGGTGACTAGATGCAAAAACCTATTAGAATCTTATCTGCAGACATGGATATCTTAGGAGAAACAGAAGCCTATGAATCTATGTTTTTCACTAGACGTTTCCACACATTTGGAGACATTGAATTAAAAATCAATCGTTATAAAAAACATGCTGATAAATTACTCAAAGGAAACCTTATTCTTGTTGGAAAAGAATTGAATAAGGTTTTTATTATTAAACATCGAGAAATAGATCTAGACGAAAATGGAAAGGCAACAGAAAACTGGCTTGTTAAAGGATTATCTTTGCAAGCCGTTGTTACTCAAAGGATAACCATCCCACCTGCCTACACAGCTTATGACTATAAGAGTGGTAATGCTGAAACAGTTATGAAACATTACATTGAAAGGAATATTGTCAATCCAGTAGATCCTAGGCGAAAGATTTCACAACTTGTTATTGCGCCGAATCAGAACAGAGGACCATCTATTTCCTGGCAATCACGTTATAAAAATCTTTCAGAGGAAATGACAGAAATCAGCTTAGCAACTGGATTAGGTTGGGATGTCACACTTGATTTAAAGAATAAACAATGGGTCTTTGATGTTGTGGAAGGAAAGGATGTATCAGTAAATCAATCAATTCATCCGCCTGTTATTTTCAGTCCACAATTTGAGTCTTTGCAATCCCTTCACTACACAGAGAGTGAATTAAATTATAAAAACTCTGCTTATGTTGCTGGGCAAGGTGAAGGTGTAGAAAGACGTATAGTTGAAGTTGGGAAAGAAGTTGGGTTATCTCGACATGAGATATTTATCGATGCACGGGATATTCCAGAAACAGAGGATATTGAAGTTCCTGATGGTGATGGTGGAACTACTAATGAAACTATTCCTAGACCTGTTGCAGACATCATAAAAGACCTAACAGACAGAGGAAATCAACAATTGGAACAACTAATTCAAGAGCATTATCTTGAGGGACAGATATTAACTTATAGTCCTTTTAAATATGAAAAGGATTATAATCTTGGCGATATTACAACCATTCAAAGTAAGGATTGGGGAGTAACATTAGATACCAGGATAACTGAAATCAAAGAAATTTATGAGGAAAATGGATTCCGAATCGAAGGAACATTTGGAAATAACAGGCCCACTTTAACTCAAAAGATTAAGCAGGAATTGGCTCAAATGAGTGGGGAAGTAAGGAAATAACAACAACACCATAACCACAGCAATGCCTTGAACCGATCAAGGCTATTTTTATGTAGGCGGTGATGCCATATGGATGCCAATCTAGCACAATATTTTTTAACCCAAGGACCCTTTGCGGTTCTTTTTGTTTGGCTTTTTTATTCTTCAAGAAAGGAAAGCCAAGAGAGAGAAAAACAACTGTATCAAACAATAGATGATCAGAATGAGATCATTAAAAGGTTTAGTACGAAATACGATATCATCATTACTAAATTAGACGATATGGAAGAACGATTACCACCTAGGTAGTCGTTCTTTTTATTTTCTAGAAGGGAGGTGAGATTTATGGATAAGGGTACTGTTATTAGAACTATAGTTTTGGCTATTGCTTTAGTGAATCAGTTCCTTGTAGGATTCGGTCTTTATGAAATACCGGGTACAGAGGAAGAACAGACAGCAGTGATTTCTTCCACATTCACATTTGTAACTGCAACAATTGCTTGGTTTAAAAATAACTATGTAACAGCAAAGGGGAAAAAGCAAAAAGAAGTGTTGAAAAAAGAAGGTTTAACGAAATCTAAGTAAGAGCAATGACTAAAAGATTACTTTTTTCTAAATAGCCTTTCCGAAAAAGGACAGGTTAGCATAACAATAGATTAAGAAATAATTATTTCTTTTGAAAACTGTAGCCAGCTATGTACCGATCGTATTAATATCTTTTAGGTGGTGCATTATGGAAGAACGAGTATCGAAACTTGAAAGTGATATTTCAGATGTTAAAACAAGGCTTGCAGTAGCAGAATCAAACATTAAAGACATAAAAGAAGATATCGCAAGTATAAAAAGCAATACGACTTGGATTTTGAGAATTGTTATTGGTGCAGTTGTTTCTGCGGTTTTAGGATTAATAATTAAAGGAGGAATGTAAAAAGTATCGTAAAGAGCGACAGCAATTAGTTGTTGCTCATTTTATTTTAAAAGGAGTTTTGTAAATGAAAATAGCAATCGATGCTGGACACGGAAAAAATACTCCAGGTAAACGTACTCCTGATAATTCCTTACATGAATGGGAGTTTAATAGTGGAGTAGTAACGAAACTAATAAATAAGTTAAATACGTGTGAGAATGTTTCAATATTAAGGACTGACGATCCAACAGGTAAAACAGATGTTTCTTTGAAATCCAGAACAGACAAAGCAAACAAATGGGGTGCTGATGTATTCTACTCTCAACACGGAAACGCTGCATATAGTTCATGGAATAGCGCAAACGGTCTTGAAACATTTGTATATACTTCATGGCCAAAGGATTCATTAGCATTCGCTAAAGTAGTACAAGAATATGTTGTTAAAGCTACAGGGTTACGTGATCGAGGAGTAAAAGCTAAAGACCTTCATGTACTGCGAGAAACAAATATGACAGCAATCCTACAAGAAGGCCCATTTATGAGTAATAAAAAAGAAGCGGAATTATTAAAATCAGAGGAATTCCGTGAGAAGTATGCAGAAGCAGTATTTCAAGCTTTTGTATCTCACTTTAAATTAAAAATCAAAGAGGTATCTAAATCAAATGTAAAGGATGAATCCAAAGTGGAAAAGAAAATTTCTTTTTATACTGGTGGATATTCGGGAGATTCGCTTATAAAGATTCATAATTTCCTTATTCAAAAAGGATATTATTATAAGCCTACTCGTAATGAGAGTGGATCGCTTTCCTTTGAAATTGGACAGTTTACAGAAGGAACAGAAAAAGCTAAAGAAATGGAGCAATTCTTAAAAAGCATTAATGCCTGGTATCAAATTAAATAATTTTAAAAGGGGAAGTATGGTTACCTGGAGTGGGTTACTTCCCCTTAAACGGAACACCAAAAGTAATCTCTTGGGTAAAAATATTATTTGTCAGTTAGATTAAACTTATTCAAATTAAATGTTTAAATTATTTTTTTATATCAATACTATAAATAAATCCTGCATGTATAATATTCAAAAAGATGAAAGCTCCTTCAAATTGAGGGAGTTTTTGTTATTTTGTAAGACAACCCAATCAAAAACACTTAATAATAATAAAATGTATTAAGCAGTTAATTATCCAGCAATAAACTATTTATGTTTATTGGGTAATTTATTGTCTATTTCTAAATAACTCCCCACTCATTAAGGCTTTCTCTTTAAAGAGAGGGCTTTTTTTACTTTACAAGATATAATTTTCCGTTTCTACTTAACCTCTGCACTTCTGCTGTAATATCAATTGTTTCCTCATATATAACCTTATTAATTTCAATCCTTTTATTTTCATGTTTTCTTTTGAATTGTTTAATGTAAATGTATGTATATTTAGCAGCATCTTCTGCACCGTTAAATGGGGATAGTGTGGAAAATCTACAACCTTTTCGATAATACTTATCCTCAAATTTTAGATAAATATCAATGTTTATGGTCAAAATACTCACCTCAGTTTAATTATGAAGGTTTTTAGTTGTTATTGCCATATAAGTAATACTTCAATAATTCTTCAGTTCGATTTCTAAGCCTTGGGTTAAAATATCTATGGATATCCTCATACCCTTTATAGATAAAAACATATTGTGTAAATGATTCATCAGTTTTAACCTTTTCCACTTTTATTTGATTTTGTTTCATGTATCGTTTTACATCGGATAATTCTTTTTGGACAGTTATAATTGTTTTTTCAATCCATTCTGTATATGGTGATTTTAATTTTATTTGGCTATTATTAATTAATTTTAAATCTTGGTTCAGAACGATTATTACCATAGGTAAATATATAGCTTTTTCAATAACAGCCTGATCCTTTTCAGGGATTAGTTTCATTCTTTATCCCTCACTTTTTTTCTTTAATTATATACAAACATTTGTTCTTAAATCAAGTTGAAAACGAACTACTGTTCGTATATAATTTATAAAAAGAGCGAATATTAAGGAGGGCAATCGATGAATGGTTTACTTCTTAGAGCAGTAGAAACACACGAAAAGCTTGAAATGATTTATTTATCTAATAAAGGTGAGATTACTCAAAGAGTTATCCATGTAGAAAAAGTAGGGGATCAGTCTTTTAGAGCATATTGTTATACACGTAAACAGGTTCGAACTTTTAAAGTAAGCAACATTTTATCGATTGCACCTTTAAAAATGCATAGAAGAGGGGCATAACAACAATGAGTAATAACAACATCCATGACAGAGGTATGAAAAAATGGTATGGATTTATGATGCCTGAACATGTAGCTGAAACAAAACAAATGTGGATAGATAGTCAAAAAATTAACATGCCGATATTTGATGAAGATAGAATTTCGGAGTTTGAGCAATTGATTAGGTATGCTAAAGATTATAATTTATATGTAGATTTATCATTATATGAGGATGGATTTGAGAAAAAATTACTTTGTTGTATTAAATCAATTGACCAATTAATGAAAGAGATTAAAGTAGTAACAGAAGAAGGGATTGAGTTTGTCCGATTTGATAAGATATTAAATGTAACTGTAATAGATTAAAAACCGCCCTTATGGACGGTTAACTTATTGCCTTTATATAATCATTATAAGTTGGCTCAGTAATTTTAAAGTCATGTTTACATTCTATACATCTAAATTTTAATCTTGCTTTAGACTTTCTAACAATAAATGCAGAAATTATAAATACAATTCCAAATGGTATCCCGATTATCGTTATACAGAATAAAATTCCCACAGACATACAAAACTGAAATAATCCAATAGCACTGCTCTTTACTTTGTTCCCTCCACATTGAGAACAAGTTACAATTGTTTGACCTTTCATTCATCTTCCCCCTTAATTAATTCTTCCATCTTTACACCTAATTCTTGAGATATTATAAATGATTGTATCAAATCTGGCTGGGTTTTATTTGTGGCCCAGCGAGAAAATGTTTGATTTGATACTCCACACTTTTTTGCTAAATGGCTGTGTTTAATGCCTTTTTGTTCTGCCCAAAAAGCTATTTTATTCAATATCATACTAATTCACCTTCTCCATTATTACCAATTCTACACAATTTCGTTTAATCCTTTTAATGTTTTTGTGTAAAAAAATAAACAAAAATGTATACGGACAAGCAATTTTTTGGGCCATTGACCATACAATGAACTATACAAAGAAGGGAGAGTGAGAAAGAATGGATCCTTTCACATTTGGATTAGTATTTGTAGGTGCTACAGGCGGAGCATTAGTAGGAGTTGCTCTACTTGATAAAACTAGTATAGCAATCAATGGATCAATAGTGTCTATCGTAATGGAGGTGATTAAGTACGGAGGAATTTTGTATTTAATGAAAGAACTCAGCAAGATTTTCCTTTAAGATAGACAGAAAAAAAAGATATATGTATATATGTCGGACTTTAGATGAACAAAAATAAACTAGCTCTATTCCTACTTATCTATAACTTTGTATACTTCAATGAATTATTCACTAAATGAAATTTACAATGAAGTGTTCATAGAAAAGGAGAATGACTATGTCAGTGAATGGTATGTTGAGATCAATGTTTCAAAGCTTGGCAGATAGCAAGTGGAACAAAGACCGATTAAGAAGAAATCAATTTGATGAATTAAACGAACCCTTCTTGTTTTCATCCAGTCATCTAAATACCATTTTTGAAGAGTGTGAGACGAAGGAAGAGTATGAATCCATATTAGATCACATGTACAAATTTGATGCTTGTGAAGTCGATAGTTATAAGGCAATTGAAAATAAAATTATTGATAAGTTGTGGTGAAAAGGAGGGTTAATAATGATTGAATGGTTAGCACTACCTGCAATTATTACAGGAGCAGCACTTATTCCAAAGAAAAAAATAACTGATGAAAAGAAGATTCAAACCATCTTTGAAAATAGGAGAGTGGGAATCAAAAAGGATGATTCATTTTTATATCCAAAATTGTACAAAAAACATGATAATGAACAGTATTCAACTTACTTATATACATTACCCTTGGGAATACCTTCAGAAGCATTTGAAACCATAAAATCAGCTATTGTGGACGGTCTAAACAAGGATATTGAAATAGAGTTTGATGGTCTTTTGAAAATTAAAGTTTACAAGCAAAAGTTGCCAGAAAAATGGTCATACACAGATGATTTATTGAATGAGGGAAAATGGGAGATACCCATTGGAAGAAATCACGAAGGCATCTTATATCATGACTTTGATAAATATCCTCATATGCTTGTAGGAGGTGTAACAAGGTTTGGTAAAACAGTTTTAATCAAAGAGATATTTTATTCATTACTCATGAATCAAATGGAGAATGTAGAATTTTATATTCTTGATTTAAAAGGTGGAATGGAGTTTGGTCATTATGTTGGTATTCCACAAGTCAAAGAAGTATCGAGTGATATATTTGAATCTACAGAATTACTTTCCACAATTATTGAAGACTTGAAAGAACGTCAAAAATCTATGAGATTGAAGCAATATACCAATATTGTTGATACACCTATCCAGAAAAGAACTTTTATCATTGTGGATGAGGGTGCAGAACTATCTCCAAATATTGTGGAAGGTGATTCTAAGAAGTATGCAAAGTTTTGTCAGGCTGCATTATCAGAAATTGCTCGTATTGGTGGGGCATTAGGATATAGATTAATCTTTTGTACTCAATATCCAACTAAAGAAGCTGTGCCAATGCAAGTGAAAATGAATATTGTAGCAAGATTATCTTTTATTGCTGCAGCTCAAATTGCAAGTAGAGTCATCTTGGACGATATAGGAGCTGAAGATCTTCCTTCTATACCAGGAAGAGCCATTTACAAAATAGAAAAGAATCGTACCATACAAGTTCCATATATTGATGATAAATATATGTTTAGCAAGTTGGAGGGGAAACAAGATGCTGTTATCAACGCAGTCAAGGATAGAAAATCTACTCACAACAATTGACCAACTTGGAATGGTTACAATCAGGCAATTAAGACAAAAGCATGATTTAAAAAGCTACCGTAATGCATGTAGAGTTATTAACCAACTTGATCCATACATTCATACAACCTTTTTTAACAAAGAAAAAGTTCTCTATTTGAATAAAGATGGACGCGAATTTGTTGGGTCTACAAAAGAAGTGAAACGGAATGCTCTTATAGAACACATATTGCTGTCCAATGAAGTATATTTTCACTTCAAATGCCCATTAGATTGGCAAAGAGAACATGTCTTTGAATTAGAAGCTCAAATGAAAAAGCACGAAATAATTGTAAATGGTGGTTTAAAAATAGCAAACAAAAAAATTATTGCTGATGCTTCATTCACCAGAAATGGTTATATACATTTTATCGAAATTGATAATACACGAGACATGTCGGACAATAAGAAAAAGATAGAGAGTTACATTGATGTATTAAAACAAATTAGGTTATCTACACTTTATATCTTCACAAAGAGTAACATTAGAAAACGAAAATTCGAGTCCTTGATCAAACAAAATAATCTAAGAGCTTATGTTCACACTTTTGATGAAATTAAATAAGTCTCATAAATTCAACTCGAAATAAAGGGTAAACTCGAATTTGAATAGAATAATATAAAAAAATAGTGTTTTTCGAAAGGAGTCCATTTCATGAAACAATTAATTGCATCAATATACTTGTCCTTTGGTTTTTTGTTTTATATGTTTACTTTTTTTGATAACTTCTATCAAAGAGGTATAACTACATTTATTTCGTTATTATTTATCTTGGTTGGTATTATTTATTTGATAAAAGGTATTAGTGAATCTAAAAAACAAGGTAAATAATGTTTTCTAGTTGATTCCCATAAATTCATCATCAAAATAAAGCTTGTCCATAATGTTGTTAACAATCCCATTAAAATATCCAAATTTATTCTTAATACTCATTCCACTTTTAACCTTCATAACCAACTCTTTTAGTGCCTTAATTCCAATATGTAATTCTTGTTTATCAGTAAATGCTCGAGTGCCTTCCACATGATTGATGATAGGATTGTTCTGTTTAACCACTTTCCAAAATTCATTGATAGTTATAGCTTCATGATAGAAACAGTTAGCAAGTTTTCCAAATTGTTCTGGAACCCAAGAAGCAATAAAATTCGCTTGAGCAAATGAAACGATTGCTTTACGTTTATTATTAATCTTTTGTTTTAAAGAACTAGAATTGGTTTTAATGGTCGGACACTTCTCGGTCTTTTTAGGAGGTGTCTTGTCGGACACATCATTTTTAGCTGGAATGATCTGAATTGCATTAGCAGTTTGAAGCATATCGGATTTTCTTTTCATTGGTATTTGACGGATCATTCCTAGTTCCTCTAATTTTTTCATTAAGCGTTGTACAGTTTTATAAGATAGTTCTAACTTATCAGCAATAGTATTTTTAGACATGTAGCTAACACCTATTTGCTTGCAGCTATGGCGCTTTAATACTTCGAGTAATGCAATAAGTCTAGTTTGTACGTCAGAACGGCTCACTCTCGTTTTAATGATGTCTCTATAAATACGAACAGTTTCATTCATGTCTTCAATATCAGTGAATGTTGAAAGATTGTGGAAGGAATCCACACTTGCTATTACATCAATTTTCTTTTTCATACTAAAACTGCTCCTTTAAGAAAGAAAAAAGCAACGGTTCACCATAAGACAAACCATTGCTTTATCAAACTACACGTAATAAAATACATGTAAGGAGTACAGCAAGTGTTTGCCTAGTCTACTTAGGCGGACGGTATGAGAGTGTTGGTAGCACTACTTATACACGTTGTGCTTCTTCTTTTTATTTCGATTTAAGTTTTAGTATTCATTACCAGCCGTTTGTGGAGCAGGAAAAACAGAAGTACTTTTCGAAGGCATCAATGAAGCATTAAAGCAAAAACAGCGGGTATGTATCGCAACTCCAAGGACAGATGTTGTCCTTGAGCTCGCACCTCGACTACAGAAGGTATTTCCCACTATCCAAGTTGTGGCCCTGTATGGTGGGAGTGAGGATCGAAACCAATTTTCTCCACTCACAATCTCCACCACCCATCAATTATTTCGATTCTACCATGGATTTGATCTCATGATTGTCGATGAAGTTGACGCCTTTCCTTATTCCTATGATCATACCCTGCAATGGGCGGTGCAAAAAGCTGCAAAAAATAATGCGGCAAAAATCTATTTATCGGCGACTCCAAACCAAACATGGCAGCAGGAATGTCTCTCTGGAAAACGACCTTATGTTACTATCCCCGCAAGATTCCATCGTCGACCATTGCCAATACCTGAATTTGCTTGGTGTGGCAACTGGAAAAAGTCCTTTGAAAAAGGGAAACTTCCTCCGAAAATTGAGAAGTGGATCAAAGCAAGATTGCAAGCAAATAAGCAAGCATTAATCTTTCTTCCAAACATCAAATTAATGGAAAAAACAGCCCCACTTTTTCAACAATTACATCCAAACATAGAAACGGTTCATGCTGAAGATCCCAATCGTAAGGAAAAAGTAGAAAGAATGCGGAAGAAAGAAACCCCTATTCTACTCACAACGACGATTCTGGAGCGTGGTGTCACCTTTCCAAACATCGATGTCGCGATAGTAGGAACGGAGGACGGAATCTTTACCGAAGCAGCCCTTGTCCAAATTTCGGGCCGTGTTGGTAGAAGCGCCCAATATCCAAAGGGAACGATTACTTTTTTTCACCATGGAAAGACAATGGCGATGAATAGAGCATACAGCCATATCGTTCAGATGAATAGAGAAGCAAGAGAAAGGGGATTGATTGATGCATGATTATTGTTTGAATTGCCATATACCTATCGCATTTGAACCGAAATGGACTACACTTTTCCTACCACAGCCTGCCCAATATTTATGTAATGACTGTGAAAATAAGCTTATTCCAATCAAACCACCAATCTGTCATACCTGTGGTCGACCAATGGAAAATCTCCCAAAGGAATATATTGTAGAAGAAACCCTCTGCCTCGATTGCCAACGATGGGAAGAAGATCAGAAATGGAAAGGAGTGCTTGATAAAAATATTTCCTGTTATGAATACGATGATTTTCTTAAAGACATCATCGCACGCTTCAAATTCCGCGGCGATTATATTCTTAGCAAGATTTTCTCGCGAAAAATAAATGAGATCTTAAAAACTCTCGATTATGATTCCATCGTCTCTATCCCGCTTAGTCAAGAAAGATTAAAGGAAAGAGGCTTCAATCAAGCAACAGCACTCGCTAATGAAGCAGGATTACAGGTAATGGATATTCTAAATCGCACCCATACCGAAAAACAATCAAAAAAATCTCGTCAAGAACGGATACAGCTTCAACAAATTTTTACAGTAAGGAACCCATCAGCAATTATGAACCGATCCATTATTCTGATTGATGATATATACACAACAGGGTCAACTCTCAGACATGCGGCGAAGGAACTGAAAGAAGCAGGTGCAAATTCGGTAACTGCCCTTACGGTAGCACGTGGATAAAAAAGTAAATTAGGTTTAACAAATTTATCAATACATCCGATATAATAGAGGTACAAGTATACATTAGGAGGATGACCCTGATGCCTGAACTAGAAAACTGTCCGAAATGCGGAAATCTCTATTTAAAAAATAATATACGTGATGTATGTGGATCATGCTATAAAGAAGAAGAAAAACTTTATGATATCGTCTATAAATTCCTGAGAAAACGTGAAAACCGTTCAGCTACAACAGAAACAGTTGTTGAAGAAACAGGTGTAGAGGAGGAGTTACTCTACAAATGGGTACGAAAAGGACGCTTACAGCTTGCCCAATTTCCTAACCTCGGCTACCCATGTAGTAAATGTGGAACACTAATTAAAAATGGTAAGCTATGCTCAGACTGTGCAGGCAAAATTAAAAATGACCTTGAAGTACTTGATAAAGAAGAAAAGCGCAAAGAGGAATTAAGAAACCGGACCTATTATAGTCAAAATTAATAGGTGAAGCGAAAGTCCTATCAATTGGATCCAAACCCATCGTTTGGATTTTTTTAATAGGAGAGTAGAAATTTCAGTACCTTTTAAAGTTGAAGAGGTACTGATCTGTCTAGTGAAAAACGTATTGTTACACATTTACCCTACAATAATCGGTCTGTAGTTTGTCTAGCGTGAAGACTGAGAAGATGAAATAATCTTTTCAAATTTCTCTCATACATGCCCTATTGAACAAGTACTTATTCTTTTTCTAATTATTGGGCAAAATCTACTATAAAAGTTTTTCCATTTTATCCGATATAATATATATACAAGGGATACGTTCGAACGAAAGGGGCGTAAAAATTATGAAAATCAATAATTACGGTACACACGGAATTAATCCATATAAAAAACAAATGAATAAATTTGAACAAGCGAATAAGAGCGGAAAACAAACAGATAAAGTGGAAATATCTTCGAAGGCGAAGGATATGCAAACTTCTACTATTGAACAGGCTCGTCGTGCAAAAGTCGAACAGTTAAAAATCGAAGTACAACATGGTCAATATAAAGTCAACCCAGAGCTAATCGCTAAAGGGATCAAAAACTTTTATCAAGGAAAATAAAAAGGAGGGTTCTCCATGTCCGCTTCCACTGAAACGCTTATCGAGGCTTTAGAAAAATTATACCAACTTCATGAAAAACTATATGAACTCTCCGAAGCAAAAACAGAAATCATCAAAAAAGGGGATATGGAAGGCCTTCAAAAAATGCTTAAGGACGAACAAACCTTTGTTGCAGCCATTAATACGATGGAAAAACAACGGCAAGAGGCCGCTAAACAACTATTAGGTAAATCTGAAGCAACAGAAATCACTCTAACTAACTGCATAGAAGCAGTAACAGGGAATGACAAGGAAATACTTAATGAACTGAAAGAGAAGATTTTGTCAGTAGTCAATAAATTAAAAGATCGCAATGAATTAAATCAACTACTGATTCATCAAAGCCTTCAATTTGTCAACATGACAATCGATATGATCCAACCCCGACCTGAGTCAATGAACTACGGCAGACCGGATCAAAAAAAGATGAAAAAATCAACAGTATCAACCTTTAATTCAAAAGCATAACATGCTTGCTAACCAAACGGAGGTAACACAAAATGTTTTCTACATTTCATGGATTAGAAACAGCCAAACGAGGCATGAACACCCAACAATCCGCACTATATGTAACAGGCCAAAATATCTCAAACGCAAATACTTTAGGCTACACAAGACAACGCGTAAATTTTGAAGCATCACCGGCATACCCAGCAGCATCAATGAATCGTCCACAAATACCTGGACAAATGGGGACAGGGGTACAGGCAGGATCGATACAGCGTGTACGTGAATCCTTCATTGACCAGCAATATCGTGGTGAAAATAATAAGTTCGGCTATTGGAGTACGAAAGCAGAGTCACTTGCGAAACTGGAAGACATTATGAATGAACCAAGTGATTCAGGTTTAGCTGCGACACTTGGGCAGTTTTGGCAGTCACTTCAGGATTTAAGTGTCAATCCTGAAAATGATGGTGCAAGATCTGTCGTTCTACAACGTGGACAGGCAGTTGCTGAAACCTTTCATTACTTAAGTTCTTCTATGAAAGAAGTAAAAAAAGATTTAGGAAATGAGATTAATGTGTCTATTAGAAACATTAATTCTATTCTTGAACAAATAGGAAATGTAAATAAACAAATTTCTGAAATTGAACCACATGGATATATACCGAATGACTTATATGATGAACGGGATCGTTTGGTGGATGAGCTATCAAGTTACGTTAATATTAAAATAGAGACGACCAAAAGTGGTGGTAACCCATCTTCAATTGCTGAAGGCATTTACAATATAAAAATGATAGATGAGAACGGTCAAGAAACGTCTTTAATTGACGGATCTAAATTTGGAAAAATAACTGAAATTGATGAAGAAACCTCATTAGGTCAATTAAATATTATTGGTTCTGATAATAGTAGTAATAATCTTAGTTTTGATAAGATAGCAAAAGGAAAGTTAAGTGGATTAATAGAGAGCTTTGGATATTTAGAAAATGGAAACGGAACTGAAAAAGGTATCTATCCGGAAATGCTAAAGCAGCTAAATGATTTAGCGTCTACTTTCATTACAAAATTTAATGAACAGCATGTTAAAGGATGGACATTAGATGGTAATCAGGGTGAGGAGTTTTTTGGCGGTTCCAATGCTGAAGATATTAAAGTCCTAATTACATCAAATGAGAATATTGCCGCTGCTGGATCTAAAGATTCGGTTGCAGGGGATGGCAAGAATGCAATAGATTTAGCAAATGTTCAAAGTACAGCAAATATTACATCAAAATATCAATCTATCATTGGAAAACTAGGAGTAGACGCGCAGCAAGCAAACCGTCTAACTGCTAACAGTGGAAACCTTCTTCAATCTGTTGATGAAAGACGACAATCAGTTAGTGCGGTTTCAATAGATGAAGAGTTTATAAATATGATTAAATATCAGCAAGCTTACAATGCATCTGCTAGAAATATTACTATTGTCGATGAAATGCTAGACAAAATAATCAATGGCATGGGCCTTGGTGGAAGATAAGGAGAGTAGTAAATTATGCGTGTAACACAATCAATGCTTTCTAATAACTTTTTAAAAAATATTAGTAATAGCTATGAAAAAATGGGGAAAATATCGGAACAAATGCAAACACAAAAGAAAATTACACGTCCCTCTGATGACCCGGTTGTTGCAATGAAAGGAATCGCATACCGGACTAGCTTAACAGAAGTTCAACAGTTTAAACGGAATTTTTCTGAAGCGCACAACTGGCTGGATAATACGGATGCAGCTCTCGATCAAGCTACCAAAGCATTACAGCGTATTCGGGAATTAACTGTAAAAGCAGCAAACGGAACCCTAGAATCTGATCAAAGAGAAGCAGTTGCTAAAGAAATTGAACAACTCCGTGACCAATTAAAAGAAATTGGTAACACTCAAGTTGGAGATAAATATCTTTTTAATGGTACAGATACGTTAAATAAACCAATTGGTGACATCGCTAATAACCCATCAGATGTTTCGAACAATTCCAATTCAGTAAAACTAGAATTATCTAAAGGCGTTTATATTGAAGTGAATTCAACCGATGTATTTAATAAGGATCTTTTTGAAGGATTAAATAAATTAGTAGATGACTTGAAATCGGGGAATGATCAGGTAGATTTAAATGATAGCATAGTTGACATCGATAAAAGCATTAACCACATAATAAATGAACGTGCAACAGTGGGAGCACGTAGTAACCGTATAGATTTAATGGAAGACCGGATTGATCAACAAGAAATTAATGCAACTAAGATGATGTCAAAAAATGAAGATGTTGATATGGAGAAGGTCATTACAGATCTTATTACACAAGAAGCTGTGCAGAGAGCCTCATTAGGAATGGGTGCACGAATTATTCAGCCAACACTATTAGACTTTTTACGCTAAAGCTATTCTCGACGGATAGCTTTTTTTACTAGAGGTGAAAATAAATGAAGCTACCACAAATTAGACTAGAATCACAATATGCAAAAATACAAATGGATACAACACCAGCCACACAATCAATAGAACAACCAAAAGCTGAGATAGATATACAGCAACCAAGAGCAGAATTACATATAAATCGAACTCCATCAAAATTTACGGTCGATCAATCACAGGCTTGGGCAGACATGGATCTTAAACCGATATCCAAAAGAATTGAGGAATTTTCACAAAATGGCTATAAAGAATGGCTGAATGGCATTGCACGTAGAGCGCAAGAAGGTGAGCAAATGATGAAGTTTGAAAAGGGAGGCAATGTCATTGCCTCTATTTCTGAACAGAACAGCAAACTTCGTACATATGACTTTAATGTCGGTTTTGTTCCATCGCCATTTAGCGTGAAAACATATTTTGAACCTGCAAAACTTGATATTCAGTGGGAGACTGAAAAGGTAATTAATAATACCAAATCACGAAAACTAATAGTAGAGTATAACCCTGGACAAGTAGAAATTGAAATGGAGCAATATGAAGATTTAAAAATAGATTTTGCAAATTTAAAATTTGTTGGTGTTAACTTTGATCAGGAAATATAGGAGTGAATGAGCATGAGGTTACAAACGAAATATCATGGTGAGATAGAATGGGATCAAGATTTGAAATGGGCTTTTGAAAACGGAATCCCCGGGTTTCCAGAAGAAAAAGAATTTATTATTTTGCCTTTACCAGAAAATGAAGTATTTATGATTATGCAATCTTTGAAGTCCCCTGATATCGCATTTGTATTAACTAGTCCTTTTAGTTTTTTTACCGACTATGAGTTTGAGTTAGACGTTCAAACAATTGAATCACTAGAAATAGAAACGGAAGAGGACGTACAAGTGATGGTGATCCTTACGGTGCATGAACCTTTTAGTAAAACCACAGCAAATTTACAAGCACCTATTATTATTAATATAAAAAATAATAAATCTAAACAGGTTGTTTTGAATGATAAAAAATATAAGACTAAACACCTTCTCTTAAGTGAAAATTATGAGAAAGTAAAGGAGTGAGGAGATGTTAGTATTATCAAGGAAAAAAGGTGAATCTATTCAAATTGGAGAAGATATTGAAATTCAAGTCGTTTCTATTCAAGGAGATCAAATAAAAATCGGAATTACTGCTCCAAGGAGTATTGAAATTCATAGAAAAGAGGTCTATCAGGAAATTCAATCGGAAAATACAAGTGCAGCAAGAGGAATTACTGATTTACTAAAAATTATCCCAAAAACAAATAAACAATAAAATTTTTTAAATAAACTATTAAACCTCTTCGAATCTTGACGATATAAATAGTGTAAGGGAGGAACTAGGGCGGCCGACCTAGTGACTTACTAAAATATTCGTTCACAAGGACGTGAACAAAACAATATTCAAGGAGGAAACTAAATATGATTATCAATCATAACATTGCGGCATTAAACACATACCGCCAATTAAATGCTGGATCTTCAGCAGCATCTAAAAACATGGAAAAATTATCATCTGGACTTCGTATCAACCGTGCTGGAGATGATGCAGCGGGTCTTGCTATTTCTGAAAAAATGCGTGGTCAAATTCGTGGTTTAGATATGGCTGCTAAAAATGCTCAAGATGGTGTATCTTTAATCCAAACAGCTGAGGGTTCATTAAATGAAACTCATTCAATCCTTCAACGTATGCGTGAACTAGCAACTCAAGCTTCCAATGATACAAACACGTTTACTGATCGTAAGGAAATTCAAAAAGAAATTAACCAATTGAAAGAAGAAGTTGATAGAATTGGTAACAATTCTGAATTCAATACACAAAAACTTTTAGATGGTACATTCTCTGGTAAAAAGCTTCATATTGGTGCTAACGAAGGTCAAACATTAGATATTGAGTTTAGTGACATGAGAACTGATAAATTAGGTACAATTGTAAGTGGAAATGTTGCTTCAGGTAAATCAGTTGCAGATCTATATGTATCAGGGGTCGATTCATTAACAGCTGAACCTGCATCTGGAAATGTTGGTGTTCTTACTCAAGCTGGTGCTGAAGCTGCTATTACAGTTATTAATGATGCAATTGAAAAAGTGTCTGCTGAACGTTCTAAAATGGGTGCATGGCAAAATCGTTTAGAGCATACAATTAACAATTTAAACAATTCTAGTGAAAATTTAACAGCTGCTGAATCTCGTATTCGTGATGTAGATATGGCGAAAGAAATGATGGCTTTTACAAAGAATAATATCCTAACTCAAGCTGCACAATCAATGTTAGCTCAATCAAATCAAATGCCTCAGGGAGTATTACAACTTTTAAGGTAATTTGTTATAGGGCGTCTTAACCAGTAATGGGTAAGAATATGACTGGGTGAATTGCTGGGAATTTCTAAAGCTTTTCTTACCACAACGTAATTGGAAACGATAAACGTGATGGTTAGAAAAAAGGAAAGATGTACAATGGATAATCAGCAGCCAAGTCCCTGTCTCGAAAGAGTGGGAAAGGTTCAACGACTAGAGAATACAGTCTAAGGGTGATTTTTCCTATGATTATGAATCTCGTAGGGCAGTGAAACTGTTCGAAGTGCCCAGCTCCTTGTTATTTCAAGGATGAAGATATAGTCTATTCTGTATCCGAAAGGAACAGTGGCAAAGCAAGCCAACCAACAACCACAAGGAGTTCTTCAACTTCTTCGTTAATACTTGTTTAGAAACCACCATAATTTTTTATATGGTGGTTTTTTTATATTGGAAGAAACAAAAAGATAATAGAAATTAATTAAAATATGCTATAGTTCAGTACAAATATGTGTGATAGAATATTTTGATCGTTTACTAGAGAGGATGTTAAAGACAGAAACTAAAGTAGAAAGAAGGGCCTTTAATGGTTTCAGGGAAAGTAGTGCGGTGGAGAACAGTGCAAAACCCTTTTAAGGAATGATCAGTAACAGAGGCTTTCAGTTCAAATCAAAACCACCCATGTACCCGGGTGGTTTTGATTTGCTAGCAAAAATTGATTTTTGTTAGGAATATTTTAGAGTTTTGATTGAAATAATTTCTATAGCTTTAATCTATTAATTTATATTGAACAAAAAATATCTGCTACTCATTCAGTCAGTCAATCTTTTGGTCTTCTATTAGTAATTTGTGAAGTGAATCATAAATTATCAAAAAATTTTTTTTGAAAACTATTTTTAGATAGTGTTTAGTAATGTTATTCAATTTTTTTATAAACAGTTTAAAGCTAGGCCCTTTGATGTTATGGATTGTAAAGATAATTATACGCTGTAAGAAAGTTTCTATATTTTTGAATTGATTAACTATTAGATGACTAATGTATAACGAGTCGAAATCTTTGGATAATTAGATATAACCTACTAGGATTTACAAAACTTTAGAATTTTAGGATTAGAAGACGCTTTATTCTAAGTTCATTTAAACATGACATAATTTTTGTTTTCGTTTTGTTTTGGAGCAATGTTCTCTTTTTTTATTTTTTTTCTTCGATAATCTAGATAAATATTTTGATTTCTCCACCTCCAATATTCTGTAAGTATTGAGCGGTTCTGTATGCGATTTTTAGATTAAAGAAGTATATTAAGTAGCATAAAAACTCTATGTGAAATAGTGTGGAAATTATACTTTTTATATAATATTTTAAAGATTATAAGATTAATTTGTTAAAGTATATAATTCTATTGGTTGATTATTTGGGTGGAAAATTGGTTATCAAAATTTGGTTTATAAATGAAATAATAGTTTTTAACCTATATAATATAAAAAAATATCTAAATTAGTCGATATAACAAATAGAGAGAATAAGCTTTTGCAAAATTGCCAAATGGAGGATCTCACAATTATGGAACTAATTTATCAGGAACATTCCTTTCAATTAAATAAACAGACCAATGTTGAGATTATTATCGAAAAGATACATGAAATATTAGAAGATGGAGTATTTTTTAGTCATTTAATTATAGATGGCAAGGAAGTTTATGAGGATTTTGAAATATATTTATTAGATCATTTAACACAAATAAAGCAAATTAAAGTAATTACAAAAACTGTTGGTGAATTTATTAATGAATTGTTACTGACTGCGGAAGGATATCTTGATCGAGCTATACCAGAAGTTTCTTTGTTGTCTAATGAATTTTACCAAAATTCATCTACAGAAGGTTGGAATAAATTTTCACAAATGTTAGAAGGAATTCAATGGTTAAATCAAATGATTCACACTATAAATAAGATTAAAGAACAACCTAATAACTGGAATGAATACTTAAATCTTAGTAAGAAATTAGAAAATGAAATAAAAAATTTAGAAGTAGCAGTAGAAAATGATGATAATGTCTTAATTGCTGATATTATTCAATACGAAATCTTATCAATTTTTGAAAGAGTAAAATCTGTTATTCAAACAACTATTGATTTAGAGGGTTGTCGTCATGATCTTAATTGATAATAGAAATATTTTACGAATAAACCATCGAAAATTATTAAATGAGTTGGATGAATTTATGTCTAATTTAAGTATTGATAATTTAATTTTCGAACAGTCAAAAAAAGGACCACTGACAATAAAAATTAATTTTAATGGAAAAACACAATATTTACATAGTAAGTATGATCCTGAATCTGAAGCTGAGAGATTAATTATACAATTAAAAGATATTGATAAATACGATCACGTTCTTTTTATTGGTACCGGAATTGGTTATCATATTAAGCAATTAATGAATAAGTATCCTGGTATGAAATTTTCAATTTATGAGCCTAATAAGGAAATCCTCTACCATTATTTGTCCAAGTATAACTTAAAAGAACTTCCTATTTCCAACTTACAAATGATATTCTCTTGTACAGATGAAAATTCATTACGATATGAAATTCAACGTCTTATTCAGTGTGTAGGGAATAATATCCTTATTGCTCCATTGCCTGTTTATGAAAAGATGTATAAAAATGAAGTTTCTATAATCATGGAGTCAATAAAGGAATTACTTAAAGATAAAAAAAGTAGCTTAATAGTGGATGCATCATTTCAAAAGAGGTGGACGATCAATTCTATTAAGAATTTCCCTTATGTACTCAAAACAGCTAATATACTTCAGGATGTTGATAAAAATGCATTCCGTGAAAAACCTGTAATACTTGTAGCAGCTGGACCATCATTGTCAGATGAAATTGAGAATTTAAGGTATATCAAAGAGAAAGGACTTGCATATATATTCTCAGTTGGTTCAGCTATTAATGCACTTGTAGAGCATGATATATATCCGGATGCAACTTGTACATACGACCCAAAAGAGAGGAATCAAAATGTAATTAAAAAAGTAAAAGATAAAAACATTTCTAATATTCCTCTTATATTTGGTAGTTCAGTTGGTTTTGAAACATTAAATGATTATCCAGGACCTATGCTTCATATGATCACGAATCAGGATACTGTATCTCCAACTTTACTAGGTGCTTCGGGGAATATTAAGATAGTTAATGATGCACCATCCATTGCAGTAGTAACTTTTCAATTACTAAATTTATTAGGATTTAGTCAAATAATATTGGTTGGACAAAATTTGGGATTTCGTGATAATCAACGATTTGCGGAAGGTATTAATTACAGCCATATACCTAACAAATTGTCAATAAAAGAAATGCAGAATGCATTGATTGTTAAGGACACAGAAGGAAATAATATTAAGACTTCTGAAATGTATAATACTATACGAAAACAACTTGAACTATATATTAGATTATTTAATAACACCAATGTTATCAATACTACAAAAGGTGGAGCACATATTGAAGGGACAACTTTTACCACTTTATCAGACTTAATAGCTCACAAATTAAAAAAAGAAAACATTGTACAACAAGCGTGGCATAAAGTGGATAATGGATATGATTTAGCAAATGTAAAGAAAAAGTTAAGAGAGCTGAAATTATTAGAAAAACAATGTGAAAAATATATATTTAATATAATTGAGAAGCTTAAAGATATAAATATATCTATAGAAAAGCGAAATTTAAATAATTTAGAATATCAGTTTATTAAATTTGATAAAGAATTTAATAAACTGAAAAATAATAACTATTTTCAGGCGTTTGTTTCCCCAATGTTAAGAGTTCAAAATAAACGACTTTCTGAAGCAAGTAAGAATATACGCTTTAAAAAAAACATGATGGAAAAGGGCGAATATGTAATTGAAATGTTTGGGCGCTTTATAAAGGATTGTGAACTTAACTTTAATATTGTACAAAAATATTTTATGGAACTTGATAAAAAGATCTTTAATAATAGCTTAAAGTAGATATATATACTAAATAAAGTAGGTAATAAATATGGCAGTAAGAATTATTCATTTAGCTAGTTTTGCCGGTAATATCGGAGACGTAGCAAACCACGAGGGGTTTTATACTCAATTTAAAAAGTTGTTTGTTGAAGAAGTTGTTATTGAAAAGCTAGAAATGAGAGATTTTTATTTAAAATGGAATAAAAAACAATTCGATGAGAATTTTGTTGATTTTGTAAACCAATACGATTTATTAATTATTGGTGGAGGGAATTTTTTTGAGCTATGCTGGGATTATTCATCAACCGGAACTACATTTAATATAAAATTAGAAGTATTGAGAAAGATTAAAGTACCTATTTTTATTAATGGCATTGGAATTGATGACACCAAAGGAACTAATTTAAATAACATTAAAAAATTTAGACTGTTCCTTGAACAGTTATTTTCTATGAATAATGTTTTTTTTACAGTTAGAAATGATGGCTCATATAGAATTATTCAAAAGTATTTTGATGAATTTTCTAGTCTTATTTACAAAATACCTGATCATGGTTTCTTTTTAAGCGAAGTGGAGACTATTAAACGTTATAAAGCCAAAAAGGAAATTAAATCTATAGGTTTTAATATAGCCATAGATATGGCT
Organism: Heyndrickxia oleronia; assembly: GCF_017809215.1. Classification (GTDB taxonomy): domain Bacteria; phylum Bacillota; class Bacilli; order Bacillales; family Bacillaceae_C; genus Heyndrickxia; species Heyndrickxia oleronia. The sequence continues at coordinate 1,227,510 of NZ_CP065424.1, forward strand.
GGAATTCGATATAAGAATATTGATTATAATATTTTTATTAATAATTTATCAAAACAAATTAATTATTTTCTATCAAATACAAATTATAATATATATTTATTACCACATATACAGAGTGATTATATTGCTATTTTGGATATTTTAAAATTGATTAAAAATGAGTACGCTAGAACTAGAATATCAATTGCTCCACTTATACAGGGGCAAGAATTAAAGACATTTAGATGCTATAAAGATTGTGAAATGATTTTTGGAATGAGGTTTCACGCGAATGTATGTTCAATGTCTTTGGGGGTTCCTTCCCTAGGGCTTATTACTTACCCAAAACATGGAAATTTATATGATGAATTAGGAATACCAGATAGAAAAATCGAAATTGATAACCCAACTTTCTTTGATAGATTAGAACAAGAATTGAGTAACATAATTAAAAATAATAGATACTGTGATATGTTAAATGAAAGTTATCATGAAGTTAGAGAACATGTACTTATTGAAAAAAGTAGCGTTTATTCTGAATTAAAGTGTTGGTTAAATGAGAAAAAAATTATTTGACATAAAAGAAAAAGTTTAAATTCAAATATTAATTAAAATTATAATATACTTCATTTGGAATAGTATTTTAGACAATTAAATTTAGTTTGTTTTGAAGTATCTTTCTAAATTGTATAGTCATCAATATGATAATACATTAAAAGGAGAAAAAAATGAGAAAAAGAGTAATTGCAGAGGTTGGTTGTAACCATAAGGGAGATATGGAAATTGCTTACGAATTCATTAAAACAGCAGCTATATTTTGTAATGTAGATATAATTAAATTTCAAAAAAGGAACAACAAGGAATTGTTAACTCCTGAACAATATAATTCACCACATCCTAACCCTATTAATTCATATGGGAAAACTTATGGAGAACATAGGGAGTTTCTAGAATTCAATTTAGACCAGCATAAACAATTAAAGAAATGGTGTGAAGAGTACGGTGTGACTTATAGTACGTCTGTTTGGGATTTGACGTCTGCAAAGGAAATAACTAGTTTGAACCCAGAATTAATTAAGATACCCTCAGCATGTAACTTGCATTTTGAAATGTTGAGTTGGATATGTGACCATTATAAAGGAGAAATTCACTTATCGTTAGGGATGACTACAAAAGAAGAAGAGGAAAAAATTGTGAGTTTTTTTGAAGAAAGAAAAAGGAATAAAGACCTAGTTTTATATAGTTGTACTTCAGGTTATCCAGTTCCATTTAAAGATGTGTGTTTATTAGAGATTACTAGACTTAAAAATGAATATGGAAAAAGGGTAAAGGAAATAGGATTTTCGGGCCATCACTTGGGGATAGCTGTGGATATTGCTGCATTTACTTTAGGTGCGAACATAATTGAGAGACACTTTACGTTAGACAGAACCTGGAAGGGTACTGATCATGCTGCTTCACTAGAGCCAGATGGTTTAAGAAGACTAGTAAGGGATATAAAAGCAGTTGAAGAGGCATTAACATATAAATCTGAGGATGTATTAGACATTGAAAAGGTACAGAGGGATAAATTAAAGTGGAGAGAAAGAGAGTTTGTATAATGGATTATAAAAATGTTGCATTGATACCAGCAAGAGGCGGAAGCAAGTCAATACCATTGAAAAATATTATGCATATTGCAGGAAAGCCGCTTATTGAATGGACATTAGAGGCCGCTTCCAAGTGTAAAGAAATTGATCATATATTTGTTGCAACTGATTCACCAGAGATTAAAGATGTTGTGGAAGGGTTTAATTTACCTAATGTAACTGTTATAGGTCGTTCTATAGAATCAGCAGTAGATACAGCCTCATCCGAAATTGTGTTATTAGAATTTGCAAGAAAATATATGTTTGAAAACTTAGTTTTTATCCAAGCAACATCTCCTTTATTAAAAGCTGAAGATTTATCACAGGCCATACAAAAGTTGGAAGAAAATAAGCTTGATAGTTTATTATCTGTAGTTGAACAAAAGAGATTTATTTGGAAAGAAAATGATGCGGGTGTATTTCCAATAAATTATGATCCGATCAACCGCCCTAGAAGGCAGGAAATGAGTGGTTATCTCGTTGAAAATGGTGCATTCTATATAACTAGTAGAAATGCATTATTGAAAAGTGGATGTAGGATTTCTGGGAAAATTGGATACAAAATAATGTCGGAAGAAAGCTACTTTGAAATTGATGAACCATCAGACTGGACTATAATAGAGCATTTACTAATTAGTAATAAAAACCAGAATGAAATAAAAAATAAAATTTCAAAAATAAAGATGTTAATTACTGACTGTGACGGTGTACTTACAGACGGTGGTATGTATTATACGGAAAATGGAGATGAAATAAAAAAATTCAATACAAAAGATGGTATGGGAATAAGTAAGTTAAAAGAAATAGGAATCGAAATTGCCATTATTACGGGTGAAGATGTACAAATAGTAAGAAATAGAGCTAAAAAAATGGGTATAAGTGAAGTATATTGTGGTATAAAAGACAAAACAAAAATTTTAAATCAATTAATAGAAAAATATAATTTACACTATGAAAACATTGCTTATATTGGAGACGATATTAATGATTTAGATGCCATGAAATTGGTAGGATTGGCTTTTACGGTGAATGATGGAATGCGCTGCGTAAAAGAAATATCAGATTATGTAACTAAGAAGAATGGAGGCCAAGGTGCTGTTAGAGAAATATGTGAATTATTTCTCTCTTAATATAGTTACAGGTGTTGGTAGTTATGTTTTGAGGAGTTTTCCTCTCTTTAGTTTGTTCCCATACATTCGAAATCCTTAATATTTTTAAGGACTAATAAATACAAAATATTGATAATCAGATGGATATTAACGATTAAAAATTTCTGATTGATAAATGTGAAAAGCATGAAAATAAAACATAGTCTATAAGCATTAATAATTGATCCCATTCAAATAAACAGCAAACATTGAATCAAAACATATAGGATGTTTATGTGATTTAGGAATAGATGGTTCAACTGATGGTACTACTATCCTGTGAAGTTATTAGTAAGTCCATAGTTTTACTTTCTTTTATATAGGTTCTTATGCTGATATGAAATTTTGGATTATAGTACGATAAATGGTTCTACATTACGGGTTTGATGGAATCCTTGTAAGTTTTAAAGACACTCAATATGTTATTAAATTCTACTTGCGTTGCAATCAATAATGGTCCTTCAAGTTTTATCTTAGTAGAGTTTAAAACACAATATGGAGTTCCAAAAAAAGTAATCAAAAACTATCAAATATAATTGAAGGTAACGGATGGCTGTATATATGACTTGGTATCATTTTCTAATTTATCTATTACATTACAAATAGATAAAATAAATAGTCACACAAAAGGGAATAATTGTAGTGATGTAACATTATTATTAGATCCTCGATAAAGAAATTTTGATTATGCAATTTAAACTATTTCCAATGATAGGGCAAAAAATAAGTGCGATTCAAATTTGAATTGTACATGGAATTAATATAGCAGATGTGAGTGTAGTAAACTACAATATGTAGAGTCAAGAACTAGGTCAGCTTATATCTAATAAGATTATGTCTTTAATACAGACAATTATATTGCTACCAGTAAAAGTCATTTTTTTTAGAAATAACAAACATTGAAAGGAATTTTATGACTTTTAAGATAATATAATTCTTGATAAAACTCGAAATAGTTAAGGTTATTTTTTTACATTCATTAAATTTGGGGAAATTTTATTAATAACTAAAAATAATATCCTTAAACTTTATCAAATTAGAGACGATATAAATAATAGATTACCATTTAAACGGAAACTATAAATATTACATTTTTTTAACCTTATATCAAATGAATGGTAGAAAATATATAAGGATGTGAATAACATGGTAAGAATTAGTGGTCTTGCAAGTGGGATGGACATTGATTCACTTGTTGAAAATTTAATGAAGGCGGAAAGAGCACCATTAGATAAATTAACACAGCAAAAACAAAAGTACGAATGGCAACGTGATGATTTTCGAGAAATTAGAACGATGATGTTCAATTTTAATAATTCAATTTTTGACAATATCTTGAAACAAAGTACTTATACTCAAAAGAAGGTGAATGTATCTGATCCCGATCTTATATCGGTTAGAAATGTAAATTCAACTTCCGATTTTTCTGGAACGATTACAGTGAATAGTCTAGCCACCTCTAGTTCTGTAGTTGGGGGAACAATTGGCACTTCTATCGATTCTTCAAAAAAAGTAAGTGAGATATTTACTGATGTAAAAGGTAGTCAATCCATAAAAGTAAAAGCAATCACAGCTGACGGAAAACTGGAAGAAAAAGAAGTCAAATTTGATGCGGATAAAGATTCCTTAGATGATGTCGTCAAGAAAGTGAATCAAGAAACTGGAGCAACAATGTTTGTTGATTCGAAAACGGGAAAAGTTTCTCTTACTTCAAAGAATACCGGTACTACTAGAGAAGGTACAACGGATGTTGACTTGTCTTTAACTGGTATTCTTTTTGAAAAATTGAAAGTTGCTGATAATGTTACTGATACTGAAACAAAAAGGACAGCTGGGACAAATGCCTCGTTTACTTTTAACGGTATTGAAACAACACGTACCTCAAATACATTCCAAATTAATGGATTTGAGATTACTTTGAAAGAGGGAAAGCCGGGAAAGAGTGTTACATTTAGTTCTTCAACTGATGTTGATGCAGTTGTAGATAAGATTGTCAAATTTGTTGATGAGTATAATAAGCTAGTTGAAAAAGTAAATGGAAAAGTAACTGAAAAGCGTTATAGAGATTTTCAGCCACTAACAGCAGAACAAAAAGCAGATATGAAAGATAAGGAAATAGAGCTTTGGGAAGAAAAAGCAAAGAGCGGAATGCTTTATGGAGATTCTATTTTATCCTCCAGTTTGACTGAAATGCGTACAAATTTATATTCTCCAGTGAGTGGGCTTACTGGAATGAATCAATTATCAGAAATAGGGATAACAACTACTGCTAATTATCTTGATGGTGGAAAACTTACAATTGATGAGGATAAACTTAGAGCAGCGATAGAAAAGGATCCAAATGCTGTGTATTCAATATTTGCAAATGATGGAGATACAACTGCGGAAAAAGGATTAGGCAGACGTTTGCGTGATACATTAAAAAATACTATGGAAAAAATTGATGAAAAAGCTGGTAAAGCTACAAGTGTGAACAATACTTTTACATTAGGAAAATTATTAGATAATGTTGATAAAAGTATTGATAGTCTGCAAGATCGCTTGAAAGATATTGAAAGCCGCTATTATCGGCAATTTTCAGCAATGGAGACTGCTATTCAAAGAGCAAACCAGCAATCAGCATACTTATCGCAATTCTTTAGTTCATGAAATTGAAATGAGAGGGTCATAAAATGGCAGTTAATAATCCTTATCAAACTTATCAAAACAATTCCATTACAACAGCATCTCCAGGAGAACTCACACTGATGCTATATAATGGGTGCTTAAAATTTATACAACTCGCAAAAAAAGCAATGGTAAATAATAATATTCCAGAGAAAAATACTAATATCCAAAAAGCCCAAAATATTATTCAAGAGCTAATGGTTACACTAAAAATGGATTTAGAAGTAGCTAAAAACATGATGTCACTCTATGACTATATTAATCGTAGATTAATTGATGCTAATATTAAGAACGAAATTGCCATATTGGACGAAGTAGAAGGTTTAGTAACTGAATTTCGTGATACATGGAAGCAAGTGATCCAAATAAACCGCCAACAACAATTTGGCTCAAATAGTGGACAAGCATAATGAGTGCAGTTCAGAAATGTTTCTCACTTACAGAAAAACTAATCACATCTGTTCAAAAAGTCAATGAACAAAATCGTGAAGAATTCATAACCATGATTGAAGAATTATTAGACGAAAGAGAACAGCTTTTAAGGATGATTAAACCTCCTTTTTCCAAAGAAGAACAAATAATAGGCGAAAAAATTGTACTAATGAATGACACGCTTCAAAATCTATTAAATATTCAAAAGCAAAATATACAAAAAGATATAAATAGCTTATCAAAGAAAAAAACATCCATGAATAAATATATTAATCCCTATCAAAACATGCAGACAGACGGTTATTTCTACGATAAAAGAAAATAGAAAAAAGGATAACATCGTTCAAACGAGTGATGTGCACCCCAAAAGTTAGACCAAAAATCTAACTTTTGGGGTGTTTTTTATGGTCAAATACGATGAAGGATTTAAGCAACAAGTTGTAGATGCTTATCTTTCAGGAGAAGGTGGCTATGATTCCATAGCTAAAAAGTTTGGAGTTAGAAGCTCAACGAATGTAGCAAAATGGGTTAATACCTTTAGGCAATTTGGAAAGGATGGTTTTCTTAGAAAGAAATCCCCGACTACTTATCCTGTTCAATTTAAGTTAGATGTCCTAAACTATAAATTAAGAACAGGAGAATCCTTTGAATCAGTTGCTATAAAATTCGGTATTCATGAGCCACCAATGATTGCAATTTGATGCGTACATGGCAAAACGAAGGCATTGAAGGACTCTCTAAACTAAGGGGGCGTCCATCAATGTCAAATAAACAAAAGAAGAAAAACTCAGAGAAAAAGTTAACGAAAGAACAACAACTTGAAAAAGAGATAGAGTTACTTCGTGCGGAGGATGCCTATTTAAAAAAGCTCCGAGCTTCAGGGATAAATATTCCGAGCCGACTGCTAAAACAGAATCGAGAGTCATCCATGAACTCAGAAAAAAATTCAAACTAGCCGTTATCCTTGAAGCAACAGGTTTTCCAAAGGCAACTTATATGTACTGGCAAAAACGATTTGATGAACCTAGTCCAGATGAAGAAATAGAAAAGGTTATTAAAGAAATCGTTGATAAGCATACAGGAAATTATGGATATCGTCGAATTGATATGGAATTACGTAAGCGTGGTTATGTTGTAAATCACAAGAAAATTCTACGGATTACAAATAAACTCGGCATTACTTGTAAATCCTTCACACGTAAGTCTCGTAAATTTAGTACTTACAAAGGAACGATCGGTAAGATTGCGAAGAACCTTATCCACCGTAGATTTGATACAAACATTCCACATCAAAAAATGACAACTGATACATCAGAATTTAGATACTACACGGCCGATTCTAAAGGAAATATGATCATCAAGAAAGCCTATTTAGATCCATTTTTAGATATGTATAACGGTGAAATTCTAGCCTTTAGGGTATCAGAACGACCAAATTCAAAAGCTATAATGGAGGCTTTAGAAGAAGCCATTGAACGAACAAAAGATTGCCCATATAGAACAACCGTTCACTCTGATCAAGGGTGGGCATATCAAATGAAAGCATATGTAAAAAAAATAAAAGATAATAATATATTTCAAAGCATGTCCAGAAAGGGGAACTGTCTAGATAATTCACCTATGGAAAATTTCTTTGGCATTATGAAGCAAGAAATGTACTACGGTAGAATTTATCACTCTTTTGAAGAGTTAAAACAGGCTATTACAAACTATATTTATTATTATAATAATGAACGAATAAAAGCAAAATTGGCTGGCATGAGCCCGGTTGAATACCGTCTTCATACCAGCCGATTAGCAGCTTAAATATTTAGTCTAACTTTTGGGGTTCAGTACAGAGTTATCCTTTTTTGTGTATTTGAGATTTATTTGTTCTAGACTAAAAAATAATTTCAGAAAGATGTCTTTAAACGAATAATTACCCAAAAATTTACAAATAACTAACTAAAACCACTCCGAGGCTAAAAATGTTCTTACTATACACTTCTACTATTGTTTTCAATGTTATCGCATATAAGTTCGTAAAAGAGATGTCAGCAAATAAAATTGTTCATATCTGGCTTTTCACAATCTCTTTACAATTACTCTTCGATACATTTATCGATTTAAAATATCATGGGTATTGGTATTTGACACAGGGGATTGATTATTTAGCGTTTCCCGCTTACACCCTTTTAATTCCCCCAATCAATGTCCTGTTTTTAGAGTACTTTCCTTTTGGTAGATCAGTGAAAGGAAAGGCATTATATATAATCATTTGGACCATACTTTTATTACTATATGAAATGTTGGTCAATCTACCACCACCATGGGGATATTTTCATTATGGTTGGTGGAAGTTCTGGTATTCCTGCTTTATGGATCCTATCTTGTTATTGATTTTGATCGGCTTTTATAAATTTATTACTAAATTAGAGAAGAAGCTAAAGCTGGGACACTAGGGTCAGGTTTCATGTCCCAGCTTTCGATTATGGAAGAACAAAGGTGACGGATGCCTATTTATTTGACTTTCATGTTTACGATTAAATTTGCCTATTTTCCTTACATAAAAATAGTCTTAAATATGTAGGTTAATAGAAGAAGGATTTAATTATGATCGAAAGAAATAGATAGTAAGTATGTTGTCAAAATAATAGAGGTGATCATTTTGAAGTTTTCATATGACTATATAAAAAGTGGGAATGCAACTTGTGTATTAGAGATGGGGAAGGAAAGGTTTGAATTTTATCCGACCTTTCATTCGGATGCGCTTGGTGATTTTGTTTCTTATTTGGCATCTGTCCATCCTTTATGTAAATTAAGCTGGAAAGAAGGAGCGTTTCACAAAATAAATGGAGGGATTACGTGGGAGACAGGCACATATTTATTGCGTTGGGAACTCAAGCGTGATTTTGAAGACTTAGAAATTAAGATTACAGAATGGCAAAACCCGATGATTGATAGAAAAGGAGATTCTCAATTAATTAGAAAAGTATTAGAGGCAAAATGTAACTTTAATGAATTTGTTTTATGTGTGGTCAAAGAGTTGGATCGGGTGATTAAACAACGGGGGATTTTGGGATATCGACAAGAATGGCAAGGTTATACATTTCCTATCGATGGATTTTTGGATTTGAAATATGCTTGTCTATATAAAAAACCCTTCGAGATTACCAAAAAGAACAATGGAACATCATTAGAAGCTGAGCTAAATTTATTGATGGAAAAAATGGATTAACGATAAAATAAGACCCTCTAAAAAACGTACTCCAATAAATTATCGAATATAGCTTATCAAAAGGTCTATGGTATCACACGCTTTTAGATAATCAAAGAAAGCGGCTACTCGGATTCTTTTTCTAGTTGTTAAACCGTCTCTAAGCAGTAGCCGATAATTTTTAATAGATCCGATGATCATTTGTGTTTGATTTTTTGCATAGAATAAGTCTGCAATCTCTAGGTTATCACGGCTTCAACTGATACTTTTTTATTTTTAAATACAAGGTATTCCTACTTATTTTCAACAAACTCGCAGCTTTGCTGATATTCCATTCAGTAGCATGTAAAGCAGTTTTAATGGCCTCCCTTTCAGTGTTGATCAGAGGAGGGGGCGGCTCAAATGAATTTGTTGATTCGCTTTTTTGTTCATACTCATTTATAAATTGTAAATCCTCTACACCGATTTCATTTCCTTCTATCAGAAAAGCGGCTTGCATGAGAACACTGTGCAATTCGCGAATATTTCCCGGCCAATGGTAGGATTGGAGCTTTTCTTTTGCATCATTTGTTAGTTGAAGAAAAGGGTGATTAAGTTGTAATAGTAAATGATCGGTTAGTTCGAGGATGTCTGATCTTTCCCTTAATGGGGGAAGTGTGATGAAGATGCCTTTTAAACGGTAATACAAATCCTCTCTAAATCGTCCTTCCTGAACCTCTTCACGTAAGTTTTTATTTGTTGCAGCGATGATTCTGGTGTCAATGGTTTTCTCCTTTATTCCACCAATGCGAGTGACCTTTTTTTCTTGTAATACGCGGAGTAAGGCTGCTTGTGCTTTTTTGGACATGTCACCAATTTCATCAAGGAAAAGGGTACCTCCGTTGGCTGCTTCGAATTTCCCTGGTCCACCTTCTCGATTTGCACCTGTAAATGCCCCGCGTTCATACCCAAAGAGTTCACTTTCTATTAAACTTTCAGGGATAGCACTACAATTAACTGCTATAAATGGCTGCGGTTTACGAGGGCTTGATGTGTGCAAGGCTTGAGCAACTAATTCTTTGCCTGTCCCACTTTCGCCGTAAATGATGACTGGATAGTCTGTAAAGGCTGCTTTGTTAATCATTTTTTTTATTTTTGTGATTTGCGGACTACTGCCGATAATTTCTGCTGTTGAATAAAGCTGTGAATCCTTTTTTCTAGTTGTATGTAATGAAACAATGGAGCGCGCAGATTGATTTGCTTGATCAGAGATCACCCCGATTGCCTGTCCTTCCTTATGGTAGAACTCTTTTCCAAGACAATCCTTCCCAAGGAGCCTATGAGTTGCATGGTTTGCACGTATGATTCTTCGTTCTTGGTCGAGAGTTATGAGCGGGAAGGGATAATAATTTGTCGTTAGTTCTAATTCCTTCGTAGCTAACAGTTTTTCTTGATTTGCCTGCTCAAGAATTAAGCGATTATACACTGATTCAGCCATCATACTAACTAATGCAATCATCGATGGGTGAAAATCCTCCTTGCGTGCACTAATATTAATCGCACCAATAAACTCACCACTTGGAGAATAAATGGGGCTTGCCGCACAGGTAAGAATATGGTTTTTGACAAAGAAGTGATGCTCTGCGTGGGTGGTGACTAATCTTTTTTCATGTAGGGCAAGACCAATAGCATTTGTCCCTTTTATTTCCTCCGACCAGTTTGCGCCAACCTCCATATAGTTGAAAGCAACATCTAATTCTAATTTTCCTGCTTTTTGAATAATGATTCCATTCCGATCTACGATGACAGTCACTAATCCCTTGTTCGGAAGGGTTTTGTACAGCTTTTCCAATAAAGGTGTGGTCTGGTCAAGTAGGAATTGATTTTTTGCGAGAGCTTTTTCCAAGTCGATTCCGGTTAAAAGCTGATTATTCATAGGTCCATTAGGGTCGAGCCCATATTCTTGACAGCGTCTCCAGGACTGGGTGATCAAATCTTTGGGATCCATCATACGTAGAGGTGACATTATTTTTTCCTCCTTTATCAAATAGCTTTTACTGAAATATATTAGCTTTCATCGTTTAAGATGCACTAAAAATTGCGCATGTCTTTCATCCTGTACTAATTTAGGACACTGTTTGTTGATGTTTAGGACATCTCGTTTGGTTGAGCAATTAAGTTTGCCGAAAATTCCTGCTTTTATAAGTTGGCATGGAAATTGCTTATTAATAGAACGAGCAATACATTATTTATAAAAAAGGGGAGGAAGCTAAATGGTTGGAAACAGAGCAGTGGCATATATGGGACCTGGGAAAGTTGAGGTACAGGATATTGGTTTTCCTGATTTAGTGTTAAGGGATGGACCTGGGGTGAATCCGTTAAATGTGGGACGCAAATGTAATCATGGAGTGATTTTAAAGGTTGTAACGACAAATATTTGTGGTAGTGATCAACATATGGTCCGCGGGAGAACAACAGCCCCTACTGGCTTAGTGCTTGGACATGAAATTACAGGAGAAGTCATTGAGGTAGGTAGTGATGTGGAATTTATTAAAAAGGGTGATCTTGTATCGGTGCCATTTAATATTGCTTGTGGACGGTGTCGTAGCTGTAAAGAGGGATCAACCCATATTTGTGAAAATGTAAATCCAGATCGTCCGGGCTCTGCTTATGGTTATGTAGATATGGGCGGTTGGGTAGGAGGGCAATCCGAATATGTAATGGTGCCTTATGCTGACTTCCAATTATTAAAGTTCCCTGATAAGGACCAAGCAATGGAGAAAATTAGAGATTTAACGATGCTTTCCGATATATTCCCAACAGGTTATCATGGTGCAGTAAGTGCTGGAGTGAAACCAGGTTCGACCGTGTATATTGCTGGAGCGGGACCAGTTGGTTTGGCTGCTGCTCATTCGGCGCAATTATTAGGAGCAGCTGTTGTCATTGTAGGTGATTTAAATGCAGAACGTTTAGCACAGGCGAAAAGCTTTGGATGTGAAACGGTTAACCTGCGTGAACATACTAATCTTGGAGAACAAATTGAGCAGATACTTGGAATTCCAGAAGTGGATTGTGCTGTTGACTGTGTAGGGTTTGAAGCATCTGGACATGGTGCCAATGCTGGGGAAGCCCCTGCAACCGTACTAAATTCGATTATGCAAGTGACACGTGCAGGGGGAAGGCTTGGAATTCCAGGTCTTTATGTAACCGGTGATCCTGGTGGTATTGATGAGGATGCCAAAATTGGAACGTTAAAAGTCCGTCTTGGATTAGGCTGGGCAAAAGCACATACATTTGTAACAGGGCAAACCCCAGTCATGAGATATCATCGTGATTTAATGTCCGCGATTCTTAGTGGTAGAGCCCAAATTGCAAAGGCTGTGAATGCAACAGTGATTTCCTTAGACGATGCTCCTAGGAGCTATCAGGAATTTGATCAAGGTGCATCTAGAAAATATGTAATCGATCCACATGGGCTTGTGAAATAAGTTGGTGAAGGGTCCGACAAGTCATTAAAGAATTCTACTATGAGAACAAAAAGTGTAGAAAAACCTCATTAAAATAAGCCTCCAATTATTTTTGGAGGCTTATTTTTTGTGGGAAAATTGGGACATAAGATCCGGTCCATTGTCCCAATTATATTAAATTATTTAGAAAAGCGAATGATAATACACGACAGCGTAGAGGTTTATTGTATAATAATGGTATCGTTATGACTGGTGAATCTTTTATTGCTTAAGTACTAGAATGATAATTTTTCAACGGTTTGAGGGGTGTGCAATGAAAGAGAGAATTTTGCAATTAACACAACTGGCAGAAATTTCGAACCATGGGCATATTTTATATATGTATGATTCATTGGATGGCTATTTGAAAAATGCAATTTCATATATTTTAACGGGGTATAAACAAGGGAATCAACTATTATTAATTGATAATGATGAACGCTATAATCTTATTGTTCATCGTTTAAAAGAAATACTTCAATCGGACGATATGTCATTTTTACATTATGTGAATAATGCTGAGTTTTATCGATTACACGGAGATTTTCATTGTGATAGTATTATTCGTCATTTTAATCGCCTGTTGGCCCCTTTTTTCGAAGAAGGAATTCCTATTCGCACATGGGCACATGTTGAATGGCGGGAAAAAGACGTTGATCATTTAGAACTTGAACACTATGAATATGTTTCGGATCAAAATATAGAGAAATCAGGGATTATCTCTGTTTGTGCCTACGACGGTCAGTATGTTACAGCATCGCTTCAAAATAAATTACAAAGAAGTCATGAGTATCTCATGACAGATACTGAATTGGTTAAATCAACATTATATAAAATGGGTGGGATGGTTTATCCGTCCTTATCGGTTCAAGAAATACATAATAAAACAGCAAATAAATTAAAGGCAACGAAGCATCAATTACAATCCTTTATAACCAATAATTTAGATCCTGTCATTATTTATGATCATTCTGATCGAGTCATCTCAGTCAATCTAGCGTTTGAAAAAACCTTTGGGTGGTCTCGAGAGAGCATATTAGGGTTACATGCAACAGAGTTACCTATTCTTCCAGAAGACCGAAAGTTCGAATTTTATAGAAATAGGAGCTTTACATTACGTGGAGAAAAGATTGTTGAGTATGAAACAGTAAGAAATACGAAGGATGGTCATTTGATTCATGTGCTAGTCTCATGTTTTCCTTTATTGAATGCAGAAAATTATAATGATGGTTGGGCAGTCATCATTAAGGATATCAGTGAGAAGAAACAGGCACAGGAGCTATTAATAAGAAGTGAACAACTTTCAATCGCTGGTGAACTTGCGGCAGGGATTGCTCATGAAATCCGCAATCCTATTACGTCAATAAAAGGATTTTTTCAACTTCTTCAATCCGATACATTAAAGAATAATACTTATTATGACATTATTTTATCAGAAATAGAAAGGATCGAAACGATACTTAGTGAATTATTATTACTTGCAAAACCACAAGAGATGAATCTTGTTTCGATTAATCTATGTATGTTGCTAAATGATGTAATCGTTCTAATGGATGCTCAAGCAAATATGAATAGTGTTCTAATGATAACTGAATTTGAAACGGAAGAATTATTTATCAAATGTGAAGAAAATCAAATTAAACAAGTCTGTATTAATTTTATAAAAAACGCGATTGAGGCAATGGCCGATGGAGGGAAGCTTGTTATTCGGTTAGAAAAGAAGGGGAATGAAAAGGTTCTGATTAGCTTTATTGATGATGGCTGTGGCATCCCGAGTAATGTACTAGATAAATTAGGACAGCCCTTCTATACTACGAAGGAAGAAGGAACGGGACTTGGATTTATGGTAAGTAAAAAAATTATTGAAAATCATAAAGGAACCGTTACGATTGAAAGTGAAGAAAATAAAGGGACAAAGATTGAACTAACCCTTCCTTTATAAGGATTATCGGGTTGTAAAAGGATGATAACACGTAATAAAAAGGCCGCCTTTGTTGCGGCCTTAATCTTTTTTACTATTATTAATATATGCCTCCAACAAAAGAAGCTCCAATAATGATAAGTAAAATAAACAACACAACAATTAAAGCAAATCCGGCACCAAGTCCACCACCAGCTACAACTTCACTCATAAAAACACCTCCCATTCGGATTATTTTATGTATATGACCCAATTTGGTTAAAAGAAATTATATAGGGGGGTCTGACCCCCAATACGTTAAAGTGTTAAAGGATGCTAATTAGGAGATACAGGAAAGTCGGTTTTTAGCGAAAAAAGTCGAAAGTTGTAAGCGGATTCACAAAATTCATTTTTCAGACATTAACAATTTTATTCATTAGAGGGAGTATAATGTGAAATTGGAAGTTTAGTATTTAGTTAATTATTAATAAAGTTAAACGTATGGAGTAGGAGATAGGTCTTTAGGGAATGGCTTATTCATCATATGGATGGTCTTTTTTTATGCAAAAAAATAGAGAGATAGAGAAATGAAAGGAACTGATGATCATGGCCATAGAATATGGTCTAGTACCAAATGAAAGTTTTGAAAGTATTTATTCGGAAATTTGTCTCAGTCATAATCAAGTAAAACATATGTTAAATCAATACCTAAACTCTATTAAAAATATGACGATACAATTAAATGAAGAAACTTTAATAAAATTGACAAAAGGTCAAGTGGTAGATGTCCTACTAGAAAACTTAAAACGAAAGGAAATTGTCGAGTTAATACATATGCTTACAATGATTAATGAGAGACAGTCAGATGTGAGTTCATATATGAAATATATACTATTAGGTATTTTAGCTTATAAAGAAAAGAAGGGATTCAAGTGAAGGCACTAAATAAAATTTCGGTGAAATTATTATTTGCCATTTTAGTTATGACGGTCATTATTAGTACGACCATCGGCGTGGTGAACTATACTTTTGCTAAAAAGGAACTTATTGAAAGTGGGAAATTAGATTTACAACACTTAGTAAATACATCAATGGCCACATTAGAGGCTTTAAACAATGCAGTTAAAGAGGGGTCTCTCACTTTGGAAGAGGCACAGGAAAAAGCTAGGGAAATTTTAAATGGACCAAAAATAGATAATGGTAAAGGTAAAGAAATCTATAATTTTTCACAATCTCCATTTGTTTATAAAAAGAATGGATATATTTTTGCCCTAAAATCAAATCGTGAGGTTAGTTTAAATCCACTAACACCAATTGGTACGAATGATACATCAAAAACGTCAGTTGAAACTCGTGATCATTTAATTAAGGCTGCACAAGCTGAAAATGCAAAGGATCATTTTTATGTATATGATTGGAAAAATCCAGGTGAAGATACAGCTCGTGAAAAAATCTCATATATGACTTATTTCGAGCCTTGGGATTGGAATATTGGGATTGGGGCATATACGGATGAATTCTATGATTCTTTACATATGATGAAATGGTTAACCATCATCCTTTGCGTAGGTATTTCAGTAATCTGCTTAGCTATTTTCTACACTGTAGCAAGAAAGAAATTTAGATTGCTTGAAAAAATCTCCGATGCTTCTTTGGAAATCGCTAACGGAAATTTAAACATAGAAAAACTTCCTGAATCATCCGATGAACTAGGACATCTAAGTTTTTCATTTAATAAAATGGTCATGGAATTAAAAACAATGGTAAGACAATTACAAGGATTAAGTACGAACTTAGTAGATTCTGCAACAAATTTATCAGCTATATCTGAAGAAACATCAGCGAGTGGTGAAGAAGTTGGACATGCACTTGGAGAAATTACGAATGGAATGGTTGCTCAGGCTGCTGATACTGAAGATACAAGTAAAAACATAGAATTACTAACTGAATCGATTGAGAAAATGAATGAACATCACCATCTGATGAAGAGTACGACCGATATTTCTGAAGAAGCAGCATCTAATGGCATGAAGATGATTGAGTTACTACGAAAATCAAATGATGAATCCGTTAAGGCATCAGATGAAATTAGTGTTGGAATTACGAATCTATATAATAAAATTCAAAACATTTCTAGCATTACGAAGACCATCAATGGCATTTCTGAACAAACAAATCTATTAGCTTTAAATGCAAGTATTGAGGCAGCAAGAGCTGGAGAACATGGAAAAGGCTTTGCGGTTGTTGCCCAAGAGGTAAGGAAGCTTGCAGAAGGCTCTAACCAGGCAACGATGGAAATCCAACAAATGATTGCCGAAATTGAGAAGGAAACCGAATCAACCGTCATGGCCATGTCAAACACAATTCAGCATTCACAACAAATGAATGAAGTAGTAGAGAAAACGGAAAATGAATTCGAGCATATCCATTCAACTGTATCTAGAACGGTGAAAGCAATTAAATATTTAAGTAAAGAAATTGATACCATAACAGCTAAAAGTGAACAAATCACTGGAGCCATCCAAAACATAGCAGCTGTTTCACAACAATCGGCAGCTTCTGCAGAGGAAATCACGGCATCTGTCGACGAACAAATGAACGCAATGGAAAACAGTGCAACACTTGCAGAAAATCTAAGTAAATTAAGTGAAGAATTAAACCGCACCATTCAAAAATATCAATTATAAAAGGGACAGGGGTCGGTTCCGACGTCCCGGTGGGACAAGAGAACCGACCCTTTGTCCCTTAAGCTAAACTTTTCCAATTCTCTGCCGATATTAATGATAGAATATTCAAAAGGGGAGAGGTAAAGATGATGGACCGTATAGGGGGACAGGTTCAACCGATTTCAACGATATCAAATTCCACTCGTGGAGAAATGAAAAATGATCATGCATTAGAACCGGTTCCATTGCCGAAAAAAGATGGGGGCAATCCCGAAACAAATGTAAATGAAAAAGATAAGGCAAAGTTAGAAAAAGTGGTAGATAGCATGAACGAATTTGTTTCTGCATCGAATACTCATTTGAAATTTGAGTTTCATGATAAATTAAATGAGTATTATGTTACTGTTGTCGACGATTCCACACAAGAAGTGGTGAAGGAAATTCCTTCTAAGAAAATGCTTGATATGTATGCTGCGATGACTGAATTTCTCGGTATTATGGTAGATAAAAAGATTTGATATCGGAAGAAAAGGGCTGTCTGACTTTTTGCATTTCAGACAGCCCTTTCATGAGGGGATTTTTTTAGAGGGAAAATTTGTTGTTTAGTACAACCAAAATTTCCTTGTGGAGGTTATTATTATGCCTATTTTTAATGTAATGGAGGAAATTGTCCGTAATGCACTTATGGAGCATATGGAACAATTAAGATTACCTTGTACCTGTGAACGCTGTATTGATGATGTGATGGCTTTGTCATTAAATCATTTACCACCTAAATATATTGTAAATGAAGGGGCAAGTCCTTTTGTTCGCGCCTATTATACCGCTGACCGTCAAGGCGCAGCGAACATTATTAGCATTTTGTTCCAAGCAGCAGAAACAGTTTCAAAAAATCAACGTTGTTCGAATCGAGTAGACTAAGTAAATAAAGCAGCAATTTGAATTGTTAACATACTAGGGGGAGCTTATGAGTTGGTTTAAAAAAACAGAAAACAGCAAGAGTACAGTTAAACAGCAAGATAGATTACCAGTGTCAATAACCTTAGATTTGTCAGATCAAGAGTTAATGAAGCAAATGGAAATGATTCATTTTACAAAGGAAGATATTCGCGCCATTGCATCAATTAAGACTTTCGTAGATCAAAATATCGATAAAATTGTGGACGATTTTTATAAAGCATTAGGAGAACAGCCAAATCTTTTTGAAATCATTAATCAATACAGCAGCATCGAACGTTTGAGTCAAACATTAAGACGACATATTTGTGAAATGTTTGAAGGGAAGATAAATCAGGAATTTGTTGAAAAACGAATTAAAATTGCGATTATCCACCTTCAAATCGGTCTAGAACCGAAATGGTATCTAGGTGCCTTTCAAAATTTATTTTTCTCATTAATGGAAATTGTAGAAGAAAATATTGAATCTAAAGCTGAAGTGATTGAGATTATTAAAAGTATTTCTAAACTCCTTAATTTTGAACAACAAATTGTTCTTGAGGCATATGAAAAAGAGTTTCGTAGATTTCGGAAAAAGCATGAAGAAGAGAGAATCTTAATAGAGCAAAAAATTGCCGATGTGTCTGAAACATTATCAAATTTCTCTGATCGAACAAATGAGTTTATGACACAATTAAACCAACAATCTGTTGATATGCTTGCAGTAGCCAATGAAAATGTTGAAATCGCAAATATAATGGAAAATGAAGCGCATAGCAGTAAAGACAAATTACATCAAGAGCAGCAATTAATTAATAATATCGAAACGAGCACAAGAACAATTAATGATCGAGTGAAAGATTTAAAAAAGGCTTCAGAACAAGTGCATTCAATTATTTCGATTATTACGAGTATTGCAGAACAAACGAATTTACTGGCTTTAAATGCAGCGATCGAATCAGCAAGAGCAGGCGAATATGGCAGAGGATTTTCCGTTGTTGCTGACGAGGTTAGAAAGCTAGCAGAAGAAACAAAAAAATCCATCGGTAATGTTTCAACATTAATCGAAGGAATTAATGGCCAGATTGAAGATGTAACTTCATCAGTTGAAGAGGTATCTCATTTGACCCAAGAAAGCTCAAAAGAAATTTCCAATATGGATGTATTTTTTGAAAAGATACTTCAAGCTGCTGAGAAAAATAAACACCAAAGTGGTGTGACGAAGGCAGAATTAACGCAAACATCTGACATCATTCATCAAGTTACGAAGCTAATGGAGCAAATTTCCGGTTCATCGGAGTATTTAATGAAGCTTTCTCAAAAATTTTAAGCAGCATAAATTAATCAATCAGCGAAAAGAGGGAATGAGGCGCAGTGCACATCATTCCCTCTTATATTTTCAGTTGGGTGTTTTTGTCAAGTCGGTAGCATTTGGAAAGTACCTATTACCGCCGTTTATCCTAATAAAGGCTACGTCTCGAAAAAAAGAGCCATTTATTTTATTAAATATATTTATTACCAGAAAAATCCAGGATAGCCATACCCATACCCATATCCATAAGGATACCCACCATAAAGGGCAGGGCCTAATAAAGCTGTGGTTGCTAGACCTCCGAGAAATCCTCCGACAAATGGCCCTCCAAAAAATGGTCTACCGTAAAAAGGTCTCCCAAAAAAAGGTCTTCCGAAAAATGGCCGTCCAAACTGCCTTTGATCCATGTTCACATTCCAATTTGGGATTTGATAATATTCAGGGTTCATCAAATATCCTCCTCTTTTTTCTCTTTGAATTTTTATTACATATTCCCTAAATAGTATGAAGCTGGTTAAAAAATGGACTGGGTAAATGTCCCACTTAGTAATGAAAAAATTACTAATCAAATTGAACTTTCTAAAAAGCTTATCTTGTTTCATAAAGTCATTGGAAGGGGTTTCAAAAAATACAGAAAAGTATAGAGTAATATGCTATAATTTTCAAAATTAGATTTATTTTTGGGGGAAGGTATATGGAACGATTGGTTGACATGCAATTTACTGAAACCGTTTTGAAGGAAATCTTAAAAAGGTTTAAACTTACACCTGATTACCAAAAGCTTGGCGATTTTGAAAATTACGTTTTTGAAGTATATGATCAGAATCATGCACCAAAGATACTTCGTGTAACCCACCATTCCCATCGTTCGAAGGAAGAACTGGAATCTGAACTTGATTGGATTCAATATTTATGTAATTGTGGGATTAAGATACCTAATGTAATTACCTCTCCAGTTGGCAATACCGTCGAAGCATTCGAAGGTAATCAAAGTTATTTCTTTGCCAGCTTGTTTGAAAAGGCATTAGGTCAACCAGTTAAAGTTGATGGTCCATCGTTCAATGAAAAATTATTTTACAAATGGGGAAAAACCATTGGTAGGATCCATAAATATACGAAGGATTATGTACGAACACCAGGGATTGTTCAACGAGCCCAATGGGATGAAAATGATCTTCTTGATTTGGATAAATATTATACTGGAGAAGACGCGTTGCTTCTAGGGAAGGTAAACAAAGTTATTGAAAACATAAAAGAACTTCCGAAAGAACGAAATAGCTTTGGCTTAATACATACGGATATTCATCATGGTAATTTTTTTTATGATGGAGAAATGATTCAAGTATTTGATTTCGATGATGCCAGCTATCAATACTTTGTTTCTGATATTGCCATTCCATTATACTATGCAACCAATTCAAAGCATTTTTATGGAACAAGAGAGGAACGTAATCAGTTCGCAAAAAAATTCTTGCATGCCTTCCTTGATGGATATGATGAAGAAAATCATCTTACAAGGGAATGGCTTACAAATCTGCCACTATTCCTAAAACTGCGGGATATTGATTTATATGCTGTTTTTAATAAAAAAGTAGTACCAGAAGATCGAAATGAACGTGTTTTACATTGGTTAAAGGAAATAAGAGAAAGAATTGAAAATGAAGTAGCTATTGTAGATGTATCTTTCACATGATCAATTATGACAAAAAAATAAGTGATTCGACAATCTTTTTCAAATATGACAAATTCGACAAAAAAATCTTTCGTTTTAAGCAGGAATTTGGACGGTTATAATAGAAATATATAAACATAGCTTTAATTATAAGGCATCATTTCTCACTCAGTATTGAAAGACAAGCTGAGGGAAAATATGGCCAAATGACAAGGAGGATTCCATATGATGAACTACAACATTCGTGGGGAAAACATTGAGGTAACTCCAGCAATTCGGGATTATACCGAGAAAAAGGTAAGTAAGCTTGAACGATATTTTATCGAAGTACCAGAAGCAAATGTACATGTAAATTTAAAAGTATATCAAGATAAAACGGCAAAAGTTGAAATAACCATTCCTCTACCGCAATTAGTCTTAAGAGCGGAAGAAATAAATAATGATATGTATGCTGCTATTGATTTGATTGTTGATAAATTAGAACGTCAAATTCGCAAGCATAAAACAAAAGTAAATCGCAAGTTCCGTGAAAAAGGAAATACGAAGGAATTCTTTACAACAAACGGAAGTCCTCAAACGGATGTAGAGGATGATGGGGATCTTGAGGTTGTTAGAACGAAACAATTCGATCTCAAACCAATGGACAGTGAAGAAGCGGTTCTGCAAATGAATATGTTAGGCCATAACTTCTTTGTCTTTACAGATGCAGATACGAATCAAACGAATATTGTTTATCGTCGAAAAGACGGAAAGTATGGTCTTATCGAAACGAAGTAAACTGTCGTATGGGGCCGGCCCTATGTATCACTTTAATATATTGTGGTATGGGGTCTGACCCCTTTTCCTTTTTCAGAGAGACTTTTTTAGAAGATCAGATAAAGAATATAGAGCTTGCAAGAAATTGAATAAAGTGGTGGGAAGATGAAGATCGATGATACCGACCGAAAAATCATGGAGTTATTAACTGATAATGGTCGAATGTCCTATGCAGATATTGGAAAGCAATTAAATTTATCTAGGGTTGCAGTTAGGGAGCGAGTCAATCAATTAATGAACAATGGGGTAATTGAAAAGTTTACTGCCGTTATTAACTCTGAAAAAGTAGGGAAACATGTTTCGGCCTTCTTTGAAGTGGATTGTGAACCTGCTTTCTTAGTAGAAGTAGCGCAAAAGCTCGCTGAACACCAAAGTGTAGCTAGCTGTTATCAAATGACAGGCCCAAGCACCCTTCATATGCATGTCCTTGTAGACGATTTTTCAAGCTTAGAAAATTTTATCAATAATGAATTATACGGATTACAAGGAATCACTCGGGTTGAAAGCAATATCCTCTTGAGAAGATTTAAAAGTCGTAGCGGGCTTAAATTATAGTATGATGCCAGGAAACTAGATCCTGGCATTTTTTTGTGTTCATACTATGACCTAAATGAAAGTACGAATAAGATTATAAGTTGTTTCATAAATTATGTTGCTTTGGTAACCCTCTACTTGTGGCTTTTACACTAAATCAAAGCTTCAGCGGTTCTTATGGAATTTTGCAGCTCTTTTCCTCAGTTCAAATGAAACGTGTAGCGATCCTCAGTTGATATTTATTCGTTATAATTTTACTTAATAGCAACAATGTTTGAGAAAAGAGACTTCTAGAAAATAGCCAAACTATATGGAGTTTAGATTCAATTTTCTATATAATCATAATTAAGTGAAAAAATTACGTTTGTTAATCATATAAAAGAATTAACAATCAAATGTAAATGAAAACTAACGGTTTTATGGGAGTGGGATAAGTGGAAATGGATCATCTATATCAACCGTACTCATCAGTGAGAAATACTGTTTTTGCAAGAAAAGGAATGGTGGCAACTTCACAGCCTTTAGGCGCACAGGCTGGCCTTGAAATTCTTCAAAAGGGAGGCAATGCGATTGATGCAGCGATTGCAACTGCTGCTGCATTAACAGTAGTAGAGCCTACATCAAATGGAAT
Organism: Heyndrickxia oleronia; assembly: GCF_017809215.1. Taxonomy (GTDB): domain Bacteria; phylum Bacillota; class Bacilli; order Bacillales; family Bacillaceae_C; genus Heyndrickxia; species Heyndrickxia oleronia. The sequence goes on from NZ_CP065424.1 coordinate 1,250,512, forward strand.
TGGAGGGGATGCCTTTGCCCTTGTGTGGGTGAATGGTCAATTATATGGCCTAAATGGCAGTGGTCCAGCACCAGCAGCTATCTCAATTGATGCTGTCAAAGCTAAAGGATATGAGAGGATGCCAAAGTTTGGGGTTATCCCGATCACTGTGCCTGGTGTACCATCTGCGTGGTTAGAGCTTTCAAAAAGATTCGGGAAATTACCATTTAAAGAACTGTTTTCTCCAGCCATTCGTTATGCCAAGGAAGGGTTTCCTTTAACACCAGTTTTAGGAAAGTATTGGCAATTAGCATATACACATTTTAAGGAAGTTTTAAAAGGGGAACAGTTTAACCCATGGTTTGACACGTTTGCTCCAAATGGGAAAGCTCCAGACATAGGTGAGATGTGGAGTTCGCCTGGCCACGCTGCCACTTTAACATCCATTGCAGAAACGAATGCCGAAAGTTTTTATCGCGGTGAACTTGCTGAAAAAATCGTAGAGTTTATTCAAAAATATGATGGATTCTTAACAAAAGGGGATTTAGAGAACTATCGAGCAGAATGGGTAGATCCTATTTCAACGAATTATCGTGGCTATGATGTGTGGGAAATTCCTCCTAATGGGCAAGGCTTACTTGCTTTAATGGCATTAAATATTGTTAGAGACTTTGATTTTACTGAAAAAGATACGATAGATACGTATCATAAACAAATAGAAGCAATAAAACTAGCATTTACAGAAGCGAAGGAAGTAATTACAGATCAAAAGCATATGAAAATTTCAGCTGAATATTTATTGTCTGATGAATTTGCACATATCAATCGTTTACGAATTAATGATAAGGCGATCACACCTGAGCCTGTCCAGCAGCCAAGTGGTGGAACAGTGTATTTAGCGACGGCTGATGCTGAAGGCAATATGGTTAGCTTTATACAAAGCAATTATATGGGATTTGGCTCCGGTATTGTCATTCCTGGAACAGGGATTGGTCTTCAAAATCGGGGGTTCGATTTTTCTCTTGAACGGGCACATGCTAATGCCTTACTTCCGGGAAAGAAATGCTATCATACAATCATTCCAGGCTTCTTGACAAAAGGGAATGAGGCGATTGGCCCGTTCGGAGTTATGGGTGGATTCATGCAGCCACAAGGGCATTTTCAAGTAGTGATGAGTACAGTCGATTTTCATTTAAATCCTCAGGCAGCATTAGATGCTCCCCGTTGGCAATGGATGGATGGAAAAAAAGTGATGGTTGAGCCTCATTTTCCCAATCATCTTGTTCAAACGTTAATTAGAAAAGGGCATCAGATTCAAGTAGCGTCTGATACTGGTGGTTTCGGTCGTGGTCAAATTATTTGGCGGAATCCTCAAACGGGAGTATTAATGGGTGGAACGGAATCAAGGACAGATGGTGCAATCGCAGCATGGTAAAACAATGCTATAATATAATATGTTTTTATGAAGAGGATTAATCTAATGGATAGATAATAACTTTTATAAAGAAGTTCGTATACTTTTTATTCTTTATTTTAGTTTTAATAAGTTTAAAGGATTGTGATTTGTTTTGGTATATTGGGATATATTTATTGCGTTTTTTCGAGCGGGAATGCTTGGATATGGCGGAGGTCTTTCGGCCATTCCATTGATGCATAGGGAAGTAGTTGAAAACTATAAATGGATGAACGACGAGGATTTTTCAGATATTCTTGCGCTTGCAAATACATTGCCTGGACCAATTAATACAAAAATGTCTGGATATATTGGCTGGAGAGTTGCTGGTTTTTGGGGAATGATGTGCGCAGTCATTGCTACAGTAATTCCAACCGTTATTTTGATGATCATTTTATTAACGGTCTTACATGCTTATAACGATAAGCCATGGGTTCAAGGAATGTCGCGAGCAGTCGTCCCAATAGCAGGTGTCATGCTGGGGGCATTAACATGGGATTTTATCAAAAAATCCAAAAACTCTATGGGATGGATATCTACAATAATCGTTCTTGTGATTAGTATCATTATCATGCAAATACTTGGCTTGCATCCTGCTATTTTAATTGTAGGACTGTTGGTAGCTGCTTTATTTTCTCGTCAGAAACAGAAAGATAAGCAGGTGAAGGCATCATGATCTATTGGAAAATTTTTGTCGCAAATTTTATGGCTAACTTTTTAGGGTATGGTGGTGGACCTGCGTCGATTCCGCTTCTTGAGCATGAAGTTGTCGATCGCTATGGCTGGTTCACTGTTCATGAATTTAGTGAAATGGTTGCACTAGGTAATGCATTGCCGGGCCCTATTGCGACGAAGTTAGCTGGATTTATCGGCTATCAGCAAGGAGGAATTTTCGGAGCTTTCGTCGGATTATTCGCATCGGTTGCCCCATCCATTCTATTATTAATTATCCTTTTAGGCTTGTTACTGAGATTTAAGGAATCTCCTAAAGTAAAAAACATGACAAAGCTTGTGCGGCCTGCTATTGCTGTGTTATTAGGCGTCATGACCATCGACTTTTTTTCCAGTTCCTATGAAGGCATCGGGATTTATCATACGGTCTTCCTTGGAGGGGTCAGTCTGCTATTACTAGAAAAGTGGAAGATTAGTCCTGCCTATGTTATCTGTGGTGCCCTCGTGTATGGGGCAATCTTCCTAGGTTCCTGACACCATTTAATCATTTTCTTTGAATAAAGTTGTAAGAAGATGAGTAAATGGTGCCTATTACCATAAAAGTCTTTAAATATTTTTCTATGGTTGGTATGATTAGAGGTGACTACAACTATGGGGTGAAGTGTAATGAAATTTTTGAAGATTTTAGTAGGATGTTTACTTATTTTGTCATTAGCTGCTTGTGGAACAACAACTAGTAGTGATTCAAGTAAGGAAAAAGAAACTACAAAAGAAGAAACTTCAGCAAAACAAGATCAAGTGACGAATAAAGAAGATTCAACAAATGAAAATCAAACAACAACCGAAGAAAATTCATCAAAAACAGAAGGCACTTCTGATGAAAACATTGTGAAGGCTGAAGGTACATACAATGGACAAGCTGATGGTCACTCCATTGAAGTGGAAACTGCAGATGCAGTATTAGTTCTTGATACTTTAGAATCAAATGTAAATCTTGATCAGTTCAAAAGTGGTGACAAAATTACTTTTGAATACATTGCAAATGAAGATGGACAAAATATTTTAAAAAGCATCGAATTACAAAAATAAGTGAATGTAAGTGGATGGGGATGTCTGATCGTTAGGTTCAGCATCCCCTTTCTATTTATAGCGATAATATAGTCCTCAGATAAGTATTAGCAGCCACTGCTAGCATATTTCTATTTCTTCTCCCTTATCGCCGAGCCGTTTCTACACGCTTCTCTCGATTCTATCTCAGATTGACATCTATGAAGATGAAATGGTCCCTTCAAATTAGTGAATACTATCCATTTTTCCAAAGTTTTGAGTACTGATAGCTAAGAACATCATTGTTCATTTTCGCTGATAAGTTGTCACTTTATAGGAGACAATGGTAAAATTCAATTAGTATAAAAATTTGGATGTATTGTAAGAGGATTTATTCAAAAAGGAAACTGTAGATATGTTAGTAAAAATCTACATATATTTAACATTACAAATCCCTTACATTTTAGATATAAAGGAGCGTTTACTAAATGGTTGCTTTTTTAGAAAAAGTTTTTGATGCAAATAAACGTGAAATCAAACGTCTTGATAAGATGGCACAACAAATTGAAGAGTTAGCCTCCGATATGGAAAAGCTGTCAGATGACCAACTAAGAGAAAAAACAGAAGAATTTAAACAACGCTATCAAAACGGAGAAACATTAGATGATTTATTAACTGAAGCCTTTGCTGTAGTTCGTGAAGGTGCACGTCGTGTGCTTGGACTTTATCCATACCATGTGCAATTAATGGGAGGGATTTCCTTACATGAAGGAAATATCTCTGAGATGAAGACAGGGGAAGGTAAAACCTTAACTGCAACAATGCCTGTTTATTTAAATGCTCTATCTGGAAAAGGAGTCCACGTTGTAACCGTGAACGAATATTTAGCGAGCCGTGATGCTACTGAGATGGGTGAATTATATGAATTCCTAGGATTAACGGTTGGCTTAAACCTGAACAGTATGTCAAGTGAAGAAAAGCAAGAAGCCTATGCAGCAGATATTACGTATGGTACTAATAATGAATTAGGCTTTGATTATCTGCGTGATAATATGGTTCTTTATAAAGAGCAGCGTGTACAGCGTCCATTGCATTTCGCAGTAATTGATGAGGTCGACTCGATCTTAATCGATGAAGCGAGAACACCGCTGATTATTTCTGGGCAGGCACAAAAGTCTACTTCACTGTATATTCAAGCAAATGCTTTCGTCCGTACATTAAAAAAAGAAGAAGACTACACCTATGATGAAAAAACAAAAAGTGTTCAATTAACTGAAGAAGGTATGAATAAAGCTGAACGTGCTTTTGGAATTGAAAATCTTTTTGATATTTCACATGTAACCCTTAACCATCATATTAATCAGGCATTAAAGGCAAATGTGAGTATGCATTTAGATGTCGATTATGTTGTTCAAGATGGTGAGATTGTGATTGTCGATCAATTCACTGGTCGTATGATGAAAGGTCGACGCTTTAGTGATGGCTTGCATCAAGCAATCGAAGCGAAAGAAGCTGTTGAAATTCAAAATGAAAGTATGACAATGGCTACGATTACCTTCCAAAACTACTTCCGTATGTATGAAAAACTTGCAGGTATGACAGGTACAGCTAAAACAGAAGAAGAGGAATTCCGCAACATTTATAATATGAGAGTTATCGTCATTCCAACGAATAAGCCGATTGCTCGTGATGACAGACCCGATTTAATTTATGCAAGCATGGAAGGGAAATTCCGGGCAGTTGTCGAGGATATTCATGAACGACATAAAAAGGGCCAACCGATTCTTGTCGGTACGGTTGCTATTGAAACATCGGAATTGATTTCGAAGCTATTAACGAAAAAAGGGATCCGTCATAATGTATTAAATGCGAAGAACCATGAGCGTGAAGCAGAAATCATTGCAGAGGCAGGGCAAAAAGGCGCTGTAACGATTGCTACCAATATGGCTGGTCGTGGAACCGATATTAAGCTTGGTGAAGGCATAAAAGAGCTTGGTGGTCTTGCTGTAATTGGTACAGAGCGCCATGAATCCCGCCGGATTGATAATCAGTTGCGTGGACGTTCAGGTCGTCAAGGAGATCCAGGGGTTACCCAATTCTATCTTTCCATGGAAGATGAATTAATGCGACGCTTCGGATCTGATAATATGAAAAACATGATGCAGCGTTTAGGTATGGATGATTCACAACCGATTCAAAGTAAGATGGTTTCTAGAGCGGTTGAATCTGCCCAAAAACGTGTAGAAGGTAATAACTTTGACTCACGGAAACAGTTACTACAATATGATGATGTATTAAGACAGCAACGTGAGATTATTTATAATCAGCGGAATGAAGTCTTAAATTCTGAGGATTTACGTGAAATCGTTGAAAAAATGATCTTGTCGGTTATCGAACGTAATGTCCAATTGTATACACCAAGCAATGAAGATGAAGATAATTGGAATCTTCAAGGAATAATTGATTTCGTCAATGCGAATCTTTTACAAGAAGGTGATATAACCATTGAACAATTACGTCGTAAAGATCCTGAGGAAATGGTCGATCTCATTATGGAAAAGGTGAAAGCTCGTTATGATGAGAAGGAAGAGTCATTAACGCCTGAACAAATGCGTGAGTTTGAAAAGGTTATTCTGTTACGTGCAGTGGATTCAAAATGGATTGATCATATTGATGCAATGGATCATTTAAGACAAGGGATTCATTTACGTGCATATGGACAGGTTGACCCATTACGCGAATATCAAAGTGAAGGCTTTGCGATGTTTGAAAACATGGTTGCTGCGATTGAAGATGATACGGCTCGCTATGTAATGAAAGCGGAAATTCGCAATAACCTTCAACGTGAGGAAGTCGCTAAGGGGCAAGCTGTTAACCCGAAAGAAGACGGGGAAACGGTAAAGAAAAAGCCAATTAAGAAAACTGTTAATGTCGGGCGTAACGATCCTTGTCCATGTGGCAGCGGTAAGAAATATAAACAATGCCATGGGAAAAACGCGTAACTATAATTAATGAACTATATATCAACAGGACAGGTGAAGCATACCTGTCCTATGTAATTTACTTCTGAGGTGATAAAAAATGGAATTATTTGAAATAAGATCTGAACTTGAAAATACAGCTAAAAAACTAGCGGACTTTAGGGGGTCTCTTTGACTTAGAAAACAAAGAGGCACGGATTGCAGAGCTCGATGAAAGAATGCTTGAACCAGATTTTTGGAATGATCAGCAAGGAGCACAATCAATAATTAATGAGGCAAATGGTCTCAAAGATATGGTTAATGAATATAAGGATCTACTTGATATACAAGAAAATCTCGAATTAACACATGACCTTGTGAAAGAAGAAAATGATCCTGAGCTGTTTAAAGAATTGGAAACAGAATTAACGAATTTAGTTGACCGTTTGAATCAATTTGAGCTTCAGCTATTACTAAGTGAACCATATGATAAAAATAATGCGATATTAGAGCTTCATCCAGGTGCCGGAGGGACAGAATCACAGGATTGGGGTTCTATGCTTCTTCGTATGTATACCCGCTGGGGAGAGAAAAAAGGCTTTAAAGTGGAAACATTGGATTACTTACCTGGTGATGAAGCAGGTATTAAAAGTGTCACATTATTAATAAAAGGACATAATGCTTATGGTTATTTGAAAGCGGAAAAAGGAGTCCATCGCCTTGTAAGGATTTCTCCTTTCGATTCGTCTGGACGTCGCCATACATCATTTGTGTCCTGTGAAGTAATGCCCGAATTTGACGATGAAATCGAAATCGAAATTCGTACGGAAGATATTAAAATTGATACGTATCGTGCGAGCGGTGCTGGAGGACAGCACATTAACACTACTGATTCGGCTGTACGTATAACACATATTCCTACAGGAGTAGTTGTTACATGTCAATCTGAACGTTCACAAATTAAAAACCGTGAGCAAGCAATGAAAATGCTAAAAGCAAAATTATATCAACGCGAGATTGAAGAAAAAGAAAAAGCACTTGCAGAAATTCGTGGTGAGCAAAAAGAAATTGGTTGGGGAAGTCAAATTAGATCCTATGTTTTCCATCCATATTCAATGGTGAAGGATCATCGTACGAACACAGAGGTTGGTAATGTTCAGGCAGTTATGGACGGAGATCTTGATAATTTCATCAATGCTTATTTACGTTCACGTATATCTTAATCCATAAAAATCCTTTGCCTTTTAGGTGAAGGATTTGTTTATTTATGTGAACAAAATCTTTCATTTTTACTTTATTTCTAAATAATCTTGAATAAAAACAACCCCCGTATGATAAAACTATCATCATAAAGGTTTTAGTGGACTCTTTTTGTGCAGGGTTAGCGCGATAGTATTATCAAAGCTTAGTCAATCTGTAAAAAATTAAAATAGAGGGATATCTGACATTGTTGTGATTCTCAAAGAGAGTTCATAAAGTTGATACAATTAGCGAAAACCTTGATATCACTGTATTTGTCACGGTTTGGCATCATATTAGCTAAAGGGGAAAGGTTTCAAAAGCTAATAGGAAGGTATATAGTTAAAGTATAGGATTTATTTTCCAAAAATCAAGGAGGTTGAATGAAGTGGTCAAAAAACTACTAGGAATTGTTATGATTTTTACACTAGCATTCGGGTTGGCTGCTTGTGGTACTGACAAAGATAATAACAAAGACACAACAAAGAATAATGACACAACAACAAATGAAAAGACAACAACCGATACAGCGAATGCTGGAGATGCTGAAAAACTCTTTAGCCAAAACTGTGCAAGCTGTCATGGTGGAAACCTTGAAGGTGGAGTTGGTCCTAATTTAACAAAGGTTGGATCAAAATATAATAAAGATGAAATTCTTGATATCATTAAGAATGGTAAAACAGGTGATCAAGGTACAATGCCTGGAGGACTTCTTTCTGGTGATGATGCTGACGCAGTTGCCGGATGGTTAGCATCTAAAAAATAAAACACTCTTAAAAACCTGATGTCGAAACTCGTCATCAGGTTTTTTTCATGCTTAGACTAAAATATCGGAAATTATAGAACTTTTTTACTAATTTTTCTTTGAGAAAAATAGCGAACTTTTGAAAGAATTAGGTATAATTTTTATAGAAAAATCAAGCTCTGAAATATAAATGTAATATAATTTACCATTAACATTGGGGTTTATGATGTTATAATAGGTTTGTGATTAAATTCGATAGGATCCGTCAGTATTCGATTGAACTGCGAAAGATGACGTTTTTACTAAATATTATGGCAAAATAAAAGTGGATATCTACTGTAAACATCCGCAAAGTATAGGTGATTAAATGATTGAAATGCAAAATGTATATAAAAAATATCCAAATGGGATTATTGCCGCTAATAATTTGAATATCCAAATTAAACAGGGAGAATTCGTCTATGTCGTTGGACCTAGTGGAGCAGGCAAGTCTACCTTTATAAAAATGATGTATCGTGAGGAAAAAGCGACAGAAGGAAGCATCGTTGTAAGCGGAGTTAATTTAAGTAAATTAAAAAATAGTCGTATACCTTATTTCCGTCGACAAATAGGTGTTGTATTCCAAGACTTTAAGCTTTTACCTACACTGACTGTTTTCGAAAATGTAGCGTTTGCACTTGAGGTAATTGAAGAGCAGCAAAGTAAAATAAAAAAACGAGTAATGGATGTTTTAAACTTAGTTGGCTTGAAACATAAAGCAAGAATGCTGCCAACAGAATTATCTGGAGGAGAGCAGCAGAGGGTGTCGATTGCACGTTCAATTATCAATACTCCTCAAGTGGTTATTGCAGATGAACCTACCGGAAACCTCGATCCTGAAACATCATGGGAAATCATGAACATACTACAAGAAATTAACTCGCGTGGGACAACTGTCGTAATGGCGACACATAATCGGGAAATCGTGAATACGATCAGACACCGAGTGATTGCCATTGAGGGCGGTCGCATTGTCCGCGATGAACAACGGGGGGATTACGGTTATGAAAGCTAGAACGGCCGGGCGGCATCTTCGTGAGAGTTTTAAGAGCTTAGGACGTAATGGGTGGATGATGTTTGCATCAGCCAGTGCGGTGACTATAACACTTTTACTAGTAGGCGTATTCTTCGTCATTATGATGAATATGAATAAAATTGCTTCTGATATTGAAAATGATGTAGAAGTTCGAGTTCATATCGACTTAACGGCAAAAGCACAGGATCAAGAAGCCCTTAAACAAAAAATTGAAAATTTAAGCCAAGTAGAGTCTGTTAAATTTTCATCCAAAGAAGAGGAACTTCAAAGCTTAATTAAGACGATGGGGAAAGATATGGAGCTTTTTGAGCAAAAGAATCCTCTGTATGACGTATTTATCGTAAAAACGAAGAAACCTACAGATACGCCATCCGTGGCGAATCAAATAGAGAAATTTGATCATGTGGAATCAGCCAAATATGGCGAAGGGAAAGTTGAAAAACTATTTAATGTCTTAAAAATTAGTAGAAATGTTGGACTAGTTCTTGTAATTGGTTTACTATTTACAGCTATGTTCCTTATTTCAAATACGATTAAAATTACCATTTTTGCTAGACGAAAAGAAATTGAGATTATGAAATTAGTAGGGGCAACCAATTGGTTTATACGCTGGCCATTTTTAATGGAAGGTCTGTGGTTAGGTGTTATTGGTTCTATTCTGCCAATTCTCATTATTACTGTTGGCTATTACTACTTGCATAGTTTCTTAGCACCAAGGTTACAAAGTCAATTAATACAAATCCTGGATTTCAGTCCATTCGTATTTGAAGTTACTGGTTTACTCTTATTGATGGGGATTTTAATTGGTATTTGGGGAAGTACGATGTCCATTCGTCGTTTCTTAAAAATATAAAATAGACCATTTTTATAGACTGTCTGTTAAGCATTACTTCAGACAGTCTAGATATACATATATAGAAATTTTTTAAGGGGGATTAAGGTTGAAGAGACGTTCACTACTTTCAATTACTTTAGCATCTGTTCTTGGAATTGGCAGTGTACTCGCTTACCAATCGGATGCATTTGCTTCGAAACTATCAGACTTACAGAATCAAAAAAAGAATGTTGAATCGAAAAGCTCAACGATTAAATCTGATATTAATGAAAAAGATGAAGGCATTAAGGAAATACAAGGTAAGCAAAATACACTAGAAAATGAATTAGCCTCATTAGATATTAAAATTGCGACTACAGATGAGCAAATTCAAGAAAAACAACAACAAATTAAAGAAGCTCAACAAGCTATTGACAAATTAAAAACAGAAATCAGTGTCTTGAAAAAACGAATCGAAGAAAGAAATCAATTATTAGATCAACGTGCTCGTGCCATTCAGACAAATGGTGGAAGTTCCGTTAACTTTTTAGATGTGATTTTAGGATCAGACAGTTTTGCCGATTTATTAGATCGAATGTCTGCTGTTACGACATTAGTAAATGCGGATAAACAAATTATTGAAGAACAGAAAAAAGATCAGGCTGAATTAGAGAAGAAACAAGCAGATGTTGAGAAGAAGCTAAAAACCCTTGAAGAAATGCAAGCTAAATTACAATCAATGAAGATTGAAATGAATCAACAAAAAGCTCGTAAGAATCAAATTATGAAAGAGCTTGGCAAGCAAAAGAAGCAGCTTGAAAATGATAAACTCTCTTTAGAAGAAGAGCAATCGATTTTATCAGCGCAAAAATCTGCAATTGAAAAGGCGATAAAATTAGAAAAAGATCGAATCGCAGAACAAGAGAGACTTGAAAAACAAAGACAAAGACAAAGACAGCAGCAGCAGAGTCAGCACTCTTATTCTGGTGGAGGTAGTTCCTCAGATACACCACCGGTTTCATCTGGTTCATTTATGAGACCTGCACAAGGATATATTTCTTCGGAATTTGGTAATCGTTCCTTTGATGCAGATGGATTCCATTCTGGGATTGATATTGCTAAGGGAGGCACTGTTCCAATTGTCGCAGCAGGTGATGGAGTAGTTACAAGATCATACTTTTCTTCAAGCTACGGGAATGCTATCTTTATTACGCACTCAGTTAATGGACAAATTTACACAACGGTTTATGCACATATGAGTTCGCGTCTTGTTGGGGATTCAACTCCTGTTCATAAAGGACAAATCATCGGATACATGGGAAGTACTGGACAAGCCTATGGCCAACATTTACATTTTGAATTCTATGTCGGTCCATGGACAGCATCCCACTCAAATGCAGTTAACCCTAGAAACTATATCAGCTTCTAAAGATTAAAAGTCACATCAATAATGATGTGGCTTTTTTATGTATAATACATGTATAAAAACTTATTAAATGTGTAAATGGTGCCTGAGATAACTTTATATGGTATGATACTGGTGAGTTTATTTATTCGAGAAATATGGGATCTTGTTAAAGGAGTTCAGGATGACAATTCTTACGATTTTGTTAGCATTCTTCTTCATTTTAAATTTTATTTTATCAGGTATCGTTATATTTCTAGAACGGAGAAATATAGGGGCAACTTGGGCGTGGTTGTTAGTTTTACTTTTCATACCTGTTGCTGGATTTATTATATATTTAATTTTTGGACAAAATTTAAGCAGAAGAAGAATTTTTTATTGGAAAGATCAGGAGAAAATTGGGATAAAAGAAATATCTCAGCGCCAAATAGATATGCTCAGAAATAATAAATTTCCTTTCCATGATGAACGTACTGTTCAATATAAAGAACTTGTTTATATGCTTCTTGTTAATGATGATGCGGTTATGTCCCATGACAATGATGTAGAAATTTTTATTGATGGGGATGACAAATTTCAATCGCTTTTTGAGGATATAAGAAAGGCAAAGGATCATATCCATTTACTCTACTACATCGTTCGTGATGATTTATTAGGTCAGAAGCTCGTAGAACTGCTGACGATTAAGGCGAAAGAGGGGGTAACTGTTCGTTTCGTTTATGACGATATGGGCTCAAGAAGACTACCGCGTAAATTCTTTAAGTCACTAATCGATGCAGGGGGCCAAGTCGCTTCATTCTTCCCAGCTAAAATCCCGATGCTTAATTTGCGAGTAAATTTTCGCAATCATAGAAAGTTAGCCATTATTGATGGAAATATTGGTTATATCGGTGGTTTCAATATTGGTGACGAATATCTAGGTTTAAATAAGCGATTCGGATATTGGCGTGATACTCATTTGAAAATTACTGGAAAAGCTGTGTATGCTATGCAAACACGCTTTATTCTTGATTGGAATCAGGCTTCATCAAAAGAAATCAGGTATGAGGGAAGATATTTCCCTGACATTCCATCTATAGGTTACACCGATGTTCAAATTGTATCTAGTGGTCCTGATTCAGAATGGGAACAAATTAAAAATGGTTATATTAAAATGATCAATTCTGCCAAAAAGTATATTTTCATGCAAACACCTTACTTTATCCCCGACGATAGTTTATTAAATGCTATAAAAATTGCTATTCTATCTGGTGTCGATGTAAGGTTAATGATCCCTAATAAGCCGGATCATATGTTTGTGTATTGGGCAACCTATTCCTATGTAGGTGAGCTATTGAAAACTGGTGCAAAGGTTTATATTTATGATAATGGATTCATTCATGCGAAAATGTTAGTGGTCGATGGGAAAATTGCGACTGTCGGAACAGCAAATATTGATAATCGAAGTTTCCGATTAAATTTTGAGGTTAATGCATTTTTATATAGTCATCATATTTCAAAGAAACTCGAAAAAATATACATGGATGATATGGGAAAATCAAAGGAATTAACATTAGAAGAATATCTATTACGTCCGAAATGGATTCGTTTTAAGGAGTCCATTTCTAGATTATTATCTCCGATTTTATAACGTTACGAAAAGAGGGTTGCCCGAGAAATGGGTAGCCCTCTTTTTGTTGTTTGTAAACTGATTTTGACAAAAGTCTACAGAAGGCGTACAATTTAAAATATTTTAACTTTAGTGTCAATTACATAACTAAATGGATATGGGGTGCTAATTTAATGGAGAAATCATTTGAAACAGCAATTGTACATAATTCTTTAATAAATACCTCGAATATACATAGTAAAACAACACCAATATATCAGACCTCTGCATTTACGTTTCAATCATTGGAGGCATTAGAAGAGTTTTATCAAGGGAATATTCCATATCTCTACTCCCGGACTGGTAACCCAAATACAGATGAATTAGGACAAGCTGTTGCAAGATTAGAAGGTGCACCTGATGGTGTTGCTACATCCTCAGGACTCTCCGCTATTTTAGCAGGGATATTAGCTGTCGCCTCTGCTGGCGATCATATTGTTGCGGCAGATGATATATATGGCGGAACCCATCATTTATTAAAACACGAATTAAAGGAACTTGGAATTGAAACCACATTTATCCCTTTTAAAGATGCTTCAATGATTCGAAAGGCGATTCAATCGAATACAAAGCTTCTTTATTCCGAAACAGTAACCAACCCATTTTTACGGATAGAAAACGTGACTGAATTGGTTCGAATCGCAAAGGAATTTCAGCTTTGCACAATGGTAGATAATACATTCGCAACTCCATATTTATTGCAGCCGTTTATCGACGGAGTGGATATTGTGGCTCATAGCGCAACGAAATATATAGGTGGGCATAGTGATGTAACCGCTGGCGTAATTGTTGGAACAGAAACATTGATGGCAAAAGCAAGACAAAAGGTAGTTAATTTGGGTACAAATTTAAGTCCCTTTGAAGCATGGCTTACTAGTAGAGGGTTAAAAACACTTGCATTAAGAATGGAGCGCCAAGCAACTAATGCTCAATTGTTAGCAGAAAGCCTAACGAATCATTCCAATGTAAAAAGAGTTTACTATCCAGAAAATCTATCAACTAAGGGAAATGGTGCGATAGTTACCATTGAATTAGGAGAAGCTGTAGATATTCATCAGTTTTTTTCCTCTTTAGGTTGGGTAAAACTTGTTCCTACATTAGCAGGAGTGGAAACAACTGTATCCTATCCGTTTGGAACATCTCATCGCAGTCTTACTTTAGAGGAGCAAGAAAGCATAGGAATCAATCAGTGGGTTATTCGCATTTCGGTAGGAATAGAAGATTCAGCAGATATTATTAAGCAATTTAAGCGTGCGATAGAAGCCGCATTATAAGATTGGTATCAAGTTTAGTATCGTTTGCTACTTTGATAAAAAGTCATGCCTTTTCACTTAGCGGCTGTTTTAAAGGGATGAAAGAAATATCCACTAAAAAGTTTTTTTAATAGAAAAAAGGTTGACGAACTATTCATCCATCTTTTATAATGCAAAACAAGAGCAATTTAAAATTTTCTAAATTTAATAATCACTCTTATCGTGAGCGGCGGAGGGACTAGGCCCTTTGAAGCCCGGCAACCTTCAAGCATTCGTGCTTGAAAAGGTGCTAATTCCTACAGATCAATTAGATCTGAAAGATAAGGGGAGGAACTGATATAATAAGCCCTCTTCTTATGAAGAGGGTTTTTTGTTTCCCCTCATTCCATACTTCTCAAATCCCACAACAGAGGAATTACTCAATGAACCTTACCTAGTTTAAGCGGCTTAATGTTATTAGCCATTGAATGTTATTTAGCCTCACCTGAATAATAAAAAGATCTAGGAGGAATTCAAAATGACAAATGAAAACTATCAACCAGAAACGTTATTACTTCATGGGGGACAGCAGCCTGATCCAACGACAGGTTCACGGGCTGTTCCGGTTTATAAGACGACATCCTATGTTTTTAAAGATACAGATCATGCCCAAGGGTTATTTGCCCTTGAACAACCTGGCTATATTTATACAAGAATTGGCAATCCAACGGTTGATGTATTTGAGCAGCGTATTGCCCTTTTGGAAGGGGGAACAGCAGCTGTTGCACTTTCATCAGGGATGGCCGCCATTGCTTTTTCTATTTTAAATATTGCTAGTGCAGGAGATGAAATTATCGCTGCTGGAAATCTTTATGGCGGGACTTTTAATCTCTTTGCAACGACGCTTCCTAGATATGGGATTCAAGTGAAATTTGTTGATGCAACTGATCCGGAAAATTTTCGGGAAGCAATCACTCCGAAAACGAAAGCTCTCTTTGCAGAAATTATTGGCAATCCAAGCCTACATGTTTTAGATGTTGAGGCAGTAGCAAATGTTGCCCATGAAAACGGAATCCCGTTGATCATAGATAATACTTTCGGAACTCCATATCTTTCTAATCCAATAAAATGGGGTGCTGATATTGTAGTTCATTCCGCTACTAAATGGATTGGCGGACATGGAACGACAATCGGCGGTGTCGTGATTGATGGTGGTAAATTTGATTGGAATAGTGATAAATTCCCTTATTTTAAAGAGCCAGATGAAAGTTATCATGGCCTTCGATATGGTATTGATGTGCCTCAAGCAGCATTTGCCACAAAGCTTCGTGTGCAGTTATTGCGTGATTTCGGTGCTAGCTTAAGTCCTGATAGTGCATTCTTATTATTACAAGGTCTTGAAACATTACATCTACGTGTACAAAAGCATAATGAAAATGCATTGAAGATTGCCCAGTTTTTACAAGATCATCCTGCCGTTGCTTGGGTTAATTATACAGGACTAGAGGAACATCCATCATATGAGCTTGCAACTAAATATTTCAAAGGTGGATTTGGTTCCATTGTCAACTTTGGGATTAAAGGTGGTCGGGAAGTAGGAAGAAAAGTCATCGATGAGATAAAATTATGGTCTCATGTTGCAAATGTGGGGGATGCAAAATCTTTAATTATCCATCCTGCATCTACTACCCATCAACAGCTTAATGCAGAGGATCTTAAACTAACAGGTGTAACAGAGGAACTGATTCGCCTTTCGGTCGGTTTGGAAGCAGTAGAGGATTTAACAGCAGATTTAGATCAAGCGATTGTAAAAGCAACAAGCGTCACAGTATAGAAATAGTAAATTTTTGCACAGTCGGTCAGGCGAATAAGGGGGATTTCTTAATGTCAGTCATAAAGGCAGCGCTTTTAGGTTTTGGAACGGTTGGTGAAGGTGTCTATACTGCAATTCACTCCCATCAACAGCAGCTTAATGAACTGCTGGGAGTAAGGGTGGAAATTGTTGCGGTATTGATTCGGGATAAAAATAAAAAGAGAGACATTGAGTCGAATATACTTGTCACAACAGATTTCGAAGAGATTCTTAATATACGTGATTTGGATGTAGTTTTTGAAGCGATTGTAGGAGAGGAACCAGGTTACACGTATTTGAAGCAGGCAATTGATAAGGGCATCCATGTGATTACAGCTAATAAGGTCATGTTTGCAAAATATGGGCAGGAATTAATTCATAAAGCAAAGCAACGGAATGTAAAACTTGCATTTGAAGCAACAACGGCTGGTGGGGTTCCAATTATAAGAACCATCCAACGATTGCTGCAAGTTAATCGAATTACAAAGGTTCAAGGGATACTAAATGGCACCTCAAATTTTATTTTGACAAAAATGAGAGAGAACAAGTTGTCATTCGAGGCAGCTCTTCATTTAGCACAGCAAAAAGGCTATGCGGAGGCTGACCCGACGAATGATATTAGTGGAAAAGATGCCTTTTGTAAATTAATGATATTAAGTCAACTTGTATTTGGTGAACAGCCATGCTGGTCTGAAGTGAAAATTGAAGGAATCACTTCGATTTCCCAGCAACAAATAGAAGAAAAAGAGCATCAAGGTCAAAGATATAAACATATTGCGGAGATTTATAAAGAAGGCAAGCTGATAAAAGCTTCTGTGAAGCCGATTATTGTTGACAGTAATCACCCACTGTACTGGATTGAAGGTGTCGAAAATGCCATTGCACTAGAAGCAAGCTTGGTTGGAAATATTACATTACAAGGACCTGGAGCTGGGAAAATGCCTACAGCGAGTGCGATGATTGAGGACTTTGCTGAAATAGTCCAACACCAACAGTTACAGGAGAAAATCCCTGCATTGCAAATGTAAAACTGGCGACTTCGCCAGTTTTTTTATTTAGAAAATGACAACTATTTAGAAATACTTTTTATCTATCGCCTAGCCCACCTCTGAGATCAAGAAACCAATAATGTAGTTGTTGATTTTAAGAATATGAGTACTTGTCGAGGGCTGATTAAGGTGCACGACTGGATTTGTTGAATATCCTGGTTATGAAAGTTTCATAACTCGTCCTTTTCTCACATATATTGAAGAATAGGCTTACAAACTATGCGGAACCAATCTTACTCCCTTAGCGGAAGGATCCGTCAGCATGCTTTTTAAGAGAGGGGGACGCTTATGAAACGGAAATGGATGGCAGTGATGGTCTCAGGTGCATTAATAACAGGTGCAAGTGGAACATATGTCGGAATGAAATGGTTTGAAGCAGAGGATGTTCAAATAAATGAACAATCAAAGGACGAGCATTTTCTGGAATCTACAAATAGCAAGGGGCAATCCCTTCCAGATTTAGCGAAAATCGCCCAAGCGTATAATCTCATCAAAGGTTCTTATGTTGAGGAAGTGGATGATCAACAACTAGTTGAAGGGGCAATACAAGGTATGGTGAGTACTTTAGATGATCCATACTCGATATATATGGATGCCAAAACAGCTTCCAAATTCAATCAAACATTAGAATCTTCATTTGAAGGAATTGGAGCAGAGGTAACCGCAAAAGATGGAAAAATCCTAATTGTTTCCCCATATAAAAATTCCCCTGCAGAAAAGTCGGGGTTAAAACCGAAAGATGAAATTATCAAAATCGATGGGGAAAGTATTGAAGGTCTGGATTTGTATCAAGCTACAACAAAGATTCGCGGAAAAAAAGGAACGACAGTAACGCTTGATATTAAGAGGGAAGGAGTTAGTAAGGCCCTTCAATTTAAGGTGAAGCGTGATGAAATCCCGATGGAAACAGTATTTGCAAGTATAAAGTATGAAGGGAATAAACCGATTGGTTATATTGAGATCACGCAGTTTTCCAAAGATACGGCAAAAGATTTTAAAAGAGAATTGAAAAAACTTGAAAAACAAAATATGAAAGGGTTAATTATTGATGTAAGAGGAAATCCGGGAGGGCTTTTGCTTAGTGTTCAAGAGATTTTAGATACACTTGTAACGAGCCAAAAGCCTTATTATCAAATCCAACAGCGGGATGGTGAGAAGCTACCCTACTACTCAAACCTGGAGAAAAGTAAACCGTATTCGATTGCTGTCCTCGTAGATGAGGGGAGTGCATCAGCATCGGAAATTCTTGCAGGTGCATTGAAGGAAGCAGAAGGGTATACATTAATTGGTGAAAAAACATTTGGAAAAGGAACAGTTCAGGATGCCGTTCCAATGGGAGATGGAAGCACAATAAAATTAACAATGTATAAATGGCTTACACCAAACGGAAATTGGATTCATCATAAGGGAATTCAACCTACAATCGAAATGAAACAACCAGATTATTTTTATATTCATCCATTAGAGGTTGAGGAAACATTGAAGCCTGATATGAATAATGAGCAAGTTAAAATTGCACAGAAAATGCTTGATGGTCTCGGATATTCACCGGGTCGTAGTGATGGTTATTATAATCAAAAAACAAAAACAGCGGTAAGAGCCTTTCAGAATCAAGTAAGCCTACCTGCTACAGGAGAGCTTGATGTGAAAACAGCTCAACGATTAGAAGAAGAAATTATCTCAGCAATTAAGGATGAAAAAAATGATCTTCAATTACAAGTTGCATTAAAATACTTTCAATAGTATCTAAGTATCTATTTATTTTGAAGGAGATTCAATCAGTCATACATTTCTTTACCACCTAACCGATCAATCGATATTTAATATAGATTGTTGTTTTAGTAATAGCCCTCCTAGCGATATTTAAACCTAGTAAATACTTAAGCGACTTTATGGATTATACAGTGACATAGAAGGGTTAGTCTTCAACCTATATTCATTAGTTAATGATTAACCTAAAATAGCAATAATGTTTAGGAAAAGAGCTTAATATAAAACTGATCATAGGTTTTATGCGAACAATCTGCTAAAATAAGAATAATAGATTGTACTTGGTAAGGTGGTGGAAGAATTTGAGTCAGGTGTGGTTAATTGAAATCCTAAAAGGAATAGGGAAGTTCTTTCTTCATCCGATCTTCTATTATTCGATCTTTTTGGCTATTCTTGCAGGGATTGTTCGAGTAAAAAAAGAACGGAATGATTTCCATATTCGTGTATATGATATATATCAAGAATTGCGCTATCTATTACCAGCAGGTTTATTAATAGGATTAATTGTATCTTTGATTACGATTAGCAGTGGTTTTGTTATTTCTTTTTCAATGATTGCTGTACTTGCTATTATAACCATCGTACTTAGCCTTATTGGAAATTTTCGCTATCTATCTTCTGCATTTACAATTGGTTTTTCGTTTATCCTATTATTTTTAGCTAGCGAAATGAATTGGGATTTTCCAATATTATCTGAACATCCATCAGACAGTAGTTTGTCAGGATTTATCGTAATACTTGGTATACTGCTGATTGTTGAAGGGATTCAAATGGTTCGGAATGGAACAAAGAAATTTTCACCGATTCTTCGAGAAAGTCGTCGTGGATTAACTGTAGGAGCGCATCAAGTAAAAAGAATATGGTTGATACCGGTTTTTTGCTTCCTTCCTGTTGGGCCTATGACTGCTCCTTTTGAGTGGTGGCCGACCTTTGACTTTGGTACTACATCCTATTCACTCATTCTTATCCCATTTGCTATTGGCTTCCAACAACAAATCCAAAGCACATTACCACAAATAGCGGTTAAGCGGATTGGTATGAATGTTATATGGCTTGGTATTATTGCTTTAGCAATTGCAATAGCTGGTATGTGGTGGTCTATCTTTTCCATTGCAGCTGTTATTATTGCGATACTAGGAAGAGGATGGATTTCTTACCGTCATCGAGTCCGCGAAAATTCAGCAACCTATTATTTCACTCCTCAGAAAAAAGGGCTTATGGTATTAGCCATTATTCCTTTTTCACCAGCCGAGAAATTAGGGCTGCAAATGGGAGAGATTATTTATAAATGCAATGGACAAATAACACTTAATAAGAATGAGTTTTATAAAGCTCTTCAAAAAAATCGTGCGTATTGTAAATTAGAAGTTTTTGATGTGAACGGAGAAATTCGCTTTGTTCAAGGTGCGTTATTCGAGGGAGATCATCATGAGTTAGGGATATTGACAATTGAGGATAAGAAAAAGTGGAATGGCAATGAAGCATCTTAGTCTTATTTTCTATCATTCTCTCAAAGGAACCATGTCAATCTGATATGGTTCCTTTGTGTCACTAAAAAAATTAGAGGTGGAGTATGAGTCAGTTTACACACTTAGAATTTCTACAAAATATAGGTTCACAAAAGCCAAAAACAATAAATAATCATGAGACACAATGTCCCTTTTGTCAGGTGGATCAACTAGAAAACATACTGGCACAACAAGATACGATCATATTATTGAAAAATAAATATGCAACACTAAAGGATACTTTTCAAACAGTATTAATAGAAACAGACCAATGTCAATCGGATCTATCTTTATATACGAAAGAACATCTTTATCAATTGATAGATTTTGGTGTTCATCATTGGTTGGAGATGGTAAATAGCGGAAAATACACTTCTGTCATTTTCTTCAAAAATCATGGTCCGTTATCAGGAGGGACAATCCGTCATCCCCATATGCAAATTGTTGGACTTCGGAATATCAATTATCAACATAATATAAATAAAGCTGATTTTATGGGGATTGAAATAGCAAGTCAATCAAGTGTAGAGTTCAATCTCTCAAACAAACCAAGAATGGGCTTTTTTGAATATAATGTTCTTTTGCACGATCTTAAAGATTTGCAGATCATGGCGGATTATATTCAATTAGCCGTACATTACATTCTTCATCATAGTCATTTTAAATGTGAAAGCTACAATCTTTTTTTCTATCAAATAGATGGGCAGATAGCTTGTAAAATTATTCCTAGATACATTACCCCCCCTCTATTTGTAGGATATTCGATACCACAGGTCGCAAGTAATTTAGATGAAATTGTAGACCGAATAAAAAGCATCTATAAATTATAAGTCCTATGCTTAATAAATAGTATAGGACTTATTTGTATTATTAAGGTAAAGGGTTATTTAAATTTTGCCATTCGTTTAATATCATTGTTTTTTCCAATCACAATGATTATGTCATGTAGCTTTAATTGATCATTTGGCTCTGGGGCGATTGCCATTTTCCCATTAGCATGTCGGATCGCAATGATGTTGACATTGTATTTAGCACGGATGTCTAGATCGATAAGTGATTGTCCTACTAATGCATCAGGTATCTTTACTTCTTCAATACTGTATTCCTCTGATAGTTCGATATAATCGATAATATTTGGAGTCATTAGTTTATGAGCAATTCGTAATGCCATATCTCGATCTGGATAGACGACTTCAGTTGCCCCAACTTTTGATAAAACAATTCCATGATGCTTATTAAGAGCTTTTGCAACGATATGCTTAACACCTAGTTCATGTAAGATTACGACAGTTAATATACTGGCTTGCATATTATCGCCAATCGAGACAATAACCGTATCAAAATTTCGTATTCCTATGTTTCGCATGCTTAACTCTTCCGTTGAATCTGCAATAATGGCATGGCTGACAATGTCTTGATGCTCATCAATTCGATCTTCATTAATATCGATGCCAAGAACTTCATTATTTGCTGAATAAAGTGCTTGTGCAATGGCTGATCCGAACCTTCCAAGTCCAATCACTGCGTATTGTTTTGGCATAAAATTTCCCACCTAATTAAAAATAAATAGCTGTTTTTGTGTAGTTTGTTGCATTTGTAAAAGCCCAACTGGTGACTTTTGCACCCAATAAAGGATTCAAGTGATTCTTATGGAGACTACAGCTTTTTTAGTGAAACAGCCGATAGTTATTTGTAAAAAATAGCAACAATGTTTGAGAAAAGAGCCAATAAATTAACCAATCATAAACCTTCCTTTTGGATAACGATAGAACTCTTTGTCTTGTTTATGGGTTAAAGCGATTGCAATCGTTAATGGCCCTAAACGGCCGATAAACATTGTTAAGGCTATAAGAATTTTGCCGAATATGGAGAGATCTGGAGTAAGTCCCATTGAAAGTCCCACCGTTCCGAATGCAGATGTTGCTTCAAAAAGAATAACAAGAAAGTTGGTTTCAGCTTCAGTAATAGAAAGAATCATAGTAACAAGAATGACAACGATAAAACCAATTAACGAAACGGTAATTGCTTTATAAATCGTCGTCGGAACTAATCGCTGACGAAAGAATACGACATCTTGTTTCCCCTTTACTTGTGACCATGCTGCACCTAATAAGGTGACGAAGGTAGTGGTTTTAATTCCTCCACCAGTTGAGCCTGGAGACGCACCGATAAACATTAGAATGATGATTAGAAATATAGAGGAATCAGATAAATCTCCAATACTTAATGTATTTGCTCCCGCTGTACGAGCTGTCACCGATTGGAAGAGTGAGGCTAATACTTTCCCAGAAAAAGATAAGGGTCCTAGCGTTTTTTGATTATAAAATTCTAACCAAAAAATAAAGATCGTTCCTAAAATGATCAGAGAGAAAGTGGTACATAGCACAACTTTGCTATGTAAAGAAAACTTTTGAAAGGATTTGTGTTCAAGAAAATCATGAACAACGATAAATCCAATTCCGCCTAAAATGATTAAGGAGGAAATTACAAGGGTAACAACAGGGTCTTCAACATATTCAGTTAGGCTACGAAACTCACCAAATAGGTCAAAGCCGGCATTATTAAAATTAGAGATGGAATGAAATATCCCATAATAGATTGCCCTCGAAATAGGCATATCAAAGGAAAAACGAATAGATAATAGAATTGCCCCTAATCCCTCTGTTAATACAGTAAAAAGGAAGACTGTTTTTACTAACCGTACTACACCTTGCGGAGAGACAACATTCAATGCCTCTTGTAATAATAATCGCTCCTTAAGAGAAATTTTTCTCCCGATTAATAAAGCAAATAATGTCGCGAAGGTCATAAAACCAAGGCCACCAATTTGAATTAAGGATAGAATGACAATCTGTCCAAATAATGAAAAGGTTGTTCCTGTATCTACAACAACAAGTCCGGTTACACAAGTTGCAGACGCGCAGTAAATAATGCATTTAACCAGCTAAGTCCACGATGATCCGTAGTTGAAACAGACAAGGAGAGTAGTAAAGTACCTATAAGAATAATAATGGCGAATCCAAGTATTAAAATCTTCGGGGGCGTTAGTTTTAAATTTCTATAGAGTTGATTAATCATGGTAAAATCCTTCCTTTGATCTCCATTTAGTTTAATGCAAGAAGAGGGCAATTATTCATTTGATAAAGTAATAACTTTGCTCTTGGTCCATCGACGACCTGGAGTGGTTAAGATTTGTTTGGTAGGTTCTAAGGCTAATTACCTTCATACAATATAATGAAGGCCATTAAAGGAGAGATGTACATGTATAACGTGTTGATGTTTGTAGATTCAGGGGTAGATGATTCCTTTGCCTTAATGTATGCATTACAACATCCTGAAATAAATGTTGTAGGAGTTGTGAGTGGATACGGGAATATAACAAAGGAACAATCAATGACAAACACCGCATATTTATTACACTTGGCAGGAAGAGAGGATATCCCTATTATTGCTGGATCATCTGGTCCATTATCGGGAGAAATTGCTAAGTATTATCCTGAAATTCACGGTCAAGAAGGATTAGGACCGATTAATCCTCCAAAGGAATTTGGCGAAGTCACGATATTTGACATTGATAAAATAATTGAAATTATTGATGCGTATCCTAATAAGCTTATTATTATTGGAATAGGGAGACAGACAGATGTAGCTTTACCTTTTATTATTTATGGAAATGATGCTTATCAGACGGTAAATGCATTTTATATCATGGGTGGTGCCTTTCTTGTTCCTGGCAATGTTACTGCTGAGGCAGAAGCTAATTTTTATTCTGACCCTATTGCTGCGTATCAAGTCATGGAAAAAGGAAGAAACATTTTTTTACATCCATTAAACATAACGAATAAAGCGATTATCCCACCTGAAACGATTGATTATCTAGCGCAAAATAGCCGATCAGCTTTTAAACCTATTATCAAGCCTGCATACGATTATTACTTGAATGCATATAAGAAGAATGTACCTGGTATACAGGCTGCACCGCTACATGATGTATTAACCATTAGTGCCCTAGCTAATCCATCCCTCGTAAAATACTTACCTAGAAGAGTAACAATTGAACAATTTGGGGCAGCAAGAGGAAAGAGCATTGCCGACTTCCGACCAAAACCGGACCCGCAGCCGAAGGAAACCCTTGATTGGATTGGAATGGAAGTGGATATTCCAAAGTTTATTGAGAACTTTACTACTGTTTTTATGGCATAGGTGAAAAAAACTATTACGGGTTGTAATGACAATTTGTAGTAGTTTTTTCATTCAATTCACTTGACAAGTAAGAGTTTTTTAATTATCTTTAATTCAAGATATTTGTAAACTAAATAATAAAATCATAGATATTATATAAAAAGGAGTGTGTATTATGCAATTAAAAGGAATTCATCATGTTTCCGCGATTACTGCAAATGCTCAGGAAAATCTTCATTTCTATACAAAAGTACTCGGTATGCGCTTAATTAAGAAAACGGTTAATCAAGATAATCCCTCTGTCTATCATTTATTTTATGGTGATGAAAAAGGGAGTGCTGGCACCGAATTAACATACTTTGAAATTCCACATGCTGCAAGAAACCACGATGGGAATAACAGTATTTCGGAGATATCCTTAAGGGTTAAAAATGATCGTGCAATAACGTTTTGGAAAAAGAGATTTGAAGAACTGAATGTAGAGCACGAGGAAATTACAGAAGTCTTTAATCGCCAAACCTTACGTTTTAAGGATTTTGAAGGGCAGCGAATGGCGCTTATCTCTGATGAAAAGAATACAGGAGTTGAAAGTGGCAAACCGTGGGAAAAAAGCCCAGTGCCGCAGGAGTTTGGCATCACTGGTTTAGGTCCGGTTAAATTAACGGTACCAGATGCAAAGCAAACGATAACCACTCTTACAGAGATTCTAGGATTTCATAAAAAAGGTCATTATCCATCACCTATTCCAGGTCAAAGTGATATTATCGTATACGAAACCGGCGAGGGTGGTACTGGAGCGGAAGTCCATATCGAGGAAAGAAATGATTTACCTCGGGAAAGATTAGGACGTGGCGGTGTCCACCATGTTGCCTTCCGTGTAGATAATGCGGATGAACTACATCATTGGATACAAAAAGTACAGAATGAACAAATGGTAAACTCTGGATTTGTTGATAGGTTCTACTTTAAATCTCTTTATTTTAGAGAACCTAATCGGATTCTTTTTGAGCTTGCAACAGACGGACCCGGATTTGCAACAGATGAAGACATCGAACATTTAGGGGAATCATTGGCATTACCGCCATTCTTAGAACCAAAACGAAATGAAATTGAGGCGGAATTAAAACCGCTTCAAACAAAACAATAAATTTTTTCAAAAAAGGGGGTAGTCCCCCTTTTTTTTATGTAATTTCCTGGAAACTAAGCGCGAATTTTCTTTGAAAAGTTTTAGGGCCAACTTTCCTTTATGGGAAAATCAAAGAGCCGAATTTCTTTACAAAGTTAGTGCTTAACCTTGCTATTATGTTTCAGAACGATAGGATTTCCCTTTTTCTTCACTTAGTCCAAAATAATGCCTGAAATTATAGATGAGTGGGCTCCAGCTTTTAGGATCTATATGATTCCCATCTCCTTTCATAATATTTTCATGAGCATGTACATGTATGGCTCGTGTCTCTACGATTGCAAAAAAGGGTGTTTCCTCTGGAATACGGAAATGTTTCATCTCTGCTTCAATTTGTATAGGGCATTCTGCAATTCTACTAGGTTGAACAGAAACAGATGGGATCGAAGTAAATTGTCCTGCTTGGAATTTATCTTTTTCAAATGTAAAACCCAGTTCCTTCTTTTCTGCTGGGATATCTTTTTTTCCAGTGTATGGTGCAAGTGCTTCGACATTTTTCCATAGTTCTGGATGAGGTATGTTGATCACACATTCAGAACATTTTTGTAAATTTTCAAATGCCTTCCCTTCGATTGAAATCCCAATGATCAGTGAGTCTCCTAATGCCCAAGAGGAGGATAGGGGACTAATATTTGTTGAACCATCCTCATTTAAGGTGTTCATTAAGATAACAGGTGTACCATAATATAAAATTTTAGGATGTATGATTCTTGATTTGGGCAATTGCTTGTTTATCATTGTTCTTTTCTCTCCTTATTATCGATTCAAAGGTAATGGTAATATGAAAAAAATACAAATATCATCGAAATATGGATGTTTTTCTTTTTACGAACTTTGTTTCGAATTAGTGATTGAAAAACTTCAATAAATGACCTGTTTTCTATATAATTTAAATAGAGGGAAAATTCTTGATGATAGGGGCGATAAACCTGAATATCACGAAACTACAACCAAGTCAATTTAGAGATGCACTACAATTATCAGAGTATGCTTTTCAGTATCAAATTTCAGAAGAAGAAGCAAAGAAAAAGATAGAATCATATATGGATCATGATATATACGGTATGTATGAGGATGAAGTATTAGCGGCAAAAATACATATTCGTCCATTTCAAATTTGGTTAAATGGTCAAAAAATAAGGATGGGTGGAATTGCAAATGTTGCCACTTATCCAGAGTACAGAAGAAATGGTTATATACGTGAACTTCTTACGCATTCCTTAGCTGAAATGAAAAAGAAGGGTCAACTTGTTTCTTATCTCCATCCATTTTCTATTGGTTTTTATCGGAAATTTGGATGGGAAACCTTCTCGAATTATATTAAAATTCATTTTTCCAAGGCAGATTTGATTAAACAAAATGAAGTTCCTGGATATATTAAGCGATTCACAAAGAAAAATTATACTAGAGATGTAGAAACTATCTATGATGAATATGCACAAAGATTTATTGGTATGTTTGCTCGTGATGAAAATAGGTGGAAAGATACAATAATTAATGATAGGAATATAGCGATTTACTATAATCTAGACCATGAGCCACTTGGATTTATTTTATATCAAGTAGCTAATTCAAGAATGGAAATTAGGGAATTCGTTACGATTCAACATGAGGCTAGAGTGGGACTTTGGAATTTCATTTGTCAGCATGATTCGATGGTGACAGAGATAGAAATGAATACATATGAAACAGACCCGTTTTTATTTACTCTAGCTAATCCTGATATGAAAGTACATCGTTTAACCTATGGAATGGCAAGAATTATTGATGTACAAGAATTTTTAAATGTTTATCCTTTTCAACCAACCAATCATGAATCTGTCTCATTCCAAATCATCGATGAAAATGCTCCTTGGAATACAGGAACATATACGTTAAGCAATCAATCAACAATCTCCTATTCACCACATATAGAGCAACAAGAAATGAGTTGCAGTTGCTTAACCATTAATCATTTTACAGCTTTATTATTCCGTTATAAATCAGCACAGGAGCTTGTAGATATTGGAGCAATAAAAGGAAATAAAGAAGAAATTCTTAAATTAGAAGAGTTACTCCCAAAGATAAACCCCAATCTAATGGATTTCTTTTAACCAGAGGATAAAAAAAGCCTGCTAGAAAAACGAAGAGCGAGGTAATCGCTCAATAGTTTAGCAGGCTTTTTTTGTTTTATAATATTTATTAGTTACTGTGAAAACGAGTTTACCTCCAAATCGGTCATCAAAGTCCCACAATTGTTACCGTAGAAAGGGGTTTTTGTCCAAAAGGGTCACCAATCGGCCTCAATGGTTACCGATGAAAGGGGTTTTCCGCCAAATGGGACACTAAAGGCCCTCAATGGTTACCGAGGAAAGGAGTTTTTGTCCAAAAGGGTCACCAAAGGTACTCAATGGTTACCGAGAACACGAGTTTTCCCGGAAAAGGGTCACTAAAGGCCTTCAATGGTTCCGAAGAAAGGAGTTTTCCGCCCAAAGGGACACTAAAGGCCCACAATGGTTACCGAGGAAAGGAGTTTTCCCGCCAAAGGGACACTAAAGGCCTTCAATGGTTACCGAAGAAAGGAGTTTTCCACTAAATGGGTCACCAAAGTCCCACAATGATTACCGTGGAAACGAGTTTTCCTCCGAATGGGTCATCAATGTCCCACCATGGTTACAGAAGAAAGGAGTTTCCCCTCAAAAAGGGTCACCAACCGCCCACAATAGTTACCGAGGAAAGGAGTTTTCCCGCCAAAGGGTCACTAAAGGCCTTCAATGGTTACCGAAGAAAGGAGTTTTCCGCCCAAAGGGTCATCAAAGTCCCACAATGGTTACCGAGAAAAGGAGTTTTCCGCCCAAAGGGTCACCAACCGCCCACAATGGTTACCGAGGAAAGGGGTTTTCCACTAAACCTGTCATTAAAGTCCCTCATTCGTTTTCCCCCTGGACCTGTTTTGTCTATCAGTAGCAGTCATTTTCTATGGACTTCAAATTTCCACTCATCCATATGTTGATCATCACGGAAATGTCGCTGAGTTATTGTGCCATTACCTTTTCTGCTTGCCAATAAATTTCACTGTATACATCTGCTAGTGCTTCGGCAGATCGATATAATTCATCTAATGTATTGTCTACACCACCAATTTCAAATAACATAGCTTGTGAGGCAAGATCTTGATTGTATTTTCCATTTCCTTCATCAAATCCTTTAGAAAAGATATGGAAGATAAGACCAGGATATTTTGCTTCCATTTTCTTTTTGAATTCAAGGGCGAAACTACGGTTTTTTTCATAGTTTTGCACTTCTTTGCCAAGAACTAGAGAGATTCTCGCATAGGATTTTCCATTGATCGTTGTCGTAGTAAGTTCTCGTCCTTGGGAATCCCTGTGAATATCGATAATGTTTGTTATATCTGTATTTTTCGCTAAAGCTGAAGCGACAATCGTTCTTGATACATTATAGGCGGCATTCGTTTTTAATCCTTTAGCATTTAGCATTTCAGCCATATTTGTTTTATCATGGAGTACACCTATACCTCGCTTCTCTAGTTCCTCAGCAAGCTTAGATCCCACAGCAATAACATTCACTTTTTCATTATTGCTTGAAACTGCCCCGTTTTTTAATAATGGCTTAAAGGATTCATAACTATGGGTGTGATAAATATAGACTACCTTTCTTCCATTGGTTGTTTGATCAGGTTTTTCCGTCTCTTCTGGTGTCTCCTCTGTAATGATTTTGTCTTCATTAATTTCATTATCCTTTAACAATTCCTCAAGTGGGGGAGAAGATTCAACAGGCAAGTTTGTATAATCCGCTCCATTTCCGGCGTAAATAATTTCAGCGTCATATGCGTAAAATCCAGGTAACTCTCTACCTAATAAACTTCGAATATCCCCTGGTTTTAAATTAGTAGCTGCTTTGAAAACGATGGTTGATACTTTTGGAGGTTTAGTTTTTGCAGGTAAAACATCTGAAACCTGTGAAAACTCCATGCCCATTAAGTAAATAAAGTTTTCAGGTGCAAAGTTTTTGATGGATTGACTGACATAGGTGGAAGTGAATAATTTACTGCCGAAAGAGGTCAATAGGCTAGAAACAACTAGAATCCCAGTTACTAGTAGGAAAGGTATAAGGAACGATAATCTCAATTTCATCCATCCACCTCACATCTATAAGATAAAAAATTAGCATATTCATATCCATAAATTTATATGTTTTTATCGAAATTAATAGAATAAAAAAAGAGAATTAGATAAGAAAAGAAAAAATAGATTATTTTTTCTTTATAAGGATGGTAAAATAAAAAAAGTTGAAGGAGGTAGAATAATTTGCATTTATGGGAATCTTTTGTAGCTTTTGTTCTTGGATTGGTAGAGGGGTTAACCGAATTTGCTCCAGTATCATCTACAGGACATATGATTATTGTCGATGATCTTCTTTTAAAATCAAAGGAATTATTCTCACAGGAAATAGCAAATACGTTTAAAGTAGTGATTCAATTAGGATCAATTCTAGCGGCTGTTGTAGTCTTTTGGGACAGGTTTTTAAACTTGTTAGGCTTAAAGAAAAATGTAACAGTAGAACAACAAAGAGGTCAACGCCTGAAATTGTCTCAGGTCATTGTCGGTTTAATTCCTGCGGGAGTACTTGGATTTCTTTTTGATGATTACATAGATGAACATTTATTTTCCGTGAATACGGTAGTAATCGGATTATTTGCAGGGGCTATTTTAATGATTGTAGCTGACTTGGTTCGTCCACGTAAGCCAAAAGTAGAAACTGTTGATCAAATGACCTATACTCAAGCATTTATTATTGGTTTATTTCAATGTATTGCCTTATGGCCTGGTTTTTCGCGATCAGGTTCGACCATCTCTGGTGGGGTATTACTAGGACTTAACCATCGTGCTGCTTCCGACTTTACTTTTATAATGGCTGTTCCTATCATGGCAGGAGCTAGCTTTATATCATTGCTGAAAAATTGGGAATATATTACATCGGCTTCTATTCCATTTTTTATTGTTGGCTTTATTAGTGCATTTATTTTCGCATTATTAGCGATTCGTTTCTTCTTAAAGCTTATTAATAAAATAAAATTGATTCCATTTGCAATCTATCGAATCATTCTTGCCATTGTGATTTATTTCGTATTTTTATAAAAAACGTACCAATTAGAGGATAATAATATGTTGCTAATGTAAAAGCGTAATGTTTGCTTTTATAATCTAACATTACCTAAATAGCAACTATATTTGAGAAAAGAGCCAAAAAATAAAAAACGTCCATCATTGGACGTTTTTTATCATGAAGTAAAGAATTTACGGGCTTTTTCAAAGTATTCCATGTCTTCGTCAAGCAATTCTTCTTCATGAAAAATAGCATCAACAGGACATACAGCTTGGCAAGCACCGCAATCGATGCAAATATCCGGATCAATATAAAATTGATCTTTTCCTTCAGCAATACAGTCGACTGGGCAAACTTCTACACATTCAGCTGCCTTTTCCCCCTGACAAGGGAATGTAATAACATAAGCCATGTTACATTAACCACCTTTTTTTACCAATGGGGGCTGTCTGAAAAGTGCTTTTTAGAAACCCCTTGGTTCATTTCTTTATGTTATATTTTATCATATGAAAAGTTTGTTTTCGAATGAATCAATAAGAATTTTAGCTGATATTGATCAATTCTACTAATTGTTTAATGATTTTTGCATAAAGACGACTTGATTAGCGAGTCCATTGATTCGTTCGATAATGGTTTCATCAATGATTTCATTATTCTCATTAAAATGATCATTATGCACATAAACATAGTTTGGTGCAACATAGGAACGGAAGAAACCAGCAATTGGTTTTAATTGATTTTCAATTACTAGAAAATGCTGATAGGTTCCACCTGTTGCAGCAAATCCAATGACTTTGCCATGAAAGGCAGAAACAGGCACTAGATCAAATAAATTTTTTAAAGCTCCAGTCATTGAAGCTTGATAAATAGGTGTGGCAATGATATACATATCAGCATCTTTCACGATATCTATCACTTTTTTTGTGTCTCCTGTGTATGATGCAGGATCACGGCCATCACAAAATTGAATATCATATTTACCTAAGTCTAAACATTCTGTTTCAATTTCAGGAAATTGCTCTTTCGCTGAATCGAGAATCTTTTCTACGACTAACCGTGTTCTAGTTCCTGAAATTGTTCCAGAGATTCCAAGTAGCTTCATGTTAATCTCCTCAATTATAAATAAAATTATGTAGTCACATTGCTTATAATAAAATATGCAATGTCATTCGTTTGTGTACACTTTTTATATATTTTTGTATAAAATGTTGTTATAATAAATATATCAGAATCTTTTATTTCGTACAACGAAAAAAATTGATTGGCATTGAGAGGTGAAAAAAGTTGAAAAAAACAGCTTCGACCAAAGATGAAATTTTACATTTATTGAAAAGATATAAAAAGATGAGTGTTGTTGATTTAGAAACACATCTTGAAATTACAGGGATGGCAGTTAGACGGCATTTAAATAACTTAGAGAATGAACGTATGATTCAGTCCGAAACAATTCGCAAAAATATGGGAAGACCTGTTCAATTGTATTCATTAACGAAAATTGGTGAAGGACATTTTCCAAAAAGTTATTCCAATATGACTGTTGAATTTTTGGAGGATATTGAAGCAATAAATGGGCCAGAAATGATTGATGTATTGTTTCAAAATCGGGAAACTCGAATGGAAGCAAAATATAAAGCGCGTATTGAACAAAACGATTTAAAGGATCGAGTGGCTGAATTAGCGAAAATTCAAAATGAAAATGGATATATGGTTGACTGGGAAGAAAAGGAAGAAGGCGTATTTGAATTAATTGAGTATAATTGTCCTATTTTTGAGGTTGCCAGAAAATATCCAAAAGCCTGTTCATGTGAGCAAAGCTTATTCCAAAAGGTCTTACAAACAGATGAAATCGAGCAAGTCTGCTGTATGTCAAAAGGCGGTGACCACTGTAAATACCTCATCAAGGTGGCGGACAATAATGAATAAATAGTTAATGCTCTTTTTTTGCGTCGTATTCATCTCTATCTAAAAAGTTGTGGAAAGAGACTACTTAAAAAACTGAATAATTGTTGTGGACACCTCGACAGTGTTTGTCCTTCCATGTATGATTAGGAAAAAAGGGTTGGTTTTGGAAGGAGAAATTGTGGTGAAGAAGATATTAGTCGTAGATGATGAACCATCAATTGTAACGCTATTAAAATTCAACTTGGAACAAGCCGGTTTTTCTGTAATGACAGCTTCTGATGGGAGAGAAGGCTATGAAATGGCCTCTAATCAATCACCTGATATAATTGTCTTAGATCTCATGCTCCCTCAAATGGATGGGATGGAAATTTGTAAAAGACTACGTCAAGATAAAATTAATACACCAATCTTAATGCTGACAGCAAAAGATGATGAATTTGATAAAATCTTAGGTCTGGAATTGGGAGCGGATGATTATTTAACAAAACCATTCAGTCCTAGAGAAGTTATTGCAAGGGTGAAAGCAATATTAAGGCGGACCCAGGATGCTGGAGAAACAAGTTCGCAGGAAGATAAGTCACTAACAATTGGAAACCTAGAGGTGTTCCCTGAACAATTTGAAGCCTATTTCAATAAAGAAAAACTAGAATTAACTCCTAAAGAATTTGAATTATTACATTATTTGTCCAGTCATCGGGGGAAGGTATTAAGTCGTGATCAACTTTTAGATTCCGTGTGGAATTATGATTATGCTGGGGATACTAGAATTGTTGATGTTCATATTAGTCATCTCCGTGAAAAAATAGAAGAGGATACGAAACAGCCACAATATATTAAAACGATTCGTGGGTTTGGCTATAAAATGGAAGGACCCAAAAATGAATAAGCTGTGGCTGAAAATTTCCCTTCGATTTTTTATCCTTTTATTTTTAGTTCTTATTGCTATCGGTTTTTTTATTGCCGATATGATGAAAAATACATATATGGATATGACGCGAAATCAATTATTTCAAGATGCACATATTGTTTCTGAATTTATTAATACGAACTCTTTAAACGAAGATACGAACAGTTTACAAAAAAAGATTGAAAGTTTTTATGCAGAAAATCAACCGAGAATTACAGTCATTGATATCGATGGAAAGGTGCTTGCAGATTCAGAAGACAATCCTGAAAATATGGAGAATCATGCGAATCGTCCAGAGTTCAAGCAACTGATAAAAGGTCATAAAAAGAAGGCAGAGTCAATTCGCTATAGCCAGACCCTTGGCTATAATATGATGTATGTCGCTACTCCAATAAAAGATCAGCATCAGATTATTGGGGTAATCAGAGTTGCTTTTACCTTACAAAATATCGATCATGCAATCCAAAAACTATGGGTAAGTCTTGGGATAGCACTAGGAATTACACTAATTTTGGCAACTTTTATTGCTATTCGCCTATCTAAAGGGATAACGAGACCTATTGAGGATATTATTCAAGTAGCTAGTCGTTTGACGGAAAAAGATTATAGTAGTAGGGTCCGTGCAAAAACAAAAGGCGAACTTGATCAATTAGCAATCGCGATTAATACTCTTGCAAAAAGTTTACAGCACCAAATGGAGGAAATTAGGGAGAATCAACAAAAACTAACAGGGGTTTTAGAAAATATGGTGAGTGGCGTCATGCTTATCCAACCAACAGGTCGAATCGCATTAGTCAATCCCGCAATGGAGAAAATTATTGGAACAAGTGCCGAACAATTGACAGGAAAGCTACATATTGAAGCAGGGAAAAGCTTTGGACTTAGTCAGTTAATTGACCGCTCTTTGAAAGAAGTAACGAGTATCCATGATGAAGTACATATGTATTTCCCAACAGAAAGAATTCTTGATACACATATTGCTCCATATGTTGGAGTTAATGGTGATATTAAAGGGGTTATTACTGTGCTTCATGATATTACGGAAATTCGTAGACTTGAAAAAATAAGAAGTGAGTTTGTTGCCAATGTTTCGCATGAGCTAAAAACTCCAATAACTTCTCTAAAAGGATTTTCTGAAACATTACTTGATGGTGCCATGCATGATCCTGAGGTAACAAAATCATTTTTAACAATTATTCACGATGAAAGTGAACGACTTCATCGTTTGATTACTGATATTCTACATCTATCTAAAATCGAGCAACACCAGATTCCATTCCATCCTGAGCCACTAGATGTTATCAAGGTTATCTATGAAACGGTAGAAACGATGCAAGAGGAACTTAATAAAAAGCAGCTAACGATCACCCTTCCAGAAGAAGATCCGGTAATCATTGATGCAGAAAAAGATCGTCTCCGCCAAATCATTTTGAACTTAATTGCTAATGCAATTACCTATACACCTGAGAAAGGGTCAATTGAAATTAAATTGGATGATGAGGAAGAAAAAATTAAGATTCATGTAAAAGATTCGGGAATTGGGATAGCAAAAGAGGATTTACCACGTATATTTGAGCGTTTTTATCGTGTAGATAAAGCAAGATCTCGAAATTCGGGTGGGACAGGACTCGGACTAGCAATTGTTAAACATTTAGTAGAATCACATAATGGTGCGATTGAAGTAGATAGTGAAGAAGGGAAAGGTACAGAGTTTACTATTATTCTTCCCAAAAAACAATATTAGAGGATTTTGAATGAAATCCGCGGAATATAAAAAATATCCGCGGATTTTTTAATATATCCGCGAATATTACAAGATATCCGCGATAATTCCAATTTATCCGCAAAACATCTAGGAGGAGAGATCATGCAGGAATCGATTCTGTTTACCGAAACTAATAGACTCATTCTTCGCCCGTTTAAAAAGGACGACTATTCAAATTGGTATACACAGTTCGACCAAAGACTGCCGTCCCAATATAAATATGATGATGGTCGTCCGACTAATATGGAAACCTCGACAGAAGCTTGGTTTACGAAATGGATAGAGGGGTTCGAATTGATGGCTAATAAAGATGAAACCTATATCCTTGGAGTTTTTCGCAAAGAAGATGGAGTTAATGTTGGAAAGGTAGAAATAACGACAATCATGAGAAGAGAGTTTCAGTGGGCTATGATGGGATACTCTATTCACAATCAATTTTGGAAAAACGGATATGCGATAGAAAGTGTATCTGCTGCAACGGACTTGTTTTTCTCTAAATTGAATTTTCATAGAATCGAACTGCATATCAATATGGATAATCATCCATCTATCCGATTAGCTGAACGCACAGGATTCCTTTTTGAATGTGTGAGAAAAGAGTTTTCATTTGAGGATCATCAATGGACCGACTTTTTAATCTATTATAAGAATCAACCGAGCACATCTGTTTAAGATGTGTTTTTTTGATAAGAAGGTATAAAATTCGATACAGTTTCTAAAGTTAAGTATGTCTAGTTCCAACGCCTTTTTTATTCTTCCCTAACTCTCTTTACAATATCTTAACATTTCATTAATACCCGCTTAATACCCTAGTATTATCTTAAACATGTAAGAACAATTACCTAAAAAACTAGGGGGCACTTTTGAATGAGAAAAAGAATCATAGCTTTATTTAGTATGTTACTAGTGTTTGCGATCGTCGCAGCAGGATGTGGTAGTGGAAGTGAAACAGATTCAAAAGCAAATGCTGAAGGTGGAAATAAAAAAGAAGAAACCACTAAAGGTTCTATTACAGCAGTTGGATCTAGTGCATTACAACCACTAGTTGATGAAGCTGCGAATCAGTTTATGAGCAAACATTCAGGTTCCACAATTAATGTACAAGGTGGAGGAAGTGGAACAGGACTCAGTCAAATTAGTGAAGGTGCAGTAGATATCGGTAACTCTGATATTTTTGCTGAAGAAAAAGATGGAATAGATGCAAGTAAATTAGTTGATCATAAAGTAGCAGTAGTTGGAATGGGACCTGTTGTGAATAAAGAAGCAGGTGTTGAAGATATTACAAAGCAACAGTTAATTGATATTTTCACAGGAAAAATCAAAAACTGGAAAGATGTTGGCGGCAAAGACCAAGAAATTGTGTTAATCAATCGTGCCGAGGGTTCAGGAACAAGAGCTGTATTTGAAGCAACTGCATTAGATGGTGCGACACCTGCACAAGCACAAGAACAAGACTCATCAGGTACAGTACAAAAAATTGTTAGTGAAACACCGGGAGCAATAAGCTATCTAGCATTCTCTTATTTCAATGATTCTATTACACCATTAAAAGTAGATGGAGTAGAACCTACAGCAACAAATGTAGAAACAAATGAATGGAAAATTTGGGCATATGAGCATATGTACACAAATGGCGATCCTACAGGGTTAACAAAAGAATTTTTAGATTTCATTTTAAGTGATGAAATTCAATCTTCCTTAATCACAGAACTTGGTTATATTCCTGTTACAGGGATGAAGGTAGAACGTGATGCTGAAGGAAAGATTACGAATAAATAAGGGATAAGTTTAAAAAACTGGGGCGTTTAATAAGGGATGAAATTCTCTAGACTCCCCAGTTTCATTCATTCATTTGATTGAGGGGAAAAGATTAAAGTTCTAAATATCAAGCTCCAGCGTATAGACTTTTGAGGTTTTTCTCGAATTATTTGCTCGTGGGGGCTGAGCAAAGCGCTTGAGCTTTTCTTATTGAAAGGGGAAAGTATCTTGGAATTAAAGGATATAAAAATGACGGAAAAGCAATGGAATTCATCAACTAAGATATGGACAGAGCAGCGTGGCCGAATGATAACATTAACTTCTGTTTCAATTATGATTATCATTGCGGTTTCCATTTTATATTTCGTCGCTTCAAAGGGCTTTAGTACATTTACAGTTAATAAAGCAAGTATTATTGATTTTTTTACAGGAATGCAATGGAAGCCTAGTACTTTAGATGATTTAGGAAGACCAATCGTTGGTGCACTACCTCTTATTTTTGGTTCCTTTGCTGTGACATTATTAGCAGCGATCATTTGTGCTCCGCTTGCCATTGGTGCTGCAGTTTTCATGACGGAAATCTCTCCAAAATTCGGTAAAAAAATTTTACAGCCGGTCATTGAACTACTTGTCGGAATTCCATCAGTTGTGTATGGATTTGTTGGATTAAGTGTGGTGGTCCCTTTTCTCCGTGAAAATATTGGCGGGAGTGGATTTGGAATTGCAGCAGGAACAATCGTGTTAACGATTATGATATTACCAACGATAACGAGTCTTTCCGTTGATGCAATTGAGGCGGTTCCCATGCAAATTAGGGAGGCATCATTAGCATTAGGCGCGACAAGATGGCAAACGATTTATCGTGTAATTCTAAAAACTTCCTTACCTGGTTTATTGACAGCTATCGTCTTCGGAATGGCTCGTGCATTTGGTGAAGCATTAGCTGTTCAAATGGTCATTGGAAATTCTACCGTTATACCTAGTTCATTAGTAGAGCCCGCTTCGACCTTAACAAGTATTTTAACGATGGGCATGGGCTATACAGTAATGGGAAAAGCAGAAAACAATGCTCTATGGTCATTAGCATTAGTCCTCTTACTAATGTCACTCATCTTTATCATTATTATTCGCATCTTAGGTCGTAGGAGGGTTTATTAATGAATGCAAAACGAGCGGATCGATTAGCTACCATTATATTTTATGCAATTGCTGGTTTTATCGTCTTACTTCTTGCAGGATTATTTGGGTATATTCTTGTAAATGGTGTTAGTCATATTAGCTGGAAATTTATTACCTCACCTCCACAATCATTTCGTGCAGGAGGAGGAATTGGACCACAATTATTTAACTCCTTTTACTTGTTAATTCTAACAATGATTATCAGTGTTCCATTAGCATTAGGTGCTGGGATTTATATGTCAGAATATGCAAAGAAAAATATATTTACAGATATTCTGCGAACGGTTATCGAGGTTTTATCTTCTCTTCCTTCTATCGTTGTAGGGTTGTTTGGATTCTTATTTTTCGTTATCTATATGGGATGGGGATTCTCGATCTTAACGGGTGCCTTAGTATTAACCATTTTCAATTTACCATTAATGGTTCGCGTTGTAGAAACCTCCTTGCAGGGAGTTCCAGACGCACAAAGGGAAGCTGGATTAGCATTAGGAATATCGAAATGGGAAACTATCAAAAAAATTCTTCTTCCAGCTGCTATTCCAGGTATTGTTACAGGAATTATTCTTGCTTCTGGAAGGGTGTTCGGTGAGGCAGCTGCACTTATTTATACAGCGGGGATGAGTACGCCAATTCTCGACATTTCAAATTGGAATCCATTCAGTCCAACATCACCGCTTAATCCTATGAGACCGGCTGAAACCCTAGCTGTGCATATATGGAAAATTAATTCTGAAGGACTTATGCCTGATGTAAAAGAAGTTTCAAGCGGTACTTCAGCCTTATTGGTTTTATTGATATTAGTTTTTAATATAAGTGCACGCTGGATCGGCAAATTCATTTATAAACGAATGACTGCCTCTTAATCGAAGGAGTGATGAGAATGGAAGCTACAATGGAAAGAAAGCAGAATAAGACGGCGATTGCTGTGAGTAGTCATAAATTGAAGATAAAAAAGGTAACAGCACTTGAAACAAAAGATTTACATGTATACTACGGTAATCATTTAGCCTTAAAGAATATATCAATGCCAATTTATAAAAATCAAGTGACTGCATTTATAGGACCATCTGGTTGTGGGAAATCTACGTATTTGCGAAGCTTAAATCGAATGAATGATGAAATTGAGGGGTGTCGTGTAGAAGGAAAGATCATCTATAAAGATTTTGATATCAATCAATCCAATGTGAATGTATTTGAGATTAGAAAAAACATTGGAATGGTGTTTCAACGTCCCAATCCGTTTGCCAAATCTATCTTTGATAATGTGGCGTTTGGACCGAAACAACATGGAGAGAAAAACAAAAAAGTATTGCAGGAAATTGTTGAAAAAAGCTTACGAAAAGCAGCCCTTTGGGATGAAGTGAAGGATCGCTTAAATAAATCAGCATTAGCTTTATCTGGTGGACAGCAGCAAAGACTTTGTATTGCACGGGCAATAGCTATGGAACCTGATGTCCTATTGCTTGACGAACCTGCTTCAGCTTTAGATCCTATCTCGACTAGTAAAATTGAAGAGCTCATCATTGATTTGAAAAAAGATTATACCGTTGTCATTGTGACCCATAATATGCAACAAGCAGCGAGAATCTCTGATCAAACAGCATTTTTCTATATGGGGGATTTAGTTGAATACAACGAGACGAAACAAATCTTTACGAATCCTCAAGAGAAGCAAACAGAAGATTATGTGACTGGAAATTTCGGATGAGTTGGGGATTCGTACTAGTAAAAAAGATGAGTCTTAAATCAAACTAAACTGTAAAGCAGGTGAATGAAAGCATGGCAATTTCAATCGAGCAACTAGAAGCAACAAGTACAATCATTCGGAGTCATTCATTAAATGTATATTATGATCAGTTTCAAGCACTAAAAGATATTACCATTGATATGAAAAAGAATACTGTGACGGCATTAATTGGTCCTTCGGGATGCGGAAAATCTACTTTTTTACGGACATTAAACCGAATGAATGATTTAGTTCCAAAATTTCGTGTAGAAGGTCAACTTTCATATAACAATCAAGACATATACAGTCCTACTATGGATGTGGTGGAACTTCGTAAACAAGTAGGGATGGTGTTTCAACGCCCCAATCCTTTTCCTATGTCAATTTATGATAATGTTGCATACGGACTTCGAATACATGGTATAAAGAAAAAAGGAATACAGGATGAAATCGTAGAAAAAAGCTTACGTCAGGCTGCCTTATGGGATGAAGTAAAGGATCGATTACACAAATCCGCTATGGGGTTATCCGGTGGACAGCAGCAAAGACTTGTAATTGCTCGTGTTCTTGCGATACAACCAGATGTGATCTTAATGGATGAACCAGCATCTGCACTTGATCCTATTTCTACATCTAAAATTGAACAATTAATTATTGAATTAAAGCAGCAATATACAATTATCATTGTGACACATAGTATGCAACAGGCAGCGCGTGTTTCAGATGATACGGCCTTTTTCTTAAACGGTGAGATTATCGAATTTGATCAAACACATTCGATTTTCACTAATCCAAAAAAGAAAGAAACAGAGGATTATATTTCAGGGAGATTTGGTTAATAAATCACGGAATAAAGGGGGCAGCAGTGTGGTTAGACGTGTGTTTGAAGATCGCTTAACAGAACTCCATGAGACATTAATGGCAATGGGATTACTTGTGGAAGAGGCTATCTACAAAAGTGTAAAATCTTTAGTAGATAAAAATGTAGAATTGGCCTTAGAGGTAGTTCTTGATGATAAGCAAATCAATGAATATGAAATTGAAATTGAAACGAAATGTTTTGAATTAATTGCACTACAACAACCAGTTGGAACGGATTTAAGACGAATTGCTACTATGTTAAAAGTAGCAACGGATTTAGAACGAATGGCCGATCATGCAGTTAGTATTGCCAAAGCGACGATTCGCTTAAAAAACGAAACGTATGTCAAACCATTAATAGATATCCCGAAGATGGCAGAGTTAGTCAAGGAAATTGTTCGTGAAAGCTTAGACGCCTATATCGCTTTAGATCGGGAGGCAGCCATTGAAGTATCCAAAAAGGATGATCAAATCGATAAATATTTTTCGATGATCTTTTTGGAACTGGTGGAAATTATGCAGCAAGACAAGGAAAGAATTCATCAAGCCATTCATTTTCTTTTAGTAGCACAACATTTGGAAAGAATCGGTGATTATGTAACAAATGTTTGTGAATGGATTGTTTATTTAAAAACGGGTCAGCTAGTTGATTTGAATAAATAAGAACGAACAGACGATGAATCGTCTGTTTTTTTGTTGTAATTTCTTATTGGGTAGTATAGTCAGCATTGAATGATCTGGAAGGTTTTTTGCTAGTGGGACAGGTTTAGGAGATTTAAAGAGGAAAATGTCCTTCATAAACTTCAAGGACAAAATAGAATAAACTAATCACCCAACTGTTCCTTAGGAACGTGATGAAGGACAAATTCATACTCTAAATTAGAAGTTACCCATAAAAAACCCATATTAATTCTAATGATAAAAACACCCTTGATTCGAAAATTAATTTTTAGTAAAATTAAAAATATAATATATGAACATATGCGCATATAAGACATATAATAGGAGTGATAGCATGGAGCAAGATAATCAAATTCCGTTTGAACAAGATCATGATGAGCTTGATGAGGAGACATTATTTATTGTTTCACAAACCTTTAAGGCATTGTCAGAGCCAACGCGTATAAGGATTCTACATTTACTTTCAGATAAGGAGCATTCAGTAAATGAAATTGCAGAAAAGCTTTCCTTACTCCAAACCACTGTATCTCATCAACTACGATTTTTAAAAAATTTAAGGTTAGTGAAATATAGAAGAGAAGGAACGACGTTGTACTATTCCCATGATGATAACCATGTGATGGACATTCTTAAACAGACTATAAACCACGCAAGACATCATTAATGCGATAGGGTATAAGAAAGTGATGTCCGTTTAATACTCAAATAGTAGTGATTTATAAGCCTAGCTGCCGAATTAGACAAATTACAAGCCATGATGGCAAGTGGTAAAGGTAGGGGGAATAATAATGGCAGAATATAAATTACAAGGCCTTTCCTGTGCCAATTGTGCGAGGGAAATGGAGGAAGAGATACACAAGCTTGAGCATGGAGAGGATGCAAAGGTTTTATATAATACAAGCAAGCTTATTGTTAATGATGAAATTTCACTAGCACAAGTTGAAAGGATCCTTGCAACTGATGGAGCAGCAATTCAAAAGGATGATCATGATGGCCATGATCATGCACACTCCCATGCCCATTCTAATCGTTTATTAAAATTATTTATTATCGTTTCAGCTGTTCTATATTTTTTGGCTATGTTTGTAGGTAAAGCAAGTGAGGGGGCAGCGATTGCACTATTTATTATTGCTGCGGCAATTAGTGGGTACCAAACATTTATTCAAGGGGTTAAGAACTTATTCAGATTAAAATTTAATATTGATACATTAATGACGATAGCATTAATAGGCGCCTTCAGTATCGGGGAATGGAAAGAAGGAACCCTCGTTGCGATATTATTCGGTATTAATGAATTCCTCGAAGGGTTGGGAATGGAAAAGGCAAGAAATTCTATGGCATCCTTGCTTAAGGTGGCACCTAAAGAAGCTCTCCTAATCGAGGCGGGAAGAGAAAGAATTGTCTCTATTGAATCATTGAGGGCAGGTGATACTGTATTAGTGAAGCCAGGAGAAAAGATCCCATCAGATGGTGTTGTCCTTGAAGGGAAAAGCTCCGTCAATGAAGCGGCAATTACGGGGGAATCTCTACCGGTTGAAAAATCGATAAACCAAGCAGTATATGGTGGAAGTATTAATAATGAAGGAATTCTTAAAATTACTATTACAAAGTCTTACGAAGATTCCTCATTAGCGAAAATTTTACATTTGGTGGAAGAAGCACAAGAAACAAAGACACCTACTGAGCAG
Source organism: Heyndrickxia oleronia (assembly GCF_017809215.1). GTDB lineage: Bacteria > Bacillota > Bacilli > Bacillales > Bacillaceae_C > Heyndrickxia > Heyndrickxia oleronia. The sequence goes on from NZ_CP065424.1 coordinate 1,293,898, forward strand.
TTTATCAATCATTTCGCTAAATATTACACGCCTATCATTATTTTAATTGCGATTATAGTTATGGTAATCCCACCTCTATTTGCAGGAGGAGATTGGGGGAAATGGTTTTATCAAGGATTAGCCGTGTTAATTGTTGGATGTCCTTGTGCACTAGTTTTATCCTCACCTATTGCAATTGTCTCGGGAATTACTCGCAATGCAAGAAATGGGATTCTAATTAAAGGTGGAGTGTTCCTTGAACAATTGGGAAAGATCAATACTATTGCCTTTGATAAGACAGGTACATTAACAAAAGGGCAACCAATAGTTGAAGCAATAAAGCAATATGATGAAAAATTTTTTACAGTGGCTGGTTCAGTAGAAAATGCTTCATCACATCCTTTAGCAAAAGCGGTTATGAAAAAGGTTGAGGAAGTTTCGGCCCCTATTTATGAGGTATCTGATGTAAACACATTATCAGGCAAGGGGATCGTTGCTAATGTAAATGGGAGTATTTATTTTGTCGGTAATGAAAAAGGAATACCGCAATCTGCGCTTACCGAGCAAATAAAGCAAGAAATTTCTGAGATGAAAAATCACGGCTATACATTAGTGGCGGTTGCAAATGAAGAAAAAGTTCTTGGAATAATGGGAATTTCGGATGAAATACGTGGAGAAAGTAAAGTAATTATAGATGAGCTCCAGCAATTAGGAATTAAACATACGGTTATGTTAACAGGTGATCATGAAAAAACGGCAGAAAAAGTGGCCAAACAAATTGGATTAACGAATTACTTTGCTGGACTTTTGCCAGATGAAAAAGTAGCCAAAGTTAAAGAGCTCACTCAAAGTGGAAAAGTAGCTATGGTAGGGGATGGAATTAATGATGCTCCAGCACTTGCTACTGCAGATTTAGGAATTGCCATGGGAAAAGGAACGGATAGTGCAATCGAAACAGCAGATATCGTGCTAATGCAAGACCATTTAGGTAAGCTTCCTTCTGCAATTAGAATTTCTAAGCGAGTTAATCGCATCATTAAATTAAATATATCATTGGCCTTAGGATTAAAATTAATCGCCTTGTTGTTAACTATTCCAGGATGGTTAACCTTATGGATCGCCATTCTTTCTGATATGGGAGCAACTGTTTTAGTGACACTAATCAGTTTGACGGTTTTGATTCGTCAAAAACATCATGCATAAGTTTTAGAAAAATCGCCTTAATTCGACATTATTAAGGCGTTTTTTTTATTGGAGAAGAAAATTCATAGGTAAATTCGACAACTTCTTGTACAAAAAGCACAAAATAAAAAAGTTGTTTATGCATGCTAGCTAACTGTTTTGTTCTTTTTTGTTTAAATGAAATAACGACCTGAATGGACCATGTAGGTATAATAAACTATATGAGCTGTAAACGCTTTTTCGACAAATTTCTCTTTTTGTTAAATATTAAAGGGAATTGGTCAAGAAATTTAAGTATAGGTCTCGATTACTTAAATGTTTACTTAATAAGAAATTTGAAAGGGGTATATCATTTTACAGCAAGAATGAAGAAAATAAACTCTTTAGGCAAAAAGTAAATATTTTGCCAAAATATCCTAAATAAGCATTGGAAAATCGGGAGCTTAAACATATAGAAAAGGACATAATATTATTATCTATTGTTTTTAGATGGACAACCATTGACTGGTGGTCAGCCAATGCACGTTAGAAAAAATTAAGAAATGGGGTAGGGTGTATAATGTCTACGAAGTTAGATAATTATGATTCAAATGAGATACAGATCGAACACGCTCCAGGTGTAGATGAATCGTTGTATCCGAAAAAAAATAACGAACGAACGGTAGGTCCAATCTCTTATGCATTTATGTGGATTGGTGATGGGGTAAACTTAGGGAATATGACTCTAGGTGCCAGCTTAGTTGTAGCCGGAATTGCAACACTAAATATTTATCAGACATTTTTAGCAGGTATTATCGCAATCGCTATTATTTCAACTATTTTTGCTTTAAATGACAGACTTGGATACAAAACTGGTATCCCATATGTTGCTCAACTTAGAATGTCCTTTGGTATTAAAGGAACAATCATTTCATCCCTTTTACGTGGTATACCGGCCATCGTTTGGTATGGAATACAAAGTTGGATTGGTGCTACAGCATTAAATGAAATTGCAAAAATTGCTACAGATGGTAGCTTTGATCATGTTGCTATTTGCTTTGTAGCGTTGGTGTTATTACAAATTGTTCTTTCACTATTTGGCTTCCATGCCATTAAATGGGTAGAATCACTTGCTTCAATTATTATCATGTTAGCACTTGTATACGTGTTTATTATTCTTTTAACTTCACATAGAGATGCAATTGCTGATACATGGGTTCATACAAAAGGATCATGGGGCTTACCATTCTTCGGATTTATTATGGTATTCCTTGGAAACTATGCTGCGATTTTCTTAAGTGCAGCAGATTACTCAAGAGAATTGAAAACGGGTATTAGTAATGGAAAACGTGGAACTTTATACTTTGTTTCTATTTTTGTAGCCTATGGTTTTGTACTCACAATTGGTGCAATGCTTGCTTCAGCAACAGGAGTAACTAACCCTGCAAAAGCATTAGCAATTATCGTTGTTAATTCATATATTACAGTTTTTGTATCAATCTTTATCGTAATTGGAGTTATTGCAACAAATATGGTTGCCAATATTATTCCTCCAGCATATGTTATTACATTGCTTACTAAATTGAAATATAAGCCTGCAGCTATCATTACTGGTTTGCTTGCATTAGTTGCCTTCCCTTGGGAACTTGTAAAGGATTCATCAGCAGAAGGCTTAAACCTATTCGTACTGATCTATTCTGCATTTTTAGGACCAGTAGTTGCAATTTTATTAGTGGAATATTATATTTTGAGAAAACAAAAAGTGGATGTAGCAGAAATTTATAAGCCGGATGGTCAATTTGCTGGATTTAATCCATGTGCATTAATTGCGATGTTCATTGGTGCAGCAGCAGCCTTCATAGAAGTGGATTTAGCTTGGATTGTTGGTGCAGTGGTCGCAGCAATTGCCTACATCTTATTAATGAAGTTTACATTTAAAAATTCTAAGTTTAAAAAAGGTACGATATTTGAGAAATAATGATTGATGAAAATCAAATCTATAAGTAAGAGATTGCATTGTAGTGGATGGTTTTTATCATCACGACAATGCAATCTTTTTTCTTTAGTCACTTATATCCAAGGCTCTAATTTCTAATTAATTTCAATTCCAAAAAAATTAGAAAAGAGCTTTCTTTAAAGAAAGAAACTAAAACAAAATGACTTAGGGAAAGAATAAATGATGATAAATAGGAAGGAGAGATAATTATGTCATACGATTTAATTATTAAAAATGGAAATGTAGTTTTTCGCGATGGTGTACGTAAAGTAGACATTGGTGTTAAAAATGAAAAAATCTCTTGCATAGCTGAACAAATTACAGAGGATGCAAAGGAGATTATTGATGCAAGTGGGCAATATGTAATGCCTGGAATGATTGATACTCATGTACATATCAGTGAACCTGGTCGTACAGAATGGGAAGGGTTTGAGACTGGATCAAAAGCACTTGCTGCTGGTGGTACAACAAGTTATGTTGAAATGCCACTTAATGCACTTCCAGCTACTATTAATAAGGAAGCTTTGGATTTAAAACTTGAGGCAGCAGTAAATCAGAACTATGTAGACTACGGTTTTTATGGTGGACTTGTTCCTGAAAATTTAGATAAGTTACAAGAGCTAGATGATGCAGGTGTTCTTGCTTTTAAATGCTTCTTATCTGATATAACAAGTGATATTCCTGGAGACTTTACAAATGTTGATGATTATACTTTATATAAAGGAATGCAAAAGTTAGCAGAGTTAGATCAAATACTTTGTATTCATGCAGAGAATCCATCTGTAACTTCTAAACTTGCGGAGGAAATGGTCCGTGAGGGAAGAACAACTGCAATGGATTACGTTAACTCTAGACCAATATTTACAGAAGTTGAAGCTGTGCAACGTGCCTTACTATTTGCAAAAGAAACTGGCTGTAAATTACATTTAGTGCATATCAGCACTTCTGAAGCCGTTCAGGCGATTCTAAAAGCACGTGCTGAAGGGGTGGACGTCACTCTTGAATCATGTCCACATTATTTCTCGATGACTGCTGAAATGGTTGAAGAAATCGGTCCTAGAGCAAAATGTCAACCACCATTGAGAAAAGCAAAGGATCAAGCAAAATTATGGGACGAGCTTCTTAATGGAAATATTGATTGGTTAACTTCAGACCACTCTCCATGTACAGAAGATTTGAAGCAAGGAAATATTTTTGAAGCATGGGGCGGAATTAGTGGAGCTCAAAATAATGTTGACTTAATGTTTGATTTGGCAGTGAAACAGCGTGGCCTAGAAGTTCAAAAATTTGTTGATCTTATTGCAACAAATCCATCTAAACGTTTCAACATACCGAATAAAGGTGAGATTGCTGTTTCGAAGGATGCAGATATTATCCTACTCGATCCTAATCAGTCTTATACAGTAAAAAGAGAAGATCTATATTATAAAAATAAGCATAGTGCTTATGAAGGCAGAAAAATCGACTGCCGCGTGACTAAAACGATTGTTCGTGGACATGTAGTTTTTGATTTAGAAGAAGGAATCGTTGGTGAACCAATTGGTAAGCTAATGTCAGCAAAATAATAATTGTCTAAGGGTTAGTCTTTTAATAGGTCTGACCCCTTAGCTTTTTATGCAGTCCCTTATTCATGGATTGGAGCGGTTTAATTTAAATGATTGACTGCTCAAGAAATAAGCAAGGAGGAAAAAGGAAATGGCTACATTCGATTTATTAATAAAAAACGGTACTATTGTGACAGCAGAGTCAAATGCTCAAGGTGATATCGCTATTAAGGATGGTAAAATTGCGGAGGTTTCTATCGGTAAGTCAATCGAAGGAACAGCAGAGAAAGTTATTGAGGCGGAAGGTCTCCATGTTTTCCCGGGCCTAATTGATTCACATGTTCATTTTAATGAACCTGGTCGAACAGAATGGGAAGGATTGGAAACTGGAAGTAAAAGTTTGGCAGCTGGGGGAGTAACAACATTCTTTGATATGCCATTAAATAGTACACCACCAACAATTAATAAAGAAAACTTAGAATTGAAAAGAGCAGCTGCTAAAGAAAAATCAATTGTTAATCCTCGTTTCTGGGGTGGACTTGTTCCACAAAATATTGCAGATTTGAAGGAACTTCACGAAAATGGTGTAATTGGTTTTAAAGCATTTATGTCACCGAGTGGAATTGCAGATTTTGATAATGCGGATGATGAAACACTATATAAAGGAATGAAAGAGATCGCTTCATTTGGTTCCCTTTTAGCTGTTCATGCTGAGAGTACAGTAATTTGTGATCAACTTGCTCAAGAGAAGCAAAGCCAAGGAAAGACATCAGCAAGAGATTTTGTTGAATCAAGACCAATTATTTCTGAAATTGAGGCAGTTAGAAGAATAATTTCTTATGCTGAGGCAACTGGCTGTAAGCTTCATATTGTTCATGCAAGCAGCAGAAAAGTTGTACAAGTTATTAAAGAGGCACAACTAAGAGGTGTAGATGTGACAGTAGAAACTTGTCCGCATTATTTATCTCTTACAGTAAAAGATTTGGAAGAAAAAGGTGGGGTAGCAAAATGCTGTCCACCATTAAGAGATGAAGATGAAGTTGAAGATTTATGGGCTGCTGTAGCTAATGGGGAAATTACTGTTATTGGCTCCGACCATTCACCAGCACCCGCATCAATGAAAGAAATAGAAGGCAACTTTTTTGAAGGATGGGGCGGAATTTCAGGTGCACAATCTACTTTAAATATCTTATTGACTGAAGGCCATTTTAAACGTAACCTTCCTTTAGAAAAAATTGTTGAATTGACAGCGACAAATCCTGCAAAATTATTTAAACTTGAAAATAAAGGTACCATTGCACCTAATTATGATGCAGATATAACAATTGTGAATTTAAACGAAAGCTTTGAATTAAAGAAAGAAGATCTATTCTATCGTCATCAACATTCACCTTATGTTGGAAAAACATATCAAGGAAAAGTAAAAACAACAATTGTGAATGGCCAAATTGTGTTTGAAAATGGAAAAATTATTGCTGAAAAATAACATGTAAAAAGAGAGGTAGGCTGAATAATCAATACTCAGCCTACCTCTCTTCGTTTTAGAAGGTATAAGTTACTCATTCGGATTCTTCGAGAATGGAACCTATGATTAAAGCGACTCGAATCCGAAGTGAATAGGCAGGGTCACGGAAAGAACAGTTAAGTAAAGCTTCTGTTTTTTCAATTCGATATTTCACTGTATTACGGTGAATAAATAATTTTCTTGATGTTTCCGAAATTTCACATTGGCAGTCAAGATATACTTGAATGGTTTTTACCAATTCTTGATCTTCCTTTGTTTTAGGATAGGCCAATGATTTTAATGTATTTTCATAGAGAGCCTTTAAATCCTTCTTCGGAATAATTTTTAGCAATTCCTCAAGTTCTCTTGTTCGGTAGAAGTTTATGAACCCGAACATGTTTAGATCATATCCGTTCATAATTGCTTCAACCGCCTCATGATAAGCAGTTGGAATGTCCCTTAGAGAGTGAACAGCATTACTTACACCGAATGAAATAGAATAATCTCCTTGTAAATGACTTTGAGCCGTTTCAACAAATTTTGTTATATGCTTCATTTCAGTCTCGGTAATATCAGGAAATTGCACAATCATAACAAAGTACTTTTCTTTAGTAAATAATGTCGCATTTACTTGTGCATCGATAATTTCATCTTCAAGCTTATCGTAAATACTATGATAAAGCTCACCAACCTTTTTTTCATAAAGTTGTAGAGTTTCGTAATTTTCACCTTTTGGATCAACGGTACAAATAATACATATATTATTCAGATCCTCTTGTAAGCCATAAAAATTTCCACGACTAATGATTTCCTCATCTGATTGAATTCTCATTTCGATTAAATCGGCGAAAAAGTTATTCTTCAATAATCTTGAGTTTTCTTCAATAGCCTGTTCCTTAATAATTGTGAATGAAACCACATTCCCAGCTTGTTCAATGGCCATTTGTGAAGAAGGATATGGCAAGGTTAGAGAATCTATGATTACTAGCATGCTATTATCCTGACGCTTTGTTTGCACAGGAAATGTTGAGATGGATTGATTTTCCTTAGAAGGAATAGCATACGTATTTCCTTCACGAGCTGCATCTAAATCCTTTTTAATTATCTCGATTATTTCTTGCTCAATTATCTTCATCGATTCTTTGCGGAAATCATGACTTTGTGCAATCTTTTCGCCACGATGATTAAGCAAAAGAGTTGGACGTAATAAAAAATGACCTAATTGTTCAACAAGAGCATTTAAACTATATCCTTTAATCATCATATCTGAAAATTCCTTTTGAACATGTAAAGCATAATAAAGTTGCTCTGCTTCATGGTCATTTAAATAATTCAAAATATGACGTGAGACCTCACCTAATGAATGGTCTGTATGCAAATCAATAATCGGAAAAGCCAAATCATCGGCTAGTAATTTCACCTCTGCTGGCAAAGTCTTTAAGAAACGATTGATCTTAATGACTATTCCAGAACAATTTAATGCATGCATTTGTCTAATTAACTCGCATAGCTTTTGTGTATCGTCTTTAAAAGCATAGCCAGTAGTTAACAGTAAATGATCTTTATTTAAAAACTTAATGATGTCAGGTGTATCTGATATATTAACAAACTGTACATTTCGGGTAAGTCCTCTATGACCTGCTAAAACAATTGATTCTTTCATACCTTCTAAGATAAATAAATCATTCATTGTTTTCATGAATATCCCTCAAATACATTAAAGTTTGTACAAAATTAATTCTAGCTTAACTTACTTATCATACGTTTAATATAGCTAAAATGCAAGTGATAATTTAGTCATTTTAAACAATGACTTTTTTCACCAAAAAAACTACACTGGGATTAAAGAATCTTAGAAGGATAGTGTAAACGAAAAAACGAAGCGGATGTTGTTTTAGTGCTTCGTTATTTTGATGTTATACTACTGTTATTGGGTAAATGGATAATGAGGAAGGGAAGTGTTGATAAGGATGGAATGGATGGCGTGTTTTTCGAGCAATGAAGTTTATAAAATCCTTGAACAAAATCCTCAGGGTAGTATCCATAGTGTATTTATCAATAGTTTTAACATCGCGTTTGATAAAAGCCTTGTACATGTTGGTGTCTATGAAAATGGATTAGCGCCTTTCGGTATTGGCTTAAGTCGAATGGATGCACAACAGCTGATTAGACAAATCCAGAATGGACAGCTTGTCCGTTGGGATCATGCATCTGGAAAGCTCATTTTTTCAAATGAAGCAGTACTTGATATGAAGCAAGTTAAGTGGACAAAGCATTCGTTTTCTGACCGCTTAACAAATCATTCAATCATAATTGATCATTTTCGATATATTGCAGATTTATTTCTACAATCAGACTGGCAAACTGGTCTGGCACAAACCCCTGATGAAAAACAAGAACTAAACCAATACTTACTATCCTCAACGCAAGTAGTTACTAGCAGTAAATTTATAAATGAAGTGAATCGTTTAATCCAGCTTATTCAAGGTGAGATATCCACTGAATATGAATCCGTATTTGATTATTGGATGGGGAGGGGTCTTGGACTTACACCGAGTGGGGACGATGTATTAACAGGTGTGTGTGCATTTCTTTCAGCATTTAATGGATCAAAAGGTGAGTTTCAAGAACGATTGAAAAGCTATTTAGTAGCTAAAGGTAGACAAAGGACGACGCATATTGCATATGAGTATTTATTATATGCTACAAATGCTAAATTTCATACTCATCTTATCCAGATGTGTAAAGGGATGGATTCGCGAAGTGATATTGAATTTTTCCAAGCTGTTGAGGAAATGAAAAAAATTGGTCATACATCAGGTGCAGACACCTTACTAGGAATTTTATTAGGAATTAAGGCTTTAGTTTTGAAATGAGCCTTTAAATTTTAAGTAAAGAAGGCGATTATCATAAAAGAATTATTAAAATCATCCAATTGGATATCAGGCTTACAATGGCTCTTTTTCATTTTTACTAACATTGTTGTCATACCTATTACAGTAGGAGCGGCTTTTGACTTACCTGGTGGAAAGATTGTTAATCTATTACAGCTTTCATTCATAGTGACCGGTCTTGCGTGTATTGTTCAGGCATTTATAGGACATAAAAGAGCAATCATGGAAGGACAGTCTGGTCTTTGGTGGGGAGTAATCCTAACCTTATGTAATACAGCTATTGCACAAGGAATGTCATTAACTGAGTTGGGTGGAAGTTTAACGGTTGGTATTATCATTTCAGCAGTGTTGACGTTGATAATTGGATTAACGGGTATAGGTCCGCATATTTCAAATTTATTTAAACCTGCTGTTATGGGTGTATTTATGTTTCTTTTTGGTTGTCAGTTGATCGGTATCTTCTTAAAAGGAATGCTAGGTATTCCTTTTGGTAATCAAGCACAAGGTGCACATATTGATTTATCTATTTCATTATTATCTATTATTATTGCAATTATCGTTATTATTGTTAGTATTAAAGCTCCACCAGCAATAAGAAAATATGGTTTATTAATTGGTATTATTCTTGGCTGGATTGCTTATGTTCTTATTTTTAAATCTGAAGCGGCTGTAAGTGAGGCATCATCATTTAGTTTAGATTTATTCCCATTAGGAAAACCAACATGGAATACTGGGATCATTATTACAACTGTTTTAGCTGGTTTATTAAATACGGCGAATACATTTGGAGCGTTAAAGGGTACAGATGAAATGTACAAATCTGAAACAACTAAAACTCAATATCGAACATCATTTACAATAACAGGTATTTTCACAGCTATTGCAGGTGTATTCGGTCTGGTACCTTACTCACCATATGTGTCTTCAATCGGATTTTTAAGTCAAACAGGGATTATCAAAAGAATTCCTTTTGTACTAGGTGGATTTATGTTTTTAGTAATGGGATTGATTCCGCCTGTGGGACACTTCTTTTCACAGTTGCCATTGAGCATAGGTAGTGCGGTATTATTTGTTTCTTATTTACTTTTATTAAATTCATCCTTTGCGTTTTTTAAACAGATTGAATTTAATACATTAAATGTCTATCGTTCTGCTGTTCCATTATTTGTGGGAATTGTTATTATGACATTACCTGCATCCTATTTTGAAACAATTCCTAGTTTTATCCGTCCACTTTTAAGTAGCGGCTTAATGGTAGGGATTATATTATCACTTATTCTAGAGAATTTATTTAAATGGGATCGCTACGGAAAAACTGAAAAGATTCAATCAGAAAGTGAAAATATGGCATCATAGATATTTAGATATATGAAAAGGCCATCTCATAATTGACTATTATGAGATGGCCTTTATTTTTTTCTCTTTTAATCACAGTAGGTTGAAGACTGTTAACTCCTTTTTTTACTGAGAAAAAATACTCAATTAAAAACGCTACTAAAAGCATTCTTAAGTGTAACAGCTGCCAGTAAGGATTTTAAAAAAGTAACATTATACGAAAACATCCTTTTTATAAATGAAAATTTAAAAAAGAAATGATTTCTTCAAAGGCTTTTTGAACAACAGGATTGTCCCAATCCTCATCAAATACATGCTTTCCATCAGGGATTGTAATAAGTTTGCATGAACCGCCTGAGTTACTTAATTTTTTGGACATTAATACAGATTGTTCATACGGAACGTCCTCATCCATTGTGCCATGCAACAATAAGGTAGGAGGGAAATCACTATCTGAATAGTAGAGAGGACAATACGGTTTAAGTTCATCTAAGCTTCCACCTGGGATAACAAGAGCTCCGCTTATATCTTCAATCCATGTTCCCTTCTGTCTAGCATACATATAAATCGCATAACGCTTTTGGATAGGTCCCTCTGAGATAACGGTATTTGAAACAAGCATTTGTGCAAGCTCTTTTGGAACAGGGGTCATTTTTTGATAATGTGGACTTGGCTTTGTAGCCCAATCTCCAGTGATATCGCCATACCCATATAAAGAAACAATTGCTTTAGGCTTGTTTTTGAATGTTCCTGCTAATAAAGCTAAATACCCGCCAGCAGAACCACCGATCACGGCAATTTTATTTGGATCATAATTAAATTTTTCTTTTCCCTCATTTTCAAGCCATGAAAGTGCATCTGCTACATCTTGTTGAATCTCAGCAAGTTTTGTTTCAGGTGCCAGACGGTAATCAATGGAGAAAATATTGAAACCAGCTTGATGATAAAAGTCAATCTGTTCTTTTTTTAAATCTTCCCTTGAACCCCAAAAAAGTCCTCCTCCATGGATATAAACAATGACAGGACGATTTTCTTGTGAAGCTGTATAGAAATCACCCTTCAGCTCAAATTGGGTGGTGCTTTTGTATATAACTGTTGTTTTGTTCATACTATAGATGATCTTCCTTTCTCGGTTGAATAAAAACTATTTACTCATATTGTATAATAAAATTGATTTGTACCATTTGTTTATTATGTACAAAATGATAAATAAACTTTATCTATATCGTATAAAGACTATCAAGGTATGATACGCTTACAATAGATATGAGGTTAATAAAGAAATGAGTAAGCTTGAATAAGGTTTTAATCAGATTTATACATGATTTCTCCCTTGTATAGTTTATACATGAAAAACAAAGAATACTTACTTACTAATTCCTTAAAACAATGAAAATGTTTCTATGCAAAGTCATTGTTTTTTACTGATTTTTTTTAATACGAACATTGATATGTTCTAGCAAATTTAACCAACATATATTACAAGGAAAGGGATGAATGAGAATGACAGACGGAACAAACGGAACAGTTCCTCAGCTAGATACACTTGCCGCAGATGCAGAAGCTAAATTGAATTGGCTTGGGGAGTTTGGTAAGGATCCAGATGGTGGCGTTTCGCGTCTTCTTTATTCCAAGGAATGGGTAGAAGCTCAACATGCTCTAAAAGAATGGATAGAGAATGAAGGGCTAGAGGCTCGGTTTGATGAAATTGGAAATTTGTTTGGTACATTAAAAGGTAAAAATACGAATGAGACAATTCTTACAGGGTCACATGTTGACACAGTAAAAAATGGTGGGAAATATGATGGGCAATATGGAATTATTGCCGGTATTTTAGCGTTAAAATACTTGAAAGAAACATATGGTCAACCATTACGTAATATTGAAGTTGTTTCAATGGCTGAAGAAGAAGGAAGCAGATTCCCTTATGCATTCTGGGGATCTAAAAACATCGTTGGATTAGCGAAACGCGAAGATGTTGAAACGATTGCAGACTTTGATGGTGTTCCATTTGTCGAAGCCATGAAGGAAGCAGGTTTTGGTTTCAGAGATGAAACAAAACCAGCACGTCAAGATTTGAAAGCATTTGTTGAAATTCATGTTGAACAAGGTAGTGTCCTTGAAACAGAAAAGATTCCTGTCGCTGTTGTTAATAATATTGTTGGACAACGTCGTTTTACTATTGAAGTAACAGGGGAAGCTAACCATGCAGGAACAACTCCAATGGGATATAGAAAAGATGCTGTGTTTGCTGCAAGTCAAATGATCTTTGATATTATTTCCATGGCAAAAGAAGTTGGCGATCCTCTTGTTGCAACGGTTGGTAAAATTGAAGCACAACCTAACATTGTTAATGTTGTACCTGGAAAAGCAATTTTTACAATAGATGTTCGTCATACGGATAAAGATGCGATTGTTTCATTCACAAAACAGATTACTGATCGTATGAATGAGATTTCTAAAAATCACGAAGTTGATACAAAAATCGATATGTGGATGGATGCAGATCCTGTTCCAATGGATGAGAAAATTGTTGAAGTGATGGAAAAACAGTGTAAGGAAAATGGTTTGACTTATAAGGTAATGCACAGTGGTGCAGGTCATGACTCACAAATTTTTGCACCGTTTGTTCCAACAGCAATGTTATTCGTACCAAGTGTTAAAGGGATTAGTCATAATCCTGCTGAATATACACATCCAGCTGATTTAGCTGAAGGTGTAAAGGCATTAATTGGTTCATTATATGAATTAGGATATAAAGAATAGAAGTAATTTAATCAAAATAGCGAAAACAAAGGAGAATGTTACAAATGGGTTATCCAAAGGATTTACTTTCAAGCAGATCAATTATTAAACATGGCTTATATGCATTAATTGCACCAGAAGGTTTAGTAAATAATGTTGTTCCTGGTTTTGAAAACTGCTCAATGTCTATTTTAGGATCACCAAAACTTGGTGCAAGCTTTGTTGATTATATTATCACTATGCACGAAGGTGGAAAAAACAGTGAAGGATTCTGTGGACAAGATAATGTAGAATCATTTGTTTATATCCTTGGTGGAAAAGTAAAAGTAACAGCTGGTGAAGAGGAATTCGTTCTTGAAGAAAGCGGCTATGTATATTGCCCACCTGGAGTAAAAATGTACTTAGAAAACCTTGAAGCTGGTGATTCTCGTTTATTCTTATATAAACAAAAATATAAACCACTAGAAGGACGCAAGCCATGGGTTGTTTCTGGTCATGCTAACAATATCGAATACAGAGATTATGATGATATGCATAATGTTCATATTAAAGATCTATTACCTATGGAACTAGATTTCGATATGAATTTCCATATTCTATCTTTTGATCCTGCTGCAAGCCATCCATTTATCGAAACACATGTTCAAGAACATGGTGCATATCTACTATCTGGTGAAGGTATGTATAACCTTGATAATGAATGGATTCCAGTTAAAAAAGGCGATTACATTTTTATGGGACCATATGTTCATCAAGCAGCTTATGCAGTTGGTAGAGAGCCATTAACATATGTTTACTCTAAAGACTGCAATCGTGATGCGGACCTTTAAAAATTAAACGAAGAGGTGTCTCAGTTTGAGAGTAACTAAAGATGAATTAAAAAGTTTAATAAAAAATAAACTTCAAAAAGCTGGTCTTAAAGAAGATCATGCAGCATTAACAGCAGATGTTTTAGCATTCGCGGATGAAAGAGGTATTCATTCCCACGGAGCAATGCGTGTAGAGTACTATGCAGAAAGAATTGCAAAAGGTGGAATTAATACAAATCCTGATTTCAAATTTGAAAAAACTGGCCCGAGTACAGGTATTTTTCATGGCGATGGTGGTTCAGGACATGTTGCAGCTAAATTAGCTATGGATGAAGCAATTGCTATGGCAAAGGAAAATGGAGTGGCGATTGTAGGGGTACGAGATATTTCACATAGTGGTGCTATTTCTTACTTTACTCATCAAGCTTCAAAAGAAAATGTAATTGGTTTTTCTGTATGCCAATCTGATCCAATGGTTGTTCCATTCGGTGGTGCGGAACCTTATTATGGTACAAATCCAATTGCCTTTGCAGCACCTGGAAATGATGATAAAAGCCTTACTCTTGATATGGCAACAACTGTTCAGGCTTGGGGGAAAATTCTACATGCTCGTTCAAAAAATGTAGAAATTCCTGATACATGGGCAGTAGATAAAAATGGCGAACCGACAACGGATCCATTTAATGTGAATGCCTTATTACCAATTGCTGGTCCAAAAGGATATGGCCTAGCAATGATGGTAGACGTATTATCTGGAATTCTTCTTGGCTTACCATTTGGAAATAAAGTTTCTTCTATGTATGAGAACTTATCCGAATATCGCAAATTAGGTCAACTTCACATTGTAATTAATCCTGAGTTCTTTACTGGAATAAAAAACTTTAAGGACAATGTTTCTCAATCAATGGAAGACTTAAATCAAATTAAACCAGCTCCTGGTTTCTCTAAGGTTCTTTACCCAGGTCAAAACAATGACGTAATTATTGAAGAATATAGTAAAAATGGTATCGAAATTGTTGATGATATCATTGACTATTTAAAGTCTGATGTTGTTCATAACAATCAGTATGATCATAAAGGTGCATTTGCAAAATAAATCGTAAATTAAAAATCAGCTTTTTCCTATTTGAACAGGGGTGAATGAATATGAGGTTATCTAAGGAAAAATTAAAGGAACTAATTGCTAATAAACTTCATAAAGCAGGACTTTCAACTGAACATGCCGATGGAGTAGCCGATGTCCTTGTCCATGCCGATGCACGAGGCGTTCATTCCCATGGAGCAATGAGAGTGGAGTATTATGCAGAAAGAATTGCAAAGGGTGGATTAAATAATAAACCGAATTTTCATTTTGAAAAAACGGGTCCAAGTACGGCAATTTTTGATGGAGATAATGGTGTAGGTCATGTTGCTGCAAAGTTAGCAATGGATGAAGCGATAAAAATGGCAAAGGAAAACGGAGTGGCTATTGTAGGAGTAAAAAGAATTGGACATAGTGGAGCACTTTCTTATTTTGTACAACAAGCTGCAAATGAGAATTTAATCGGTATTTCTGTATGTCAGTCTGATCCTATGGTTGTTCCTTTCGGTGGAGCCGAACCATACTATGGTACGAATCCGATTGCCTTTGCTGCTCCTGGTAAGGACGGAAAGCATATTACTTTTGATATGGCTACAACAGTACAAGCATGGGGGAAAGTTCTTCATGCCCGTTCGAAAAATGAACCTATTCCCGATACATGGGCTGTTGACAGTAACGGAGAACCGACAACCGATCCATTTAAAGTAAATGCCTTACTGCCAATTGCTGGACCAAAAGGTTATGGACTGATGATGATGGTCGACGTATTATCTGGTATTTTATTAGGACTTCCATTTGGAAATAAGGTTTCATCTATGTATCACGATTTAACAGAATACAGAAACCTTGGACAGCTTCATATTGTCATTAACCCTGAATACTTCGTGGGTCTTGAAAGTTTTCAAGAAGGAATCTCAACTACGATGAAGGATTTAAATAATATTAAACCTGCCTCTGGCTTTAAACAGGTCTCCTATCCTGGACAAAGAAGTGCTGAAAGAGAAAAGGCCTATGAAGAGAACGGTATTGAGATTGTTGACCATATTTACGAGTATTTAATTTCTGATGTTATTCACAACAATGTGTATGATCACAAAAGCCCTTTCGCTAAATAAAAGGTGAAAAAAATAAAGGGGGGTCTGCTATGGTAGCCACCCTTTTCCTATGGAGTTAATTCCATTATTAAAGTAAAAAATATAAGAAGAGGTGCATGAAATAATGCTTCAAACGATCATTAAAGAGAATTCATATCAAGATTCAGTGAATCTTATGCTTCTTACAAATAAAATTTCAACAATGGATGGCGTAAACAAAGTACAAATTATGATGGGAACACCTGCGAATAAAGATATCTTTAAAAATGCGGGTCTTCACACAGAAGAACTTGAAAAGGCAGCAGCTAATGATATGTGTATCGTAGTTGATACTGATTCTGAAGATACAATTCAAGTATTACTTGAAGAAGTAGACAACTATTTAAATAACCAAGCAATCAGTAGCAGCAAGCAAGATTTCGAAACTGTAAATACATGGAATAAAGCACTTAAAGAATTACCAAATGCTAACATTGCCATCATTTCAACTCCTGGTCAATATGCTGCTGAAGAAGCAGAAAAAGCATTAGATAATGATCTACACGTTCTTATTTTCAGTGATAACGTATCAATTGAAGACGAGCGCCGTATTAAAGAAAAAGCTCATGAAAAAGGTTTACTTGTAATGGGTCCTGACTGTGGTACTGAAATTGTTTCTGGTGTTCCTTTAGCTTTCGCAAACGTTGTTAAACAAGGAAAAATTGGAGTTGTTGGAGCTTCAGGTACTGGTATTCAAGAAGTTACAAAAGAAATTGATCGTTTAGGCGGTGGTGTTAGCCACGCAATCGGAACTGGTGGTCGTGACCTTTCAGAAAAAATTGGTGCGATTACAATGTTAGATGCTATCAGAGCATTAGCGGCACACAAACAAACAGAAATCATTACTCTTATTTCTAAGCCACCTGCAAAAGAAGTTCGTGATGAGGTTGTTCAATTACTTCAAAGTGTATCTAAACCAGTTGTTGCTATTTTCCTTGGAGAAGAGCCACATGATCACGAAGGAAATATCTACTATGCAAATACATTAGAAGAAACAGCAGCAATCTCTGTAGATCTTGCTAAAGGAAATGCAGTGAAACCAAACTACTATACAACTAACATTGAAGTACCAGCTGTAGATTTAAAACCAGAACAAAAAACAATTAAAGGACTATATTCTGGTGGTACTCTTGGATATGAAGCTGCAACTCTTATCAGCAGAGGTTTAAACCTTGAATCTAGCGATCATCATGAAGATGGATACCTATTAAAAGCAAACGGTTTTGAAGTAGCTGACTTAGGTGATGATATCTATACACAAGGTAAACCACATCCAATGATCGACCCTGATACAAGAATTAAATTCTTCCAAAAAGCAGCACAAGATGATTCAACTGCTATTATCTTATTTGATGTAGTTCTTGGTTACGGTTCTCATGAAGATATGGCCGGTGCATTAATCCCTGGCATCAAAAAAATCCAAGAAGATGCAAAAGCAAAAGGCAAAAACATTTACTTCGTAGGAACTGTTTGTGGTACAGACATCGATCCACAAGGTTTGGATGAACAAAAAGCTAAGCTTGAAGAAGCAGGTGTCATCTTAAGAGACAGTAATAACCAAGCAATTCGCACAGCTCTAGCTATGCTTAATATTCAAATAGAAGAAAAAGATAAAAAAGTCGTACCTGTTAAAGAAGCTGTTGAAAAAGTAGAAATTACAGTTTCTGAAGCAATTGAACAATTTTTAACTGAAAAACCTAGAGTAATTAACGTTGGATTAAAGAAATTTACTGAATCCATTACAGCAAATGGTGGTAAAGTTGTTCAATACGACTGGCGCCCAGTTGCTGGAGGTAATTCAAGATTACGCAAAGTGTTAAGTGTACTTCGTTAATTTTTAATTTGATTGAAAAAAAGCGATTTTACACAAACATTGAAATCAGGAGGAAGCAAAATGTACGGACAATTTAAAACAATTGATGAAGCAAATAGAGCGGTTATTGATAAAGTTGTATCAGGCGCACCATTTTTAGTGGATGTAGTTCCGGCTAAATCTGTTATTAAAGAATTAAATGGAAAAGTATTACTTCATGCAGGACCGCCAATTAAATGGGAAAACATGACAAGCCCAATGCAAGGATCTTGCGTAGGTGCTACATTATTTGAAGGCTGGGCTTCAAATGCAGACGAAGCATTTGAGATGCTTAAAAATGGAGAAATTGAATTCATTCCTTGCCACCATGTAAATGCTGTTGGTCCAATGGGTGGAATTACATCAGGAAATATGCCAGTTCTTGTTGTAGAAAATCGTGACGGCGATAATCAAGCATACTGCACAATGAATGAAGGTATTGGGGCAGTTCTTCGTTTCGGAGCATACTCCGAGGAAGTAATCAACCGTCTTGGATGGTTTAGAGATGTTCTTGGTCCAACACTTTCTAAAGCACTTAAAGTTAAAGGTGACGGATTAAATATTAACGTTATGATCGCTAAAGCAATCACAATGGGTGATGAATTCCACCAACGTAACATTGCTGGATCACTTATTTTCCTTAAAGACATCGCTCCATACATTTTAAAAACGGATGCAACTGAAAAAGATAAACAAGATGTTATCCAATTCTTAGCTGATACTGACCAATTCTTCTTAAATATTGCAATGGCTACAAGTAAAGCAATTATGGATACAGCAAGACAAATTCAGCATGGTACGGTTGTAACAGCAATGTGCCGTAACGGTTACGAATTTGGTATTCGTATTGCAGGTATGGGTGATCAATGGTTCACAGCTCCTGTTAATACACCTCAAGGCTTATTCTTTACTGGATACGATCAAGATATGGCTTGCCGTGACATGGGTGACAGTGCGATCACTGAAACTTTCGGTGTTGGTGCAATGGCGATGATCGCTGCTCCTGGTGTTACACGTTTCGTAGGTGCTGGTGGTATGGATGATGCAGTTAGCACAAGTAATGATATGATGGAAATTTGTATCGACCATAACCCTAACTTCTCTATCCCAACTTGGGATTTCCAAGGTTCTTGTCTTGGAATCGATGCAAGAAAAGTTGTTGAAACTGGTATTGAACCAATTATCAACACTGGTATTGCACATAAAGAAGCTGGAGTTGGCCAAATCGGTGCAGGTACAGTACGCGCGCCATTAGCTTGCTTTGAAAAAGCAATTGATGCATATGCAGTAAAATTAGGTTTAATTGAAGCAGAATAATAAAATTTTCCAAAAGGGAGGAAGCTTTTTGAGCTCCTCTCCCTAAGATAAAGACTGAAAATTGTGATTATTACAACAAATGATTATACAAGGAGATGCATTTATGAGTAAAAAGATTGTACTAGCCATCGGAGGAAATGCCATTATTAAAGAAGGCCAAAAAGGTACTCTTGAAGAACAACAAAAAAATATTAATGAAAGCTGTGAACCTGTTCTTGGTTTAATTGAACAAGGAAATACAGTTGTTATCACTCATGGTAATGGTCCACAGGTTGGAAATTCATTAATCAAAACAGAAATGGCTAAATCTGTGATCCCTGAATATCCACTTGATGTTTTAGATGCAGAGACTCAAGGTAATTTAGGTTATTTAATTCAACAAGCTTTTAGAAATAAAATGAAAGAACGTAACATCAATAAAACTGTTGCAACTGTTGTTACACAATCTGTAGTGTCTAAGGATGATCCTGCATTCAATAACCCTACAAAGCCGATTGGCCCATTCTATACAAAAGAAGAAATGGATAAGATTCTTGAAACAGAAGAAATTACTTTTGTTGAGGACAGTGGTCGTGGATATAGACGTGTTGTTCCTTCTCCAAAACCAATTCACATTGTTGAAAAAGAAGCAATTGAAGCTTTACTTGACAAAGAAATTACTGTTATTACTGCAGGTGGTGGCGGTATTCCTGTCATTGAAGAAAATGGAGCTCTTAAGGGTACAGATGCAGTTATCGACAAAGACTTTGCAAGTGCATTATTAGCTGCAGAAATCAATGCAGATTATTTATTCATTTTAACAGGTGTTGAGCAAGTTGCGATTCATTTTGGTACACCTCAACAACAAAATTTATTTGAAATGACAATTGATGAAGCAATTCGTTATATGGATGAAGGACATTTTCCAAAAGGAAGCATGGGTCCAAAAATCGAAGCTGCTATTCTTTTCTTGAAAAAAGGTGGCAAAAACGTAATTATTACATCAATGGATAAGCTTCAAGATGCATTAGAAGGTAAAACTGGTACACGTGTCACATTATAATTAAAATGTTATAATTAAGGCATTATGCAGTAAATAAATAAAAAGGCTGTTACTGTGTAACAGCCTTTTTAATACATAATGAGGAGGAAGAGGATGATGAGAAAGGCAATTCAAGCAAAGGGGACAGTTGCTTCAGGTCCTTATTCACACGCGGTAGATGCTGGAGATTACATATTTTTATCCGGACAAACGGCAATGAACACGGCCTCAACAGAGAACAAGCCAAGTGATATTGCAGAGCAAACAGAACAATGCTTTAAAAATTTATTAGCGGTGTTAAAAGAGGCAAATCTAACTCTAGATGATGTTGTAAAAGTTAATGTATATTTAACCGATATGAAAAACTTTTCTGCAATGAATGAAGTATATGAAAAACAGTTTTCAAAGCCATTTCCTGCAAGAACCTGTGTTGCAGTATTAGCACTTCCTTTAGGAGCAGATGTTGAAATTGAAATGATTGCAAAAAGATCATAAGTAAGGCTCTTTTCTACACATTGTTGTCTAGTAAAGTGAATTTTAAGAAATAGCCTCGACTGAAGATCGTTACACCTTTTATTTTCATTAAGAAAAGAGGTACACCCAATAAAAGAATCGTTGATTCTTTTATCGGGTGTAAAAGCCGTTACTTGGGCTTTTACAAAAGCAACAAACTATACGAAAACAGCTAAGTTTAGAAATCTTAATTATATATAATTCCGCAGAAGCTGCTTTTATCACTAAATAGTGTTAGGCAGTTTTTTTATTTATGTTCTTTTCTTAGTGAAATAAAAGTCGTAGGTGTTAGTTAAAACTCTCCTAAAATAGAACCTTTTTTCTTCTAAAAGTTTTAATAACAATGTTTAGTAGAATTTTCCTAAAATATTAGTTAACATAAACAACACTTTGTTTATAAGTGATAAAATAACAGAATAAACAAACATATCTAACAACTGTTTCTCCGGAATATTGTCCAATTTAGCTAATGTAATTCGTTTCCTTTTAATTCAAAATATAGATATATATGCGATGATAATAAAGGGTGATAGGACATTCAAAGGGGGAACTATATATGGATACAGAAGTAATAAGAAAAAAAGATGATTATGTTAAAACAAAGTTTAAAATACCATATTGGTGGAAAGTAGTACTTGCCTTTTCATTAGGTTGGATGTTTATAAACGCGAATAAGTATTTTTTAAATCCTATCTTGGACAATATTGGTCTTGAGTACCATCTGAACAATTCTCAATTAGGTTTGGTAAATAGTATTTTCTTTTTAACATATACAATAGCACAAATACCAGCTGGCTCTTTTAGTGATAAATTTGGCAGGAAGAAGCTTCTTGTAATTGGTTTTATTTTATATGGGGTATTGACGGGCATCTCTGGGTTAATGGCTGGTTTTACAGGGTTTTTAGTTGCTAGGGCAGTTGCGGGACTAGCCTCTGCCACTTATTATGGTCCACAATTTGCCTTATCCTCTGAAGCCATTCCAGCAAAAAATAGAACAGTTGGAAGTGCTATCATCAATAGCGGATCAGGGATAGGAATTGCATTGGGCTTTATTCTGTCAAGTACATTAGTATTGGATATGGGGATGAGCTGGAGAATTCCTTTTTATATTTTTGGAGTACTAACCGTTCTCATCGGTATTTTTATTTCACTAATGGTTAAAGAGAAAAAGGATATGAAAGAAGCCCCTCCAATAGGGACTGCTGAATCTGAAGAGAAGGTATCGGTTCTTTCGTTATTAAAGAATCGTAATCTATTGGTCGTCTTTCTAGTTCTATTTTGCTCAATCTATGGTTTTACTGTTGTAGTAACATGGCTTCCGAAATATTTATTAACTGAAAGGGGATTTGTCGGTAGTGAAGTTGGGCTGATTTCAGCTTTAGTACCATTAACTGCTATACCTGGTGCTTTACTTTTTAGTTATTTAACGGATAAATGGGGGAAGAAGAAGCCATTTGCATTTATTTTGATTCCGATTGCAGCTATCGCATTATGGGCAACGGTTTATGTTAAGAGTGTTCCACTTCTTATTATAGCATTAGTGATCTATGGATTATTTGGTAAAATAGCCCTTGATCCACTCTTAATTGCTGCTGTTTCAGAGAATGTTAAACAAAAGAATTATGGTGTGGCATTTAGTCTGTATAACTTTATGGGTATGCTTTCTTCAGTCATTGCACCATTTTTTACAGGTCTGCTCGCAGATCTAACAGGTAGCATGGCTTCGGGCTTTTACTCTGCAGTAATCATTCTTATTTTAGGACTTGTCATTATGATGTTTTTTAAAGAAGGAAAGAAAAATGTCCGTGTTTAAAACAGTATTGATGTTCAACTAATAATTATAAGTTAGGCTTTGAATATGAACCTTTAGATTTGCAGTTGGCTATGAAATTATGATACAATCTCACGAAATATTAATACAGCATATGCTCCTTAAATAGGTGTAGGAGCTAAGATAGCATGAAAAAAGGTGATCATATGGGAGTACATCAATATTTTAAAAGCTTATCTGATTTAGAAAAAATTTATCGTTGTCCCGGTAAATTTAAATTTCAAGAACATTCTGTAGCGAGCCATTCTTTTAAAGTTACAAAGATTGCTCAGTTCTTAGGGACAGTAGAGGCGCAAAAAGGTAGCCAGGTGAATTGGCAGGCTCTCTATGAAAAAGCTCTTAATCATGACTATAACGAACTTTTTACTGGGGATATAAAAACGCCTGTTAAATATGCATCTGCAGAGTTAAGAGATTTATTTAGTCAAGTTGAAGAAAAAATGACCCAAAATTTTATCCTTAAGGAATTTCCAAAAGAATATCAACACATCTATCTTGAGCGATTTAAAGAAGGTAAGGATGACACATTAGAGGGGAAAATACTATCTGTCGCTGATAAAGTGGACTTACTTTATGAATCTTTTGGAGAAATACAAAAAGGAAATCCAGAACCACTCTTTCAAGAGATTTATGAAGAGTCATTATTAACCATTCTTCAGTTTAAAGAAATGGAAAGTGTTAAATATTTTCTTCAAGAAATACTACCAGATATGCTTGATGAAAAGTTTATCAAGCATAGTGAGTTAAATGAGGTTACTAAAAAATTGATTAAAGCCAATTTGGAGTCTTAAGAAATTGCTTCCTACCTCTTGTATTTTTTTACGTTTTATAAAAAAATAGAGGTAGGATTTTTTAACCTTAGAGGTGAAAGAATGTGTTAGATAAAATCATTGCAGCTATCTTTTTACCTGGTATTCTCGTCGTCTTTTTTACCAGGGTCACTTATAATCATTTTGTCGGCTTGATTTTGACTGTTGCCTTAATTGTTGCCTCTGTCTATAAAGGCTACACGCATACATGGGCATTGTTTATTATTGATGCTGCATCATTAACTATTGGCTTTTACTATGCCAATAAAATGGTGAATCGAAATAAAAATAAGGGCAAAAAATCAGAAAGTAAAAACGTTTAATTAATGATCTCATTGTTAGACGTTTTTTTATTTTGGCTCTTTTCTCACACATTGTTGCTAATTAAGTATAGTTATATCTAACAACTAAGGATCTACATGTTTCATTTTACTGAGAAAAGATGCAATCGCTATAAGAATCGCTAGAATCCTTAATTAGGAGTAAAAGCCGGTAGCTGGGCTTTTACATAAGCAACAAACTATACGAAAAACAACCTATATTTTCATTTGAAAAGAAGATTTTATCATTGGTGGGAACTCTTAAACCGAAAATTTGTTCGCTTTTTTCTGGTTAAGAAACACCTGTTTGTGGTAAAATAAATAGTATAAATAATACGGAGATTTATGGGAAAGAGGATGGGAGGAATAGGATTGAACGATCAGTTTGAATTAGTTTCTAAGTATAAGCCTCAAGGGGACCAACCAGAAGCCATTCGAAAAATTGTTGAAGGCATACATAATGGTAAAAAGCATCAGACCCTATTAGGGGCAACTGGAACTGGAAAAACATTTACGATTTCTAATGTAATACAAGAAGTAAATAAGCCAACATTAATTATTGCTCATAATAAGACATTAGCAGGACAATTATATAGTGAGTTTAAAGAATTCTTTCCAAATAATGCAGTTGAATATTTTGTGAGCTACTACGATTACTTCCAACCGGAAGCGTATGTCCCACAAACGGATACCTATATTGAAAAAGACTCAAGTATTAATGATGAAATTGATAAATTACGCCACTCAGCTACCTCTTCACTATTTGAACGAAAAGATGTCATCATTATTGCGAGTGTTTCCTGTATCTATGGTTTAGGTAATCCAGAGGAATATCGAGAAATGGTTCTTTCCCTTCGGACCGGGATGGAAGTCGAACGCAATCAGCTTCTTCGTAAACTTGTAGATATTCAGTTTGCAAGGAATGATATTGAGTTTCAGCGAGGTACATTCCGGGTTAGAGGCGATGTAGTAGAAATTTTTCCAGCTTCAAAAGATGAACATTGTATTCGAGTAGAATTTTTCGGAGATGAAATAGATCGGATTCGTGAAGTGGATGCCTTAACAGGTGAGATTATTGGAGAACGTGAACATGTAGCCATCTTCCCAGCGTCCCACTTCGTCACAAGAGAAGAGAAAATGCGGGTTGCAATTGAGAACATTGAAAAGGAATTAGAAGTGCGCTTAAAGGAATTAAGGGAAAATAATCGATTACTAGAAGCCCAGAGACTTGAGCAGCGTACGAACTATGATTTAGAAATGATGCGTGAAATGGGGTTTTGTTCTGGCATTGAAAACTATTCACGTCATCTAACACTTCGCCCTGCTGGCTCTACACCTTATACGCTACTAGACTATTTCCCTGAGGATTTCTTAATTGTTGTAGATGAATCTCATGTAACCCTTCCACAAATTCGTGGAATGTATAATGGTGACCAGGCGAGAAAACAGGTTCTTGTTGATCATGGATTTCGTTTGCCTTCTGCATTAGACAATCGACCTTTAAGGTTTGAAGAATTTGAGTCACATGTAAATCAAATTGTATATGTTTCTGCTACACCAGGTCCCTATGAATTGGATCATACTCCTGAAATGGTTGAACAAATCATTCGTCCAACAGGTTTACTTGATCCGACAATTGAGGTACGTCCAATCGAAGGACAGATTGATGATTTATTAGGTGAAATAAATGAGAGAGTAAAACGTAATGAAAGAGTACTTATTACGACATTAACGAAAAAGATGTCTGAGGACTTAACAGACTATTTAAAGGAAGTTGGTATAAAGGTTCAGTATCTTCATTCAGAAGTGAAGACATTAGAGAGAATTGAAATTATTCGTGAGCTTCGACTAGGAAAATATGATGTTCTAGTTGGAATAAATCTGCTGCGCGAAGGCTTGGATATTCCAGAAGTTTCATTAGTAACCATATTAGATGCGGATAAAGAAGGATTTCTGCGCTCAGAGCGTTCACTTATCCAAACAATTGGCCGTGCTGCACGTAATTCCAATGGTCAAGTTATTATGTATGCTGACAAGATAACGGATTCGATGGCAAAAGCGATTGAAGAAACAAAACGTCGTCGAGCAGTACAAGAAGAGTATAATCTTCGACACGGTATAACACCACAAACAATCCAGAAGGATATCCGTGATGTTATTCGGGCAACACGAGCAGCAGAGGATCAAGAAGAATATGTCGCAACAGCCAAAACGCCAAAATTAACAAAAAAAGAGAAAGAAAAACTTATCGAGCAGTTGGAGCATGACATGAAGGAAGCGGCAAAAGCCCTCGACTTTGAACGAGCAGCACAACTTCGTGATACATTATTAGAACTGAAAGCGGAAGGATGAAACATATATGGCACAAGATAAAATTATTGTTCAAGGGGCAAGGGCACACAATCTAAAAAATATTGATGTCACTATACCTAGAGATCAATTAGTCGTTTTAACCGGTTTATCGGGGTCTGGGAAATCCTCTTTAGCATTCGATACGATCTATGCAGAAGGGCAGAGAAGATATGTCGAATCATTATCCGCTTATGCTAGACAGTTTCTAGGACAAATGGATAAGCCTGATGTCGATATCATTGAGGGCTTATCTCCTGCCATTTCCATCGATCAAAAAACAACAAGCAGGAACCCTCGTTCCACGGTTGGAACGGTTACTGAAATATATGATTATTTACGATTACTCTTTGCAAGAATTGGGAGACCGATATGTCCGATTCACGGGATAGAAATAAGTTCACAAACCATTGAACAAATGGTAGATCGAATTATGGAATATCCGCAAAGAACAAAGCTTCAAGTCCTTGCTCCAATCGTTTCTGGACGAAAAGGAGCCCATGTAAAGGTGCTCGAAGATATTAAAAAGCAAGGGTTTGTTCGTGTAAGGGTTGACGGTGAAATGCTTGATTTAGGGGAAGAAATTTCACTTGAGAAAAATAAAAAACATTCCATTGAAGTCGTTATTGATCGGATTGTCATAAAAGAGGAAATAGCCTCTCGCTTAGCAGATTCCCTTGAGACTGCTCTAAAATTGGCTGATGGAAAAGTTATCATTGATGTGATTGGAGAAGAGGAATTATTATTCAGTGAGCACTTAGCATGTCCACATTGTGGCTTTTCCGTAGATAAATTAGAGCCACGAATGTTTTCTTTTAATAGTCCATTCGGTGCTTGCCCAGATTGTGATGGACTTGGAACAAAATTAGAGGTGGAACGTGAGTTAATTATTCCAAATCCCGAGCTTTCATTGAAGGAGCATGCCATTGCGCCTTGGGAACCGGTTAGTTCGCAATATTATCCCCAACTTCTAGAAGCGGTATGTAATCACTTTGGAATTGATATGGATGTGCCGGTAAAAGATCTTCCAGAACATCAATTGAATAAAATATTATATGGCGCGGGAGAGGAATCCATTTACTTCCGTTATGAAAATGATTTTGGTCAGATTCGTGAAGGCAATGTGAAATTCGAGGGTGTGGTTCGAAATGTAGAGAGACGCTACCGCGAAACAAGCTCGGATTTTATACGTGAGCAAATGGAAAAATATATGGGCCACCAAGCGTGTCCAAAATGTAAAGGGTACCGATTGAAAGAGGAAACCCTTGCTGTGAAAATAAATAATATGCATATCGGTGAAATGACTGAGCTATCGATTGAGAATGCAGATAAATTATTTACAGAGTTGGATCTAACAGAAAAGGAACGTACAATTGCCAATCTCGTTCTCCGTGAAATACGTGAGCGTCTGGGGTTCTTAATCAATGTGGGGCTTGATTACCTCACTTTATCAAGAGCTGCTGGAACATTATCGGGCGGTGAAGCGCAACGAATTCGTTTGGCTACGCAAATTGGTTCAAGATTGACTGGTGTTCTTTATATATTGGATGAACCTTCAATTGGCTTACATCAAAGGGATAATGATCGTTTAATACAAACACTTCAAAATATGAGGGATATAGGAAATACGTTAATCGTAGTTGAGCATGATGAGGATACGATGCTAGCAGCCGATTATTTAATTGATATTGGTCCAGGAGCAGGTGTACATGGTGGGGAAATTGTTTCTGCAGGTACACCAGAAGAAGTGATGAATGATCCTCATTCTTTAACTGGTCAATATTTATCCGGCAAAAAATTTATTCCATTGCCTATTGAAAGACGTAAGCCAGATGGACGATTTATTGAGATTAAAGGTGCTAAGGAAAATAATTTAAAAAATATAAGTGTAAAATTTCCATTAGGTAGTTTTGTTGCTGTTACAGGAGTTTCCGGTTCAGGAAAAAGTACACTTGTTAATGAGGTTTTGCATAAGACTTTAGCACAAAAGCTGAATCGTGCAAAATCAAAACCAGGAGAACACAAGGAGATTAAAGGAATCGATTATTTGGAAAAGGTAATTGATATTGATCAATCCCCAATCGGACGAACTCCAAGGTCAAACCCTGCCACCTATACAGGGGTATTTGATGATATCCGTGATGTCTTTGCCGCAACAAATGAGGCAAAAATTCGAGGTTATAAAAAAGGAAGATTTAGTTTTAATGTAAAAGGCGGTCGCTGCGAAGCATGCCGTGGAGATGGGATCATTAAAATTGAAATGCACTTCCTGCCAGATGTGTATGTTCCATGTGAGGTCTGTCATGGTAAACGTTATAATCGAGAAACATTAGAAGTGAAATATAAAGGTAAAAATATTGCAGATATATTAAATATGACTGTAGAAGATTCGGTTGAGTTTTTTGAAAATATCCCGAAAATTAAACGTAAGTTACAGACTATTTTAGATGTAGGACTAGGTTATATTCAACTTGGCCAACCAGCTACCACATTGTCTGGTGGAGAAGCTCAACGTGTGAAATTAGCTTCAGAACTACATCGTCGATCAAACGGAAAATCACTCTACATTTTAGATGAACCAACGACAGGATTACATGTTGATGACATTTCAAGATTATTAGAAGTACTACAACGACTTGTAGATAATGGAGATACCGTACTAGTTATTGAACATAACTTAGATGTTATTAAAACAGCTGATTACTTAATTGATCTTGGACCTGAAGGAGGAGCAAAAGGTGGTACCATTGTAGGAACGGGAACACCTGAAAAAATCGCTGAAAATCCTGAATCTTATACAGGAAAATATTTAAAACCAATCCTCGATAGAGATCGACTAAGAATGAAGAAAAAAATTAATGAAACTGTAAATATTTAAGTCACTTTTCTCATTTAAGGAAAGTTTTAACTAATAACTAACGTTTGAAGATCGCTCCATTTTTCATTTTACTGAGAAACGAGCTGCGAACTTCAAAGGACCTCTTCATCCTTTTTTGGGTGTAAAAGCCGGCAATTGGGCTCTTACAAAAGCTATAAACTATAGAAAACAGCCATATTTAAAAAAGATGACTAAATGTCATCTTTTTTTTTTGGGGGTACAATATTGTGTAACATTGCAGTGTCAAAAAAGGACGGAATGTAATCAAAATGAAATCTATTTTTAATGTTTTGGACATACTTTCATTGTTAATATTAATCAGTAAAGAATGTGCATAATTATTGAATATATAAAGTTTGTATGGAAATCCATTTCGATTTATAATAATGAATAAGTTTTCCTATTTAGATTTACCTAGTTTAATAGAAATGTTTGCTTTATTCAGGCACTTTGTAAAAGGCATCTTGCTTCTTTAAAATGGCTTGAGGTCTAATTTTAGCTGATTTGGAGAATGAACAACACGCTAAACTTAAATCAGTGGGAAATAGTAACTTAAAATTA
This sequence comes from Heyndrickxia oleronia, assembly GCF_017809215.1. Taxonomy (GTDB): domain Bacteria; phylum Bacillota; class Bacilli; order Bacillales; family Bacillaceae_C; genus Heyndrickxia; species Heyndrickxia oleronia. The sequence goes on from NZ_CP065424.1 coordinate 1,323,530, forward strand.
AAGTAAGAAGTTAGTTAATTAGTAATAGAGTATTAGAGAAGAGCATTAAAAAAATTTGCCCGAAATAGTAGGGAGATGTTACGTGTATGAGGAAAGTCATCACATATGGAACCTTTGATTTGCTTCATTGGGGGCATATCAACTTATTGAAAAGAGCAAAAGATTTAGGAGATTATTTAATCGTAGGGTTATCTACAGATGAATTCAACGATGTGAAAAGTAAAAAATCTTACCATTCATATGAAAATCGTAAATTAATTTTGGAATCAATTCGTTATGTGGATGAGGTTATTCCAGAAAACATGTGGGAACAAAAGGTGCAAGATGTCCGGACACATGATGTTGATGTATTTGTTATGGGAGACGATTGGAAAGGAAAATTTGATTTTTTAAACGAGCATTGTGAGGTAGTTTATTTACCACGAACATTAGGAATATCTACAACCAAAATAAAAAAGGATTTATTTTCTATCAAAAATGGTTAGGGAAGTATTAATCTGGTTGTACTTAATTTTTTTTAAATTCCAATTTAATCTTTTTAAATGGTTACCGTTGAAACAGAAAATAACCTTTATCGTTTCTTTTAGTCAAAATAGCTTATTTATTTATGAAGAACTAAAAAGAAGGAAGGTCCCCTTAAAGATCGTTTTTTTATGTGAACCATCATGCTATGAAGATGTGAAAGAACGTATAGATGGAGATGCCCTGCTACTAAAAAATCAAAATGTCTTTAAAATGGCGAAAGGTATTTATCATTTAGCCACATCAAAATTTATTATTATTGATAATTATTTTGCATTCTTATCTACTGTGAAATTTAAAGATGAGGCACAGTGTATACAATTATGGCATGCAGCGGGGGCAATTAAAACTTTTGGGTTTAGGGATCATTCAATTAAAAGCCGTACAAATTCTGCTAATAGAAGATTTACTAAGGTTTATCAGCAGTTTCATAAAATAGTCGTAGGTTCTGATTTAATGGCTAGTATTTTTATGGAGGCTTTTAAGTTAACTGAGGATCATATTATACGTACGGGTATTCCTCGTACTGACTTTTTTTATCAAATAAAAGAACAAGAAAAAAGAAAAAAAGAATGGATGCATTCTCATCCCTTTTTAAAAAATAAAAAGGTTATTTTATATGCTCCAACCTTTAGAGATGGAAATGTAAAACATTTTGAAAAAATTTTGGATATCAATTATTTATATCATTCTCTTGGAGAAGAATATGTCATTTTAATTAAACTTCATCCAACTGTACAGGAAAAGCTAGATTTTGACTATGACTTATATAAGGGATTTATATATGATTTTTCTTATTATAAAGATGTAAATGATATTCTGTTAATTACTGATTATTTAATTACTGACTATTCATCAATCCCATATGAGTTTTCATTGTTGGGAAAACCAATGATATTTTATCCTTTCGATTTAGAACAATATGAAATTGAAAGAGGCTTATGGGGAAAATATGAGGACTTGGTCCCTGGACCAGTCGTTTTTAATACAGAACAAATGGTATATGTCATTAAAGAAAATAAATTTGACTTAAATAGAGTCAAAGAGTTTTCAAATATATGGAATAAATATTCTGAAGGCTATTCCAGTAAAAATTTAGTTGATTATCTTTGTAGGAAATTAGATTAACTATTCACTATTTGGTAAAGAACAGATAATGAATATTGATATTTAAATAAAGTTAAAGAATTTACCGCAGCTATGAGAGGAGTATACATCATTTATGAATGTACAAGGTTCTCTTAAAAGTACACTCAAACAACTAGGATATGCTGATGATCAATTGGTTGTACAAATACTTGTCCCTGTTGAAAAAATGGCAACGATGCAGGAATGCTATTTACTTTTAATCGAAAGACAAACTGAGCAAGTGAAAAGTTTTCCCTTACGTAAAATAAGTGAACAGGATCAGTTTGTACTAGTTGTGGGAAATATTAGAAAAGAGGAAATCTTCACTGGCGATTTGTATTGGGATTTATATGTGGGAACACTAGCTGAGGGGCAGCAGGAAAAATTTAGAGTTCACAGTGATTATTCTGAGCTTGAAACTCTGTTTTCAGTAGATTCTGAACAAGAAAGAGTGTTTATTCCCTACACAACTAATAAAGGAAATGTGTCTATTAAACTTACTGATTTAGAAATGATAACACATGTTGACCATACAGAATTATCAGAAGAAGGAATCCTCTCTCTTAGTGGATTTGCCATCTATCCAGATAAAGATAGGTTAGTAGAAAAACTAGAGAAGAAAATAGTTATCAAAAGCAATGATGATGAATTTGAAACAAATTTAGTCCCTAAATCGGTTGAGAGAAAGGACTTAACAGAAAAATACGGACATGATGATTGGAACTTTGATCATGCGGGCTTTAACATTGATATTGACCTAAAGAAGTTTTTTGGACATTTTCACACGAATCAGTCCTTAAAAATCTATGTGGAGTATACATATTATGGAGAAAACCGTTCACAAGTCTTTCTAAGTAATCCGTTAAAATATCCTGTTTCTGAGAAAAAATATGCAGCTCAACTAAATATTATTAAAACAGATCATGCGAAGAAAAAAATTCGATTAAGCCGTTCCAAAAAAGCAAAGTATTTGACCATATCCATTGGGGATTATCAGCTGAAGCAAGAAATCAAATCAAAGATTAGAAGGAAGATCATTCAAATACGCCGTCATCCTCTTACAAAGAAAATGTATCAAACAGCTTTTAAATGGATTGGTTATCTTCCGAGAAAAAAGAATGTCATTGTATTTGAAAGCTTTTTAGGAAAACAATATAGCGATAATCCACGTGCTTTATATGAGTACTTAAAGGGAAAATATCCGCATTATAAAATGTATTGGAGTGCAAATAAAAAGTTTGTTCATAATTTTGAGGGAAGAGATCTTCAGTATATAAGAAGATTTTCGGTAAAATGGCTCTTTACTCTCGCGCAAGCGAAATACTGGGTAACGAATAGCCGTATGCCATTATGGATACCTAAGCCAAGAAACACCGTTTACTTACAAACATGGCATGGAACACCACTTAAACGTTTGGCATCGGATATGGATGAAGTGCATATGCCAGGTACGTCTACACAAAAATACAAGGCAAACTTTATTAAAGAAGCGAGCAATTGGGATTACCTTGTTTCACCAAATGAATATTCATCCGAAATTTTCCGGAGAGCCTTTCAATTTGATAAAGTAATGATAGAATCAGGCTATCCGAGAAATGACTTTTTACTGAACAGTAATAATAAAGAAACAATGATTGATTTGAAAAAGCGTTTCGGTATTCCATTGGATAGAAAAGTTCTTTTATATGCACCGACCTGGCGAGATGATCAGTTTTACGGCAAAGGAAAATATAAATTTGATTTAGATCTCGATTTATCATTATTAAGAAATGAACTTGGGGAAGAGTATGTCGTTATTTTACGTATGCATTATTTAGTAGCGGAAAATTTCGATTTGTCACCTTATGAAGGGTTTGCTTTTGATTTTTCTAATCATGAAGATATACGGGAATTATATTTAATTGCGGATTTATTAATTACTGATTATTCCTCTGTATTTTTTGATTATGGCAATTTGAGACGACCGATGATTTTTTATGTCTATGATATAGAGTCTTATCGGGATAAACTCCGTGGGTTTTATTTTGATTTTGGACAGAATGCACCAGGTCCACTTGTAAAAACGACCGAGGAAGTCATTGCTGAAATTAAAAAGGTTGAAACAGAAGGCTTTACACTTCCTCCATCATTTGAACCTTTTTACCAGAAGTTTTGCTACTTAGAAAGCGGGCAGTCCTCGAAAAAAGTAGTTGAAACGGTATTTGGAAAATAACATGCTATAATAGATAGACGACGAATCGAAATCGATCTCTTTTCGATTCGTTTTTTACATATAGAACCACTAAGTAAAGAATGATGAACAGAAAAGAGATTGAACTTTTATTTAGATTTAATACCATTTGTAGGAAGGATTATTTTATGCGTTCGATAATCACTATTATTAAAGAACAAATAAAAAGCTTTTATTTAGTTAGACGTTTGTCTGTGTATGAATTAAAAAGTGCGAATCGTAATCATTATTTAGGAATAATGTGGGAAATTATTAATCCAATGATTCAAATATCCATTTACTGGTTTGTATTTGGATTTGGTATTTTTCATAGTAACGGTCGTGGAAACGTGGAAATGGGAGATGAATGGATTCCCTATTTTCCGTGGATGTTATCAGGGATTGTTGTATGGTTTTTTGTCAATCAGGCAATCACTCAGGGTTCAAAGTCCATTTATACCCGAATTAAAATGATTTCAAAAATGAGTTTTCCTATGAGCGTAATTCCTACGTATGTGATATTTGCTAAGTTTTATCAACATTTAATGCTACTTGGAGTCATCCTTGTAATGTTTCAATTTCTTGGGTACCCTATTAATATTCATTATGTACAGCTACCGTATTTTATAATAGCAACCGTTATTTTTTTAGTTACCCTATCACTCATTACATCAACATTAACGACAATTGTAAGAGATTTTCAAATGCTTATTACGTCAACGGTAAGAATTTTAATTTATTTATCGCCAATATTATGGCCACCTTACCATATGCAACCAGCGATCATACAAACAATTATGAAGCTTAATCCAATCTACTATTTAGTAGAGGGATATCGTGCTTCAATACTAGGTTTATCTTGGTACCCTATTGATCATTGGCAATATACACTTTATTTCTGGGTGGTTATATTTATTCTTCTATTCATAGGTTCGATTTTACACATTAAATTTAGAGATCGTTTTGTTGATTTTCTATAATTGAAAAAGGGGATGGAGCAATGAGTCATTCCGTAGTTTTTGAACATGTAGTGAAAAAATACAAGATGTATAAAAAAAATTCAGAGAAACTATTGGATATTCTCTTTCCAGATGGTTATGGTGAAAATTTCTATGCCCTACAAAATATCAGCTTTACAGCTGATCGAGGGGATGTCATAGGAGTTATTGGTGTGAATGGAGCGGGGAAATCGACCTTATCTAATTTGATAACTGGGGTTATTCCCCCTACCTCTGGAAAAATTGAAATTGTTGGTCAAGCATCCTTAATTGCAATTAATTCTGGTTTAAATAATCAACTGACAGGGCGAGAAAATATTGAACTCAAATGTTTAATGCTTGGATTTAATAAAAAAGAGATCCGAGCATTAATGCCAGAAATAATTGACTTTGCGGATATCGGTAAATTTATTGACCAACCAGTAAAAAGCTATTCAAGTGGAATGAAATCGCGACTAGGATTTGCTATTTCAGTTAATATTGACCCGGATATTCTTGTGATTGATGAAGCATTATCAGTAGGTGATCAAACCTTCGCTGATAAATGTTTAGATAAAATGAATGAGTTTAAGGAAAAAGGAAAAACAATTTTCTTCATCAGCCATTCAATAGGACAGGTGAAAAAATTTTGTCAAAAGGCTCTCTGGCTTGAAGCAGGTGAAGTAAAGGCATACGGAACAATTAAAGAAATCATTCCTCAATATGAAAAATTTCTAAAAGAATACAAAGCAATGACGAAAGAAGAGCAAAGGAATTTTAAGCAATTAGTATTGGAGAAGCGAAGTAAACTAGCTGCGAATAAATAATTATATGGATGGAGTAGTTTATTTAGGAGGATGATACCTAAATGAACTACTCCATTTTGTCTTTGTCTCTATAAAAATCAATTAATAAACCTACGGAAACTCCAACTTAAGACTGAGGAATATTTATAGCTTTCATGTGAAAATGAAAAAAGAATACGTTAATGAAACTAAAGCAGCATATAATCGTATTTATAATAGTCACATGAATATTGGAGTTGGTAAATATGGATTCTACAAATAAAGTACTTGCTGCTTTATGTTATTTTAGTCTTTTTTTTGCGGGTTTTATATTTCCCCTTATTGTCTATTTTGTCAGTAATGAAAAAGAAGTCAAAAGGCATGCAGTGAGTGCGATCATTTCGCATATTATTCCGGTAATTTTTATTCCAATCGTTATATTGTCAGTGCTATTTGATATAGGGGTTTTATCAATCGGAGGGTTTCCTGTATTTTTTATTGGTTTCTTTCTGCTATTTGGAGTCATCAGTTTATTTATTGTAATATGGAATATTTATCGAGGTGTTAAGGTATTACTTTAATGACTAAGGAGGAATGGTTTATGCAAGAGAATAGAAAGCGAATTATTGAGATGGTTAAGGAAGGAAAGTTAACAACGGAAGAAGCTTTGGTTCTATTAGACTCAATCCAAAACAAGAGACAGACAGAGGATCAGAAGGAATCGGAAAAAATAGAACATACAACGTATTTTGAAGAGCAGGATCAAAATACAAATGAAGGTTCCGAGGAAAAGTTTTCCTCTCAGTTTAATGAAGCGAAAGATAAAATTATGGATTTTGTTAATTCTGCAATGAAAAAGATTAAGGACATTGATCTTCAGTTTAATCAATCGGTTGAGTTTCCACATGTTTTTCAACAAGCAAATGCAACAGTTTCAACTATTGATATCGATGTTGCGAATGGACATGTGGAAGTCAAAGCATGGGATCAACCAGATATTCGCGTAGAATGCCAAGCGAAGGTTTATCGAAAGGATAACCGTGATGAGGCAAGAGTTTTCTTTATAGATAATAGCTCTTTCTATCTTGAAAATGGTTTATTACGATTCTCGACACAATCTAAATGGATGAAAGTAGATACTGTTGTTTATGTACCACGATCAACTTATGAGAAAGCGTCTATTCGTGCTTTTAACGGTAATGTTTTAGGTGAATCATTAGAAGTAACGGATCTACGTGCAAAAACTGCTAATGGTAAAATCCATCTTAAACAGGTGGAAACGGATAAAGTTGATATGGAAACAGCAAATGGTAAAATTTTAATCCAAGAGTCAAAGGCAAATCGATTAACAGCTGAAACAATGCATGGAAGTATAGATGTTGAAGGAAAATACCACATGGTCGATCTGCAAACATTAAATGGGAATCTAAGCTGTGTCTTAAATAATAATGAAACAGACACTCTGCATATGAAAGCCGTATCAGGAAATATTCATGTTTATGTTTCTGATGATTTAATGATTGAAGGACAATGTAAATCCAACTTAGGGAATGTAAAAGTACAATTAGAGAATATGGATGTATTAGAGGAGAAAAAAGAGGTGATGTTGAAGCAATTAAGGTTTAAACGTTCAGGTCTTACGGAAAAACCACTTCATCTTTTTGCTGAGACAAGAACGGGTACAGTGTATGTGCAAAAGAATGAATTAGAAGAAACGAAAGAAGAGAAGGAATAAAATCATTAAGTGAGGGGCAGGGTCTAATAAGGGGTCAGCCCCCTTTACATTTTTGACACTTCCCACTAAAAATTTTATTTATAAATCTATTTTTCTAGCATAGAATAATAATAAGTGCATGTACAAGCATGTAAATGTAATCTAAAAAGTCATAGAAAAGAAAAGGTTGTTGTTCGATGAAATGGTTAATAGGTATTTTAATTAATGCCCTTTTATTTGTTGCAATGGCAGGGTATTTTGATGGATTTGAAGTTTCAAGCTTTGGTTCTGCAATCATTGCTAGTTTTATTTTATCCATCCTAAATATTCTTGTTCGACCAATTTTAATTATTTTAACGTTTCCTATTACGATTCTCACGCTTGGAATTTTTCTGTTTGTCATAAATACATTTACATTATTAATGACAGATAGAATTATGGGTGACTCATTTGATTTTGATGGTTTTGGAACGGCGTTTATAGTGGCCGTCATTATGTCTGTTGCGAATCTTATTATTCAAAAAGCTGTCTTTGATAAAAATGATCGTTGATATTGGAGGGAGATGTCTTTAAAAGGGGTGACTTTTAGAAGACATCTCCCTTTTTTAATAAACGCACTTTTCAAACCTTGTTGCTATCTAGATTAACGTTTAAAACTAATCATTGGATTTACTGTGCTTCAATATTTTAATCATTAACAATAATCGGATCATATCCTTTTTCTTGAAGAGCCTTTACGATTTTTTCCGCATTCTTTTTATTCGAATACGCTCCTATTTGAACCTTGTATAAGGTTTTTGTTTTTTGATTTGATGATGTATTGTTTTTCTTTTTTAATTTATATTGGTCGACAATTCCTTTGACTATAGCTTCAGCACATGTTTTTTGATAGGAGTCTGTTTTGATTAATTGTAACTCATTTTTATTTGTGTAAAATCCACATTCTGCAAGAATAGCAGTCATATTTGTTTCTCGTAAGATGTGAAAATCTGCTGACTTGACTCCCCGATTAGTCAATCCAGTTGCAATTACGAGGTTTTTTTGTACCCGCTCTGCTAACTCCAATGCTTCTTTCGGCTTTGACAAATAAACATAGGTTTCAATTCCGTTTGCATCATTCCACGTTGTCCCATTTCCAAAAGCATTTGCGTGGATGGCGACATAACAATTTACATTCAGTCGATTAGCTTTGTCTGTCCTTTCTTTTAAAGGGATATCCTCATTTTTAGAATGGGCAAAGTAAATCGTGACATTTTCATAAGCTTCTAGTAAAGTTTTTGCATGATCTGCTACTGAACTGGTAAAAGTGAATTCTTTAAATTGATCAGGACTTCTTTTTCCTGGAGTATTTGGACCATGTCCAGCATCTAGCATAATCTTCATCATAGTCTCCTCCCTGTGTCTAATTTTCCTTTTCCCCATAACCTTTCATAATTTACCTATATATATGTTTCATTCGTCTATTTCGACACCATTGTTTTTATGATCATGTATTTAGGGTGGTGTTGTGTTGGTTGATAATGCTAAAATAAAGAAAACTGTTTGATGTGTTTTTTCTTGATAAGATGAAAAAGTAAAAAATTCAATACAGTTTCAACTATTCATGCAGTCCTGTCAGGCCCTATCGTCTAGCCGCTCGAGGTCAAATAGCCTCTTTATCAGGAAATCAACATACAGAAATCCTTGGCAATAATAAACTGCGGCTTTTCCTTTTTACTTGTATGGGCTGAGTAAGACGCTTTTCTTTTTATTTCAAATTATTAAGGAGGAGCCATTTTGGCAAAAGTTCGTGTTGAGGATATTATAAAAAAATTTGATTTAGAGTTAATTAGTGGAGAAGAAGGTATCCATCGTCCGATTACAACTAGTGATATCTCACGTCCGGGTTTAGAATTGGCAGGTTTTTTTAATTATTATCCTGCAGATCGAATCCAACTCCTTGGGATGACTGAAATTACGTTTTGTCAAAAATTGGATCCAGAAGATCGACGGATTCGCCTGGAGAAATTATGTAATGATATTACTCCAGGAATAATTATCTCAAGAGGGATGGATATTCCCGAAGAATTGATTGAAGCATCTGAAGAATACTCTGTTCCACTGATGCGCACTCCACAGAAAACAACGCGCTTTTCTAGTCATCTAACCAATTATCTAGAATTTAAACTTGCTCCGACTACTGCTGTTCATGGCGTACTCGTTGATATATATGGAGTTGGTGTATTAATTACAGGAAAAAGTGGTGTAGGTAAAAGTGAAGCTGCTTTAGAACTTGTAAAAAGAGGCCATCGTCTTGTAGCTGATGATTGCGTAGAAATTCGTCAAGAAGATACGGATACACTTGTAGGAAATGCTCCTGACTTGATTGAGCATTTATTGGAGATTAGAGGACTTGGAATAATTAATGTAATGACATTGTTTGGTGCTGGGGCAGTAAGAAGTCATAAGCGAATAACTTTAGTTGTCAATCTTGAGCTTTGGGATCAAAGTAAGCATTATGATCGTTTAGGTCTTGATGAGGAGAAAATGAAAATAATCGATACAGAAATTACAAAGCTAACGGTTCCAGTACGTCCAGGAAGGAACTTGGCGATTATTATTGAAGTGGCAGCCATGAATTTTCGCCTGAAACGAATGGGCGTAAATGCAGCTCAGCAATTTACTGATCGTCTTGCCGATGTGATTATTGATGAAGGGGATCGTGAAGAAATGTAATAGGAGTATCAAGTACCAGGGAAGGAGATTTACATATGGAGTCAACTATCAAGCCATTAAATCCGATTGCCCTCCGTCTGGGGGGACTTGAGGTTCATTGGTATGGAATTATAATAGGTATAGGAATAGCACTTGGCCTTTATTTAGTAATGAAAGAATCAGAAAGACGCGGCTTAAATAAGGATACTTTTGCTGATCTATTGATTTGGGCCATTCCTATTTCAATTATTTGCGCGAGAATTTATTATGTTTTGTTTGAATGGAGTTATTATTCACAGCACCCTGGAGATATTATTAAAATATGGAATGGTGGAATAGCCATTCATGGTGCTTTGATTGGGGCAATATTGACGACAATTATTTTTTCAAGAATAAAAAATGTTTCGTTTTGGAAGCTAGCAGATATTGCAGCACCAAGTATAATTTTAGGACAAGCAATTGGTCGCTGGGGTAATTTTATGAATCAGGAAGCCCATGGTGGGGAAGTTTCTCGAGCATTTCTTGAAAATTTACATCTTCCCGATTTTATCATAAATCAAATGTATATTGATGGAACTTACTATCATCCTACCTTTTTATATGAATCCATTTGGAATATTGTGGGATTCATCCTACTTATCATGCTCAGAAAAGTAAATTTAAGAAGAGGTGAGCTTTTCTTAAGCTATGTAATCTGGTATTCGATTGGCCGTTTCTTTATTGAAGGAATGCGTACTGATAGTCTAATGCTAACAAGTAGTTTGAGAATTGCCCAAGTTATTTCCATCGTTTTAATTGCTATTGCCCTTGTTCTATGGATTGGTCGAAGGGTTACGGGTATGGCGAAAGAACATTATCGTGATTAAATACTAGGCACTGGAGAGAAGCTAATGGTTCAAACGTTCAAAACTGGTTTATTGTCAGGACTTAAAACAACTTGGACATTGGGGAAAATTATTTTTCCAGTCACATTAATCGTTGCCATTTTACAGTACACCCCGCTACTACCCTGGATTATTCAGCTAATCTCGCCTTTGATGGGGATATTTGGATTGTCTGGTGATGCAGCGATTCCTCTTGTTCTAGGAAACTTTCTGAATCTTTATGCTGGAATAGCTGGGATTTTATCGGTGGATCTTACAGTAAAGGAAGTATTTACAATTGCTGTGATGCTTTCCTTTGCTCATAATCTACTAATTGAATCAAGTGTCGCCGTTAAGGTTGGAGTAAAGGTATGGATTATGATTCTTGTTAGGGTCGGATTAGCGTTTATTTCAGCTATGATTATTAATCTTGTCTGGCATGGAGGGCAACAGACTGCTCATTATGGAATGATAGCACCACAGGAGCAACAGCTATCGGGTATTTTGGAGATTGGGTTACATGCCCTAGAAAAAGCCGCATTAGGTGTTTATCAACTAGCAATTATTGTCATTCCTCTTATGGTAGGAATCCAGCTCTTAAAGGATTTAAAGGTTTTACAATGGTTTTCGAAAATAATGTCTCCATTTACACGCATGTTGGGAATGAGGGAAAACACTTCCACTACGCTAGCTGCGGGTTTGTTATTTGGATTGGCCTATGGGGCGGGCGTAATGATACAAGCGGTTAAAGAAGATGGAGTCAGCAAAAAAGATATTACACTTGCATTTATTTTTTTAGTTGGCTGTCATGCAGTGGTAGAGGATACATTAATTTTTGTTCCATTAGGGATTCCTGTACTACCATTATTACTTATTCGATTGGTTACTGCGATTCTTTTAACTGTCATTATCGGGTTCATTATGAATCGTAGAGTGATCGCGAAAAATAAATCTTCTAGTGCTCTTGAAAGCTAAATAGAAGAGAAAAATGGTAGTGGATATTCAGTACGCTAATTATTGAAATACCACTTGTTATAAAAGGCTGATTTTGTATAGTATAGTTACTAGTATAAAAGGTTGAGGGCTTACAAGCTTTTTTCTAAGTGGAATGAAGTGATTGGACAGACTTTCAACCTTATTTCTAAGTTAAAATGTACCTAAATAACTAGGCCTGAGTATGGAGCCTTTTAAAGTAATGTAACGAATGTCCGCAAAATTTCAGATCGTTTCACTCGGCAGTACTTTATCTTTAGTTCAGTAAAATGAAAGGATTATTTTTATGAACAGTCATATTACAACGATTCTTTTTGATTTAGATGGAACATTAATCGATACAAATGAATTAATCATTGCTTCATTTTTACATACCTTAAATAGTTACTATCCAGACCGTTATAAAAGGGAAGATGTTCTTCCTTTTATTGGACCGTCACTGTTTGTTACCTTTTCATCTATAGACAAAGATCGAACAGAAGAGATGATTCAAAAATATCGTACCTATAATATCGAGCATCATGATTCATTGGTAAAAGAATTTAAAGGTGTGTTTGAGACGATTAAAACCTTGGATAAAAAGGGGTATAAATTGGGGATTGTATCTACTAAAAAAAGAGATACCGTTATTAAGGGATTGAAGCTAATGAAACTTGATCCGTTTTTTAAAGTGATCATCTCATTAGATGAAGTAGAGCATGAAAAACCACATCCGGAACCAATTGAAAAAGCTTTAAAATTATTGAATTCTACACCACAAGAGGCAATGATGGTTGGCGATAATTATCATGATATTGAAGCAGGGAAGAATGCTGGAACTGCCTCAGTCGGTGTTGCATGGTCTGTAAAGGGACGAGAGTATATTGAGAGCTTTCAACCGGATTATATTTTAGACGAAATGGCCGATCTGTTGAAGATTCTCGGAGTGACTGCTTAATGAGACGGACAACCCGTTACCCTGTTACTGGTGCTAATTCATTATGGCATGTATATAAGACGGTTCCTTTCTTGAAGGTAGTGAAGAATTTTATTATCATACAACTTGCAAGATACACACCATTTCTTTCTGTGAAAAATTGGCTTTATCGAAACTTCCTGGGAATGAAAATTGGAGAGCAAACTTCATTTGCATTAATGGTCATGTTGGATGTTATGTTTCCTGAAAAAATATCAGTAGGCAAAAATACTGTGATTGGCTATAACACAACGATTCTTGCCCATGAATACTTAATAAAAGAATATCGTCTAGGTGAAGTGAAAATAGGCAATGAAGTAATGATTGGTGCCAATACAACGATATTACCTGGAGTTATTATTGGGGATGGAGCGATCGTTTCCGCAGGGACCCTTGTTCACAAAGATGTTCCTTCAGGTTCATTTGTTGGTGGCAATCCGATGAGGATTATTTATACAAAAGAAGAAATGATAGAACGTCAAAAAAATGAAAACCAGGGTGGATAACCTTTTAAAAAGGAATCCTCCTTGGTTTTCTTGAGCTAAAGGCGAAAGAAACGTTTTGTCATTATACTTAATTAGTTTACCTGTTAATCATTTTTAGTTTATATGTTATACTACAGAAGTTAACTATGTACGATTTGTGAGGGACTATCATGGCAAAAGACTCAAAGGTTAGACAGGAGAATGGAGTAGTTCTGTCATTCATACCAACAGGAGAATATTATTTTAATAAAGGATTAAATGCATTTAATCGCCATGATTTGGCAGGAGCGAAAAAATATTTGGAGCGTGCGGTCCATTTAGATCCTTACGAACCGATGATTGCCTGTCAGCTTGGATTGGTCTATATGCAGTTAGAAGAATATCAACAATCTAATGAATTATTTAAACGTATTATTGAAGAATTGGATCCAAGTATGGCAGAGTGTTTATATTTTTTAGCAAATAACTATGCTGAGCTTGGGCTATTTAATGAAGCACATAAGCATGTGACTGCTTATTTAGAGGCCGATCCATACGGCGATTTTGTTGAAGATGCGGAAGATTTATTATATATTATTGGAACTGAAGACGAGGATGGCGAAGATTCTTTTCTTATAAAAGATGAATTGATTCTTAAGCAAGATAAAGCACGGCAATTATTAGAATCAGGCAATTTTCAAAAAGCAGTTGAAATTCTTAAGGGAGTTATTCAAGAGTTCCCAGATTTTTGGTCGGCATATAATAATTTAGCTTTAGGCTATTTCTATCTTGGCGAAATGGAGATGGCTGCCAAAGTATTAGATGATCTCCTGGTTAAAAATCCAGGTAATTTACATGGGATTTGCAATTTGGCAGTTTTTCTCTATCACCAGCGAAGAGATATTGAATTGGATGATTTGCTCAAAGGGCTAGAAAAAGTTCAACCAATACTAATAGAGCATCAGTACAAGCTTGGTGCAACATTTGCATTAATTGGAAGATATCAGCAGGCCTATCTATGGCTTAATAAGTTGAAAAAAATCGGATTTGATGGTGATTCTAGTTACTATTATTGGTTAGCCCAGTCTGCCCATTATACTGGCCATGAACAAACGGCAAAGAATGCGTGGAAACAAGTAGTGGAAATAAATCCTGAAAAGGCAGGACAAGAACCGTGGAATGACCTAGCAAAAATTGATGTAGGTTTTGAGGATCATGTCACTTCCACCATAAAAAAATTGCGTAGTGAATATATGGAGGAACGTTTATTTGGGATTTTTATTTTATCCAAATCTAAGCGTAAAGAAGAGATGATCGGACATCCTGACTTTAAATCATTAGAAGAGTTTTCTTTAACGGAAAAGGTTTATTTAGCCAATGTACTTGATTCCGAATTAAAAGATCAATTTGATCCGGATGGAGTAATATCTAAGGCACATCATGTTGCAAATATCCTCTATGAAAACCATCACCCAATTAGTGCAGTTTCATCTGGATTATTCCTAATGTGGTTTTCTATATTCCTCGAAGGGGTAAAAAGAGGACAAGAGTTTTCTAACCAACAAGCATTTGCTGCTGCAACAGAATATGTTTGGCACCAGTTAAAAAATGAGAAAAAATCACAAGCAGAAATCTCGAATAAATATAAAATATCAACATCTACTTTACAAAAGTATACAAAAGTTATCAGATCTTATTATCAGTAAGCAGATGTATGGACGGAAACGTCATTGTCTTATAGGATATAAGTAGTTAGGGAATGCTATCACCATCTATGTGTATAGGCGTGTAACTTTTATGACTAGGTCATTGCCTACATCTACTAAGTTATTGTCATTGTAAAAGGAGTGTTGATTGTGTCAGAGGAAAAAATTTATGATGTTATAATTGTTGGTGCGGGTCCTGCTGGAATGACCGCAGCTGTTTATACATCTCGTGCTAATTTGTCTACCTTAATGATTGAACGTGGAATTCCAGGAGGACAAATGGCAAATACCGAGGAAGTTGAGAACTATCCAGGATATGACCATATTCTAGGACCAGATCTTTCAAATAAAATGTTCGAGCATGCGAAGAAATTTGGAGCAGAATATGCCTATGGTGATATTAAGGAAATCATTGATGGAGAAGAATACAAAACCATTAATGCTGGTTCAAAGGAATATAAGGCGAGAGCCATTATTATTGCTACAGGTGCTGAGTATAAAAAAGTAGGTGTTCCGGGCGAGAAGGAACTAGGCGGACGTGGAGTTTCTTATTGTGCGGTTTGTGACGGTGCATTCTTTAAAAATAAAGAATTAGTCGTTATTGGTGGAGGAGATTCAGCTGTTGAAGAAGGAGTTTATTTAACTCGCTTTGCAAGCAAAGTTACCATTATTCACCGACGAGATCAGCTTCGAGCTCAAAAAATTCTTCAAGATCGAGCATTTGCAAATGAAAAGGTTGATTTCATTTGGAATCATACTTTGAAAGAAATTCATGAAGAAAATGGGAAAGTAAGCTCTGTTACATTGATTTCTACTGAAAACGGAGAAGAACAAGAATTTAAAACAGATGGTGTGTTTATTTACATTGGAATGGTTCCACTAACGAAACCATTTGCAAGCTTAGGAATTACAAATGAAGCAGGCTATATTGTAACGGACGAAAATATGGTGACAAAAATCCCTGGAATTTTTGCTGCTGGGGATGTTAGGGAAAAAACATTACGTCAAATTGTTACTGCAACAGGTGATGGCAGTATCGCAGCACAGAATGCACAGGTTTATGTAGAAGAATTAAAAGAAAAGCTTCATGTGAAAAATAACTAAAAAGTCATATTTCTGTAATGCCGTTGAAATAATCATGGGTTAAGATATAGATAGTTGAAATTGACCCCCTTTTTTTAATAATACCCCTTTTAGCACAGGTGATGCCTGTGCTTTTTTTTGCACAGGAAAAGCTTTTAAACATTGGTATGATGTAGCATATCCATCATGGGTCTTTCATTGTTAGCCATCGGGAAAGATAGTATAATATAATGAGTAGATATATGGATAAATGACTACATATTTATGATGAGTAACGAGGTGATTAATTTGCAACGTGTAACGAATTGCTTATATATAAAGGACAATAAAATTTTGCTTCTGCAAAAACCTCGTCGAAATTGGTGGGTTGCTCCAGGAGGCAAGATGGAACAAGGAGAAACCATTCGTGAATCAGTTATTCGGGAGTTTCGAGAAGAAACAGGAATTTATATAAAACAGCCCTCACTAAAAGGGATTTTTACAATTAATATAAAAGAAGGAAATGACATTATCTCGGAATGGATGATGTTCTCATTTAAAGCAACAGATGGTGATGGAACTCCTTTAGAGCGGTCTGAAGAAGGAATTCTTGAGTGGCACTCCATTGATGAAATCAATCAATTATCAATGGCAGAGGGGGATCACCATATTTTAGATTACTTAATCCATGGAAATGGAATAATTTATGGTAATTTTACTTACACCTCAGAGTTTGAATTACTATCTTATCGATTAGATCCTAGTTAATTTTTTATTACCATTTGATATAGGGGGAGAAATTTATGAGCAGTGTTCAATTAGTGATCATAACCGGGATGTCTGGCGCTGGAAAGACAGTAGCTATTCAAAGCTTTGAAGATCTTGGCTTTTTTTGTGTTGATAACTTGCCACCGACACTGCTACCAAAGTTTTTGGAATTGATGAAGGATGCGAATAATCAAATGAATAAGGTTGCGCTTGTAATGGATTTACGCGGGCGTGAATTTTTTGATCATTTATTTAAAGCATTAGATGATTTAGCTGAAACTTCTTGGGTTTCTCCACGTATACTCTTTTTAGATGCAGATGATTCTGTATTGGTTAGAAGATATAAAGAAACAAGACGGCTACATCCCTTATCTCAGACTGGCTTGCCTTTAGAAGGTATTAAACAGGAACGGACGTTGTTAGAGGAGCTTAAGGGTCGAGCACAAATTATCTTTAATACTTCAGGGATTAAACCCAAGGAGTTGCGGGAAAAAATTCTAACAGAGTTTTCCATCAACAAACAATCGACATTTACTGTTAATGTCATGTCATTTGGATTTAAGCATGGTCTTCCAATTGATGCGGATCTAGTATTTGATGTCCGCTTCTTACCAAATCCATATTATATAGAAAATATGCGTCCAAAAACAGGCTTAGATAAAGATGTATATGACTATGTTTTAAAATGGAATGAAACGAGTAAGTTTTTAGAAAAAGTGATTGATTTACTTACATTTATGCTCCCACATTATAAACGTGAGGGAAAAAGCCAGTTAGTTATTGCGATTGGGTGCACTGGTGGTCAACATCGTTCCGTAGCATTGACTGAGTATATAGCCCATCATTTTGAAAATGATTATCAGACGCGGATAACGCATCGGGATATAAAGAAAAGGAAGGAAACAACATCATGAGAATGGATGGAAAGCAGCCGCGGATTGTTGTAATCGGCGGTGGGACTGGATTATCTGTTTTATTAAGAGGTATGAAAAAATATCCAGTCGATATAACAGCGATTGTGACAGTAGCAGATGATGGGGGGAGCTCTGGACGAATTAGGGATGAAATGGATATCCCTTCTCCAGGTGATATACGAAATGTCCTCGCTGCTCTTTCAGATGTAGAACCATTAGTTGAACAAATGTTTCAGCATCGTTTTAAAACATCTAATGAACTTTCCGGGCATTCATTAGGAAATTTAATTATAGCCGCTTTGACATCTATTACTGGGGATTTTGTTCATGCTATCCAAGAGATGAGCAAAGTACTAAATGTTCATGGTAAAGTTCTGCCTGCTGCGAATCAAAGTGTGATCCTTCATGCAGAGATGGAAGATGGAACAGTTATTACTGGTGAATCACAGATTCCTTTTTCAGGAAAAAAAATAAAACGCGTGTTTTTGACACCTGATGTGATTCATCCATTATCAGAAACGGTACGTGCAATACGAAATGCCGATCTTATTATCATTGGACCAGGTAGCTTATATACTAGTATTTTACCGAATTTGCTTGTTCCAAAGCTTGGAGAAGAGGTTTGCCGTGCAAAAGCAAAAAAGGTATACATTTGCAATCTAATGACACAAGCAGGTGAAACACTTGACTTTACTGCCAGCGATCATATACAAGCCATTTATGATCATATGGGGTGTTCATTTATTGACACTGTCCTAGTGAATAACGAAGAGGTACCTCCAGAAATACAGGAGAAATATAAAGAGGAGCTTGCTAAACCAGTTGTTTTTGATGTAGATCGTCTTGAAGCAATGGGATTAGAAGTTCTCTATGATCGAATTATAACTTACCAAAATGGCTATATACGCCATGATACTGAAAAGGTTGCTAAAATTATATATTCCTTGATTGACGATCAATTAAAAGAAAAAATAAAGAGTGGAAGCTGAACGGTAATGCTTCCCCCTCCACAACATTCAGTCGAGGGTCAACTGGAGGTATAAAAATATGTCATTTGCTTCGGAAACAAAAAAAGAATTAACAAATTTACAAGTAAAAGATTGCTGTGTTCGCTCAGAGCTGTCAGCATTGATTCGTATGAACGGATCATTATCCTTTTCCAATCGAATTTTGGTCGTGAATGTTCAGACGGAAAATGCAGCAATTGCTCGAAGGATTTATACTCTAATAAAGCGCATATATGATACTCCTGTTGAATTATTAGTTAGAAAAAAAATGCGTTTAAAGAAAAACAATGTTTACATTGTTCGGATGAAAGCAAAAGCTAAGGAAATTCTAGAGGATTTAGAAATATTAGGTGAAGGTTTTACTTTTATCCATAATATTTCACCCGCTCTAATTAAGAAAAAATGTTGTAAACGTTCCTATTTACGTGGTGCATTCCTTGCAGGAGGGTCCGTAAACAATCCTGAAACTTCGTCTTATCATCTAGAGATTTTTTCATTGTATAAGGAACATAATGATTCTTTATGTGAATTAATGAACTTTTTCAATCTTAATAGTAAAACATTAGAACGAAAAAAGGGATTTATTACTTATTTAAAGGAAGCTGAAAAAATAACAGAGTTCTTAAATGTTATTGGTGCTCATAATTCATTACTTCGTTTCGAAGATGTTAGGATCGTACGGGATATGAGAAATTCGGTCAATCGACTAGTGAACTGTGAAACGGCCAATTTGAATAAAACAATTGGAGCTGCTCTCCGCCAAGTTGAAAATATTCGATTCATCGATGAAACAGTGGGTCTTCAAATATTACCAGATAAGCTACGCGAAATTGCTGAATTACGTGTTGCCTACCAGGATGTTACACTGAAGGAATTGGGCGAAATGGTCTCATCAGGGAATATTAGTAAGTCCGGTATCAATCACCGATTAAGAAAAATTGACGAAATCGCTGACAAGCTCAGAGCAGGGGAACTAGATAGAAATTCTATTTCAAAATAAATTAGGTAAAAAAAATAAATGAAGGGAGAAGAAAGAATGGTTGAGAAACAAGTAGAAATAAAACTGAAAACAGGCCTACAAGCTCGTCCAGCAGCCTTGTTTGTTCAGGAGGCAAATCGTTATTCTGCGGAAATTTTTTTAGAGAAGGATGGCAAGAAGGTAAATGCCAAAAGTATTATGGGGTTAATGAGTTTAGCAGCAGGAGTAGGTTCCGTTATTACATTAAGTGCTAATGGAAGCGACGAAAAAGAGGCTGTTGAAGGCTTAGCTAAATTTGTTGAGAACGAATAAATCATGTAATTTTCTGGTTACTAAGAGTGGGAGAACTGTATGTAAAAAAGAACTGCTACCTAGGTAGCAGTTCTTTTTTCTTTTATCTTATTTTCTTTCGTCAGAACGAGTAATAATGCTATCAATTAACCCATATTCTTTTGCCTTTTCAGCAGTCATAAAGTTATCGCGGTCTGTATCTTTTTCGATTACTTCTAATGGCTGACCTGTACGTTCAGCTAAAATTTTATTTAATTTTTCACGTAAGAACAAAATACGCTTTGCAGCAATCTCAATTTCTGTTGCCTGTCCTTGTGCACCACCAAGCGGTTGGTGAATCATAACTTCACTATTTGGAAGTGCATATCTTTTACCTTTTTCACCTGCAGCTAGTAAGAAAGCACCCATGGAAGCAGCCATACCAGTACAAATTGTTGAAACATCAGATTTAATAAATTGCATCGTATCATAGATTGCCATACCAGCCGTGATACTTCCACCAGGGCTATTAATATAAAGTGAAATATCTTTACCTGGGTTTTCTGCATCTAAAAATAAAAGCTGTGCAACAATTGAATTTGCTACATTATCATCGATAGCACTACCAAGCATGATGATACGATCCTTTAATAATCTTGAATAAATATCATATGCTCGTTCTCCACGATTCGTTTGTTCAATAACTGTAGGAATTAAGTTCATACTTGCTCCTCCTTAACATATTCGGTATATACACCGATTGAATTCTCTTTACAAGGTTTTTTATTTAAAAGCCTAAAGGAAAATTTTCCTTATTTAATGTTATCATACACTGATGGTCAATAAAGGTCAAACAATTCACTTTTAATTTTATAAACTTTTTTACACTCTAAACATATTAACCAAATTAAAAGTTTTTAAACCATTTGAAAATATAAAAAAACCTCTTGTTCTCATCAGAACAAGAGGTTTCTTACGCCCTCGGAGGGAATCGAACCCCCATTTTAAGAACCGGAATCTCACGTGCTATCCGTTGCACCACGAGGGCATGTTTAGAACCGTACGAAATAAAATTATAAATGAGAAACACTGAAAATGCAACACTTTTTTCCAATCCCTTTCTATTTAAAATTCAGTATCTCGTCTTAATCTATTTTTCACAAATTTGGTCCTTCTATAGAGGTTGCATCACTATACTCAGTGAAATGAAGAGAGTTCGTGGTCTTCAGCCGATAGTTATTAGTTCAAAGAGTCTTAACTAAAGAGATGATAAAGAAGGGATTTTACATTTATTATGTACGGAGAATATATTGTAAGGTAAAATAATAAAAAAAGGAACAAACGGAGGGGAATTGCTTGAATTTACAATTCGGATTATATCAACAACAATCTTTGAAATTAACAATGACACAAGAATTGAAACAAGCTATCGAACTTCTACAATACTCTTCTCAAGAGCTAGTCTCTTTTCTGGAAGAAAAGGCTATCGAAAATCCTTTGATACAATTAGAGCATACAAATGTAAAATATATAGATTTGCATTCGGATGGATCCAAAAAAAGAAAATCATACAAAAATGAGCGCGACTATAAACAATGGATTGATCAAATCTCTCAGTCATCTATCAATCTACAAGACTATTTATTTATGCAGCTTTCTTTGAAAACGCTAACAAATAGTGAAAAAGCTGTATTATCCTATCTCATTTACAATCTTGACTCAAATGGCTATCTAACTGTTCCAATTGAGGAAGTGGCTAAAAAGAATGATGTAGAGCTGGTAGTTGTGAACCGTTGCCTGGATATACTACATGGTTTAGAACCTGTCGGAGTCGGTGCACGAAATTTACAGGAGTGCTTATTACTACAGGTTAATCAAAAAAAAGATTGCCCAACCCTAGTTAATACCATTCTTACTCAATACTTTTTGGAGTTTGCTGATCGAAAATGGAAACCGCTTTCCAAGCAGCTTGGAGTGGAAATTAATGAGATACAATGGGCTGCTGACTATATCAAAACATTAAATCCACGACCAGGAGCAGCTTATCACTCGGAAAAGGCGCAATATATCGTGCCGGATTTAATTGTAACGCTTGAGAATGATACGATCGAATTAGATCTGTTCCAGAAACATCTTCCAAATGTGCAATTTCAAAAAGACTATTATAAAATGATGTCATCCTATAAGGATCAACAAGTGAAACATTTTTTAAAGGAAAAAACACAAGATTATCAATGGATTATGAGAAGCCTTCAACAACGGAAAGAAACACTTTTGAAAGTAGGAATGGCGATTATTCAAAAGCAGTATGATTTCTTTTTAAAGGGACCGGAATATTTAAAACCTTTAACGATGAAAGAGATATCTGAAGAAATTAATGTGCATGAATCAACAGTTAGCCGTTCAGTAAGAGAAAAATTTATTCAAACACCATTTGGGACATATGAATTACGGTACTTTTTCTCAACTAGTATAATGAAATCTAATTCAATTGATGAGGTGGACCAGGCATCTGCTCAACAAGTTAAAATGCGCATATCCCATTTGATAGAACATGAAAATAAATTAAAACCATTATCTGATCAAGGAATTGCAGATGATTTAAAAAATGAAGGGATCATCATCTCTCGTAGAACAGTAGCAAAGTATCGAGATCAATTAAACATTCCATCCTCTTCAAAAAGAAAGCGATTTGCATAATATAAGGAGAATCGATATGGATCAAGTAATATTTTACACAAGAAATCAATGCCAGCTCTGTAAAGAAGCCATGCAATTATTGACCATCTTACAAAGTGAATTTTCTTTTGAAATAATTGAGAAGAATATTGATGAAAGTGATGAGTTGACCGAGAAGTACGGCTTAATGATTCCAGTCATTGAAATGAATAATGAGATCATTCAATATGGCCAGATTGATTATTTTACCTTACAAAGCTTTTTAAAAAAATAAATAAGTCAATTTGGTTGAATTCCTGTTTTTACCCTGCTAAAATAAAAAATGTAGCAAGGGTAAATTTTTTTTATATCAGTCGGGACATAATATGTCTACGTGGGACGATAAGTGACCCGTGATATTTCTTGAAGGGATTAAAACGATGTATACATTAATAGAGCTTCAAAAAAAATTATTACCTGATATGCTCTCTGTTATGCAAAAACGTTTCCAAATTCTTCGCTCTATTCATTTTATGGAGCCTGTGGGAAGAAGAACATTAGCACAAGTATTGGGCTTTTCGGAACGCGTTTTACGTAGTGAAGTAGAATTTCTCAATGAACAAAAGCTCATTACAATTAAAACGAATGGAATGTCTGTTTCGGAACAGGGTCTTTCCGTACTCGAAGGTTTATCTGGAATGATGAGAGAGATTTCAGGCATCAATGAGATGGAAGAAAAGCTAAAAGAATTATTGAACCTTCAAGAAGTGGTTATTGTCCCTGGCGATAGTGATGAAACCCCTTGGGTAAAACAGGAACTTGGTAGAGCATGTGCAAAAAGAATGAAGAAGCGCCTTGTAGGAAAAAATACGATTGCTGTTGCAGGTGGTAGTACAATGGCAGCTGTCGCAGATATGATATCTGCTGATTTTATTGGTGATTCCGATACTGTTTTCGTACCAGCTAGAGGTGGAATTGGAGAAGATGTCAAAAATGAGGCAAATTCTGTGTGTGCCAAAATGGCGGAAAACACAGGTGCAAAACACCGTGTCCTGTATGTTCCTGATCAAGTAAGTAAAGAAGTATATCAGTCCTTTATTAAAGAACCCATTATAAAAGAGGTACTCCATTTAATTAAAAATGCAGACATGGTTTTACATGGAATTGGAGATGCTAATGTAATGGCTAAGCGTAGAAACACAAAGGAAGAAGATATGAAACTAATTACAAATGGACATGCGGTTGGAGAAGCCTTCGGTTACTATTTCAATGAAGCTGGTCAAGTAGTACATAAAGTACCTACTGTTGGCCTTCAATTACAAGACTTACAGAAAATTAAACATGTCATAGCCGTGGCTGGTGGATCTTCTAAAGCGAAAGCAATAAAAGCTTGTATGAAAAGTGCAACAAAATCTACTGTCCTGATTACCGATGAAGGTGCTGCAACAAAAATGATTGGTTATTAGTTTCAAAAGGAAGATTCTTTTTGAAATTATATAAATTATAAAAGATATCCTAAGGAGGAAATATAAATGACTGTAAAAGTTGGTATCAATGGTTTTGGTCGTATTGGTCGTAATGTATTTCGTGCTGCATTAAATAATCCTGAGGTTGAAGTGGTAGCTGTTAATGATTTAACAGATGCGAATATGCTCGCTCATCTTTTAAAATATGATACTGTTCATGGAACACTTGAGCAAGATGTAACTGTTGACGGAGATAGCCTTGTTGTAGGCGGACATAAAGTAAAAGTTTTAGCTGAACGTGACCCAGCTCAACTTGGTTGGGGAGATCTTGGAGTAGATATCGTTGTAGAATCTACTGGTCGCTTCACAAAACGTGCAGATGCTGCTAAACATTTAGAAGCTGGTGCAAAAAAAGTTATTATCTCTGCTCCTGCAACAGATGAAGATATTACAATTGTAATGGGTGTTAACGAAGATAAATATGATGCTGCTAATCATAATGTTATCTCTAACGCTTCTTGTACAACAAACTGCTTAGCACCATTTGCAAAAGTACTAAATGAAAAATTTGGTATTAAACGTGGTATGATGACAACTGTTCACTCATATACAAATGATCAACAAATTCTTGATTTACCACATAAAGACTATCGTCGTGCACGTGCAGCAGCAGAA
Source organism: Heyndrickxia oleronia (assembly GCF_017809215.1). Classification (GTDB taxonomy): domain Bacteria; phylum Bacillota; class Bacilli; order Bacillales; family Bacillaceae_C; genus Heyndrickxia; species Heyndrickxia oleronia. Next base: position 1,348,339 of record NZ_CP065424.1, read on the forward strand.
AATATGATTCCAACAACTACAGGTGCTGCAAAAGCTGTTGCTTTAGTTTTACCTGAATTAAAAGGGAAATTAAACGGTATGGCAATGCGTGTACCTACTTCAAACGTATCAGTTGTCGATCTAGTTGCTGAATTAGATAAAAATGTAACTGCTGAAGAGGTTAATGCAGCATTAAAAGAAGCTGCAGAAGGTGAATTAAAAGGAATTCTTGCATACAGTGATCTTCCACTTGTATCTCGTGATTACAATGGTGCAAAAGAATCATCAACTGTAGATGGTTTATCTACAATGGTATTAGAAGATAATATGGTAAAAGTTCTTTCATGGTATGACAATGAAACTGGTTATTCAAACCGTGTAGTAGACTTAGCTGCTTACATTGCAAAAAAAGGTTTGTAATATAATTTAAAATTTCATTTTTAATTCGATGAATGTAATGGTATATTTTTCTTGAACCATTTTTACTTGGAAAGCACAAGCTAACCTGTAGAAATGGACAAAGGGGAGTGGGGAACAATCCCCCCTCCCTTTTTACATAGGCTATTTAGTATTTAGTTTAAAACTTTTGCTAATATGCCTGTACATAATTGTGTTACTAAAGGAGGTCATAACGGATGAATAAGAAGACAATTAAAGATATTGATTTGCGTGGAAAACGTGTATTTTGCCGGGTTGACTTTAATGTCCCGCTTCAAAATGGAAACGTAACAGATGATACGCGAATCCGTGCAGCATTACCAACTATTCAGTACTTAATAGATCAGGGAGCTAAGGTAATTTTAGCTAGCCATTTAGGACGTCCCAAAGGCCAAGTAGTGGAAGAATTAAGACTTACACCTGTTGCCAAAAGATTAAGTGAGTTATTGAAAAAGGATATTCGTAAATCAAACGAGGCTTACGGTGAAATTGCAAAGGCAGAAATTGATCAATTAAATGATGGTGATGTTGTCTTACTTGAAAATGTTCGTTTTTATCCTGGAGAGGAAAAAAATGACCCGGAATTAGCGAAGAACTTTGCAGATTTAGCTGATATTTATGTGAATGATGCATTTGGTGCAGCACACCGCGCCCATGCTTCAACAGAAGGAATTGCGAAATTTTTACCAGCTGTTGCAGGTTTCTTAATGGAAAAGGAACTAGAAGTTCTCGGGAAAGCACTTTCTAATCCAGAACGTCCTTTTACAGCAATTATTGGTGGGGCAAAAGTAAAAGATAAAATTGGTGTCATTGATAACTTACTAGAGAAAGTCGATAACTTGATTATCGGTGGTGGTCTAGCTTATACGTTTGTTAAAGCAAAGGGTTATGAAATCGGAAAATCTTTATTAGAAGAAGATAAGATTGATCTGGCAAAATCATTTATGGAAAAAGCAGAACAAAAAAATGTGAAATTCTATATGCCTGTAGATGTAGTTGTAGCGGATGATTTTTCAGATTCAGCTAATAAAAAGGTTGTTTCCATTGATGAAATTCCAGCTGATTGGGAAGCTCTTGATATAGGACCAAAAACAATTGAACTTTATCGTGATGTGGTTCGTGAGTCCAAACTTGTCATTTGGAACGGACCTATGGGAGTATTTGAATTAGATTCCTTTGCGAATGGTACTAAGGGTGTAGCAGCTGCTTTAGCAGAAGCACCAAATACATATTCTGTAATTGGTGGAGGAGATTCTGCTGCAGCTGTAGAGAAATTCAATCTAGCAGATAAAATGAGTCATATTTCAACTGGTGGTGGAGCTTCTTTAGAATTTATGGAAGGTAAAACATTACCAGGTGTTGCTGCGTTAAACGATAAATAAGCAATCGTTGAAAAGAGAAAGGATGTTATTCATGCGTAAACCGATTATTGCCGGTAACTGGAAGATGCATAAAACAATGTCTGAAGCAAAATCATTTGCTGAAGCAGTTTCAGGCTTAGTTCCAAATAAAAACGTCGTTGATTCTGTTATTTGTGCACCAGCTCTATTTTTAGATCGATTAGTAGAATCTACGAATCAGTCTGATGTTGCCATTGGTGCTCAAAATATGCACTTTGAAGAAAGTGGAGCATTTACAGGAGAAATTAGTCCAAAAGCTCTTCAAGATTTACATGTAGATTATGTCATTCTTGGTCACTCAGAGCGTCGAGAAATGTTTAATGAAACAGATGAAGCGGTAAATAAAAAAGTACTAGCTGCATTTAAATACAATCTAACTCCAATCGTATGTGTAGGGGAAACTCTTGAACAAAGAGAAAACAATGAAACAATGGATTTTGTTGCTTCACAAGTGAAAAACGCATTAGTTGGATTGACTGAGGATCAAGTGAAACAAACAGTGATTGCATATGAACCAATCTGGGCAATTGGAACAGGAAAATCTTCTACTGCAGAAGATGCAAATGAAGTTTGCTCACATATCCGCAAAGTTGTTGAACAACAATTTTCAAAAGAAGCTGCTGATTCTGTACGTATTCAATATGGTGGTAGTGTAAAACCAACGAATATTAAAGAATATATGGCACAGTCTGATATTGATGGAGCATTAGTTGGCGGTGCAAGTTTAGAGCCACAAAGCTTTTTACAACTACTGGAGGCGGTAAGCCATGAGTAAATCTCCTGTAGCCCTAATTATTTTGGATGGGTTTGGTTTGCGTGAGGAAACAAAGGGAAATGCGGTTATTCAAGCTAAAAAGCCGAACTTTGATCGATTTTGGGCAAATTATCCTCACAATACATTAACTGCGAGTGGTGAGGCAGTTGGATTACCTGAGGGTCAAATGGGAAACTCTGAGGTAGGACATTTAAATATCGGTGCTGGTCGTATCGTTTATCAAAGTTTAACAAGGGTAAATGTATCAATTCGCGAAGGAGATTTTGTGAAAAATGAAACCTTCCTTCAAGCCATTGAAAATGTGAAAAAGAATGGAACTAGTCTCCATCTATTTGGACTTTTATCTGATGGGGGTGTACACAGTCATATCAATCATCTATTCGCATTATTAAAACTAGCAGCAAGTGAAGGCGTGAAAAAGGTGTATGTCCACGCTTTCCTTGATGGTCGTGATGTTGGTCCACAAACTGCTGAAAAATATATAAAAGAAACACAAAAAGTAATGGATGAACTAGGGGTCGGTGAATTTGCTACGATTTCTGGTCGTTATTATTCAATGGACCGTGATAAGCGTTGGGAACGTGTAGAGAAATCGTATCGCGCAATGGTTTATGGAGAAGGTCCAACGTATACAGATCCATTAAAGCTTGTAGAGGATTCATATTCTCATGGTATCTATGATGAATTCGTTATTCCTTCTGTTATCACAAAAGAAAATGGTGAGCCTGTAGCAACAATTAAAGATAAGGACTCAGTCATCTTCTATAATTTTAGACCAGACCGTGCAATACAAATTTCTAACACGTTTACGAATAAAGATTTTCGTTCATTTGATCGCGGTCCAAAGCATCCAAAAGATTTATTTTTTGTTTGTTTAACTCATTTTTCAGAAACTGTAGATGGATATGTTGCTTTTAAACCTGTAAACTTGGATAATACACTTGGTGAAGTTTTATCACAAAACGGTTTAAAACAATTACGTATAGCAGAAACAGAGAAATATCCACATGTTACCTTCTTTATGAGTGGGGGACGTGAAGCTGAATTTCCTGGCGAAACACGAATATTAATTAATTCACCAAAGGTAGCTACCTATGATTTAAAACCGGAAATGAGTGCTTATGAAGTTACAGATGCATTATTAAAAGAAATTCAAGATGATAAACAAGATGCGATCATTCTTAACTTTGCCAATCCAGATATGGTTGGGCACTCAGGAATGCTAGAGCCAACAATAAAAGCGATAGAAACAGTAGATGAATGTCTTGGTAAGATTGTTGATCTCATTATCGAAAAGGGTGGTACAGCAATTATTACTGCTGATCACGGGAATGCCGATGAAGTGATCACTCTCGAAGGTCAACCAATGACAGCTCATACTACCAACCCGGTTCCAGTTATCGTAACGAAAAAAGGAATAGAACTTCGAGATGGCGGGATATTAGGCGACCTTGCTCCGACCATGCTTGATCTACTTGGTGTAAAACAGCCTGAAGAAATGACAGGTAAAACGATTATTAAACATTAAATTATTTACTTAGTCTAAGTTATAAAAAACAAGAATTAACTTATCAAAATTTATTGAAAAGAATAGGAGAATAAAATATGCCACATATTACTGAAGTATACGCACGCGAAGTATTGGATTCACGCGGTAATCCAACTGTAGAAGTAGAAGTTTACACAGCATCAGGTGCATTTGGACGCGCCTTAGTACCAAGTGGAGCATCAACTGGTGAATATGAAGCAGTTGAACTTCGTGACGGTGATAAGAGCCGTTATTTAGGAAAAGGTGTTCAAACTGCTGTTAAAAATGTTAACGAAATTATTGCTGAAGAATTAATCGGTTATGACGTTACAGAGCAAGTAGTTATTGATAAACTTCTTATTGAACTAGATGGTACTGAAAACAAAGGTAAGCTTGGCGCAAATGCTATTTTAGGTGTATCTATGGCGGTAGCTCGTGCAGCAGCTGATTTCTTAGGCATTGAGCTTTATGAATACCTTGGAGGATTTAACTCTAAGCAACTTCCAGTACCAATGATGAACATCGTCAATGGTGGAGAACATGCAGATAACAATGTGGATATTCAAGAATTTATGATTATGCCTGTTGGTGCACCAACATTCAAGGAAGCATTACGTATGGGTGCTGAAATTTTCCATAATCTTAAAGCGGTTCTTAAATCAAAAGGTTTAAATACAGCAGTTGGTGATGAAGGTGGTTTCGCTCCTAACTTAAAATCAAATGAAGAAGCCCTTCAAACAATTATCGAGGCAATCGAGAAAGCTGGTTACAAGCCAGGAGAAGAAGTTATGCTTGCAATGGATGCTGCATCTTCCGAATTCTATAATAAAGAAGACGGTAAATATCATTTATCAGGTGAAGGTGTTGTCCGTACATCTGCTGAAATGGTGGATTGGTATGAAGAGCTTACTTCTAAATATCCAATCATCTCAATCGAAGATGGTTTAGATGAAAATGACTGGGAAGGTCATAAGCTTCTAACTGAACGTATCGGTAAAAAAGTTCAACTTGTTGGTGACGATTTATTCGTAACGAATACAAAGAAACTTTATGAAGGAATCAAACAAGGTGTTGGCAATGCAATCTTAATTAAAGTTAACCAAATTGGTACACTAACAGAAACTTTCGATGCCATTGAAATGGCAAAACGTGCAGGCTACACAGCAATCATCTCACACCGTTCTGGTGAAACAGAAGATACAACTATTGCTGACATTGCTGTTGCAACAAACGCTGGTCAAATTAAAACTGGTGCACCATCTCGTACAGACCGTGTTGCAAAATACAACCAATTACTTCGTATTGAAGATCAATTAGCTGATACAGCTCAATATCTAGGAAAAGATACATTCTACAATTTAAAAAAATAATTGTTAGTTAAAGATGCCGGCTGCTTGCCGGCTTTTTTTACTAGGTAAGACAATATATATTCCCTTTTTTATGGGAAATCTGGTGTTGAAAATATTTCGTGCGAATGATATAGAAATTCATGCGAATCCAGCGTAAGATCGTGCGAATCGTGTAGGAATTTGTGCGAATCAAGCAATATAATTAGTATTCGTGCCAAACAAGGTCCGTTTCGTGCGAATAACGGAAATTTCATGCGAATTTCATCCTTATTTGTGCGAACTCTATACCTATCGCAAATCATTTTGCCTTTTTTTAGTGATAGACACCATTTTTGGTTCTTGTCACCAAATATCGTTGTGTACAAGTTGAAAGTATGGTACAGTAAAGTTACGTTTATTTGTTCGATATGGAGGTGGGCTTCGTGCACGCATTGTTTATGACATTATTAATCGTTGATGCGATTGCATTAATTATTGTTGTACTTTTACAGTCAGGAAAAAGTGCAGGTTTATCAGGAGCGATTTCTGGTGGTGCAGAACAGCTATTTGGAAAGCAAAAAGCTCGTGGAATGGATTTAGTATTACATCGAATTACAGTAGTTCTTGCAGTATTATTTATTTTATTAGCATTAGCTGTTTCATATTTCGGAATTTAAACACCTGACTGACCGATGGTTGGTCAGGTTTTTTATCGTTTATTATCATCTACATTTTAGAAATGAAATGTGACGAAAACTCCGGGTGAACTTCTGAATCGAGCGGAAAAAGGGACGAGGTGTGAGAAAACGTAAGTGTTATTCTCGCAGGAACAGAAAAATGGAAGATACGACAAAATCATCTGTAATCAATAGATATTATAAACGATCTAATGATTTAGGTTTTTGTTTTTAAACATTCCTTCATAAACAAGCAGTAATTTCTGGAATGTTTGAAAAGAGTCTGTTAAAACTAAGATACAAAGTCTTTTTTAAAGGAGTAAGCATCATGAAAATTGTACCACCAAAGCCATTTACATTCGAAGCAGGAAAACGAGCGGTATTACTACTACATGGATTTACAGGTAGTTCTGCTGATGTTCGTATGCTTGGAAGATTTCTTGAAAAAAAGGGCTATACCACACATGCCCCAATTTATAAAGGACATGGAGTACCACCTGAAGAATTAGTTCATACTGGTCCCAATGATTGGTGGCAGGATGTAATGACAGGTTATGAGCATTTAAAAAATAAAGGGTATGATGAAATCGCTGTTGCTGGTTTATCACTAGGTGGGGTATTTTCTTTAAAATTAGGTTACACTGTACCTGTAAAGGGAATAATTCCTATGTGTGCCCCTATGTATATAAAAAGTGAAGAAACGATGTATGACGGTATAATTGATTACGCTAAACAATATAAAAAGTTTGAAGGAAAAACTGATAGCCAAATTGAGACAGAAATAGAAGAGTTTAAGAAAACACCGATGAAAACCTTAAAAGCTCTTCAAGAATTAATTGGAGAAGTTCGTGATAATGTGGATATGATCTATTCTCCAACCTTCGTCGTACAAGCTAGAAATGATGAAATGATTAACACGGATAGTGCGAATATTATCTATAATAGTGTTGAATCCGATCAAAAAAAGATTAAATGGTATGAAGAATCAGGGCATGTGATTACATTAGACAAAGAAAAAGAACAACTTCACGAAGATATTTATGAATATCTAGAGCAATTAGATTGGTCTGAATAAGGAGGGATGATTATGGAAGAAAAAATTGAACGAATTTTAACATATATGAAAGACGAAGCCTATAAACCACTGACTGTTCAAGAATTGGAGCAAGTATTTGGAATTGAAGATTCTACAGATTTTAAGGAATTTGTTAAAACACTTGTGTCAATGGAAGAAAAAGGGCTTGTCGTTCGAACAAGAAGTAATCGCTATGGTCTTCCAGAGAAAATGAATCTTGTACGTGGGAAAATGACAGGTCATGCAAAGGGCTTTGCCTTTGTTACACCTGAAGAGCCGGGATTAGATGATATTTTTATCCCACCCCATGAAAAAAATAACGCTATGCATGGTGATATCGTTTTAGTACGAGTTTCTTCACAAAGCTCAGGAGCGAGAAGAGAAGGATCCGTTGTCCGGATTTTAGAACGTGGGATTACAGAAATAGTAGGAACCTATACAGAAAGCAAATATTTCGGATTTGTTATTCCAGATGATAAAAAATTCGGGAGCGATGTTTTTATCCCGAAAAATGCAAATGCAGGAGCAGTTGAAGGACACAAGGTGGTTGTTCATTTAACCTCTTATCCAGAAGGGCATAAAAATGCAGAGGGAGAAGTAGTAAGAATCCTAGGACATAAAAATGACCCAGGTGTAGATATTTTATCTGTCATACATAAACATGGTCTCCCGCAAGCATTTCCTGAGGAAGTATTAGAACAAGCCAATAATGTACCAGATACAATCGATGAAAGTGAAATAGGAAATCGTCGCGATTTACGCCAGGAAACTATAGTTACAATTGACGGGGCCGATGCAAAAGATTTAGATGATGCTGTTACGGTTACTCGCCTTGAAAATGGTCATTATAAATTGGGCGTACATATTGCTGATGTGACGCATTATGTGACAGAAGGCTCACCGATTGATAGAGAAGCATTAGAAAGAGGAACTAGTGTTTATTTAGTTGATCGCGTCATTCCTATGATTCCTCATCGATTATCAAATGGAATCTGTTCGTTAAACCCTAAAGTTAATCGTTTTACCTTATCGTGTGAAATGGAAATTAACGATAAAGGGGAAGTGGTTAACCATGAGATTTTTGAAAGCATCATTAAAACGACTGAAAGAATGACCTACTCAGATGTTAATAAAATCTTAGTAGATAAAGATGAAGAAGTTCGAGACCGTTACCAAATGTTAGTTCCAATGTTTGAAACAATGGAACAATTGGCTGAAATCCTTCGAAATAAAAGAATGGAACGTGGTGCCATTGATTTTGATTTTAAAGAGGCAAAGGTCGTTGTCGATGAAGAAGGAAAGCCAGTTGATGTAGTCATTCGTGAACGTTCAGTTGCAGAGCGTTTAATTGAAGAATTCATGCTTGCTGCCAATGAAACAATTGCTGAACATTTTCATTGGCTAGATGTTCCATTCATGTATCGAATTCATGAAGACCCTAAAGAAGAAAAGCTACAACGCTTTTTCGAATTTATTACTAATTTCGGTTTAATTGTTAGAGGAACAGCCAACTCTGTCCATCCTAGAGCATTGCAAGAAATTATTGAAGCGGTTCAGGGCAAACCAGAGGAAATGGTCATCTCGACTGTTATGCTTCGTTCGATGCAACAAGCAAAATATGATCCTGAAAGTTTAGGACATTTTGGCTTATCAACTCAGTTTTATACACATTTTACATCACCGATTCGTCGCTATCCGGACTTAATTGTCCATCGCTTAATTCGTACGTATCTCATAGAAGGAAAACTCGATCAAGCGACTAGAGCGAAATGGGATGCATCACTTCAAGAGATCGCGGACCATGCCTCAAAAATGGAAAGACGGGCAGTTGATGCTGAACGTGAAACAGATGAGTTGAAAAAAGCTGAATATATGGAAGATAAAGTGGGCGAAGAATTCGATGGAATGATTAGTTCTGTAACGAATTTTGGAATGTTTGTTGAATTGCCAAATACAATTGAAGGTCTAGTTCATGTTAGTTATATGACAGATGATTATTATCATTATGATGAACGTCAATATGCGATGATTGGTGAAAAAACGGGAAATGTATTCCGCATCGGTGACGAAATTACGGTTCGAGTCATTAATGTAAATAAAGATGAACACGATATTGACTTTGAAATTGTAGGTATGAAGAATAACCAAGCAAGAAGAGGAAGACAAGAACAGCCTAGAATTGTTAAGGTTCGTTCACATAAAAAGGATACAAAGAAAAAAGGACCACAAGGAAATTCTGATAATGGTGATTGGTCTACACGTCCACCAAAAGCAAAGAAGAAAAAGAAAAAATCCTTTGCTAATACACCGAAAAATAAGCGTTCAAAAAAACGTAAATAAATAAAGTGGCACTTTGATACCTGTGATCAAGGTGCCCTTACTTTCAGGCAAGAGGGGAGAAGAAAAAGATGCCAAAAGGAGAAGGCAAAGTAGTTGCACAAAATAAAAAAGCAAATCATGATTACTTTATTGAGGAAACATTTGAAGCGGGAATTGTTCTTCAAGGCACAGAAATTAAATCCATTCGTGCGGGTCGTGTGAACCTGAAGGATTCGTTTGCTAGAATCCAAAAAGGTGAAGTTTTCATTTACAATATGCACATTAGTACATATGAACAAGGAAATCGTTATAACCATGATCCATTGCGTGAAAGAAAATTATTGCTTCACCGTAAACAAATAAATAAATTAATCGGTGAAACGAAGGAAGCTGGCTATGCATTAGTCCCTCTTAAAATGTATTTAAAAGATGGATATGCCAAAGTACTTATCGGCCTTGGTAAAGGGAAAAAGAAATATGATAAGCGTGAAGATCTCAAGAAAAAAGAAGCCAAACGTGAAATTGAAAAAGCCTTTAAAGCTCGTCAGCAAATGTAGTTTGAAGAAATTTACAATTGCATTTCATGATTATTATGCTATAATAATACATGTAGTTAATCAAAATAAGCTCATATGTCTCGAGCATCCTTCTCTTTTTAAGAGAAGATCGTAACTTTTCTAATATGGGGACGTTACGGATTCGACAGGGATAGTTTGAGCTTAGGTTGCGAGTCGAGGGGGTCGTCCTCGTAAAAACGCCAAAGCCAATAATAACTGGCAAATCTAACAATAACTTCGCTTTAGCTGCCTAATAAGCACTAAGCGGATCCTCCCTCCATCGCCCATGTGGTAGGGTCAGGGTCTCAACTGTAGTGGGCTACGCCGGTTGTCCTCCGCCTGGGGACGATGGAAGAGACCAATCAGGCTAGCACTTCAGACGCCTGTCGATAGGCAGAAGAAGCTGCGAAACAATAATATATCGACTACACTCGTAGACGCTTAAGTGGCAATGTTTCTGGACGTGGGTTCGATTAGTAAATAGTCGCCTTATGTGGTAACACATAAGTGAAAATCCGGCTTTATCGGTGAAACCTAAGTTGCTTAAATGCGATAAGGCAATGCCGAGCGGTATGTGGAGCAATCCAACAGCCGTGTATCGACTTATAGGCTACCTAAAAGGTAGTACTAGGATACGAATTTCTACTTGAACTAAGTAAATATATAATTCGTATAATACGCCGGGGTACCTGAAAAATTTTCAGGTACAAGATATAGTCAGTGCCATTACGAAAGTATGGAATATCACGTCCCACCGTCTCCACCAAATACATAATGGTGGATAATAATTTAATAATTATGACATAAAGCATAAAATTTCCTTTGGAAACTTTATGCTTTATTTTGTGGGAAAGGATTTTGATTAGATTAGAGATAATTAAAGTGTAGGCAATATGGAAATATCCTGTTTTCTTTTGGAATTTTCATTGGTTTGTATAGTTAAAATTTTATAATTTGAAAAATTTCTCTTCAAACATCAATTTTTCATTTAAAAGTTCTTGAGAGTATTTTCCATTTCGTGGAGTGACAGTATCGTAATTATTGAGAATCCATTTAGCACGTTCTCTTTTTTGGTCTATCCTTAGAAATGGTGTTATCGATTGTAATGTATTAAATACATCTAATTTCTTTTTAATATATAGGGTATATGAATTTTTATATTTATTCGGATTGTAATTCTTTTTATTTATTATTATTCCCCTTGTTAAAGATTGAATATAAATGAGTAGTTCTTTATCAGTAGAAGCAATTGTGATACATGGACGTCTGTGTTCCTTTTCATGCATTCTAGTTAAAGTAATGCTTCCTTCCCCATCTATAATTCCAGCTACATAGGCTGCTTCCCATTTTTCCATGTCTAGCCTCCCTTTTATGAAAACGATCATACGTTCTGTTTTGAGTTTACAAAATTTAGTGTGACTAAGCAAGTAAATATTAATGTGGAGTTAATAGGATGAACTACTTAAAGGGTAATTACCTTTTTCTAAACGATGTTGTTAAATTAGAATATCTAATTCGTTCCTTAGAAATGTACTGCCCCCAAAAGATATTAGTATTCTCCGTAATAAATTTCTTGTTTCATAATTCCAGAGAAACTTTCCATGGCTGCTTTATCTGTACACATAGCTTTTCTAGACATACTTTGAAATTTTCTATTAGTCTATAAGGTTTTAACCTTTTTTATGTAGTGCCATCCCAGATTGGAATGTATAGTTGTCCATTTTTACCAATTAACATAAAGTAGCGGGGGAATTGCCGTTTGCAGATATATATGACTCAGCAGGATAATAGTTTATGATTTTCACAAGCTGCTCTGCCATATAGTCGGGGTGCGGTTCAAGTCCATTTTTGATCCAATCTAATATCAATCCTAAAATGCCATTAGCATAAAAAGTTGTATAAAGGTTATTATCCAAATGAGGGTCATGAGGAGTTAATAAAGTAATATCCTTTTTGATAAATTTTGCTATGGACTGTAAAAATGATTCCTCAAATCCGGGTATTGATTGAAATTTTCTCCATAGTTTATAGAAATCCCTATTTTCCATAATGTGATCAAATACGATGATGTCTGATGGAGATAGAGAGTTTAGATGAATCATATTTTTCTTTTTGTAAGGATATTTGAACGTTTCTACGAGTGCTGTCGTTCTGTCAGCTATCATTTCCTCTGCTAATTCTTCTTTAACATTGTAGTGGCGATAGAAGGTTGCACGATTATAATCAGCACGGTTCACGATGTCTGTCACTGTAATTTGATCATAACTTTTTTCCTCCATTAGTTTAATAAAAGCCTGCTTTAATTGCAATTTCGTTCTACGTACTCGTTTATCCGAAATTTTCTCCTTGTTTATCATGTGATTTCCTCCCTTAAATCTTTCATTATTTAAACATATTAGGGAAATCTGTTGCTTATCAATACAACATGAAGTAATTTACTGATTGAATGATTTGACTAAAGGAAATTATAGTTGTAGCAAGGGAGCATATAATCGGTGTTACTTTTCTGAATCTTCCCTAAATTTAATTACAGTGTACCATATTTTAAATATTTCAAGTGGGGGTTTGGGCTTATGGATAAACATTGGGATTTCAGCTTTGATGTAGTAGTCGTTGGTTCTGGAGCAGGTGGATTAACCGCAGCATTAACTGCAAAGCTACACGGTCTTTCAGCAATTGTATTAGAAAAAACAGGGCTTTTTGGAGGCTCAACATCTAAATCGGGGGGCACGGTTTGGATACCAAATAATTTCTATTTAGAAGAAGCTGGTGTAGGCGATTCGTATGAGCAAGCTAGAGCATATCTGGATGCAACTGTAGGCGATCGGGTCCCTCAATATTTAAAGGATGCGTACTTGTTAAGAGGACCTGAGATGATAAAATATCTTCATGAAAATACGGAGCATGTCAGATGGGAATATACTCCTGGGTATTCAGATTATTATCCAGAGTTGCCTGGCGGAAAACCTAGTGGGCGGGCAATTGAAGCGCAGCTTTTCAATCTTCGTAAGTTAGGCAAAGATGAAAAAAATATGCGCAAATCTGGGTTACCGACAAAGGGGATGGTGCTGAAGTCAAGCGAATTTCATAAAGTAAATATGATTACGAGAACATGGATTGGGAAAAAGACATCATTGAAAGTTGGTTTGCGTCTTATACGAACGAAGCTAAGTTCATATAATCCCGCTACACTAGGAGAGGCTCTCATTGCCCGGTTATATGCTTCGCTTAAGGAAGCAGGTGGAGAGGTTTGGTTATCTACTTCATTTCATGATCTTGTATTTGAAAATAATCGTGTTACTGGCATTATTGCCGAACAAAATGGTAGAAAAATAAATATTGAAGCACGGCATGGCGTCGTTTTTGCCTCTGGTGGATTTTCACACAATCAGGAGCTCCGTGAAAAGTATTTACCCCAACCATCCAATACAGAGTGGACATTATCCTCTGAAGGACAAACTGGCGATGTAATTGGCGCTAGTCGTAAATTAGGGGCAAAGTTGGATTTGATGGATAAAATGTGGGGGACACCAACATCAATCCCACCTGGTTCTCCAGCATTTATGCCTGTCGCAGAACGGGCAACCCCAGGGCTAATTATTGTAAATAGTGAAGGGGAGCGTTATTTAAATGAATCGGTTCCTTACCATGAATTTGTAGATAAAATGTACAAAAATAATCAAGGAGGAGCAACAACGATTCCTTCTTGGATGATTTTTGATCAAACGGTGAAAAAACGTTATCTAGTTTTTGGTATTATGCCAGGACAATCCTTCCCAAAGACATGGTTTGAAACAGGCTATACGAAAAAGGCAGAAACACTAGAAGATTTAGCGAAAAAAATTGGTGTGCCACCAAATAAATTAGCAGCAACTATTGCGCGCTTTAATAAATTCGCCAAAGATGGACATGATCAAGATTTTCAACGCGGCGTAAGTGCTTATGATCGTTACTATGGTGACCCAACATTAAAAAATCCTAATTTAGCACCATTGGAAAAACCACCTTTCTATGCGATTCCCATTTACCCTGGGGATATTGGAACAAAAGGTGGGCTAGTCACGGATAATTTTGCAAGAGTCCTTCATGAAAATGGACAGCAAATACAGGGGTTATATGCTACTGGAAATTGTGCTGCTGCTGTGATGGGAGAAACCTATCCAGGACCTGGTGCAACAATAGGGCCGGCGATGGTGTTCGGTTATATTGCTGCAAGTGAGATGGCAGCTGTTGCAGCAAGACCAATAGAAGCATAGAAACTTCACTTAGTTTAGCGTTTCCGAAATGAACTAGTTTTATAAAATAATGGGTATTTATATTTAATTTTGAAGTATCTCTTTGCAGGGATACTTTTTTTGCTTAAGGGAAATTTTTGAAGTGAGGTAAATAAATTCTCCAATTCTAATTTGACAGATCGATATCGTGATTAAATTGAAAGTTTCTTTATAACACAAGGCCAAATATTTATAATTAAATTGGAAAGTCAATACTAATGGAAAAAGGAAATGTTTATAGCATCGTTATGGAGGAAGAAGAAAATGAAAAGAGTTTATTTAGCGAGTCCGTTTTTCAATGATGTTGAGATTGGATATTTGGAAAAGGTTGAGGTGATTTTAGAGAAAAAAGGTTTGAAAGTATTTTCTCCAATGAGAAAGGCAAAAGATGAGCATGTGGAGATTGGTTCACGTCAATGGTCAATTGAAACGTTCATGGATGATATAAAACATATTAAATGGGCAGAAATTATTGTGGGTATCTATCATGGCAACTATTCCGATAGTGGAACAGCCTGGGAACTTGGTTATGCATATGCTACTGACAAGCCTGTTATATTAGTTCACGTTGGTGAAAATAGTAATTTAATGGTGCATGAGGGTTCACACGCAAATATCACCTTGGCGGAGCTTGAAGACTATGACTTTGACCATTTACCTAGCTCTTTTTATATGGGTGAAATGCTTTAATAATATATAAATACGCTTATAATTGATTCGGCAAAGGAAGGTAAGCTTCCTAAAGATAAATTAAATTCTAATCTTGGAATCCAATTATTAAGCCCCATCATCTCGACCGATTCTTTTACTTAGTACGGTACATGACATGACATTTTCGTTATGGGATCATACGATTCGTCTCAACCTTTATAGCTCTTTCTTAGTAACTAATGCATTTCTCCCAATCATGCGAAAACAGAAATATGGTCGAATTGTATCGATTACCTCAGCGATGGCCAACTTTGAGTACGAAGGGTTAGGAGCATATTCCGCTGCTAAAGCAGGTTTAGAAGGATTAATGCGCACTGTCGCAATAGAAGAAAAAAATCATGGTATATTAGTAAACATGTTTGATCCAGGAAATTTAAAAACGGAGCAAAACCCTTATGGAGAAGGTGAACCAGCGATGGTTGTTGCTGGAATTGTCAAGTTGGCAACCTTACCAGCCGACGGAATGAATGGACAGGTTATTAGAGCGAACCAATAAAGCACGTAGAACCATGATTACTAGAGTTCTTCACAAAATCGCAGAGCAATAATTGCTATAAGTTCAAAGTGGACACTGAGTATATAATTGAGGAATAACATAAGAAAAAGAATGTTTTTTTCTCAAATACATAACTAGTGTCCTCTAAATAAAACGATTACTAACTATAAATGATTCCTATTCACCTCAGAATCAAGTGGGATTTCTTTCGGCAACTTATAGGTAGCTTTTTGGATTCTTTTCGGTTTAAAATTGATGTCTTCAGAAGAATAAACCATGATGCGTACGGTTCCCCCGTAGACCTTCGAGCGAATTAACACAGGTTGATTATACTTATTGGTAAACCGAAAGTCGGGACCGTACCAGCTAACTGTGGCATCTCGTCCAGAAGGTACGTAAGGCACTCGTTTGCTATGAGAGTAGCGCTCGGTAATCGTGATCCCCGCATTATCCACCGCATTATATAAAGTGGATGAAATCTGACAAATTCCACCACCAATGTCCTCAGATAGTTCTCCTTTTACAATTACAGGGGCGCGCATATAGCCTTTCTCCTTTGTTCTCTTACCAACTACTTTGTTAAATGAAAAGGTCTCCCCCGGAAATACTACTTGATTATTAATAGCCTCACTAGCAAGCTTAATATTCATTGATCGCTCTTTATTGCCTGAGTTAAAAAAAGTAGTATAATGACCAATCTGTTTCACCCGAATGAGTGAAAGTAATTCACTATCAACATTTGGATAAACCATTTGTTTTGGAGCAATGATGTTAGCAGGGCCTTGATTAAAATAATATGTATAAAATTGCTTTGTAAAAGTATCGTGATCCAATTTATAGCCAACCTTTTCAGGCACAATATTACCGGTGTCGTCGAGAGTGGCATTAACAGGTGGTTGATAAATCGCTTTTTCAAGGAGTTGAATAAATTTCTCATAGTTATTCTCATTTACTAAAGGTATATCGATGAAAGGATTAGAAAAATAAGCTCGATTGACATTGGCAATGGTTTCACCATTATGAGATACAGTAAAATTATCTGAAAGAATATTTTGGCTTCCAACTAACATTAAAATGGATAATCCAATCCATTTCATAAATGATCACCTCCCAAAATAGTATAGGTAAGAAAGAATATTTTTATGTGAGCAAGAATAGGGAAAATAGCTTGAAAGGTAGTTCTTTATACCTTTTCTAAATAAAAGGTGTTTTATCTTGTGGGACTTTTAGTATAATTTTATGTAAATGGAATAAAGTCTATTATTTTCCAAAAAAGATGAGGAAAACGGGGGAGGATCTCGATTAATGTATTGCTCAAATTGTGGGGAGAGTTTAGAAAAAGAAGATTTATTTTGTAGTGGTTGTGGCAAAAGAGTGGAACAGCAGGAAGTGAATCAATCAAAAATAGAGATTGCCTCAGCAGTCACTATGGAAGATGGACAAGAAGAGAAGAAGCATTTAAATGAAAATGTAGAGAAGGCAAAGAAAGCTGCTAAAAATTACTGGGGATTTTTATTAGAAAATATAAAATCTCCTTTTGAAAGAGGAATTAATCAAAAACCAAATGATTTCCTTTTCGGCTATTTTAATATTTTCTTTTTATCACTATTTTTTGGATTAGGTACGTATTTTGAAATGAAGTCTATCACTGGTGGTTTTAGTCTTTTAGGTAATAATATTCATTTCTTTAAAACATTTTTTTCAGTGTTTTTATATGGAATTATTACTTTATTAGTGGCTGTAGCGGTGCTATTTGGAATTCAAAAATTATTATTTAAAGTAAGTATTTCGTTTAATCACATACTAGGTCGTTTTGGTACGTTAATTACTATACCTACCGTTTTATCAGTACTTTTCTTTATTGCTGCCTTACCAGGATTATTAAAAATAATTGGTATTATTATCAGTTTAATTTTGATTAGCCTTCAAATTGCTATTATTATCACATTTCTTTCTTACCGAAAACAATCTAATGTAAAATTCGATCCTATTTATGGGCTGCTTATCGCCTATGTGATCATGGGGATCTTTGTTGCTTTAACATCTGATGTTTTTACTAAGAATTTTTTTAGTGGCCTGTTTAATATTTTTTAAGAAAACGGACCCGATGTTCATTGGGTCTCACACTGTCGACAATTAGTTTGTCGGCATTTTTTATTTTTGAGAGATGAGGTTTTCCAGGTTCCCGCCTTCTTTCCTTTCCCGTAGGAGTCGAGCGAACGCTTCTCCGAACCAATCAAGTATCTGCTATTTCTTTCGTATTATCATAAATCTTCGTTTGATACCGGAAGACTGATTATTAAACCTGTTGTTTCATATAAAATGGTTTTTCTTTATTTTTTTGTCCATTCTGTACACCAATTCATCTAGCAGTGGAAAAGGATTGGTCCCATCACCAGCTTTACCCTGGCTCTTTTTATTTGTTTCTTCTCTATTGAGTAAGGGAAAGGCTTTTTTCTGTGTTTCTCGTAATCCATTTTTATCTATTCATCTAATGGGGCTTGATTGCATCATGTTTCTACCCCTACCATTTACTTTTTGAAATGTCATTAGCCATAACATGCGCTGAATCCATATTAGGAACATGCTTTACAAAAAGCTTTAATATAGGAAGGTTTTTGACTTTTAAAAAATTTCTGTTGTAAACACTTATTTCCTGTGCTACTATAATGACATAAGTTTATGCAATCGTTTGCATCAACCTTGGAATAATAATAAACTAAAATTCTTTATTTTTTCTTATATTTTGTAAGCGGTTTAATCTTAATCTATGATTCTTGCAAAAATAAGGTAGATTTAAAAGTAGAAAACAATGCAAGCGGTTTCCTGGGTATGCAAGCATTACATGAATAGTAGTTAAACAAAAAAGATGGGGGTATAAATCATGAAAGTAAGAAGGTTCTTACCTGCTATGCTGGCTCTAATTCTTTTAGTCAGTATAGGATTAGTTGGATGCTCATCATCAAACGATGATTCAAAAGAAGGAAAAGGATCATCTAAAGGTGATGTAGTTGTTGATATTTTTCAGTTTAAAGTTGAATTTAAAGATCAATTTAAAAAACTAGCAGAAAAATATGAGAAAGAGAATACAGGCGTAAAAATCAATATTACGACAGTCGGTGGTGGTGAGGATTATGGTGCAGCACTTAAGTCTAAATTCGCATCAGGAAACGAGCCGACAATTTACAATGTAGGTGGTCCCCAAGACGTTAAGGATTGGGAAGCAAAATTAGCAGATTTATCAGATACAAAAGCAGCATCACTTGCACTTGACGGAACACTTGAAGGGGTTAAAAAAGGAGATGAAATCCTAGGTTTACCTTATAACCAAGAGGGATATGGTTTCATTTATAATACAAAAGTTTTTGAAAAAGCAGGAATTGATCCGAAAGAAATTACTTCATTCTCAGCTTTAGAAGACGCTGTAAAAACATTAGATAAGAAGAAAAAAGATTTAGGACTTGATGCGGTATTTGCATTACCTGGTAAGGAAACATGGGTAACAGGTTTACATTTGTCAAATACATTTTTAGCACCAGAATTTAATGGAAATGTTATGGATGCTTATAATGCTAAAAAAGTTGATTTTAAATATGCCGATGCATTTAAGCATGTTCTTGATTTAGAAAACAAATATTCTGTACAACCAACTGTAAGTTTAGACTACTCTCAACAAGTTGAAGAATTATTCTCAACTGGTAAAGTAGCCATGATTCAACAAGGAAACTGGGTATATGGTTCAATTGAAGGGATTGATCCGGAATTAGCGGAAAATAGTATTGGGTTATTACCAATTCCTGTTGAAGGATATAAAGAAGATGCCATTCCTGTTGGCGTACCAATGTATTGGGCAGTAAATAAAAATAAAAATGATAAAGAAATTACTGAGGCGAAAAAATTCTTAGACTGGTTATATACATCTGATGCGGGGAAAGAAGCTGTTATTAATGATTTCAAATTTATTCCTGCATATGATGGCTTCGATGCAAGTAAAATCTCAGATCCTTTAGCAAAAGCTGTTTATAATTATGCAAAGGATGGCAAAACCATTGCATGGGTATTTATGGGATATCCAACAGGCTGGGGACAAGAGCAATTAGGTATCAACATCCAGAAATATATAAGCGGTAAAATGAGTTGGGCGGATTTAGTGAATGAATCTAAAAAGTCTTGGGAAGCTGCTAGGTAATAACTGAGACTTTAGAAAAGAGAAAACAAGGCAACCCTTTCGTTGCTTTGTTTTCTATATTTTAATCTAAAGGTCTGGGTGCCAAATACAACTCATCATACTGCGTGGCTATCAGGAAGGTCACGCAGTATGATGACTTACGAATGAGGCACTTTTCTAACTTGGAGGAATGGTCATGAAAAAAGGTAATTTATGGTACTGGCTAT
The DNA here is from genome assembly GCF_017809215.1 of Heyndrickxia oleronia. Classification (GTDB taxonomy): domain Bacteria; phylum Bacillota; class Bacilli; order Bacillales; family Bacillaceae_C; genus Heyndrickxia; species Heyndrickxia oleronia. The sequence continues at coordinate 1,368,291 of NZ_CP065424.1, forward strand.
TTTTGGCGCCAACACTAATTGCATTAGCTCTTGTTGTCATTTTGCCATTAATTTTCGGTGTATATTACTCATTTACTAATTGGAATGGAATTGACAATTTAAAGTTTATTGGTTTAGAGAATTATATGAATCTATTTAAAGATAAGGAGTTTTTAGATTCACTTTGGTTCACTATTAAATTTACTGTTGTATCCGTATTTTTAATTAATTTTTTTGGACTTTCATTGGCACTCATTGTGACTCAAAAAATGAAAACAAGCAATTTATTAAGAACCATTTTCTTTATGCCAAATTTAATTGGTGGACTTATCCTTGGGTTTATTTGGCAATTTATTTTTATTAAGGTTTTCTCTGGAGTTGGTGATTTATTAGGTATTGAAGCCTTAAAAGGATGGCTTTCCACTCCGGAAACTGGTTTTTGGGCACTGGCAATACTAATGAGCTGGCAAATGTCGGGTTATATTATGGTTATTTATATTTCATATTTAGAGAGTGTTCCTAAGGAATTATTAGAGGCAGCTGAAATTGATGGGGCAAATAGCTTCCAACGATTTATTCATGTCACATTCCCACTTGTTGCTCCAGCATTTACAGTTAGTTTATTTTTAACATTATCAAATTCATTTAAACTATATGATCAAAACCTTTCACTGACAGGTGGAGGCCCATTCCATTCAACACAAATGGTCGCAATGGAAATTTATAAAACAGCATTTACTGAAAATGCAATGGCTTACGCCCAATCAAAGGCAGTCATATTCTTTATTATTGTAGCGGCAATATCACTTACACAGGTATACATCAATAAGAGACGGGAGGTTGAAATGTAATGGGCAGAAACAAGAAAAAAACATATTTTATAGGAATTCTAGGCATCATTTTAGCCCTTCTTTGGATCTCACCATTTTATTTGATGGTTGTAAACTCCTTTAAAGAAAAAAGAGAAATATTCACGGATACGCTAGGGCTTCCTGATAAATTTACCTTTGATAATTATATCGAGGCATTTAAACAATTGGATTTCTTAAAAACTTTATTTAATTCAGTGTTAATTACTGTAGTAGCCGTTATTGTTATTGTAGTCTTTTCTTCTATGGCAGCGTATGCGTTATCAAGACGAAAAAGTAAAATGACAGGTTTCATCTTTTTCCTATTTGTCGCTGCGATGTTAATCCCATTTCAATCCGTCATGATTCCGCTCATTTCTGTATTTGGAAAGATGGAGCTGCTTAATCGATTTGGAATTATTTTAATGTATTTAGGATTTGGTTCAAGTTTATCGATCTTTTTGTATCATGGAACATTAACTGGTATTTCCAAATCCCTTGATGAAGCGGCCACCATTGATGGAGCCAATCGTTTTCAAGTATTTTGGTATATCATCTTCCCGATGCTTAAACCAATTACTGTGACAGTTGCGATACTCAATATTATTTGGATTTGGAATGACTATTTATTGCCTTCACTAGTTATTAATAAAGAAGGAATGGAAACGATCCCGTTAAAAATGTTCTTCTTCTTTGGGGAATATACGAAACAATGGCACTTAGCATTAGCCGGTTTAACAATAGCCATTATCCCAGTGATTATTGTTTATTTCTTCTTACAAAAACAAATTATTAAAGGAGTATCAGAAGGCTCAGTGAAATAAATTTTCGCAAAAATTCTAACTATTGGTAGATAATCCGTTTACAATAGATTTATGTAAACATTTGATTAACGGGGGATATGAAAATGGCAGTTACAATAAAAGATGTGGCGAAGGTCGCTCGTGTGTCACCTTCAACCGTTTCGAGGGTTATAGCAGATAACCCAAGAATTAGTGAAGAAACCAAAAAACGTGTCAGAGAAGCGATGATAGAACTTGGCTATCATCCAAATTTTCAAGCAAGGAGCTTAGCCGTAAAAAGTACTCAAAGTATTGGTATCATTATGCCTAACTCTGCTACAAAGGTATTGGAAAATCCATTCTTTCCAGAAGTTTTACGTGGGATCAGCCAGGTGGCAAGAGAGGATCGCTATGGCATTTATTTATCTACAGGTGCCACTCAAGAGGAAATCTTCGAGGAAGTTGTACAAATGGTTCAAGGAAGACGAGTTGATGGAATTATTCTTTTATACTCGAAAACAAATGACACAGTCATGAACTATTTATTAGAGGAGGATTTTCCCTTCACTGTCATTGGACGGCCATATAATAATGCAGAAAGAATTACACATGTCGATAATGATAATATTTATGCAACCAAACAAGTAACGAAATATTTAATTGATAAAGGGCATAAAAGGATTACATTTATTGGTTTAAATCCAGAGGTAGTCTTTACAATTGATCGTATGGAAGGGTACAAACAGGCACTAAAAGAAGCGGGAATTCCATTTAACGAACAATTAGTAGTTCAGGAAAGTAGCTTAAAAGAAGGTGGCGTGGAGGTAGCAAAAGAATTTCTACTAGCAAATGAGCCATCGACAGCACTTGTTGTTACAGATGACTTTGTTGCCATTGAATTAATGAGCTATGCGGAAAGTTTAAATATACGGGTACCCGAAGATATTTCTATCATAAGTTTCAATAATATCATGTTAACTAATCATATGAGACCACCATTAACATCTGTTGACATCGATATCTTTCAATTAGGACTTGAAGCCGCGAGCTGCTTAATTGAAAAAATTAAGAATCCAACTATTTTACCGAAGCGATTGACCATTCCTGCGACGATGATTGAAAGAAAATCATGTGCTAGCCTGAAATAATTCAGGATATAGAATTCCTCTAAAGGTTGTGAATAAAGTGACAAAAAAAGAATGGTGGAAAGAAAGCGTTGTCTATCAAATTTACCCAAGAAGTTTCAATGATTCAAATGGTGATGGGATTGGTGATTTAAAAGGGATAATGGAGAAACTCGATTATCTTAAAGAATTGGGGGTAGATGTCATTTGGTTATCCCCAGTATATCAATCACCAAATGATGATAATGGCTACGATATTAGTGATTATCAATCGATTATGGACGAGTTCGGAACAATGCAAGACTTTGAGGAACTTCTTCAAGAAATTCATAAGCGTGATATGAAGCTTATGATGGATCTAGTCGTTAATCATACATCTGATGAGCATGAATGGTTTAGATTGGCAAAGCAATCAAAAGACAGTCCATATCGAGATTATTATTATTGGAAGCCAGGAAAGAATGGAGCGGAACCAAATAATTGGGAGTCTGTATTTAGTGGATCTGCATGGGAATATGATGAGGACTCAAATGAATATTATCTGCATATTTTTAGCAAAAAACAGCCTGACTTAAATTGGGAGAATCCGAAGGTTCGCTCCGAGGTATTTGATACGATGAAGTTTTGGCTGGAAAAAGGAATTGATGGCTTCCGTATGGATGTTATTAATTTTATTTCAAAGGTTCCAAGTCTTCCAGATGCTCCTGCATTAGAGGGAAAAAAATATGCATCTGGAGCCGATTTCTATATGAATGGTCCAAAAATACATGAATATCTACAGGAAATGAATCAACAAGTTCTATCTAAATATGATCTTATTACTGTTGGAGAAATGCCTGGTATCACTGTAGAGCAAGCAAAACTTTATACAGGTGAAGGCAGAAATGAATTGAATATGGTTTTTCAGTTTGAACATGTAGATTTAGATTCTGGACCGACTGGAAAATGGGATCTTAAAGAGCTTCAATTAAGTGATTTAAAAGCATCCTTCACAAAGTGGCAAAAAGGGCTTGAACAGGTAGGGTGGAATAGTCTCTATTTAAATAATCATGACCAACCACGAATGGTTTCGAGGTTCGGAAATGATGATGAATATTGGTTGGAATCTGCAAAAATGCTTGCCACTTTTCTCCATTTTCTACAGGGTACACCATATATTTATCAAGGGGAAGAATTAGGTATGACGAATGTCCGTTTTCCAACCATTGATGATTATAAAGATATTGAAACATTAAATATGTATAATGAAAAAATTAGTGAAGATAAAGAGAATCTATCGCAAATCATGAATTCAATCTATGCAAAAGGTCGAGATAATGCAAGAACTCCAATGCAATGGAGTAGTGGTCCTAATGCAGGTTTTACGAGCGGTACACCGTGGATAAAGGTAAATCCAAATTATCAGGAAATTAATGCAGAGCAACAATTAGTTGATGATCATTCCATTTTTCAGTATTACAAAAAATTAATTCAGCTTCGAAAACAACATGAAATTGTTGTATACGGCACATATGATTTAATTCTTCCAGAACATAGTGAGATCTATGCCTTTACAAGAACACTGGGTGATGAAAAACTCTTAATCATATTAAATTTTTCTGATGGACAACCTGAATTTGAATGGCCACAAGAATTAGAGTATGAGAAAAAAGAATTATTAATTAGTAATTATTCAATTGATCAGGAAGATGAACAAGAGGCTTTTAAATTGTTACCTTATGAAGCAAGAGTGTATAAATTAACATGATAATAATTGCTTTCGTGAACAACAGATGATCGAAGAAAAGTGAGGAAAACCGATGAAGCAAACATGGTGGAAAGAGGCAGTTGCCTATCAAATCTACCCAAGAAGTTTTATGGATTCCAATGGGGATGGAATCGGGGATTTAAATGGAATTATTACAAAGTTGGACTATTTACAGGAGCTTGGAATTGATGTGATTTGGATCTGTCCTATGTATAAATCCCCTAATGATGATAACGGATATGATATCAGTGATTATCAAGATATAATGGATGAGTTTGGAACGATGTCTGATTTTGATGAACTGTTAAAAGAGGTTCACAATAGAGGGATGAAATTAATTATCGACCTGGTTATTAATCATACTAGTGACGAGCATCCATGGTTTATTGAATCCCGAAGTTCCTTACATAGCTCAAAAAGAGATTGGTATATTTGGCGTGACGGAAAGGAAGATAGAGAACCAAATAATTGGGAGAGTATTTTTGGGGGCTCTGCATGGGAATATGATGAAAAGACAGAACAATATTATTTGCACATTTTTTCAAAGAAACAACCAGATTTAAACTGGGAAAACGATGAGGTACGGCATGCTCTTTATAAGATGATGACTTGGTGGTTGGACAAAGGAATTGATGGTTTCCGTGTTGATGCCATCAGTCATATAAAAAAAGAGGCAGGTCTTCATGATATGCCTAATCCTCAAGGATTACCTTATGTTTCATCTTTTGACAAGCATATGAATGTTGATGGAATTCAGCCTTTTCTTGAAGAATTAAAAAGGGAAACATTCTCAAAATATGATATTATGACAGTCGGTGAGGCCAATGGTGTTGGGATTGATGAAGCGGAATTATGGGTAGGCGAAGATAAAGGGAAATTTAATATGGTTTTTCAATTTGAACATCTAGGGTTATGGGATGCCGAAAGTCAGAATGCAATTGATATTATTGAATTGAAAAAAATTCTAAGCAGATGGCAGAAGGGTCTTGAAAATAAAGGATGGAATGCACTATTTATTGAAAACCATGATAAGCCACGTGTTGTTTCGACTTGGGGGAATGATAAAGAATATTGGCGTGAAAGTGCTACAGCTTTAGCAACAATGTATTTTTTTATGCAAGGTACCCCATTTATTTATCAAGGTCAAGAAATAGGAATGACCAATGTGAAATATCAATCGATTGATGAGTACGATGATGTGGCAACGAAGAATTTATATAAGTTAAGAATCGAAGATGATATCCCTCATGAACAAATAATGAAGGTAATCTGGGCATCAAGTCGTGATAATTCTCGTACTCCGATGCAATGGTCTGAGGATATCCATGCTGGCTTTACTACAGGAACCCCTTGGATGGGGATCAATCCGAACTATCAAGAAATAAATGTAGCAAGGCAACAAAATGATTTAGATTCTATTTATCATTTTTATAAGCAGATGATTCGTTTAAGGAAAACGAATAAAGTATTTACTTATGGAATATATGATCTCATTTTGGAAGAGGATCCACAAATTTATGCATATACTCGGACTCTTGGAGATGAGAAAATGATTGTCATAACGAATTTAACAGATCGACCAGCAGAGTATTCGTATAATGAAGCATCATTAAAATATAATCATTTACTCTTGAATAATTATAAATTACCGGAACATAAGGATATCCAACACTTTATGCTGAAACCTTATGAGGCAAGAGTTTACAAATTATAAATATTTAAGAAACTGATCTTTTCTTACAAGGAAGGGTCAGTTTTTTTATGAAGAAAGTACATTTAAAACTAAATTGGTTCTGTGTTGCCTAACTCAAGAATTGAGCTATCAAACTAATCTCTAACAGATTATAGAAGGAACTTTATAGGTTTAGGAGAATAATAAACTATAAATAAAAAATTTGAAATGTGCGTATGATTCTTTCAAGTTTATCCGTCTTATATACAGATTAAAAAGTTGAGGTGATAATTTTTATGATAAAAACGGATTTACAATTAATTGGGGAAGATTCTAAGGACATTTGGGAAAGATTTTGGGCGGTCATCGAACCATATCGTGCAGAAATAAGGTCATAATCGTGGGAAATTATTGTGGCATGACTAAACCATTATAATGACCGTATTTGTCAGTGAAGTTCATGTATGATGAGAGCAAAATATGAAAGGAGAAATACTTTTGATTGAATCAGAAAAGATGATGAATAATTGGCTGAGGCATCGTAAAATAACTGAGCAATTAGTAGATATTCCAATGAAAGATGAGGATTTAACTTTTAAGCCTTGGGAAGGGGCGATGACTTTAGGAGAGCTCTTTCTACATATTGTATATTGGAATGATACATTTGTTTCATTAGTAAAAAATAAGGAATTTATGCCTCCGAATATTCCAGTGTGCACAAATGTTGATGAATTAAGAAGCATCGTTAAGAAAGTCACTAGGATTACAAAGGAAAAGTATAGGTTAATTACGGATTTAGATATCTCTAGTTCACTACAAATGGGAAACTTTGCAGGGTCGGGGGGCACCTTTCTTACAATAATGTATGATCATGAAATTCATCATAAAGGACAGCTATTTGTTTATTTACGATTATTGGGAAAAGAGAAATTGCCATTCTTTAGGGACTATAAATAAAAAGTGAAAAGGGGACAAATTTATGAAACATCCTTCTATAAAAAAGTATGAGTACCATAATTGGGCGAATGATAAATTGTTTAAACGATTAAAAGAACTACCTGATGAAGTATATGATACAGAGCTTAAAAGTGTATTTCCATCCATTTCAGCTACTTTGCTTCATATGTATTTAACGGATGTTGTTTGGTTAAATACGATGCAAGGTGTTTCTTTTGAAGAAACAAAGACAAAGGTAGGGATGAAAGCTTCTGAATTAAAAGCTGTTAGTATGAAAGAAATGGAAACGGAGTTTGTTAAGTTAAGAGCGGAGTACGATCAATTCTTCAGCCAATTAGAAAATCTTGACCATCTTTCTCAATATGAACACCCTGTTTATGGAATATTAAATGCGACTTACGTGGAACTAATTGATCATGTAGTAAATCATGGGACCTATCATCGTGGAAATATTACTGCTATGCTGAATCAACAAGGTTATTCAGGTACTCCAACAGACTATGTTTATTACCTATATGAAGTCGGGACAAAATAAGTTTAGATAAGTCATTTTAAATTCATTGATAAAATCTAATCAAACTTTATCACAAATAAATGAATGAAGGGGGTTGTCTAAATTAGTCTGTCACCTATTTGACAACCCGTTTTTGTATCAATAGAAATTTACTGCACATCAAAATTCCTTCCATAAAAGATTTCATCCATTTCCTTTTTTAATCTTTGGGTAATTTCTTCTTGTTCCTTCTCCGTAAGTATATCTTTTTTATATCCAAATAAATAATCATTCAAATCAAATTGTTTCAATTTACATTTTGTATGAAAAATATGTTCTGGATACACATTTACATCAATCATATCATAAAGGTTCTTCACATTATCTGGTATATAATTTTGGATGGAACGGATGTCATGATCAATAAATAATTTATGCCCTTTTTTGTCTCGAGTAAACCCCCTAACCCTATAATCGATGGTCATAATATCCGTATCAAAGGAATGAATTAGATGATTTAGGGCTTTAAGAGGGGATATTTCACCACATGTGGATACATCAATATCTGCGCGAAACGTACTAATTCCTTCATCGGGATGATATTCGGGATATGTATGAACCGTAATATGACTTTTATCTAATTGTAGGACAACAGATCCTGGTAATGGCCCAGGAGATTCACTAAAGGATTCTGTTGGAACTTCCACAACAGGACCTTCTGAAACTAATAATGTAACGCTAGCTCCTTGGGGAACATAATCTTGTTTAGCTGTATTTAATACATGGGCACCAATAATATCGGCAACAGTATTTAGGATCTTTGTTAATCGATCAGCATTATATTGTTCATCAATGTACTCTATATAAGCCTCACGCTCTTCTTTTGTTTTAGTGAAACATATATCATACATATTAAAGCTTAAGGATTTAGTCAAATTATTAAAGCCATGAAGTTCGATCCGCTGTTCTGGTGTAAGCTTCATCTAGATCTCCCCTTTATTTTAAAGTTGTTTCACATTTTTATTATGGCATTTCAGTTATCATTAATACTAATAAATCAATATGATAAGAGACACAATAAGCATCAATATTAGTTAAAAAGGCAGTTTTTTATGGAGGACTGACGGTTTTTAATCTAAATTTGTTAGAAGTTTACCTAATTAACAACAATGTTTGAAAATAGGCAGAAAAAAAATAAATTATCCATTGACATAGGATAGGGGGGTATAGTAAAGTGTAAATAGGAGGTGACGTCTTTGGAAAATCAAAATTCAAATATTGAAATTGAAACTAGTTGTTCTACTCACGAAGAGAGAAAGAGTCATCATTCAGCTAATGTAAAGAAAAACTTAACTACTCGGTTAAATCGTATAGAAGGACAAATTCGTGGCATTAAAGGTATGATAGAGAAAGATACTTATTGTGATGATGTGATTACTCAAATATCTGCAACACAATCTGCTCTTAATAGCGTTGCAAAAATCTTATTAGAAGGCCATATGAAAAGTTGTATTGTTGAAAGAATACAAGAAGGTGATATGGAAGTACTAGATGAAGTTCTTGTCACTATTCAAAAATTAATGAAAAAATAATGGAGGGATTATCATGGAAAATATTACTTTAACTGTGAATGGAATGTCTTGTGGTCATTGTGTTAATTCTATAGAAGGTAGTGTAGGAAAATTAAATGGTGTAAAAAATGTTAGTGTTGATTTAGATAATGGTAAAGTTCAAGTACAATTTGATTCTAATGTTGTAAGTTTAAACGAGATTAAAGAAACAATTGATGATCAAGGATATGATGTAGAGTAAAATGGAAGTTAGCACCGTTTACTTGAAAAAATAAACGGTGCTGATTAGCCAAATTTTTTTATCTGCATATTATAGGATACTGGGGTATAGTAGTTGAGGTTTGAATAAAAGGAGTGAGTGAAAATGAGTCAATCAACGATTAAGGAATCTCAAATCCCGATTATAGGTATGACTTGTGCAGCTTGTGCAAATCGAATCGAAAAGGGATTAAATAAAATGGATGGTATTGAGGAAGCCAATGTAAATTTTGCTTTAGAAAAAGCTATTGTTAAATATCGTCCTGAAGTAACTAATCTAGGTGAGATGGAAAAGAAAATTAATAGTCTTGGATATGAAGTAGAATCGGAAAAAGCTGATTTTAATTTAGTAGGAATGACTTGTGCAGCCTGTGCTAATAGGATTGAAAAAACTCTAAATAAGCTTGATGGGGTGAAAAATGCAACTGTAAACTTTGCATTAGAGACAGGAAGCGTTGAATATAACCCATCTGAGATATCGATTCAGGAAATGAGTAAAGCAGTAGAGAAGATTGGCTATCAAGCAATACCAAAGCAAGATAAAGAAGATACTCTTGACTATCGTGAAAAGGAAATAGAAAAACAAAAAGGGAAATTTATCTTTTCACTAATATTGTCGATTCCATTATTATGGGCGATGGTTAGTCATTTTAAATTTACTTCTTTTATATATTTACCTGAAATGTTAATGAATCCTTGGGTCCAGTTTGCTCTTGCAACCCCTGTTCAATTTATTATCGGTAAACAATTTTATGTAGGTGCTTATAAAGCATTAAGGAATAAAAGTGCAAATATGGATGTACTAGTGGCTTTAGGAACATCTGCAGCCTATTTCTACAGTCTCTATGTAGCCATTGCATCTATTGGATCAGGGGAGCATATGGTAGATCTTTATTTTGAAACAAGTGCTGTATTAATTACACTCATTATTTTAGGTAAATTATTTGAAGCACGTGCTAAAGGACGTTCTTCTGAAGCGATTAAAAAGTTAATGGGATTACAAGCAAAGACTGCGATCGTCTTAAGAAATGAGAAAGAAATAGAAATACCCTTAGAAGAAGTTGTAGTCGGAGATATCATTCTCGTTAAGCCCGGTGAAAAAATACCTGTTGATGGTATCATCGTGGAAGGACAATCAGCATTAGATGAGTCAATGTTGACAGGGGAAAGTGTTCCTGTCGATAAAACAGTCGGTGATGATGTCATCGGTTCAACTATAAATCGAAATGGTTTTCTTAAAATAAATGCAACAAAAGTTGGTAAAGATACGGCATTATCACAAATTATAAAAGTTGTAGAGGAGGCACAAGGCTCCAAAGCACCTATTCAGCGTTTAGCTGACCAAATCTCTGGTATTTTTGTGCCAATTGTAGTAGGTCTAGCGTTTCTAACTTTTATCGTGTGGTATGTATGGGTAAGTCCTGGAGAATTCGCTGTTGCTCTAGAGAAATTAATCGCCGTTCTGGTCATTGCATGTCCATGTGCTTTAGGTCTTGCCACTCCTACTTCTATCATGGCAGGTTCAGGTCGTGCAGCAGAATTAGGTGTTTTATTTAAAGGTGGGGAACATCTCGAACAAACACATCGAATTAACACGATTGTTCTTGATAAGACCGGTACAGTAACAAATGGGAAACCAGTTTTAACAGACATTATTGTTGATGGAGATATGGATGAGATGACCTTTTCCCAATTGGTCGGTTCTGCTGAAAAACAATCGGAACATCCTTTGGCAGAAGCTATTGTCCAGGGAATTACAGAAAAGAAAATATCATTACTAAATGTGGATCATTTCGAAGCGATACCAGGATATGGAATAGCTGCACGAATAAATAACAATCATATTTTAGTAGGTACAAAAAAATTAATGCAGCAAAATGATATAAATGTTGACTCTGCCATTAAAAGAATGGAAAAACTTGAGGAATCTGGGAAAACAACTATGCTTGTTGCAATCAATGGTTCCTTTATGGGAATGGTCGCTGTTGCTGATACAGTCAAGGATACCTCTAAGCAAGCAATTAGAAGACTAAAGGATTTAGGATTAGAGGTTATTATGATGACTGGTGATAATCAACGTACTGCAAATGCAATTGCATCTGAAGTAGGGATTGATCATGTAATCGCTGAAGTATTACCGGAAGGAAAAGCTGATGAAGTAAAAAAATTGCAGCAGCAAGGAAAACGTGTGGCGATGGTTGGAGATGGTATAAATGATGCACCGGCACTTGCTATAAGTGATATTGGAATGGCTATAGGTACTGGTACAGATATTGCAATGGAAGCTGCCGATATTACTCTAATGAGAGGCGATTTAAATGCAATTGCAGATGCTATCTTAATGAGTCACAAAACTATAAGGAATATTAAACAGAATCTATTTTGGGCATTTGCTTATAATACACTAGGAATTCCTGTTGCAGCACTTGGATTTTTAGCACCTTGGCTTGCAGGGGCTGCCATGGCATTTAGTTCAGTATCTGTTGTATTAAACGCACTTCGTTTACAACGTGTAAAGGTGAATAAAGCCTGAAGCACCTATCAAATAGCTCTTTTCTGATATTTTTGTAGGGAATGGATTTTCCAAGTACTGACAGAGAAGAGCAAATAGGTTTTACAAATGAGACGCTTTATCCAATATCTATAGTCTGTACCAAAAAAGAAAGGGAGTGAACTTAATGAAAAAATGGGCTTTAGCTGCAATTATCTACCTTTTAGTAGTCATTGCTGGTTATACGGTTTATGCAAAGTTTTTTGAAAAAACAAATGCCCCAAAAGTTGAGGCGAGCGAGCATCACGAACATCAGGAGCAGAAACAAGAGGGCCAAGTGCTTTCACAATTCCATTATGAAGATGGGTCTATCCATATACGATTGACAGACCTTTCGAATAATCCAATTCCATTAGAGGTCAACCATGAGAAGCTTCTTCATTTAATTATCGTCGATGAATCATTAAATCAATATGCTCACCTTCATCCAACGAAGGTGAGTGAAGGTGAATTTACTGTTGAAAAGACATTATCAAATGGAAAATATAAGGCGTTTATTGACATAAAACCAAAAGGATTGGACTATTCAATCAAACCTATTCCTTTTGAAGTTGGAAATTCTGATGAAGGCTCTCAAACAAATCATATAGTTTCTGATTCTTCCTTGACGAAAACTGTAGAAGGGAAAACAGTAAAATTAAAAATGAGTTCAACTAAACCTAATGAGCCAATTACACTTTCATTCGAATTAGATCAATCAAACTTGGAACCGTATCTTGGAGCAATGGGGCATGTCGTTATTCTAGATAAAAAAGCCAATCATTTTCTTCATGTACATCCAGAAAGGGAAGATCAACCTGTATTCGTAACACAGTTCGATAAGGAAGGGATCTATAAAATTTGGGCAGAATTTAAACAGGAAAATAAAGTTAGAGTATTTCCATTTGTAGTTGAAATAAAAAAATAAGGCTGTTTTCGAATAGTTGCTTTTGTAAACAACTGCCGGCTTTTACACCCAATAATGATTCAGCGGCATTATGAAGTTTGCAGCTTTTTTCTCAGAAATAAAATGTAGCAGTCTTCAACCGATAGTTATTAGTTAAAACTTTCCTTAAATAGCAACAATGTTTGAGGAAAGAGCCAAAAATAAGCATAAAAGAAGGGTTGGTTAACTCTTCTTTTTGTGTTTTTTATAATATTGGCTTCAATGCTTTGTTGGTTTAGGCATTTCAAACCTCTGTTGGGTATGTTAGTCTACATAAACAGTTACTCTTTTTCGAGGGAGCAAGGGTTAAAATGGCAACAGCAAATTTTATTTATCTGTGCGCAACACAAAAATACACATGCATTTTTCTTATGTAGAAAATGTAATATAAAATGAAAAGGTTATGTACTTATTATAAAGGATTGAAAAAATGAAGAGGATAACTGGAAAGAAGATGACAAAGGTGATATAATTTAGAGATGCATGACATTGTTTGTTGGTGTAGTTTATAAATACCCTATATTAACATTATCACATTTAAAGTGCGATGTCAACTATTTCACATTTTTTTCAGGAGGTTTCTTATGTCAAATCAAAATGATGAATGGTTACAGGAACAACAAAGAGTAGATGAAACTGTAGCAAAGGTAAAACAAAAAGAAAAATTCCTGATATCCCAGGTAAAATCAGTAAAGGATGAGGCTGAAGAAATACGTCAAAACTTTTGGGAAGATGTGACGGTTAATTTAGATGAACCTGATGATGTTATTGAAACATTTACAAGTATTCGACAGCAAGCGGAATTGCTTTCTGAGCGTGAACGAAGCTATGGACATGTAGAAGAAAGTATTGAAACACTGAAGAAGCTTGAACAATCACCTTATTTTGCAAGAGTAGATTTTAAAGAGAATGATGAAACGGAAGAAAAAATATATATCGGGATTGCATCATTTATCGATGAAAATGATGAATATCTTGTCTATGATTGGCGGGCACCAATATCAAGCATCTATTATGATGGAAGTCCGGGGCCTGTCTCTTATGAAACCCCGGAAGGTTCACGATCTGGTGAAATGCTATTAAAACGTCAATTTTTAATTAAAAATGGGCGTATTGAATCATTATTTGATACAGGAGTAACCATTGGGGATGAAATGCTTCAGGAAGTCTTAGGAAATAAAGCAGATACACATATGAAAAGTATTGTAGCTACTATCCAAAAGGAGCAAAACAAGATTATAAGGGATATAAGCAGTCGCCTCTTATTCGTTCAAGGAGCTGCTGGAAGCGGGAAAACTTCTGCAGCCTTGCAAAGAATTGCTTACCTTTTATATCGATTTAGGGATTCTTTGCATTCTGAGCAAATGATACTTTTTTCACCAAACCGTTTATTTAATCACTATATTTCAAAAGTGCTTCCTGAGCTCGGGGAAAGTAATATTGTGCAAACAACCTTTTTTGATTATGCCCAATCAAGGTTTCCTGATTTGGAGTTGGAAAGTTTATTTGAGCAATTCGAAAATAGTGTAAATGAAATAGAGAATACGTGGAGGTCTAAAGCGATACAATTGAAAGGAGATCGCTCCTTCTTCCAGGCTATAAATAAATATGTACTTGATTTAAATGAATCTGGTCTCTTTTTTAAAGATATTCGTTTTCGGGGAAAGGTTCTCATATCGAAGGAGGAAATTTCTGAGCTTTTCTATTCCTATGATTCATCATTTTCATTGCCTAATCGTTTTCCATTAGTTACGAAAGAATTATTAAAACGCTTAGAAGAAAAAGCGCTAGAGGAGGAACAAGAGGATTGGGTTGAAGAGGAGATGGAACTTCTTGATCGAGAAGATTACTTAAAAGCTTTCCAACATTCACTAAAAGGGGAACGAAAAGGGAAGGTTGTCTTTGATTCATTTGATCAAGAAAAAGAGTATCTAGCTAAGCAAATTGTCCGAAAATACTTTCGCAAAATAAAGGTTGCTGTTAAGAGATACCGTTTCTTTCATATAAAAGCTCAGTTTGTTGATTTTCTAAAGAAAGCATCTGAATTTATTCATCTTGATGAATTTGAGCTTTCTGATAGAGAATGGCTGGAAATTCAAAATCATACGATTCACGCATTAAATCATAAAAAAATTCATATGGAGGATGTTGTACCATATTTATATTTAAGTGATCTCATTGAGGGAAGAAAATCTCAAACATCAATCAAATATGTGTTCATAGATGAAATACAAGATTATTCCCCGCTTCAACTTGAATATATGAAATATATGTTTCCGTATAGTAAATTTACGATGCTGGGGGATATCAATCAATCGATTTTCAATAAGGGGAAAAAACCGACGATTCAAACTGCAATTGATATTTTTGGTGCAGAAAAAGCAGAGATTATCCGTTTAACAAAGAGCTATCGTTCCACTGCAGCCATAACTGCGTTTACAAAGGAGATTTTACAAGACGGTGAGGAAATTGAGCTTTTTGAGAGAGAAGGGAAAAAACCGACTATCATTGTCAGAAATGATGTTGATCAATTAATAGAAGAAATAACCGATCAGGTGAATAAATTAACAAAAATATCGGGTTCAGTCGCAATTATAGGTAAAACTATGAAGGACTGTGAACAGGCATTTCAACTTTTAAAGAACAAAATAAATGTTACTTTAATAGGGATGAAAAATCAGGAAATCGTTGATGGTCCGATGCTCCTTCCTTCTTATTTAGCGAAGGGCTTGGAATTTGACAGTGTGATTGTATTAAATGCTTCCAATGAAATGTATCATCAGGATTCTGAACGAACATTACTTTATACGATTTGTACTAGAGCCATGCACCAACTGATCATTACAAGTGTAGGTAAACCGTCTCGGCTTTTTGATGCAGTTGATTCAGAACTATATTCGTTAGACTAGTGACTGATAAAGGCTTGGTTTAGAAGATAATCATTAGACGAAAGGTAAACTGTTAAATTTACTGATAAACGAAAAAACGCTGCATAAAGCGTTTTTTTCGTTTATTTATTTATAGGCTGTTCGATTTCCAATTTATTTTGAATGGCGATTTATGCGCATTTTTATGATTGCACACTATAATGATAATAGAATTCTGAAAAATGAAATGTTTTTCAAATGCATTGTCCTTTTATACAATTTTAGTTTAAGATTAGAAAGTATTACATTCAAAGGGAGTTGATATATTTGGATCCTGAACCAATAACATATGAGGAAGTCAATATATCTACTTTCCGATCGAAGGTAAAATGACTTCCTCGCTCAACAAGAGGAGGTTGGCTTATGTTAGAAATTTATAAAACAAATAAAATGAACAAATTAGAAACTGTAACCGACATTACAAAAGGATGTTGGATTAATTTAGTTTCTCCAAGCGAACAAGAAATTCAATTTGTCGCTGATCATGCCAATGTACCAGTTGATTTTATTAAAGACGCATTGGATGACGAAGAACGGTCCCGTATCGAAAAAGAAGAGGGCGATGTATTTATTATTATTGATTATCCATATATATCGAAGGATGAATCTGGTTATTCAGTTTATGAAACATTGCCACTTGGAATTATTTTAACAAATGAGTGCATCATTACGATATCATTAAAGGATGCCCAAGTATTAATGGATTTTAAAAATAACAAAAAGAAAGAATTCTATACGTTTAAAAAAACAAGATTTGCCTTACAAATTTTATTTGTTATTTCATCCTATTATTTACGTTACTTGAAACAAATTAATAAGAAAACAGATGAGGTTGAGCGGGAGCTTCACCAATCGTCGATGAAAAATAAAGAGTTATATTCATTATTAGCATTAGAGAAAAGTTTGGTTTATTTTACCACTTCTTTGAAGTCAAATAAAATGGTGCTAGATAAAATTTTGCGAATAAATTATATAAAAATGTATGAAGAGGATAAGGATTTATTAGAGGATGTCATTATTGAAAATACTCAGGCAATTGAGATGGCATCGACCTATAGTTCAATTTTAAGTAGTATGATGAACGCATATGCTTCAATAATTTCTAATAACTTAAATGGTGTAATGAAGTTTTTAACTTCTATCACAATTATTCTGTCATTTCCAACGATGGTTGCTAGTTTCCTTGGGATGAATGTACATTTACCATTTAACTTAGAAAATTATCCACATGCCTTTCAAACTGCTATTTTATTTGCAATCTTTTTAGCTAGTATGACGGCATTTGTTTTTTGGAAGAAGAAATATTTTTAAATGGGTTAAATATTTTGCTCTAGATGTTGACATTATTTTGTTTACTGCGTATAAATAAAAGGGAATAGTAAAATTTAATAACCTCGTTAGGTGAGGCTCCTATATGGAGATATGCTGCTGCCCAGAAATTTCGAAAGACGCCAATGGGTCAACAGGAACCATCGAATTAAGGTGGTTTTTAATGTAGCTGGATGAACGTTATCCTATGCCATATAGTGCTAAAGCTCAACGATTTGAGTCTTATTCAATCATGATCATTTTTTTGTCAATTATTGAAACATCCTCTTCGTTGGGGGATGTTTTTTATTTTATTCTTTTAGCTTTGGGTATTTTTACTAAATTTTACTATCCATAAAGTTAAGATTTTAATTTAGGTGGTGATGAGAATGGACAATTTACCTGATTCGGTACCTATATATATGAATAAATTTTTAGTTAAAAACGTTCACTTCTCATACCCCTATGAAAGAGAAGTGGAGAAAAGGAAGGATCCACTGATCGATGTGAAGAATGTTTGTCCCTTTAAAAAAACGGGAATAGAACACTAGTGTTCTGTTTTTAAAAAAATATTTTTTAGTGGTCTCTTGCCTTTCTTTTCGATGTTTAGGGGAATAATGAAAAGGTAGAAATTATATAATTTTCCCTTTATATTTGGGAAAATCCTCTTTCTTCCTCGAAAAGGAGTGTCTAAGTTGATAATGAATATGACAGAAGACCAAATCATCATTCAAATCATAAAAAACATCAAAGAAGGAAAAAGAAAAGAGTTCCAAGAAATTTTAGATGAACTTCATCCTTATGATATAGCACGGATATTTGAGAGCCTACCAGAAAAACATTATACCCGTTTCCTGTTGTTTCTTTATCCTGAGCAAATCGCAGAGCTTATCCAAGAGCTTGATAAGGAATACCAATTAAAGGTACTTGCAAAACTAGGTGGAGAGAAATCAGGACCAGTAATGGATCTCATGGATAATGATGATCTAGCTTCTTTACTTGAGCATTTGTCACCGGAGAAAATAGATGAGCTTCTCTCAGGTATGAAACAAGAGGAATCTACAATTGTTAAAAATATCATGAATTACTCTCCTGAAACAGCGGGTAGATTGATGACCAATCGTTTTGTGTGGATACCGCAACATTATACAGTTCGTGAAACGGTTGATAAGCTTAAGATATTTGCGGAGTTCTCTGAAACGATTAACTATTTATATGTCATTGATGAGGAAAAACGATTAGTCGGTGTTGTATCTTACCGAGACTTAATATTAGCGGATGAATACGAAAAAATTTATGACATCATGTTTAGTCGAGTGATATCTGTTTCAACAGACGCTGATCAAGAGGAAGTTGCCCGTGTTATTGAAAGATATGATTTTTTAGCTGTCCCTGTTGTTGAGAATAACAATGAGTTAGTAGGGATTGTAACGGTTGATGATATTATTGATGTTTTTATTCAAGAGGCGAATGAAGATATTGAAAAGCTATCTGCCTCTGGTAAGGCGATAGATTTTGATACGAAAGCTTTTGTTGCTGCATATAGAAGATTGCCTTGGTTAATCTTGCTATTATTTATTGGTTTAGTATCTGGAACCATTATTAGCGGATTTGAAGATACATTATCAAAGGTTGTTGCGTTAACGTTCTTTATGCCTATGATCGCAGGAATGACGGGGAATACGGGAACACAGTCGTTAGCAGTTGTTGTAAGAGGGTTGGCTACACACGATATTAATAAAAAGGTTGTTTTAAAACTAATCTTCCGTGAATTTTCTGTTGGTCTTATCATTGGGGTTACTTGTGGAATTTTAATTTCGATTATCGCTTATATTTGGCAGGGTAGTCCTGTTTTAGGGTTAGTTGTAGGTAGTTCGTTAATTATGACATTAATCATTGGAACATTAGCTGGGACTATTATTCCTTTAATTTTATATCGCTTTAAGATTGATCCTGCAGTCGCTTCTGGTCCATTAATTACTACATTAAATGACATTTTATCCTTACTTATTTATTTTGGGATTGCAACAGCATTTATATCTAAATTAATGTAATAAATTTTATAGTTAAAAAGAGGTCTGTTTAATAAGTAGTAAACAGACCTCTTTTTTATTGCTGGGACATTGGACCGGACCCTATGTCCCCGTAGTATCTTCGAATTAAATAGGCAATCCATTTGCAATGTGGATGATTGCGTATATTCTCTTGTAACCCTTTGACGATTGCGGGGCTTAGGCTTGGTTCTATTAGATGCTGCCTTAGGAGGATGAGGGATTCCTTTTCGATAGACTCTTCTAATTCTGATATTTTTTGATCAATCATTGGAAGGATTTGTTCTATTGAAATCTTTTCATTCATTGCTTGGCTTGTAATTTGGACCAGTTCTTTTGAAAGAAAGGAGTTGGACGCCTGCTCAGCAAGTATATTTGTCTTTTCCACTAGTGATCTTACTAATTGATCCAAATCAAGTGGAAGGTTAAAGAACAAGAATAAATGCGAGTACATACTCATAAAGCCTTTGACGCAATACATTAGATCATATTTTGTCTTTAATACGGTTTTTCCATAGAGACGTTCAAGCAATAATAAAATAGTTTTATCAAGTAAACTATTATAGTAATGCAGTTTTTGCATCAATTCATCGTTGAGAGTTTGCGACTGTTCTTTCATAAGAAGTTTTGCGAAGTCCGAATGATTATGAAAAGATTGTAAAATTGTATAATAAAATTTATATAAGAGTATCTCGTTTTTGATATCTCCTCTGACTATATGGTCAATATCTGCGATTACTTGCATCATAAAGTGGTCAATGAGAGCAATAATCAATTCATCTTTTGATTTAAAAGATAAATAAAATGCCCCTTTAGAAATACCACAGTGCTCTGTTATTTGTTGTACAGAAGTTGCCTCGAAACCTTGCCTAGCAAAAAGCTCCAATGCCTTTTCCATTATTAATTGTTTTTTAACCATTTGAATTAATCGCTCCTATGTCTTTATTTGACAAATGACCAAGTAGTCATTATTATAGAAAAATAGGCTAAATAAGTCAAATAAGGGTAGGTGTAAAAGTGAGAGGGTTAGTCAATTTTGTTTTAAAGAATAAACTAGCAGTTTGGTTGCTTACGATAATAATAACTGTATCTGGTATTTATTCAGGTACACGAATGAAAACAGAGACCATTCCTGATATTTCAATTCCTTTCTTAATGGTATCGGATGTTTATCCTGGTGCAACTCCTGAACAGGTAATGAATGATATATCTATGCCAATCGAGAAGGCAGTAGAAGGTCTTGATCATGTAAAATCCGTTTATTCAAATTCATATTCAAACATGGCAAGTATCCAGGTTGAATATGAATATGGGATCGATATGGACGAAGCAAAGCGTGAGTTGAAGTCAGCATTAGATACGGTGAAATTACCTGAGGGAGCACAGGAACCGACAACATCTGCTATTAGTATGAATATGATGCCAGTAGTGGCACTAAGTGTCAGCAGTTCCAAAGAGGATATCGTTGACTTAACATCAACGGTAGAGGAGAGTTTACTACCGAAAATTGAGAAGTTAGATGGTGTGGCTTCTGCCACGATTACAGGTCAGCATATTGAGGAAGTAGATCTAACTTATAATAAAACTAAAATGGATGAATTAGGCTTAACAGAAGATAAGGTGAAAGAAATCATCCAAGCAAGTAACATGTCTGTTTCTTTAGGGCTTTATGAGTTTAAAGAAGGTGAACAAGCTGTCGCTATTGATGGCAAGTTCATGACCATTGATGAATTGAAAAATATGATGGTTCCTGTTACCCCATCAGCGACAAATCCAACCCCATTTGTGAAGCTTAGTGACATAGCAACAATTAAAACTGTCGGTAAAGTACAGTCAGTTTCTCGAACAAATGGGAAGGATGCTATTGCCATACAGATTGTAAAGGGACAACAGGCAAATACAGTTGACGTTGTCAACGAGGTGAAGGATCTTGTAAAAGATGAAAAGAAAAAAAATGATGGTCTAAAGATTGATATCACACTTGACCAAGGTGAACCAATCGAAAAATCTGTGTCTACGATGGTGGAAAAGGCCGTATTCGGTGGATTAATTGCTGTATTAATCATTCTTCTTTTCCTACGTGACTTTAAATCAACCATTATATCAATTGTATCTATACCAGTTTCTATTTTCATGGCATTGCTATTGCTCCACTGGTTAGATATTACATTAAATATAATGACCCTAGGTGCAATAACTGTTGCGATTGGTAGGGTTATCGATGATTCAATTGTTGTTGTGGAAAATATTTATCGACGCCTCCATCTGAAAGAAGAAAAATTAACAGGTCGGGCATTAATTCGTGAAGCAACGATTGAAATGTTCAAACCAATTATGTCATCTACTTTAGTAACTGTAGCTGTATTTGCACCTATGATATTCGTTGGTGGCATGGTTGGCGAGTTGTTTATGCCTTTCGCATTAACGATGGCATTTGCACTTGGAGCATCTTTACTTGTGGCAATTACCATTGTTCCAGCCTTATCTCACTTTTTATTTAGGAAAAAGTTATATGGTGAAAGAACGGAAGGTAGCCATAAAGAAGCTGGTAAATTAGCAAGAGGATATAAAAGAATATTAGATAAAGTGCTTAATCATAAATGGATTGCTTCGATTCTTGCAGTTCTATTATTAGTAGGAAGCTTAGCGTTAACTCCATTAATTGGGTTTAGCTTTTTAGGTAGTGAAGAGGAAAAGGTGATGTACTTAACGTATACACCAAAAACGGGAGAACTTCAAAAAGATACTTTGGAGAATGTGAAAGCAGTCGAAGAGAAAATGCTCAAACGTGATGATATTGATATTGTGCAAGTATCTGTCACGGAGCCAGGTGATGCTTCGGCTATGATGATGGGCGGAGGCTCAGGTGGGGCATTAATGTACTTGATTTTTGACCCTGACATGAAAGATTTTCCAAAAGAGAAAGAAAAAATAGAAAAGTACGTGACGACTCTTGATCAATCTGGTACATGGAAGAGCCAGGACTTCTCTTCAATGTCTGGATCAAGTAATGAAGTAAGTTATACTTTCTACAGTGAAAATTTAGATAAACTCAATCAGACTGTAAAAAAAGTAGAAGACTTAATGAATAAGAATGACGATCTTAAAGATGTCTCATCAAGTGCGGAAGATGCATATGTTGAATATACATTCCGAGTGGAACAAGGAAATTTATTGAAATATGGTTTAACAACAGGTCAGCTTGTTGGGATGTTAAGTCCACAAAAAACAAAAGATGTCTTAACAACAGTTGAAAAAGATGGAGATTCATTAGATGTAGTTGTTCAACAAGAACAAGCTGCACAGCCAGAATCTATCAATGATATTTTGGATAAGCAAATTCCAACAGCGCTTGGTAACACAATGCCTCTTTCTGAGCTAGTTAAGGTGAAGAAAGGAACAACGCTAAATACACTTGCACGTAGTAAAGGTGAGTATTATGCAACTGTTTCTGGTAAAGTTAAAGGAAAAGATGTTTCAAAAGTAACTGCTGATATTGGTGATAAAATTGATAAAATGGATTTACCAAAAGGAGTAACTGTAGATGTTGCTGGTGTACAGGCTGATATGAATGAGGCCTTTACACAACTAGGTGTCGCGATGTTGGCAGCGATTGCCATTGTGTACTTTATTCTTGTGGTTACCTTCCGCGAGGGTGTGGCACCATTTGCGATTCTCTTCTCATTACCATTTGCCGTTATCGGATCATTCGTTGGATTATTCCTTGCGGGCGAAACGATCTCTGTACCAGTTATGATGGGATTATTGATGCTTATCGGTATTGTAGTGACAAATGCCATTGTATTAGTAGACCGAATAATTCATATGGAACGTGATGGTATGTCTATGCGTCAGGCAATATTAGAGGCAGGGGCTACACGACTGCGTCCAATCTTGATGACAGCAATTGCAACAGTTGGTGCGTTAATTCCACTAGCATTAGGAGAAGGCGGTGGGGGACTAATCTCGAAAGGTCTTGCCATTACTGTTATTGGTGGTTTAACAAGCTCCACATTATTAACATTACTTGTAGTACCAATTGTCTATGAAGTCTTGTCTAAGATGTTCAAGAAAAAGCGGAATGAAATAGAGGAAAACTAAAGGAAAAAAGCCTTACAAGTCAATTTTTTAGCTTGTAAGGCTTTTTTTTATTGTGGGACAGTGGGACAGTGGACCTGACCCCTTGTCCCATTTTTTTATACACGTTTAATTAATTTAATGACCAGGATGATTACGGCTATAACAAGTAGGATATGAATAAATCCTCCTGCAATATGTCCGATGAGTCCTAAGATCCAGAGTAAAATTAGTATGCCAATTATTGCCCAAAGCATATTCAGTCTCCTCCTCTTTGTATTTGTAATAGTTTACCCATGGTTGACAATTCCAAACCAATTGGAAAGTTATGAAATCTTCTCATGTTCATTCCTGAGTGGGGAAAGCTATGAAGTGATTATGAAAATTGGGGGATCATGATGAGGAAGGTTCTTTTTATTCTTGTTACTATCTTTTTTATTACATATTGCGGTACTATTCTTTATCATTCTTATAAACCACTTCCAAAGGGACTTTCCTATGAGGGGAGGATTTATCGTGGAACCGATAAGGAGGTTACTTTATTAACAGATTTAACTTATCAAAGGGGAAATGAGCTTAAAGTAGAACATGAAATCTTTCCTCGGGTTTTTCAAATTATTCAGGAGGCAGAGCAGTTTATCGTTTGTGATTTTTTTTTATTTAATGGTTATTACGATAAACATCTTCATTTTCCGCCACTTAGTGAGAGTTTCGCTAATCAATTGATTAATAAAAAGAAGCAGCAACCAGAAGTTCGGATTATGGTTATCACGGATGAGATTAATACTTCTTATGGTTCACATAAATCGAAGGAACTTGAAAGATTAAAGAAAAATGGGATTGAAGTAATTATGACAGACCTTGATCCATTGCGAGATTCAACTCCACTTTATTCAAGTATATGGAGGATGTTTTTTAAATGGTTTGGACAGTCAGGACAAGAGTGGATTCCTAATGCTATGGCAGATAATGCTCCCAAAATGACCATTCGTTCTTATTTAAAATTATTAAATATAAAAGCCAATCATCGAAAAACGATTGCGACTGATAAAACTGTTTTCATCGCATCAGGAAATCCTCATGATGCAAGTGCTTATTTTTCTAACCATGGCATTGAAATAAGCGGACCGATTATTCATGATCTACTAGAATCTGAGCAGGCAGCAGTTAATATATCAAATGGACCGAAGCTCCCAATATATACGGAAAAGGGGGGGCAGCAAGGTGATCATCAATTTCAGTTATTAACAGAGGGAAAGATATATAAGCATGTTTTAAGAGAAATTAACCGATTAAAAGCTGGAGATGAGTTGTGGATGGCGATGTTTTATCTCGCTGATAGAAAAATTATTCATTCCTTGTTGGAAGCCTCTCAGAGAAACGTAAAAATCAACTTAATCTTGGATCCAAATGAAAATGCTTTTGGAAACAAAAAATCTGGTTTACCTAATCGACCTGTTGCTCATGAGCTGCATAAGAAATCGAAAGGGAAGATTCAAATACGTTGGTATAATACGAAAAAGGAACAATTTCACCCGAAGCTTATTTTTATTAAAAAAGATAAATATTCACTAATTTTTAATGGCTCTGCAAATCTTACCTCTCGTAATCTTGCCGATTATAATTTAGAGACTGATATAAAAATAAAGGCTCCGAATCAATCTAAAGTAGTTCATCAACTAAATCGTTATTTTCATCGACTATGGGAAAACCGCGATGGTGATTTTACACTTGATTTCTCAAAATTCCAAAGTAGGTTCATCTATTTCCAAGAAGGAATCTATAGAATGCAGGAGCTATTGCAATTAACTACTTACTGAATGATTTACTATTTTTATAAGGAATACCTTCCTAATCGTCTAAATTTGCATATAATAATGCGATTTGAAAAGAGGAGGAGAGAAAAGATGGCAAGACATTTAGCATGGCATGAAACATTAGAATTACATGAATTAATTGCATTGCAAAGCAATTGTTTAATACATTTAAAAAAATCATTAAAAAAGGTAACGAACCCAGAATTACGTGATCTATTTTTATTTTCAATCCGTTCACTGGAAAAAAATATAAAGGAGCTCGTTCCATTTATTTCAAGAGCACCTCGAGCATATGCGCATGAACGTCAAGACGATAGTGCATTCTTTGCGGGAAATTTGCTAGGTGCTGCAAAAACATCTGTAAGAACTTATGCAGCTGCAATTACTGAAACTGCCACTCCAGAGCTTAAATCTGTATTTACAAAGCATTTAAATAATAGTATTAAATGGCATACTAAAGTATTTGAATATATGAATAAGCATGGGTATTATCCGGCATTTGATCTTCATCAATTACTTACAAATGACGCTGAAAATGCTGAAAAAGCATTAACAATGAAATATTAATATGCAACAAAAAAAGAGGATGATTTAAATCATCCTCTTACCCACAAATATTGTTGCGATTGAAAATAAATATCGGCTGAAGATCACCACAACTTTCATTTTACTGAGAAAAGAGCTGAAATCTCCATCAAAACCGTTACTATCCATTAATGGGTGTAAAAGCTGGTAGTTGGGCTTTTACAAAGCAACAAATGATTCAAAAACAGCCTTTACTTTTGACTATCAAGAAAGTCTCGAACTTGCTCAGGACTTTTTGCATTTGCACTATGAAGGTGTGCGGACTTTTCTCCGTTTTGAAAAATTAATAAGCTTGGAATACCCATAACATTATACTTTTCAGCTAGCTCCGGAAAATTATCACGGTTTATTTCATACCATTTATATTGTGAATAATCTTTAATTACTTCATCAATAAACATATTTAAACGTGTACAGTCTGGACACCAACCCGCATAGAATTTTATGATTACAGGATCATTACCAGAAATAATTTCTTCAAATGTTTCAATTGATTTAATTTCTTCCATTATTATTTTTCCTCCTTAATGATAACATGTTAAATTATTTTTTTAGGACCATGTCAGGTACTATTAGTATTGTATATAGATTAATAAATTCATTCAATAAATTAGTCTTCTTTTGTGGATGTTTCCATGTAAATAATATAAAATAATATCTTGGCACAAATTGTTTCTTTGTCTCTTTGAAGGGATTAAGTATAATAGAAATATAATACATAAAGAAAATTAAAGTGTGTATTTGTTAGATTGTATTAGGAGACGAGGATTGTATGACTTCTCAGACAGGGAAAACTTCAAAAATAGATTATGGTCTTGTTTTAACATTAATGTTAATGTGTTTGGTCAGTATTATTTCTATTTATAGTGCACAAAAATCAGGTCAATTAGATCAAAACTTTGTCATCAAACAAGTAGTTTGGTATGTAGTGGGAGTATGTATAATAGCCGTTACGATTCATTTTGATTCCGATCAGTTAAAAAGATTATCATGGTATTTATATGGATTTGGAATTTTTCTATTAACATTTTTGATTATTGCTCCAGAAAGCATTGCCCATGTAACGAAGGGGCAAAAAAGTTGGTTTACAGTTCCGTTTATGGGTACCTTCCAGCCATCGGAGGTCATGAAGGTCTTTTTAATTTTAGCATTAGCAAGAACGGTAGTAGATCATCATGATAAATTTATCATTAAGACATTGAAAACCGATTTTTGGTTATTAGTAAAATTAGGTTTAGTTACTTTACTTCCCCTTGCGCTAATTATGCAACAACCTGACTTAGGAACCTCACTAGTAGTCATATCAATTCTTTTAGGGGTCATTTTTGTATCAGGGATTACATGGAAATTATTATTGCCTATTTTCGGCGGAGGAAGTTTTATTGCAGGAATCGTGCTTTATTTTGCTATTTGGATGCCAGAGATATTAGAAAAATATTTACATGTAAAGCCTTATCAGTTTGATCGGATTAACTCATGGCTTGATCCATATAAATATAAGAGTAATGAGGGGTATCAATTAATCAATTCCCTTCTTGCCATTGGCTCCGGACAAACTTTTGGAAAACAATTTAGTCTTACGGAAGTGGATATACCGGAAAGACAAACCGATTTTATTTTTAGTATGATTGGCGAGAGCTTCGGTTTTATTGGTGCCAGTGTGGTTGTAAGTTTATTTTTTATGTTGATCTATCACATTACTAAAGCGAGCTTAGAAACAAAGAATGAATTTTATTCGTATATTTGTGCTGGTGTAATTGCGATGATTACCTTTCATGTATTTGAGAATATCGGAATGACAATTGGACTTTTACCGATTACTGGTATTCCTTTGCCATTTATTAGTTATGGAGGAAGCTCCTTAATGGGTAATATGTTTGCCATTGGATTAATATTTTCGATACGATATCATTATAAAAAGTATATGTTCGGTGGAGAAAAATAGACAGTATGCTAGCCCGTCACATATTAAGTTTCGGGCTAGCTTTTTTTATTCAACCGTTCCACTTTCCATAATCGTTACCTTCGGGATAACATTTAAGGTGATTTTCTTGTAATCCTCATCCCACCATTTATCATAATTATAGTGTTTGGTTTTACTTTTTACATATTCGCCAAGTCCCACGGGGTCAATGCCTCTATCTTGAAAAGTGTGTAGCATTTTTAAGCATTCTTTCTTTATATCCTTTTCCATTGCTTGCTCGAGACCGTTGATTACTTTGTGGGATACTTTTTTTCCAGAGTATTCACGTACTACAGCATCGACATTGATATAGATATTAGCATGAAGTTTGCCAGGAGATTTTATAATTTTAATTTTATTTTTGGAATGAATGCTTCGTATCACCGTTTCATTTTTTCCGTAATTAACAATTTTACTTCCTTCACTATACTTGTCCACCATAAGTTTAAAATAGAACATTTTCTCTTCACTAACTTTATAAACAACCTTGTTTATACTAAAAATTCCTATCCCAACTATTTCTAACGTGTTGTCATTTATTTTCTTTAGTATAGGTAAAAAAGCATCTCTACCTCTTGAAGCGTAATAGTTTCCAAATAGGTGAAGGTTTAGTTTAGGAACATCGCGATTTTTCATATTATGTGTGAGCAGATTTTTAATATAGGTACCATTTCCTTTAAATCCATAATTCCCTTCTAATACATCTTGTGCATTATCCTTTTCTACCATTGCTAATAAAGTTCTTGAACCTACATTCGGATCTCTTAGGAGGGAATCAATCAGTCTAACAAAGCCATGTTTAGCTAATTCTTCCCCAAATAATACAGCTTGAATCCCCCCTGTAACAAGAGGATCACTGGAACGTCGTTCAAGTGCTGTTAGAACATCCCTGCTTGTTTCAGCTACCGTTGTTAAGGTTTGATTTTGAAAGCTCTTATCGGGTAAATATTTTACATAAAGAAGGGTACCTTTCAAATGATCATTCTCAGCTAGGTCATATCCTTGAGCTGTTTCAATATTTAATTCATCAATAATTTGCTTTTCCACACAACCTGTTAGTAGGGTTGTACATAGTAAAATGAGTAAATATTTTTTCATGATTTCAGCTTCACCTTCTTTAACAGCCAAACTAAAATTAATAAAAATGGAATATAGATAAAATTAATTAAAAAACCTAAATTCCCTAAAATACTATTGATCATATTTATTTGTTGTCGGGTTTTAAGCAAAGGAATAATTAGAAGAGAAAGAGCTGCTATGATAAATACTCCTTTTCTTTGTGAAATTTTATATGTTTGTTTAAGTA
Source organism: Heyndrickxia oleronia (assembly GCF_017809215.1). GTDB lineage: Bacteria > Bacillota > Bacilli > Bacillales > Bacillaceae_C > Heyndrickxia > Heyndrickxia oleronia. Next base: position 1,397,232 of record NZ_CP065424.1, read on the forward strand.
TTCGACTCGCACACCATAATGCAAGACATACATTCGGCAAAATAATTAAACACCAATTGGCAATACCGACATATTCGAATCGCTCTACGACAGGAAGATGGACAATTTTCCACGTAGACAGTGTCGCCCAAATGTATTTTTGAATTTGTTCCTCACTGTAATAGGCAAATGATATGAGGGTTGTATATAAATACAGGGCGGTTGATGAAAAGAGGCCAATATGAGCCCACTTTTTTGATTTATTTGGTTCTTTAATAAAAGGATAGTAGATCAGGAACACTTCATACCCCATAAATGTTAAGGACATTTGATGAGAAGCAATAATTAATTCTTTGAGAGAATGATCAAGTAAAGGCAAAAAATGCTTGAAATCTGAATAAGGGATCGTAAAGCCAAACAATACAATTAAATAGGAAGGAAAAACGACTCCAAAAAAAGCAATTCCAGTTACTGTCCGAAATCCTCCTCTCACAATATAAATACAGAGAATGAGGAAGAATAAGGTAAACCAAAAAGTATTGAAATCGGGAAACATCCATACCTGAACGATTTCGATATAGGTTCGAAGAATGGTGATGATAAAAAAGGTAAAATAAAGAATAAAGAAAGTATTAAATAGCGATCCAATCCATTTTCCAAATACAAATTTATGTGTTTCGCTTAGATCCTTTTTTCCCATTTCCAATAGCTTATACATCATCCACATAATCATATTGGTTGCTAAACCTGCAATAATAACAGAAATCCAAGCATCATAACCTGCTGTTTTCGCAATAAGTCGTTGAAAACCTAAAGCACCCACACCTATTTGAATGGATGTAACTGTAAAAAAAACGAGGAATGGTGATATTTTTCGGTTTTCAGGTACTGTTTGCATAGTATGACTCCTAACAGAATAAAAATGGATAAATTCTTTCACTACTTTCTTAGTACTCTTTATTCATCAATATCTATCTTTTGTTTAGCATTTTTAGAGGAAAAGCGTTTCTTCTTATCGGTTCGTAAATATTTAGGCCGTTTTGCCTGTTTACTAAAACCTAATCGAACAATGGTATCTTTCAAATCACTCCATCTAGGCGGATAGATTGGCTCTAAATATGGTCTACCCAACGAAGTTAAGCGAATTAAATGGGTAAGAAGAATACAAAAGCAAAATACAATTCCAAGTAAACCCCAAAGCTGAGCAAAAATTAAAAATGGGAAACGGATGAAACGAATGGTATTACCAATTTTGTAAATTGGTGTTGTAAAGGAAGCGAGTGCAGCTAAGGCGACAAATATTAGTAAGACATTACTAGTTAATCCAGCTTCAACTGATGCAGTACCAATAACAATTCCTCCCACGATACCGATTGTTTGACCGATCTTTGTTGGTAGTCTAGCTCCGGCTTCTCGTAAAAGCTCAATTGTAATTTCTAATACTAATGCCTCCAAAATAGGTGGTAAGGGAACCCCTTGCCGTGAACTGATTAAGGTTGCCATAACTGCTCTGGGAACCATTTGATAATGATAAGTTAGAGCTGCAACATATAGTGGTGTAACTATAATGGAAAAGACAACTGAGAAAATACGCAAAATACGAAAGAACGTTGCGATAATCCAGTTCAAGTAATAGTCTTCAAACGAAACGAAAAATTCTAATAGCGTAGTGGGCCCGATCAAAGCATGTGGGGAACCATCCACTACCATAACCACTTTTCCTTGACTGAGAGAGCCAGCTGCCCTATCAGGTCTCTCTGTATCAAGAAAGATAGGAAAAGGGGAGGCTTGGTTATCCGAAATTAATTGTTCCACAAAGGAACTATCACTAATTTCATCAAATTCTAAGCTTTCAAGTCTTTGTTTGACAGTTTCAACATTTTCCATCTCAACGATGTCTTCCATATAAAGAATAGCAATTCTTGTTTTGGATAATTTACCTACAGTTAATTCCTCTACAATCAATTGTTTGACAGGAAGCCGCTTTCTAATTAAATTTAAATTTTGATCAAGGGATTCAATAAACGCTTCTTTTGGACCTATGACGCTAAATTCAATTTCTGGTGCACTTACTGAACGAGTAATTTCCTTTTGAGCAGCTATAAACGCATATTTCCCCTCATCTGTCTCCACCTGTAATAAAATATATCCGTTATATATCTTTTGATCGACCTTGGCCATATCTGTAGTAATTTCTACATCTGCTACAGGAAGAAGTTTTTTTATGTCTCCAATTGTTGCAAAATCTCCTTCTAATAAATCAGGTAATATGTCCTTTTGAATAATTTCTTCATCTACAACTGTGGAGACGAAAGTTAAAGAAAATTGCATCCCAGTTCGACTATTAATATATTTTGCTTCTGTTACATCTTTTGATTTAGGCTTGAGACTTTCCTTTTTAGGTTCAATATTTTGTAATTGCTGTTTCTTTTCTTTTCTCTTCTTAAAAAAATCCATATTTGATCCCCCGATTAAAGTGATCGTAAGATTAGATTTCATTTACTTTTGACATTTATCAGTATTGTTACCAAATTGCAGGGAACTATGTAAATCAATCAATGAACTAAATTATTCTTTGAAATAGCTTCTTTTATGACAAAAGAAAAAAAGCTGATTGTTGTCAGCTTTTTTCTTTTGTCATTTTTATTAGTGTTTGAATATCATTCGTTAATTTGTCATATGAAGGTTGATCTGATTGGATATTTGCTTTTATTTTATCGATTAAAGCTGGTGCTCCAGTATTTGTGATCGTTAAAATTTGTACATGCCCATTAAAAGCATCTGTCATCATTTTTTTTGCTTTATCTAAATTATCATCTGAGTAATTTTCTTTATTATTTATCCCTCGCTTTTTCCCAGTCCCTGATTCACCATGTGTCCCGCTAAGAACTTGATTTTGCATGTCGTCATATTGATTAGAAGTCGTTTCATGCTTTGCTCTTGCGAGGATAACGGTATCATCAAGTACAAAAACTTTCACACCTGGAATTCCGGCACCTGATAAACGTGATTCTAAATGGGAAGAAATGCCCCCATCATGTAACCCAGAGCTACCTATCAAGCTATATACATTAGACCCTAATCCATTTGTAATGTTTCCATTTTCATTAGTAGATAATTTTTTGGTGCGGTCAACACTAGGAATTTCATTCACATTTTGATTTAGTTTTGTAGATACATTTTCATTCCTATAGTTGTCATGATTGGTTGATACGTTTCTTGGCTGGTCCGTATTCGTAACCCCTTGTCGATTATTGGCACCTTGTTGACTTGTGCATGCGGCAAGTACAAGAAGTACACCAATCATAGGAACCATCCATTTGCTCCATGTTTGCTTCATTTTCTTAACCTCCTAGATCGATATTATTATTTCAAAAATTAGCGTTCCCAAAATTGTTTAATGTATGAGTAAAAAAAATTAGGTCATATTATAAAAAACACCATAATTACTTTTTTTGAACCTAAATGGTGAAAATTTCAGGAGGTGGAATCACGTGACAGATGAAAAAAACCAAGAAACTCCAGAATCACTCTCAAGACGTCGATTTATTAAAAACACCGGGTATGTTGTTGGTGGTGTCGCTGTTGGTGGGGTGGTTGGAAGTTTATTACCTTTTGGGAATAGAAAAAACGAAAAAGAAACGACTAAAAATAATCAAAAGGTAGCAGGAACTAACGCAGAAAACTTTAATCAGGCATTGATGTATTTTACACAAGAGCAATTCAATATTGTCAATGCAGCAACAGAAAGAATTTTTCCGGAGGATGATAATGGGCCAGGGGCAAAAGCTCTTGGGGTTGCTTTTTTTATTGATCACCAATTAGCTGGTGAATGGGGTTTCAATGGAAGGGAGTATATGCAGCCTCCTTTTTATCACGGAGAAAAAGTTCAGGGTTATCAAGGCAGATTAAAGCGGAGAGAAATATTTGATATCGCATTACAGGAAATACAGAATCATAGCATGGATAAATATAAGAAAAGGTTTGTTGAGCTCTCTGGTGATGAACAGGATGCTGTGTTGAAAGATTTTGAAGAGGATAAGGTGAAGATCACAACAATTTCACCGAGTGGATTCTTTAGTATGCTCAGAAGTGCAACTTTAGAAGGTGTATATAGTGATCCATTGTATGGTGGAAATATCAATATGAATGGATGGAAAATGAGGGATTATCCTGGGAATCAAATGGCGTATGCGGAAATTATTGAACAGGATTTCAAAAAGATTGCTCCTCAAAGTCTTCGAGACCATCTTTCTCACTAATGGAAAAGTAATTTTAAATGAATTTGCATATTAGGAACAGAGGTGAATAAAAATGGCAAAAAAATTGCCAAAAGTAGATGTAGTAGTAGTTGGAGTTGGCTGGGGAGGCGGCATTATCGCGTCCGAATTAACGAAGCAAGGCCTTAATGTGGTCGGATTGGAGAGAGGAAAAGAAAGAAAAACCGAAGATTATTTTATGGTTCATGATGAACTTCGTTATGCGCTACGTTATGAGCTATTCCAAGATCTCTCTAAAGAAACGACTACTTTTCGGGGGAATGAAAAAATACGGGCTCTTCCAATGAGACAATATGGTTCCTTTTTATTAGGAGATGGGTTAGGTGGTGCTGGTGTCCATTGGAATGGACAAACCTATCGTTTTTTACCATATGATTTTGAAATAAAAAGTAAAACCATTGAAAAATATGGTAAGAAGAAAATACCTAATGGAATGACACTTCAGGATTGGGGAATCACTTATGATGAATTGGAACCCTATTTTGATAAATTTGAGAAAATGGCGGGGATTTCTGGGGAGGAAAATCCATTAGCTGGTAAGCGATCGGATAAATATCCAACGCCACCTATGAAGGTTTCACCAGCAATGAAAATGTTTGCGGATGCAGCAAAAAATATGAAATTGCACCCATATAATTCCCCATCTGCAAATCTTTCAAAAGCCTATACGAACCCAGATGGGATTTCTAGAGCGGCTTGTCAATATTGTTCATACTGTGAACGATTTGGATGTGAGTATGGAGCAAAAGCAGACCCTGTTGTAACCGTAATCCCAGTTGCAAAAAAGACGGGTAAGTTTGAAATTAGAACCCATTCCCATGTAAGAAGAATCTTACATAGTGGGAATAAAGCAACAGGTGTGATGTATACAGATGTCACCACTGGTGAGGAAATCGAGCAGCCAGCAGACATTGTTGTTCTAACAAGTTATGTATTCAATAATATTCGTCTATTACTAATGTCTGGTATAGGTAAACCATATGATCCAAAAACAGGTACGGGAGTTATTGGAAAGAATTATTGCTACCAAGTGCTCAAGGGAAGTGCTGTAGGTTTTTATGATAATAAAAAGTTTAATACATTTGCCGGAGCGGGTTCTCTTGGAATGTGTTTAGATGATTATAATGGTGATAACTTTGACCATTCGAATTTAGACTTTTTACATGGTGCAAGAATAGCTTTGTTTCAAAATGGACAAAGACCGATTCAAAATAATGCTGTTCCTAGTGGCACTCCTTCCTGGGGAAAAGAATTTAAGGAAAAGTCTATAAAATATGCAAATTCCTATTTATCTGTTGGTGCAGAAGGTGCATCACTCCCGTTTCAGCATCATTATGTTGATTTAGATCCAACTTATAAGGATGCATTTGGAGATCCATTGCCACGGATTACATTTGATTTTGAGGATCAGGATCGAAATCTTGCTATCTTCATGGCTAAAAAATGTGCAGATATATTAAAAGAAATGGGTGCGGACCATATTGATTATACTAAGGAACTGGGCCCATTTGATAATACAACTTATCAATCTACTCATAATACTGGTGGAGTCATTATGGGAAGTGACCCTGGAACATCGGCTGTAAATAATTATTTGCAAATGTGGGATGTAGATAATTTATTTGTTGTAGGTGCCTCAGCATTTGCTCATAACTCAGGATACAATCCGACTGGTACGGTAGGGGCTTTATCCTATCGCGCAGCCGAGGGAATTTTGAAATATCATAAATCAGGTGGTTCACTCGCATAAACAAAAGGAGGATTGCTATGTTTTTATCTAATATCGGAATCCCAGGACTTATTATTATACTGGTGATCACATTAATTATTTTTGGACCAAAAAAATTACCTGAAATTGGTTCAGCATTTGGAAAAACGTTATCTGAATTTAAGAGAACAGCAAATACAATTATGAGTGATGAAGTCGTTGAGGAAAAAAATGTAAAAAGTGAAAACCAGGTAGAGAAATAAGCTCATTTAGACTCTAGATTGATAGAAGAGTAAAGAATCCTGGGAGGAAATAGGATTAAGCTAATCGTTGCTATACTATTTATAAGGGGTTTATCGATTCTAAGAGTTATTAATAAAGGAGATGGATTTCATTGTCAGAAGATCTCCAATCCAATGTAGAAAAAGATGAAGCTACGCTAGAGCATTTTACAGAATTACGTAAAATATTATTACAATCAGCATTGTTCTTTGCAGTCATGTTTATTGGATTTTTAGTTTTTATGCCAAAGGTATTGCCGTTATTATCCAATGGATATGATATCGTTTTGATGGGGCCGTTAGATGTCATTCGTTTTTACACGGGTGTTGCAGGAGCACTGGCTATAGGACTTACTGTTCCTTTTATGGGTTATCAAATATGGAGGTTTGTGAAGCCAGGACTTACACCAACTGAAAGTAGAATAACCTTGACCTATGTTCCAGCCATTTCAATTAGCTTTATAATGGGGATTTCTTTTGGTTATTTTATTGTCTTTCCCGTGTTATTTAAGTTCTTAATGAATTTAGGGCAACAATCCTTTCACGTTTTGATTACAGCAAGAGAATATTTTCTGTTTTTATTAACATCAACCCTTTCATTAGGAATCCTATTCGAATTGCCGATTGTGATGGTATTTTTGACATCAATTGGATTTTTAACTCCGACGAAGTTGAAACAAATACGCAAATTTGCGTATATTGTCCTTGCCATCATATCAGCACTAATTACGCCACCAGATTTTATTAGTCAAATTTTAGTGTTGACACCGCTAGTTGTTCTATATGAACTCGGCATTTATCTTTCTATCCTTTCCTTTAAGAAGAGGATGAGAAAAGAAGCCGTTCTGAATCCATAAGAAAAGAAGGGACTATCTAAAGATAGTCCCTTCTTAGTTTATTGTAAAAAGATTTTTTCTATATCGTCTAGCATAAGGTTTGCAGCAAGAACTCCACCTGCTGTATTCCAAATATCATCATTTACCTTATGCACATTTCCAGCTTTTGCAACTTTTAAATTTTTAAATAGTGGGTCATTAATCCAATCCTTTTCAAGAGTAGATGCTTCGCCATCACCAGTTTCATAAGTGAAGTAGAATAGTATGTCTCCATCCATAGCTGGGATTCTTTCCTTTGTTAAATTTCTTTCCGCAAAGTCATCTTTATTTTGATCACCAGGACGATTAAATCCAAGTTCATCTAAAATTACTCCTGCAAATGTATCTTTATGATAAATTCGAACATCTCCAGTCATAAAACGAACAAGAGAAACGTTCATTTTTAATTTATCACCTAATTTCTCTTTTAAATCAGCAATTCTTTGATCATAGTTCTGTAATACTTCTTTTCCTTTTTCTTCTTTATTTAATGTCTTCGCATATAGCTCAAAGTTTTCTTTCCAATCACCACGTAATGTTTCTGCAAAAACAGTAGGAGCGATTTCTTTTAATTGGTTATAAATTTTTTCCTGACGCATTTTATTTCCAATAATGAGGTCTGGGTGTAGTTTAGCAATAGCTTCAACATTTACTTCGCTTTCAGTTCCGACAACTTCAGTATCTTTTAATTGATCACTAATATGCTTATACCAAGGGTCACCAGTCCATGATTTTACAGCTCCTACGGGAGTAACGCCCATTGCAAGAAGAGCCTCAGTTCCTTCATTAGTTAAAATAACCACTCTCTTAGGTGTCCCTTTAATTGTAGTTTTACCCATAGCATGTTCAACCGTGTAACTTGCTTCATTTCCTTTTTTACTCTCTTTGCTATTGTCAGTGCTATTATTTTCTTTATTTCCACAAGCTGCAAGAACAAATATAGCTATAATGGATAGAAGTGATACGATTAGTCGCATTTTTTTCATGCGTTGTTACCTCCTGATAGATATGTAGAATATTGAAAATCATTATCAATTACCTCTCCAATCATATAATTCTGTTAAAGTATTGTCAATATTTAAATGATAATGATTTTCAAAGTCATTGACTAAATGAGAAACTTTCACTACACTTAATTTAGAGAATATTTGAGAGGAATCTTTACAATGGTTCTTAAAAAGAATTGGCAAAAATTAAGTGCAACAATTGTATCTATTATTATTCTATTACTATTAATTGCAATGAGTATTGTTTTAGGATATACAGGTATCTCTATAAAAACAGCGATTCAATCATTTACAGATTATAATGGCTCCAATCAACATGTAATTATAACTACAGTACGTTTACCAAGAGCAATGATTGCTGCTGCAGTAGGAGCATGCTTAGCTATGGCAGGGGTCATCATGCAAACATTAACCAAAAATCCCCTTGCAGCACCTGAAATTTTAGGTACAAACGCAGGAGCGGGATTTGCTGTTGTGCTTGCGGTTACTTTATTCCACGTCTCTGGGCTACAAGCATTTGCTTGGATATCCTTTGCAGGTGCAGCTGTTGCAACAGCTGGAGTATATGTGATTAGCTCAGTTGGTCGTGAAGGACTAACGCCAATGAAACTAACATTAGCAGGTGCTGCTATTGCTGCCTTATTTTCATCCTTTACGCAAGGATTGCTTTCTATTAATGATGCAGCATTGGAACAGGTTCTTTTTTGGCTCGCTGGATCTGTGCAAGGTAGAAAGCTTGAAATTTTACAATCTATCCTACCGTATATGATTGCTGGCTGGGTGATTGCATTGATTTTTGCGTCCAAAATGAATGTCCTTGCAATGGGAGAAGATGTTGCAAAAGGACTTGGATTAAAAACAGGACTTGTAAAAATAGTTTCTGGTTTACTCGTTATCTTTTTAGCAGGTAGTGCGGTTGCTGTAGCAGGACCAATCGGTTTTATAGGAATAGTGGTTCCACATATATCTAGAAAGATTATTGGGATTGATCATAGATGGCTTTTACCTTTTTCTGGAATACTTGGCGGTATACTTTTACTTGCGGCAGATATTGCAGCAAGATATGTGATCATGCCTCAGGAAGTACCCGTTGGAGTGATGACTGCAATCATTGGAGTTCCATTTTTTATTTACATCGCTCGAAGGGGGTTTAATGGACGATGAGTCAGTATAAAAATCTTCGTCTTTTTAAAGGGAAAATCTCCTTTTTGGTTGACCTTCGTGCAGCATGGGTTATTTTCCTATTATTTATTGTGACATTAATTGCATTGATCGTTAGTACTGGGCTGGGGGATATGAATATTAACCCTCTTACAGTTGTAAAGACATTTTTCGGTGGGGGAACTAGTCTGGAACAACTAGTTGTTTTAAAATTCCGTTTGCCAAGAATTATCGTTTCTTTATTTGTAGGAATTGCTTTAGCAATGGCAGGTGGCATTTTACAAGGAATTATACGGAATCCGTTAGCATCACCAGATATTATTGGTATTACAGGTGGAGCAGGGGCAGCGGTAGTCTCCTTTTTAGCCATTTTTAGTAATAAAGATAATAGTCTAACGGTTAGTATTGGTTGGCTTCCGGTAGCAGCATTTTTAGGAGCAGCAATCGTGGCATTTTTGGTATATTTTTTAGCTTGGAAGGATGGAGTTTCTCCCATAAGATTAGTTTTAATTGGCATTGGTATTTCGGCTGTAATGAAAGCCATCACAACCTTACTAATGATACTAGGTCCAATTTATCGGGCAAGTGATGCTAATATATGGTTAACAGGAACGGTTAATGGTTCAAGTTGGGGGAATGTAAGTGTTATTGTTCCATGGGTCATTATCTTAACCATTGTCGCACTCATTTCGGCAAGAAAAATTAATATTCAGGAATTTGGTGATGAACTCGCTACTGGCGTAGGGAGTCATGTACAAAGACAGCGTTTTTTCCTTTTACTTTTAAGTACCGCTTTAGTAGGTGCAGCCGTTGCATTTGGTGGAGGTATTGGTTTTGTCGGGTTAATGGCGCCTCATATGGCGAGAAGACTTGTGGGGTCATCATTTGGCGCGTTATTGCCGGCTTCAGCTTTTCTTGGTGGCATCCTAGTAATGGTGGCGGACTTAATTGGACGGACTGTTTTTACTCCTCTTGAGGTTCCAGCAGGGGTATTTACTGCCGCAATTGGAGCACCTTATTTTATCTATTTACTATTTAGAACGAAGTCTTCTTAAAAGGAGTGGACATGATGCGTGAGACTATTCAAACAAAATCATTAACATTGGGCTATGGAGATTCGATTATTATTGATGAGCTTGACTTGAATATACCTAAAGGAGAAATAACTGTATTTATCGGTGGAAATGGGTGTGGTAAGTCAACTTTACTTCGCTCGATGGCACGACTCTTAAAGCCAGAAGCAGGTTCGGTTCTGTTGGCAGGTAAGGAAATTGCCAAACTTCCCACAAAGGAAGTAGCTAAAAATTTATCTATCCTCCCACAGACACCTGTTGCACCTGAAGGATTGACGGTCTTACAGCTTGTGAAGCAAGGGCGTTTTCCCTATCAGACGTGGCTAAAGCAATGGTCAGATGAAGATGAACAAATTGTTATGCGTGCTTTACAAGCAACGCGTATGATGGATTATAAAGATCGTCCTGTAGATGAATTATCTGGTGGCCAGCGACAAAGAGCATGGATTGCTATGACCCTAGCTCAAGATACGGATGTTATTTTACTTGATGAACCAACGACATACTTAGATATGACACATCAAATTGAAATCCTCGATCTATTATTCGAGTTGAATGAAAAGGAAAATAGAACGATTGTAATGGTTCTTCATGACTTAAATTTAGCCTGTCGCTATGCACATAATATAGTAGCGATTCGTGATAAAAAAGTTTATGCACAAGGTACACCTGAATCAGTGATCAGTTGTCAAATGGTTAGAGATGTTTTTGATATGAATTGCCAAGTAACTATGGATCCTCTTTTCGGAACACCACTTTGTATCCCTCATGGAAAAGGCAGATGCATCTTAAAAGGCGGGAAAATTGATGCAATCTAGGTCCATGACTGAGCTTTCGAAATATCGGTTATTAAATGAATTAAAACAACAGGATTTCATACTTGAATTAAAAGATTTTTTTAATAAAGAGCACTTACCAGATATTCTAGTAAGAATCGGTCAAAAATTAGGAGCTCCAACTAATAAAGTAACAGCTTCCATGATTGCCAAGCGGATGGCATTTTTCGGAGTGATTCATTTATATGCAATGAGTGTTTTAAATCAAAGATTTATTGTGAAAATCGATGATATAAAATTAGTTGGTCGTGCTGAGGACAGACTTTGGTTACCTGATTTTTATTTTGAGCATTATTTTGCTGAAGATGCCTTAAATGATCGTGTCAAGTGGAGGGAGGAAGTTATCCAGAATATTTTTTCTGGTTTCTTTCATCCTATGATTGAAGCATTAAGAAGAGAAACACGATTCTCTAAATTAGTCATGTGGGAAAATATTGCAATCTATATTTTTTGGTTATATGAAAGCCTTATGAAGGATAATGAATATAAGTGGATCCATCACCAATTAGAGGATGATTATCGCTTTATCGTTCATGAAGCGAGCCCTGAACTTTTTGGCCCGTACAAATATAATCCGCTAACACGTTTTGATAGTGAAAAAGTAATACGTGAGAATTTGGTTGAACCGGTACGGGTACGAAAAACTTGTTGTCTTGCTAATCTATTAGAAGAGAAAAATGGAAAGAGATGTTCCACTTGTCCAAATGGATGTAATATGCCGCCTTTTTAAATATTGATGAAAAGAAGTGAAGATCATGGATCAAGTTTTTCAAGATCAATTCGAAGCTTTAATTGAAAAGTACACAGAGCTCTTACTTGGTGAATCAAATGAGGAATTGATGGAGAAAGTAAAAATATGGGTGCTTTATACATATATATCAAAATCGATGCCAGCGCTCGCTAAGCACTGGAATACCCTATATCCAGAGAGTAAAGAGCAATTGAAACAACTCATTTATGAAATTAAACAGCTGAATGATGAGCATCGGGCAAAAGGAAGAGACAATCAATAGAGGAAGTTGGAAAAGGGGGAAAACCCCTTTTTCCAACTTCCTCTAATCATTTAGTGCCTCAATTAATAAATCAACAATATGAACAGCTCTCATTTTATCGGATAAACCTTCACGTTCAATTCCTAGCTTCATCTGCAATAAGCATCCTGGATTTGCTGTAACAATGGTAGTTGTATTCGTTTCTATCACATTTTTCATTTTGGAATCTAATATTTTCATAGACATTTCAGATTCAACAATATTGTAGATTCCTGCAGAACCACAACACCGATCAGCATCTTTCATCTCATAATATTGGACTCCATCTATTGATTGGAGTAATAGCCTGGGTGCTTCGGCTGTTTTCATTACATTTCGAAGATGACAGGAATCTTGATATGTGATGCATTGATTAGGAAGATGGAGAGAGACATGTTTATGGAAGTCCAGTTCAACTAATATTTGTGTTATATCCTTTAATTTTTCTTTAAAGGCTTTGGCGCGTGGATACCACTCAGGATCATTCATAAGCAAATGATCATAGTCAATAAGAAATGCTCCACACCCTCCTGCATTTGTAATGATATAATCAGCATTTGTATGCTCAAATGCTTCAATATTAAGTTTTGCCATTTCAATCGCTTTTGCCTTCTCCCCGCTATGTCCATGCAGCGCCCCACAGCATCCTTGTGTTTTCGGGATAACTATCTCACAGCCGGCTTTTTGCAATAATTTTAGTGTTCCATTATTTGTTTCTAAAAACATTGTATCCATTAAACAACCAGCAAAAAATGCGACTCTTTTCAAACGTTTTTGTTCAGCGGGTAAAAATTCAGGACGGTTATTCATCTCTTTTCTTTTCGGAACCTTTGGTAATACTTTTTCCATTGTCGCTAAACTCTCAGGGAAAAGCTTCATAAAGCCAATCTTTCTAGTAACTTTTTGAAGACCTGATCGTTGGTAAATTCCAAGTAAACTTGTGACGGTCCGCATTCTATTTTGATGGGGAAAAAGTCCTTCGAAAACAGCATTTCTAACCGTTTTAACAGGAGCTTTTTGTTTTTTATTTTGTTGAATAATATCCCTTGCTTCTTCCAATAAGTGTCCGTATTTTACTCCTGATGGACAAACAGGCTCACAGGCTCTACAACCTAGACAAAGGCTTAATGAACGCTCAACATCTTCATCTGGCTCAAGAAGACCATCTTTTACAGCTTTCATTAGAGCGATTCTCCCACGAGGTGATTGGAGTTCTTGAAAGCCTGACTCAATATAAGTGGGACAGGATGGGAGACAAAATCCACATCTCATACAGTTTAAAAGCTCATCCTCATCCATTCGATCCATAAAGCCTTGTTGTATAATTTTTCGCTCAGTTACTGATTTCATGTTGATATCACCACACGTTTCCGACTGTCTTTAGCAAAAACTTTTCCCGGGTTCAAAATGTTTAAAGGATCGAAGCCAGTCTTTATTGCCTTCATGGCTGAAATTCCTTCTTTTCCAAGTTTCCATTCTAAGTATGGTGCTTTCATTACACCAACTCCATGTTCGCCTGTTATAGTACCACCTAAATCAATGGCCTTTTCAAATATTTCAGCAAAGGCTTGTTCTACACGTTCTATTTCTTCTGTATTTCTTACATCTGTTAGACAAGTAGGATGAAGATTTCCATCTCCAGCATGTCCGAAAGTACAAATATTTAGCTGATACTTTTCAGCTATTTCATTAATGGAGCGAACCATCTTGGCAATTTCTGAACGTGGAACAGTAGCATCCTCAAGTATGGTTGTGGGTTTTAATCTTGCCAAAGCAGAAAGTGCAACTCTTCGTGCTGTTCTTAATGCATCTGCTTCTTCCTCTGATTTTGCTATCTCAACAGATTCTGCGTTCTCTTCTAAGCAAAGTGTTGCAATCTTTTCCATATCCTTATCGACAACATCCTTACTCCCATCTTGTTCAATGAGAAGAACTGCCTTTACATTCGTTGGTAATCCGATGTTAGCAAAATCCTCTACAGCTATTAATGTTGGCTGGTCCAAAAACTCAAGAGTAGTAGGAATGATTCTATTAGCGATAATTTTCGATACGGAGCGTGCTGCCGCTTCTATGTCTTGGAATAAAGCAAGCATTGTTTTTTTTGTTTCAGGCATGGGAATTAACTTTAAAGTAGCTTCAGTTATAATCCCAAGGGTACCTTCAGAGCCAACAAACAGTCTAGTTAAATCGTAACCCGCTACATCTTTAGCTAGTTTGCCACCCGTTCTGATGATATCTCCATTAGGAAGTACAACTTCCAATGCAAGGACATAGTCTCTCGTAACTCCGTATTTTAAACCACGTAACCCACCAGAGTTTTCATTTATATTCCCTCCAATGGTTGATATTTTCATACTACTAGGGTCTGGAGGATAGAATAAGCCTTTTGCTTCGACTGCATGAATCATATCAAGGGTAATGATTCCAGGTTGAACAGTAATGGTTAAATTTTCTTCATCAATGTCAATAATTTGATTCATGTGTTTAAATAAGAGAACAAGTCCGCCTTCTGTAGGACAAGTACCTGCACAAAGATTTGTACCAGAGCCTCTAGGAACGATAGGAATTTTGAACTCGCTACAAAGCTTTACAATCTCGGCTATTTCCTGTGTATTTCTAGGTGAAACGATAATGTCTGGAAGGGATTGAAATTGTGGTGTAGCATCATAGGAATATACTAATCTTCCAGCCTTAGAGTCATCCACATTTTCAATACCAACTATTGAAATTAGACGATCTTTAACGATTTGTGAAATCATGAATATCCTCCATTTTCATGTAAATTCTCTTTATATTTCCTAAATAAAGTATAAAAAAAAGCGAGTATTCTTCGCTATGTATTTTTCACTAAATAAAATAGAAGAAAAATAGATTTACTTTGTATAATGATCCAAAATATATAACCCTAAATAAAGAGTAAATTGGTCTTTTGTTTTTTTGGGATTTAATGATGTATGATCCTCAATTTTTTTAATACGATAATGAAGGGTGTTAATATGTATATGTAATTCTTCTGCAGTTTTTTTAATTGAGAAATTACGTTCAAATAATACACGTAAAGTTTGTAAAAGCTCTTCATCTTCAAGTAGGGGAGAGATGGTACGTTGAATGAATTCCTTTTTTGTATCCAATCGTAAATCCTCCATAATCATTTCTAATGTGAGATGGTCATCAAACATTATCCAATTATGTCCAGTGATAGCATGAAGTGCACGTTCTGCTTTTAAAAATGACTTCTTTAGTTCAGTTGGTTGAACAATCGTTCCAACACCGAATTGTAAGCTGAGATGATTTGATGTCTCTATTTCGTTTTTCCATCTATATAATTTATTTTTAAGTGAATAATGGTCCAGAGGAGGATCCGCTTCTAATAGCAATAATAAGCGGTCATTTCCCCAATTGATGCATAAGTCATTCCGATTTCTCTCTGATCTCCACTTCATTGATAAATCAAAAAGTTGTTGATCTTCACGAATCACTTTTATGAGAATGAGGAGTCTTGGGACAGATAAGTTTATATTTAAGAGTTCAGCTCGATTATAAAATGCTAAGTCCCACTCTCTTAGCTCTAACCAATCAAAGATAAACGCCTCAAGTGTACGAGTTTGACGTGTCATTTCCTCTTTGTAGAAGTTTTCCTGAATCAGAAGTTCGGTCATTTTTTTTAATAATTCTGCATAGGGTAACACCTTTATCGGTTCACCAGTAATGCCGATTACCCCAACGACTTGCTTTCCGAAGCAAATTGGTAAATTAATACCCGCCTTAACTCCTTCTAGGAGGGATTCATCCTCTTTTTTTATAATGAGTTTTTCATTTTTTTTACTCGTGATTAAGGCGCCTTCATGAAAGGTTCCTATTCTTTCATTATTTGTACTTGCAATGATAGTTCCTGCGGTATTCATCACTACAATTTCTTCATTTAATAATTTCCGGACTTCATTTACAATCTTTTTTGCGAAATTTACTTGTAACATTGATGTCCCCCCTAAAAACACTACTCTTATTTAAGGATAAATGATTTCTAGGGTTTCATAAAGAATGAAAAGCAGCATAAAATATGCTGCTTTAAAATTATTGCACTTGATTCCCATAAGGGAATTGACTTGAATAGCCTTGGTGCTGTTGAAAGGATTGCTGAACCTTTTGTTGCTCGGCAGCTTCGAGCTTGTACCAGCCATTTTGAAACATCAGATTATATAATTCTCGCTGCTCGTTTTGAGTCTCAGTAAAAATGCTTAATAAATCCTTGTATAGTCCTTCATGACTTGCCTCATTCATGGCAGTATTATAGGATGCAGTCATATATTTCTCCATAGCTAATAAATCATTCACAAGGTCGCGGTCATTCATTTTTTCATTATTAGGTACAGTTGTCTGTGGATTTTGGATTTTTTGCTGATTTTGCAATCTTAATCCTCCTTACATCATTTGCTGATTTTGTTGATTTGGTTGTGTTTGTAAATGTTCTTGTAAATGATGAAGAATTTTCTCGTAATGACGCTGATGCATCTGGCCACATTTCTCCAATGTTGCTTTTATCGATGAATCTTGACAATGCATCGCTGTAAAATGCGCCTTCTTCATCGCAAGTAAATTCCAGGAAAGCATATCATTAATATAGGATAGATCTTTCGTTGATAATATTGCTGGTGGCTGTTGCATAGTTCCTTGCTGCTGTTGTTGTTGATTAAAGCCTTGCTGTTGCAATTGTCAAACCCCCATTTTAAATGAAATTATTGTTTTTTATATTGATTATTTTGGCTATTTACTTTTCCTCCACCATCTGCTTCAACCGTAGGACCTGCATCGCCTTTTACACTAGCAGCACTGACACCAGCTTTAGAAGGATTTTTCTTGTGCTTCGGCATTTTTTCACCTCCATTGCTATGTGTAGATTTACCTAATTAGCTATTTTTTATCCAATTAGCGGTTGTTCAATGAAAAGGGATCTTTTCTTAAACAATGTTGCTATTTAAGTAAAGTTTTAACTAATCCATCCATATCAGCTGAAGATTGCTACAACTTTCATTTGCAATCACCATAAGAATTGTTAGAATCCTTTTTTATCCGGAAATTTGGCTTTTACAGAAGCAACATACTATACGAAAACCCCCATGTATAAAAATAATTTAGAAAATTTGTCATTTTTAGAGATTAATAATTGATAGTTTCTGTAAAATCGTATATATTATAAGTAGTAAACTCATTCATGGGATTTTTTTTAACAGCAAAATGAATGAGTATTCATTCAAAAATGTTAATAAGATGGCATTGAAGGAGGAAATAGCATTGAGTTACAGCATTAAAAAAGCGGCTGTTATCGGTTCTGGTGTAATGGGATCAGGAATTGCTGCACATTTAGCGAATATTGGGATTCCAACTTTGCTATTGGATATCGTGCCCAAAGAACTTTCAGATGAAGAGAAATTAAAGGGATTATCACTAGAGGATAAAATTGTTAGAAATCGACTGAGTGAACTTGCCTTGAAAAAATTACTTAAACAAAAGCCTGCACCGCTAACATCAAAGGATAATCTTGCCCTTATAGAAGCAGGGAATTTAGAAGATGATCTATCCAAGTTAGCGGAAGTAGATTGGATTATTGAAGTGGTTGTAGAAAAGCTTAAAGTAAAAAAACAAGTGTTTGAACAAATTGATCAATATCGGAAACAAGGAAGTATTGTCAGTTCAAATACTTCAGGAATTTCTGTTGAAGCGATGGCAGAAGATCGTTCCGAGGATTTTAAAAAGCATTTCTTAGGCACTCATTTTTTTAATCCACCTAGATATTTAAAGCTTCTTGAAGTCATTCCTACTCAGCATACTAATCCAGCAGTAGTCCAATTTATGAAGGTTTTTGGTGAGGATGTGCTAGGTAAAGGGGTAGTTCTAGCGAAAGATACACCAAACTTTATCGGTAATCGTATTGGAACATATGGACTTCTTGTGACAGTTCAAGAAATGTTAAAAGGTGGATATAGTGTTGGGGAAGTTGATTCTGTTACAGGTCCATTAATTGGGCGTCCAAAAAGTGCAACATTTAGAACATTAGATGTTGTTGGCTTAGATACCTTTATTCACGTAGCGAATAATGTATATGATCAGGTAGATGGTAAAGAAAAAGAAGTATTTACAGTCCCGGCATTTATGAAAAAAATGTTCGAAAATGGCTGGTTAGGTAGTAAGAGCGGTCAAGGTTTTTATTTGAAAAAAGGAAAAGAGATTTTAGAACTCGATCCTCATACGCTCGAGTATGGCGAAAGAAAAAAATTAAAATCAGCTTCCTTAGAAATGGTTAAGCAAGTAAAAGGTACATCGGCTAAAATGAAAGCGCTTGTCTATGCGGAAGATAAGGTCGGAAAGTTATTATGGAATATCTTTGCACCGGTTCTTGTCTATTCAGCAGAGTTAATGAACGTGATTGCTGACGATATTGTGTCTATCGATAATGCAATGAAATGGGGTTTCGGTTGGAAGCAGGGTCCATTTGAAGTGTGGGATGCCATAGGTGTGGAACAATCAGTAAATAAAATGAAAGAACAAGGTTTAGCTGTTCCTACATGGATAGAAGAAATGTTAGCAAAAGGAATCACTTCTTTCTACAAGGAAGAAAGTGATGGAATGTATTTCTATGATTCTAGTGATTACAAAAAAATAGAACAGAATCCTAAAGTGATAAATTTAAAACAACTAAAAAATCAAGGGAAATTAATTAAGAAAAATACAGGTGCAAGCTTAATTGACATTGGTGATGGTGTTGCATTATTAGAATTTCACTCTCCTAATAATGCTATCGGTTTAGATATTTTGCAAATGATTAACTACTCTGTTGATGAAGTCGCCAAAAATTATAAGGGTCTTGTCATCGGAAACCAAGGGAAGAACTTTTGTGTAGGAGCCAATCTTGCTCTTATGTTAATGGAGGCACAGGATGATAATATCTATGAATTAGATATGGTCGTGCGACAATTCCAAAATGCGATGATGAAAATCAAATATAGTCCAAGGCCTGTAGTCACTGCACCTTTTGCTATGACACTTGGTGGTGGTTCAGAGGTTTGCCTGCCTTCTGCACATATTCAAGCTACTATGGAAACCTATATGGGTCTCGTTGAGGTAGGTGTTGGTCTACTTCCTGGTGGTGGAGGTAATAAGGAGTTATATATTAAGCATCTAAAAAATATGCCAAATGGAGTGGACTTTGATTTACAAAAAGTGGCTAATAAAGTATTTGAAACAATTGCTATGGCAAAAGTATCTACGTCTGCGGAAGAAGCAAGAGAAAATAATTTCTTGAACAATGCAGATGGTATTAGTGTGAATGCAGATCATCAATTATATGATGCAAAGCAAGCGGTTCTGTCTCTCTATTCACAAGGCTATAAGCCACCAATTCGCCAAAAGGTACCTGTCGTTGGAGAACCAGGATATGCCACTTTATTGTTAGGTGCCCAAGGCATGCATTTATCAGGTTATATTTCAGAACATGATATGAAAATAGCGAAGAAAATAGCTTTTGTAATCTCAGGTGGGAAGGTTCCTTATGGTACTAAAGTTGATGAACAATACTTATTAGATCTTGAAAGGGAAGCCTTCTTAAGCCTTATTCAAGAACCAAAAACACAGCAACGTATGCAGCATATGCTTGTAAAGGGAAAACCATTAAGAAATTAATAAACTAACGAATGAATAAGATAATCAGAGCAAAGGAAATGAGGGATTACACATGCGAGAAGCGGTCATCGTTGCTGGTGCAAGAACACCAGTCGGTAAGGCAGGTAAAGGCACACTTGCCACTGTAAGACCAGATGATTTAGGTGCATTAGTTGTGAAAGAAACATTAAAGCGTGCCGGAAACTACGAAGGAAATATCGATGATTTGATTATTGGCTGTGCAATGCCAGAAGCAGAACAAGGATTAAATATGGCAAGAAATATAGGTGCACTCGCTGGACTACCGAATACAGTACCAGCAGTGACTATAAACCGTTATTGCTCATCAGGACTTCAAGCTATTGCATATGGAGCGGAACGAATTATGCTTGGTTCTTCCGATACAGTTCTTGCAGGGGGAGCAGAATCTATGAGTCTTGTACCTATGATGGGGCATGTAGTTCGTCCGAATGCCACTTTAGCAGAAACAGCTCCTGAATATTATATGGGAATGGGACATACGGCTGAGCAAGTTGCGCAGAAATTTGACGTTTCCCGTGAGGATCAAGATGCATTCGCTGTTAGAAGTCATCAAAGAGCAGCAAAAGCAATAGCGGAAGGTAAATTTATCGATGAAATTGTTCCTGTTAATGTTACATTACGTTCAGTTGGAGCAGATCATAAGTTAATTGAGAAAAACATTGTATTTAAACAAGATGAAGGTGTTCGTCCCGATTCAACGGTAGAGGTGCTTGGTAAATTAAGACCAGCGTTCTCGATTAAAGGATCTGTTACTGCGGGAAATTCTTCACAAACAAGTGATGGCGCTGCCGCTGTATTATTAATGGATCGTGAAAAGGCGGTATCACATGGACTAGAACCAATGGCCAAATTTCGTTCATTCGCCGTAGCTGGTGTTCCTCCTGAAATTATGGGAATTGGTCCTGTTGAAGCGATTCCTAAAGCCTTGAAAATTGCTGGCTTGGAATTATCAGATATTGGATTATTTGAATTAAATGAGGCTTTTGCTTCCCAATCCATTCAAGTGATTCGCAAACTAGGCTTAGATGAGGAGATTGTCAATGTGAACGGAGGAGCCATTGCTCTTGGTCATCCTCTTGGTTGCACAGGAACAAAATTAACGTTATCTCTCATTCATGAAATGAAACGAAGAAAGGTTCAATTTGGTGTTGTAACGATGTGTATTGGTGGCGGTATGGGGGCTGCTGGTGTATTTGAATTAATATAAAAAAGTGTTTTTTATTAATATCTTAATTTTTACTTGTTAGTTTCGTAGGCTAATTTAGAATAGAAAAATTGATTTTAGCTATATAAAAAACAATATGTAAAAGATTTGAATAAAGGATTAGGAGGAATCGATAATGACAAATCAAACAGATAAATTGATTAAAGGTGGAAGCTTTTTAATTGAAGATATTTCCTATGAGCAAATGTTTACTCCTGAGGATTATACA
Organism: Heyndrickxia oleronia; assembly: GCF_017809215.1. Taxonomy (GTDB): domain Bacteria; phylum Bacillota; class Bacilli; order Bacillales; family Bacillaceae_C; genus Heyndrickxia; species Heyndrickxia oleronia. The sequence continues at coordinate 1,418,594 of NZ_CP065424.1, forward strand.
GACGAACAAAAAATGATTGCTAAAACAACAGAAGACTATATTAATAATGAAGTTGTTCCTCAAGTGGAGTATCTTGAAAAGCATGAATTTGATCGTTCTGTTAAACTATTGAAAAAAGCTGGTGAACTAGGTTTACTAGGCGCCGATGTTCCAGAAGAATATGGTGGCTTAGAATTAGATAAAGTAAGTTCTGCACTTATTTCTGAAAAAATGGCTAAAGTTGGTGGATTCTCTATCTCTCATGGTGCCCATGTAGGAATTGGTTCCTTACCAATTGTTTTGTTTGGTAATGAAGAGCAAAAGCAAAAATATTTACCACTACTTGCGACAGGTGAAAAGCTAGCTGCATATGCATTAACAGAGCCGAGCTCAGGATCGGATGCATTAGGTGCGAAAACAACGGCTAAATTAAATGAGGTTGGAACACATTACATTTTAAATGGTGAAAAACAATGGATTACAAATGCAGGGTTTGCCGATGTCTTTGTTGTTTATGCGAAGATTGATGGCGATAAATTTTCCGCATTTATTGTTGAACGTGATTATCCAGGTGTGTCTACTGGGGCAGAAGAAAAGAAGATGGGAATTAAGAGTTCCTCAACACGTACGTTAATTTTAGAGGATGCTGAAGTTCCTGTGGAGAATCTGCTTGGTGAAGTGGGAAAAGGTCATAAAATTGCTTTCAATATTTTAAATATTGGACGTTATAAATTAGGTGTGGGTACAGTTGGCGGATCAAAAAGTGCGTTTGAAATTACAGCAAAATATGCTAATCAAAGAAAACAATTCAAAACACCAATTTCTTCATTTAATTTAACGAAAGAAAAGCTTGCAACAATGGCAGCAAAAATTTACGCAGCTGAAAGTTCAGTTTATCGTACGGTTGGTCTCTTTGATGAAAGAATGAGCCATATTGATGTGAAGGATGGTCATGAAATTGCTAATTCGATTGCTGAATATGCAATTGAATGTTCATTAAATAAAGTATTTGGTTCAGAAGTTCTAGATTATGTTGTTGATGAAGGTGTTCAAATCCATGGTGGATATGGATTTATGGATGAGTACGAAATTTCTCGAGCTTATCGTGACTCGCGTATCAATCGTATCTTTGAAGGAACGAATGAAATCAATCGCTTAATCGTCCCTGGAACTTTGATGAAAAAAGCAATGAAGGGTGAACTTCCACTTCTTCAAAAAGTTCAAAGTTTACAAGAAGAGCTTATGATGATGATGCCTGAGGAAATTGGTGATGGACCTGTTGATCAGGAAAAATATTTAACACGTAGTGCGAAAAAAGTAGCCTTAATGGTAGCTGGTTTAGGAGCACAGAAATATGGAACAAAACTTGAACATGAACAAGAAGTCCTTGTAAATGTAGCAGATATCGTTTCATTAGCATATGCAATGGAATCAGCTGTCCTTCGTACAGAAAAAGCAATCGCAAAAGAAGGTGTAGAAAAGAGTGCACAAAAAGTCCTTTACACGCAAATTTTCTGCCAAGAAGCAATCAATGAAATTGAGCAATTGGCTAAGGAATCCATTGTAGCGATTGAAACTGGTGATACTTTACGAATGATGTTATCAGCTCTTCGAAAATTAATTCGACACACACCGATCAATGTCATTGCGAAAAAGCGTGAAGCTTCAGTAAAACTAATTGAAGCAGAAAAATATGTATTATAAAGTCTCTTTTCTCAACCTTTGTTGCTAATTACGAAAAGTTTTAATTATTCATATCGGTTGAAGTGCGCTAGAAAAGTGCTACAAACCCATAAGAACCATTGAATTCTTAATTGGGTGTAAAAGAAAGCAGTTGGTTTCTTACAAAAGCAACAAACTATAGGAAAACAGCCTTTATAAAAAATAATGTTAATGTCCTTGATGATATCTACATCAAGGGCATTTCTTATGTTTATATTTTAAAGTAAGGCTCTTTTCTAGAACATTGTTGCTATTTAAGTAAAGTTTAACAAATAACTATCAGCTGAAGACCGCTACACCTTTCATTTCACTGAAGAGCTACAAACTTTATAAGAATCGCTGAATCTTTTTATTGGGTGTAAAAGCCGGCAGTTAGGCTTTAACAAAAGCAACAAACTATAGGAAAACAGACTAAGGTAATAACTATTTATTAGCTTTGTAATAACGCTTATCCATCAGAAAAATTTTGAAAGTGGTAAGAGGAAAATAATCTTTGAATTTGTAAGATTGAACAGGTAAAATAGATATAGTGTTAAAATAGCTAATAATCCCATAATTTAAGGTGGTGATTAAGAAATGACATTAACATTTTATTGGTACCCTAAATGTGGGACATGTCGCAAAGCAAAGAAATGGTTAGAGGAACATCAAATCTCCTTTAACGAAGTACATATTGTAGATAATCCTCCTTCACGTGAGGAATTAGAAAAGCTTTACAAAAAAAGCGACTTAGAGTTAAAGAAATTTTTTAATACGAGTGGTCAAAAATATCGTGAACTAGGGCTAAAAGATCGCATCCCAACGGCTAGTGAAGACGAACTATTGGATCTGCTCGCATCAGATGGGATGTTAATTAAACGTCCTCTATTAACTGATGGAAATAAAGTAACCGTTGGATTTAAAGAAGAAATGTATAAGAATACATGGGCTTAAGCTAGTATTCTTGCTAACAAAAGTGTTTTATGTAAATATTAATTTGATAAATCTTTGGAGGGATCTTTGAATGAGTTTACCTAAAGAATTACGTTATTCTGAAGAACATGAGTGGGTAAAGAAAGAGGGAGAAAGCCTACGTATCGGTATCACAGATTTCGCACAATCTGAATTAGGTGATATTGTATTTGTTGAACTTCCTGAAGTTGGAGATGAAGTAACAGCGAATGAACCATTTGGTAGTGTTGAGTCAGTTAAGACAGTATCTGAATTATATGCACCTGTAAGTGGTAAAGTAGTTGCTGTGAATGAAGAATTAAGCGATAGTCCAGAATTTGTTAATGAATCACCATATGAAAAAGCATGGATGATTGTTGTTGAACCATCTAATATTGGTGAATTAGATGATCTTATGACTGCTGAAGCATATGAAGAAATGATTAACGAAGACTAATAAATAGATAAAAAACTAGGGTTGTTTCCGAGTAACTTGGGACAACCTCATTTTTTTATTTATACCTTTATCAATCTTAATTTTTTCTTGAAAAATTATAGCCAAGTATTATAAAGGCTATATTATAAATATAGAAATTCACAAGAGGACGATCATAATGAAAGAATGGACAAAGGAAGAGATTACAGAAAATACAAGGAAGATCAAGCAACTAGCATTATACTTTTATACACCTTTATGCGGGACATGTCAGGTAGCGGGGAGAATGCTCGATATTGTGGAAAATTTAGTACCACAGTTTGAATTTAGAAAAGCTGATTTAAATTATATGCCAGAAATGGCTGAGAAGTATTCAATTGAGAGTGTCCCCTGTTTATTAGTATTTCAAGAGGGAATTTGTTTGGAAAAAATATATGCTTTTCAATCGGTTACTCATTTGTATGAGCTTTTAAAACAAATAAATAAAGATGATTAAAACATTTCTGAATAGACCATTTACTTTTTCTCCTCACGCGATTATGATTATTTAGGGTATCGAAATAATCGAGTGGGGGATTTTTTTTATGAAATGGGCAAATAGGTGGAAACAGCAATGGGGAGGGTATAACTCGAATATAAGAAATGCCATTTATGGAAACGTTTTTACGCAAATTGGTTTGGGTGTTTTTATGGTCATTTACAATTTCTATATTCGTGAACTCGGTTTCCCAGATCAGATGAATGGGCAGGTCATCTCAATGACATCCCTGGCAACAGCCATTATTCTGATTCCAGCAGGAATATTAAGTGATAGACTGGGAAGGAAAAGAGTTATAATATATGGATTAATTTTTACAGGAGTTACCTTATTTCTTCGAAGTATTATTGAGCCAAGAACACTTCTCCTTATGGCAGCTTTTTTAACTGGTTTAACCCAAGCATTTATACAAGTTTCATCCGTTCCTTTATTGGCTGAAAACTCTACAGCTGAACAACGTGTCAAACTGTTTTCACTTCATTTTGGATTGATGACAGCTGCTAATGTGATTGGAAATATATTTGGGGGAGTACTTTCTGACTTACTTGAATGGATCTATAGTCCGATTATTAGTATTCGGATTACTTTAATAATTGGCGCAGTTATATTTTTGATCGGAATATTGCCAATAATGAGACTGAAGGAAATGAAAACAGATGTAAGCAACGATAAAAATAATAATAAGCGCTTCATTTCATTCAAAGAACAAAAGGAAAGTCTTAAATTAATCATCTTTTTTGCCATTGCACAATTATTAATCGGTTTTGGTGCAGGACTTGTAATCCCTTATTTAAATTTATACTTTGCTGATCGATTTAATGCTTCAAATACAACGATTGGATTTATTATTTCGATGGGGCAGGCAGCAACCGCCATCGCTATGTTTATTGGTCCATTTGTAGTAAGTAAAGTAGGGGAGGTTAAGGCAGTTGTCTTTTTGCAATTGGCTTCTCTCCCATTTTTATTATTAACGGGATTTACTCATAGTTTATTACTTGCAGCAATTGGGTTTTTATTCAGGCAGGCTTTAATGAATGCAGGAAATCCAATTCAAATGTCATTAATGATGTCTAAAGTTGATAATTCAGTGAAGGGTCTTGCAAACTCTGTCAATCAAATGGTATTTAATTTAGGATGGGCGTTGATGGGGCCAGTTTCAATGGGAATTGTTTCACGAAATGGTTCTTATAATGGCTACGCCATTGTTTTTTCAATCACATGTTTTTTATATTTAGTGGGGTCGATCTACTTTTTTATTGTCTTTAAATCTTTTGGAAGCAAAAAAGATCATCCTCCTATTTCAAAAGTAGTATAAATACTTATGACAAATTTCTTGGGAAATAAATAGATAATGATTTTATTCGACAAGAATTTTTTATGTATTTTATATCTTGAAAAAATTGTAGAACGATAGATAGAGGATTTTCTATTCAAAAAATGAATAAGTGTATAAAAGATAAACGAGAAATGGGTGATCTTTATGGATTCATTTTTTGAAAGACTGATTCAAGAGTTGGATAATCGAAAACATTTGAATGCCTTATTTCCAAACCGTCCTATTATGATAAAATTTGTTTGCGATAAAGAGGAATGGGGATTGTATATTTCTAAAAATAGCTGTTCTATAATGAAAAAAGATATAGGCGAATCGAATTTAGAAATACATGCCTCCAAACCAATACTATGTCATCTTTTAAATGGTCATATTCGCTTAAGTCAATTAGTGAAAAATAACGAACTTACATTATATGGCTCCTATCGCTTATCACTTTTACTTGAATCGATTTTATGGCTAAGTAAAGACTATCAGATTGCATGAATGGAGAACTATATTTCTTGTGATTTTTTGTTGACAGTCATTAACCATCATGATAGAATGACTTTTGTACTAATTAAGTCTTTGATATTGAAAGTTTAATAACGGGATTTTTTGTTTGAAAGATTAACAATTAAATATATATGTGCTCTTATCAAGAGAGGTGGAGGGATGTGCCCTATGAAGCCCGGCAACCGTCAGATATCTGAAATGGTGCCAATTCACACAAAGTTTTTAACTTTGGAAGATGAGAGGAAGGTTTCATAATTATTCATGCCTTTCTGTCATTTTGCAGAAAGGCATTTTATTTTGCCCAGATTATTGGAATACTAGGCGTCATATACAAGTGAGGTGGACAGCATGATAACCGTTCAAAAAGTAAAAAAAATATTTTCTACAAAAAATGGAGAAGTTACAGCAGTTAATGACATTAACATTGATATAAATAAAGGTGAAATTTTTGGTGTTATTGGCTATTCAGGTGCCGGGAAAAGTACGTTAATCCGTATGTTAAATGGTCTAGAAATTCCAACCTCGGGTAAGATTCATGTAGCTGGGAAGGAAATTTCAAGTATAAAGGGTGCAGAGCTAAGAAAAGCAAGACAAGGCATTGGAATGATATTTCAGCATTTTAATCTTCTTTGGTCACGTACTGTTAGGGAAAATATTTCTTTTCCTCTTGAAATCGCAGGTGTACCAAAACAGCAGCGTAGAAAAAAAGTAGACGAATTAATTAAGCTTGTTGGATTAGATGGAAGGGAAGAAGCATACCCTTCACAGCTTAGTGGTGGACAAAAGCAACGTGTAGGTATTGCCCGTGCTTTAGCAAATGACCCTCAAGTACTTTTATGTGATGAGGCGACTTCTGCATTGGACCCACAGACTACAGATTCTATTTTGGATCTATTAGTGGATATTAATAAAAGACTTGGATTAACGATTGTGCTAATTACACATGAAATGCATGTGATTAGGAAAATTTGCCATCGAGTAGCTGTTATGGAAAATGGTCAGGTTGTTGAGATGGGAAGCGTACTTGATGTGTTTAGAAAACCTCAAGAGAAAATAACAAAGCGTTTCGTTAGACAACTCACAGAACCTGAAGATACTCATGAAACAGTACAACAACTATTAAATATGTATCCAAGTGGACGATTAGTGAAGATTACTTTTATTGGAGGTTCTGCTGAACAACCGATTATAACTGATCTTATTAGAAATTATTCTCTTTCTGTAAATATTATTCAGGGCAACATCTCACAAACACAGAATGGATCATATGGGACATTGTTCATTCATGTAGATGGTGAGGAAGAAGAGATAAATAAGGGATTAACTTATTTACAAAAACAACAGGAGATTGAACTAGAGGTGATGAAGGCAGATGCTTGAGAAATATTTTCCAAACGTAGATTGGGTTTCTATGTGGGATGCCACAAAAGAAACTATATATATGTCATTCTGGTCCGTGATTGCGACATTTGTAATCGGAATATTATTAGGTTTATTATTGTTTTTTACAGCGAAAGGAAGTTTATGGGAGAACCGTACAATAAACTCAATTATCTCAGCAATTGTTAATATTTTTCGTTCGATTCCTTTCATTATATTAATTGTTCTTTTAATACCATTTACAAAAACAATTGTCGGCTCCATAATTGGGCCAGAAGCAGCTTTACCTGCATTGATTATAGGTGCGGCACCTTTTTATGCAAGATTAGTGGAGATTGGTCTAAGGGAAGTCGATAAAGGTGTTATTGAAGCAGCGAGGGCTATGGGTGCCAAGATAAGTACCATTATATTTAAAGTATTATTACCAGAATCGATGCCGGCCATTGTTTCAGGTATAACTGTTACATCCATTGCTATTGTAGGGTATACCGCAATGGCAGGTGCAATTGGTGCCGGAGGATTAGGAAATCTAGCCTATTTAGATGGCTTCCAAAGAAATCGTACAGATGTTACTTTTGTAGCTACCATCATTATTTTAATTATCGTTTTCATCATCCAGATGATTGGTGATTTAATTACAAGAAAAATAGATAAGCGATAACTTCATATTAAAGAGGAGGAAATACAAATGAAAAAATGGTTAGGTATACTTTTTGCAGCATTGCTTGTGTTTGGATTAGCTGCCTGTGGTTCTTCAGATGAAAAATCAAAAGGCGATGGTAAAGAAACAACTTTAGTAGTAGGAGCATCAAATACTCCACATGCAGTGATTTTGGAACAAGCAAAGCCTATTTTGAAGAAAAAGGGCATCAATCTTAAAATTGAGAAGTTCACAGATTATGTTTTACCGAATAAAGCATTAGATGGAAAAGATTTAGATGCTAACTATTTTCAACATATTCCTTATTTAGAAAAACAAATCAAAGAATTTGGATATGACTTTGTAAATGCAGGTGGTATTCATATTGAACCGATGGGGATTTATTCCAAAAAATATAAATCTCTAGATGACCTTCCTGATGGTGCTAAAATATTAATGAGTAATTCTGTCGCTGATCACGGTCGTATTCTAACATTGTTTGAAGAAAAAGGCTTAATTAAGCTTAAAGATGGTGTAAATAAGGATGAGGCTACGATTAAAGATATTGCTAAAAATCCAAAAAAATTAAAATTTGATTATGAATATGATCCAGCCTTCCTCACTACAGCATTTAATAATGGAGAGGGAGATGCAGTTGTTATCAACTCCAACTTTGCTATTGATGTAGGTATGAATCCGAAAAAAGATTCTATCGCCATTGAAGGAGACGACTCACCATATGTAAATGTGATCGCTGTACGTAAAGGTGATGAAAACAAAAAATCAATTAAAACATTAGTTGAAGTTTTACATTCTAAAGAAATCCAAGATTTTATTAAAAAAGAGTGGAAAGGGTCAGTTGTTCCAGTCTCAGGCAAATAATATCGTAAAAAGCTTCGGAATTTTTTCCGGAGCTTTTATTATTGGCAAATCAGTATCAAAAATATTTGGTGCGAAAAAGAGTCATATCGTGCGAATCATATATAATTTCGTGCAAATCACAATTGTTTTTGTGCGAATCAGGTGACAAAAATAGAATTCGTGCAAATCAAGATGGATTTCGTGCGAATCAAGAAATTTTGAGCAAAATGACCCTCTTTTGTGCGAATCTAAAAAGTTTATTTCTGTTTCCTAATATAAAGTGAATACTTCATACATCTTCTCGAAACTAGCTATTATTTTGAAGCATTTAAGATCATTATTAAGTAAATAATAAAGTTTTTTACCATGACTCATGAATATAGAAGGAGATGCTTTATTAATCCGCCATATCCTTTTTGTTAAGATAGAAAATCTTTGTTATCATAAAGACCGTAAACAAATAATGGAAGGAATGATTCGTTATTAACTCTCTTGAGTTACAGTACACAAATGATATGGAAAAGGCGTTGCATGGGGCACATGGAGTCGGTTACGAGGTGTACAAACAAAAGCACAAAGTGAGAATGCTTGTGGAAAAAAGGAGAGAGAGGGAATACGTTCGTTCCCAGCGGATGGTTGCAGACCTTGGACGAAAAATGCTAAATAGCTTATAATAATGATAGCAAAAGAGGCTGGGACAAAACCCACCTCTGAGATGAAAAAGCCGGTGAAATTTTACGACAAGTAAAATTTCACCGGCTTTGATTATTTTTTTAACAAAAATAAGGACCACTTCTGATAAAATTAAGTCACCACAACAAAATTATACAGAAAGAAGGATCCTTATGTTTAAAAATTATACCATGAATCAATTAGTTTTGCCTTTAGATTTAGAAGTAAAATTACAAAAAAATGATATTGCCTTTCATATCCATCATCTAGTTGAAAGTATTCCTCATGATGTTTTCGAACCATTTCTGCGAAATGAGGGCTGTCCTGCTTATCATCCACGCATGATGCTTAAAATTATTTTATGTGCCTACACCCAATCTGTCTTTTCTGGGAGAAAAATTGAAGCCCTATTAAAAGACAGTATCCGGATGATGTGGCTAGCTCAAGGCTATGAACCAAGCTACCGTACAATCAATCGATTCCGTGTTCATTCAGATGTGAAAGAATTAATTCGCCAATGTTTCGTCCAATTCCGTTGCCAATTAATCGAAGAAAAACTAATCGATCAAGAAGCAATTTTTATTGATGGTACAAAGCTTGAAGCAAATGCGAATAAATTTACGTTTGTCTGGAAGAAATCGATTGAGAAATATCATCACAGTTTAATTGAAAGGTCAAACCAGCTATATAACGAGCTACTTGAGAACGAAATTATACCTGAAATTGAACGGGAAGGTGATGAACAATTATCATTGAAAGAGCTCGCTCAATTGGTTGAAAAAGTGGACAATGTCGTAGCTGAGTATGATAAACAAATTGAAGAATCATCAGACGTTCCAGAACGAAAAGCTTTAAGAAGTGAGCGCAAATACCCGAAACAAGTGCGTAAACAATTGATTGATTTTGTCTTACGAAAACAAAAATACCAACGAGACTTTGAAATCTTTGGCACACGTAATAGCTATTCCAAAACAGATCTGGACGCGACATTTATGCGAATGAAAGATGATTATATGCAAAACGGACAATTGAAAGCTGGCTATAATGTACAAATCGCAACGGAAGGGCAATACACGCTTGCCTATAGTTTATTTTCAAACCCAACAGATACACGTACGTTAATTCCATTTCTTGATGAAATCGAGAACCATTATTTCGTGTTACCGAAACATATTGTCGCAGATGCAGGTTATGGTAGTGAACAAAACTATAATGATATCCTTTCGAACAGAAAACGAGAAGCACTGATTACGTATAATCTATATTTGAAGGAGCAAAAGAAAAAGTACAAACAAAACCCATTGAATCCCGATAACTGGCAGTATTGTGAAGATACAGATACATATATATGCCCTAACCAGAAACGTCTTGAATTTCACTATCATTCTGTCCGTACTGATCGTACAGGATTTCAACGAAGGTTCAAGATCTACGAGTGTGAGGACTGTTCGGGATGTCCATTCCGTTCATCATGTACAAAAGCTAAAGAAGGCAACAATCGAAAACTAATGGTGAATGAACAATGGGAACAACAAAAAGAATATGTGAGAGCGAAGCTTTCAGAAGAGAAAACGAGCACCATCTATCGAAAACGCAAAATCGATGTGGAACCAGTTTTTGGATTCTTGAAGGCTAATTTGCGTTTCACTCGATTTTCTGTACGAGGAAAATCGAAGGTAGAAAATGAAATGGGACTCGCATTAATGGCCGTGAATTTAAGAAAATTCACGGCCAAACAACTACGGTAATAGAAGGATCAACACACAAAAATAGAAAAAGTTGAATTTCAGTTCGCTCAAATTCAACTTTTTCACTATTTGAAGCTAGTTATGTCCCAGCCTCTTTTGCCCATTTTAAAATACATAATATAATGAATTAGAGAATGAAGAATGGTGGGAGGGAAAAAACTAAATAGAATGTGTGTACATAGGAAAGTCCTAGAGCAGACTTTCTCCTTTCAAGAAAGTCCCACAGCAGACTTTCTCTATTGATAATAATTTTAATTTGTTATAAGATTATAATGAGAATAAATTGAGAATGAGATTTTGAAATTTTTAATATACAACGGAGGTATAATCATGGCAGGTTCTACACTTATCATTAAAGATCTTCATGTTGAGATCGAAGGAAAAGAGATTTTAAAGGGCGTTAATTTAGAGCTTAAAGGTGGAGAATTCCACGCAATTATGGGACCTAACGGAACTGGTAAATCCACTTTATCATCTGCGATTATGGGACATCCTAAATATACAGTAACAAAAGGTAGTATTACACTTGATGGTAAAGATGTTTTAGAAATGGAAGTTGATGAAAGAGCACGTGCTGGTCTTTTCTTAGCGATGCAATATCCAAGTGAAATTAGCGGAGTAACAAATGCTGAATTTTTACGTTCTTCTATCAATGCTCGTCGCGAAGAAGGAAATGAAATTTCATTAATGAAATTCATTCGCGAGATGGATAAAAAGATGGAATTACTTGAAATGGATCCAAATATGGCACAACGTTATCTAAATGAAGGATTCTCTGGCGGTGAGAAAAAACGTAATGAAATTCTTCAATTAATGATGATTGAACCAAAAATTGCAATTCTTGATGAAATTGATTCTGGTTTAGATATCGATGCATTGAAAGTTGTTTCTAAAGGAATCAATGAAATGCGCAGCAGTGAATTTGGTTGCTTAATCATAACTCACTACCAACGCTTATTGAACTATATTACTCCTGACTATGTACATGTAATGATGCAAGGACGTGTAGTTAAATCCGGTGGTCCAGAATTAGCACAACGTTTAGAGGCTGAGGGATATGACTGGATTAAACACGAACTTGGTATTGAAGACGAAACAGTAGGGCAAGAAGCATAAAGTTAGGAGGACTTAACATGACTGTAGAAACAAATCTTTCAGTGGATCAGGACTATGTTCGTTCCTTCTCAGAAGGAAACAGTGAACCAGCGTGGTTTACGGAACTTCGAATTCAAGCATTAGCTCAATCAGAAGAGCTCCCTATGCCAAATCCTGATAAAACTAGAATTACAAGATGGAATTTTACTCAATTTACGAAGCATTCGATTGAAAGTGATACGTATCAAACATTAGATGTACTTCCTGAAGCAGTAAAATCTTTAATCGATGTAGAAAATGTAAATAAAAACTTATATATTCAACATAATCAAACTCCTGCCTATTTGGCTCTATCAGAAGAGCTAAAAGAAAAAGGCGTAATTTTTACCGATATTTTGACTGCAGTAAAAGAGCATTCAGATCTCGTACAAAAATATTTTATGAAGGATGCAGTAAAAGTTGATGAACATAAATTAACTGCGTTACATGCAGCACTTGTAAATGGTGGAGTATTCTTATATATTCCTAAAAATGTAGAAGTGTCTGAGCCGATTCAAACTGTTTATGTACATGATCATACAGAGGCACCTCTATTTAACCATGTTTTGGTAGTTGCTGATGATAATAGTTCAGTAACATATGTTGAAAACTATATTTCAACCAATGATCAAGCAAAAGGAATTGCAAACATCATTACTGAAATTATTGCGAACGGTAATGCAAAGATAGAATATGGCTCTGTTGACAATTTGGCAGAAGGTGTAACAACTTATGTAAATCGTCGTGGAGTCGCTTATCGTGATGCCAATATCGAATGGGCATTGGGAATGATGAATGATGGCGATACGATTTCAAATAATACAACTAATCTAATGGGAGATGGTTCAACTTCTCATTCAAAAACAGTTGTAGTTGGTCGTGGAAGCCAAACTCAAAACTTTACAACTCAAATTACCCATTTTGGAAAAAATACAGAAGGCTTTATTTTAAAGCATGGCGTAATGAAGGACTCTGCTTCATCAATCTTTAATGGAATTGGAAAAATTGAGCACGGCGCATCTAAATCAGACGCCGAACAAGAATCACGTGTTTTAATGTTAAGTGAAAAAGCACGTGGGGATGCCAATCCAATGCTGCTAATCGATGAAGATGATGTTATGGCTGGACATGCTGCATCAGTTGGTCGTGTTGACCCTATTCAGCTTTACTATTTAATGAGCCGTGGGATTTCAAAAAAAGAGGCAGAACGTCTAATTATTCACGGATTCCTTGCTCCTGTAGTAAATCAATTACCTATTGAAGGGGTTAAACGAGCTCTTATTGAGGTTATTGAAAGGAAAGTTAAGTAATGAATGCGAAGGAGATTCGTAAATTATTTCCGATACTTGACCAAGAAGTCAATGGACATCCACTTGTTTACTTAGACAGTGCTGCGACATCTCAAAAGCCGTATTCAGTTATCGAAGCATTAAATAAGTATTACCAAGAGGATAATTCTAATGTTCATCGTGGCGTGCATACACTAGGTACGAGAGCAACGGATAAATATGAGGGTGCACGGGAAAAAGTTCGCCGTTTTATCAATGCCAGCTCTACTAGTGAAGTTATTTTTACTAGAGGAACGACTACGTCAATAAATACCATTGCTAATAGCTTTGGACGTGATAATGTAAATGAGGGAGATGAGATTGTCATCTCCTATATGGAACATCATAGTAATTTAATTCCATGGCAACAACTTGCTAAGCGTAATCATGCAACATTAAAATATGTCCCAATGCAAGAAGATGGTACGATTACACTTGAGGATGTTCGCAATACGGTCACTTCTAAGACAAAAATAGTTGCTATTATGCATGTTTCTAACGTTCTTGGTACTATAAATCCGATCAAGGAAATAACAAAAATTGCTCATGATAATGGTGCATTTATGGTAGTAGATGGTGCTCAAAGTACCCCTCATCTAAAAGTAGATGTTCAGGATCTCGATTGTGATTTTTATGCATTTTCTGGTCATAAAATGTGTGGACCTACTGGAATCGGTGTGTTATACGGTAAAAAACAACTTCTTGAAAACATGGAACCAATTGAATTTGGAGGAGAAATGATCGATTTTGTCGATCTATATGATTCAACTTGGAAAGAACTTCCGTGGAAGTTTGAAGGTGGAACCCCAATTATTGCTGGTGCAATAGGTTTAGGTGCAGCGATCGATTTCCTTGAAGAGATTGGTATGGAAAATATATTAAATCATGAACATCATTTAGCTGAATATGCATTAAATCGTCTCAACGAGATTGATGGATTGACGATTTATGGACCACTTAATCCTATGGCACGTGCAGGGGTAGTAACTTTTAATTTGGATGATGTTCACCCACATGATCTTGCAACTGTCTTAGATGCAGAAGGTATTGCAGTAAGAGCAGGTCATCACTGTGCACAGCCGCTTATGAAATGGTTAAAAGTATCAGCAACTGCAAGGGCAAGCTTCTACTTATATAATACAGAGGAAGATATTGACCGTTTCATAGCTGGACTTTTAAAAACAAAGGAGTATTTCAGCGATGTCTTTTAACAATCTAGATACTCTCTATCGACAAGTCATCATGGATCATTATAAAAACCCTCGAAATAAAGGGCATATAGATGAAAATAGTGTGATTATCGATATGAACAATCCGACTTGCGGCGATCGAATTCATTTAACAATGAAAGTAGAGGATGGAAAAGTAGTTGATGCAAAATTTGATGGGGAAGGTTGTTCCATCTCCATGGCCTCTGCTTCGATGATGACCCAAGCGATTATTGGGAAAGATACGGAAACAGCTGTAAAGCTTTCTCATGTTTTTTCTGAAATGATACAAGGCAATGAATATGAAGAAGATGAAGATTTAGGTGATATTGAAGCATTACAAGGAGTTTCAAAATTCCCTGCACGAATTAAATGTGCAACATTGGCTTGGAAGGCAATGGAAAAGGGTTTAGATTCTAAGAACTGATAAAATATCCTCTAGTCAAAAATAGATCGAAATGTAAAACAAAATAGGATGGAGGAATGATTGAAATGGCAAAAAAAATGCCTGAAATCGGTGATTATAAATACGGATTTCATGATAAAGATGTCTCTGTTTTCCGTTCAAAACGTGGATTAACAAAAGAAATTGTTGAAGAAATTTCTCGTATGAAAGATGAACCTCAGTGGATGCTGGATTTTCGTCTTAAATCATTAGAACATTTCTATAATAAACCTATGCCGCAATGGGGCGGGGACTTAATGGGCTTAGATTTTGATGAAATTACTTATTATGTAAAGCCATCAGAATCACAAGGTCGTTCTTGGGATGAAGTTCCAGAAGAAATTAAAAACACTTTTGATAAATTAGGAATTCCTGAGGCTGAACAAAAATATTTAGCTGGAGTTTCTGCACAATATGAATCAGAGGTAGTTTATCATAATATGAAGGAAGATCTTGAAAAGCTTGGAATTGTATTTAAAGATACAGATTCTGCGTTAAAAGAAAACGAAGATATCTTCCGTGAACATTGGGCAACAGTTATACCGCCAACTGATAATAAGTTTGCAGCATTAAACTCTGCAGTTTGGTCAGGTGGATCATTTATTTATGTGCCACCAGGTGTAAAGGTAGATACTCCACTTCAAGCATATTTCCGTATTAACTCTGAAAATATGGGACAATTTGAACGTACACTTATTATTGTTGATGAAGGTGCACATGTTCATTATGTTGAAGGATGTACTGCTCCTGTTTACACAACAAACTCACTTCATAGTGCAGTTGTTGAGATTATTATTAAAAAGAATGCATATTGCCGTTATACAACGATTCAAAACTGGGCTAATAATGTTTATAATCTAGTAACGAAGCGTGCAGTGTGTGAAGAAAATGCTACAATGGAATGGATCGATGGAAATATCGGGTCAAAGCTAACAATGAAGTACCCAGCCGTACTTTTAAAAGGTGAAGGTGCACGTGGTATGACACTTTCAATCGCGATTGCTGGTAAAGGTCAACACCAAGATGCAGGTGCGAAAATGATGCACTTAGCACCTAATACTTCTTCAACAATTGTTTCTAAATCGATTTCTAAGCATGGTGGTAAAGTAACATACCGTGGTATTGTTCACTTCGGCCGTAAAGCTGAAGGAGCACGTTCAAATATTGAATGTGATACACTCATTATGGATAATCAATCCACTTCAGATACAATTCCATATAATGAAATCTTAAATGATAATATTTCATTAGAGCATGAAGCGAAAGTATCTAAAGTGTCTGAGGAACAATTATTCTATTTAATGAGCCGTGGTATTTCTGAGGAAGAAGCAACAGAAATGATTGTCATGGGATTCATTGAACCATTTACGAAAGAATTACCTATGGAATATGCCGTAGAAATGAACCGTCTAATCAAGTTCGAAATGGAAGGTTCAATCGGATAATAAATAAAAAAATCGCTTGGAGTATTCCAAGTGATTTTTTTATATAAAGCTTTTCTTACATCTTTCCGGAAGACATCAAAGCAAGTATCCTATGAGGATTTTACCATCCTATATGGGGAAGGATGGATTGGTGAAAAGAATGTTTTTATTAAAGGATTAAAGAATGATTTGTAAATATCAATCAATATGAAATATTCTTGTATATTTTAGCAATAAGCTACTATTCAATGTAAGGGGGGGAGCAAATGATATATATTGGTTTGGCTGGTTGGGGAGATCATGATACGATTTATCCAAATGGTTCGGCACAAAAGGAGAAGCTAAAGGAATATGCCGCACATTTCCCAATCGTGGAAGTAGATTCGACCTTTTATGCGATACCATCAGAAAATAGTGTAAGAAAATGGATCAATGATACCCCTAATCGTTTTCAATTTATTGTTAAGGCTTATCAAGGAATGACAGGCCATGGAAGGGGAAGTCATACTTTTACTTCAAGGGAAGAGATGTTTACTGCATTTTTAAATGCCATTCTTCCTTTTTATCAATCAGGAAAATTAGGTATGATATTATTACAGTTCCCCCCATGGTTTGATTGTCAAAAAAAACATGTAGATTATTTACGCTTTTGTAAAGAACAATTAAAGGATATGCCAATCGCATTAGAATTTAGACATCAATCATGGTTTTACCCTCGATTTAACGATGCGACATTAGAATTTATGAAAAGTGAAGGGTGGATTCATAGTATTTGTGATTTATATTAGGTTCTTTTTGTTTTATAATCCATATTTTACCATCACGCACATAAACCTACATATACCAATGTATTGTTCGTGAAAATATTTAACACATCTTTCATATTTTGTGTTGAAATTATATTCAATACAATTTAACATAAATGTATAAGATATTGTATATTTATAGACTGCTTTAAGACTCTCAATAGACCACTATTACAACAACAACATTGTTTTTTGTTCAGCAAATGTTGTTGTAAATTTTTTGCACTAAGACCGAACATATGTTTTATATTTATAGTCAATAAAAGAATGTGTGTTGCCTATAAGCGATGTGGGTTCAAGTAAATAATAAAGGTAGGTGGGCAAAAATGGAAAAGTTGCTAACAGTAAAGGAAGTAGCAGAACGACTTAATAAAAGTGAGGAAACTATTAAGAGGTGGCTACGATTAGGGAAATTTGCTAATGCTTTCAAAGAGTCTGATAAGAAAGGGTGGCAGATTCCTCATGAAGATGTCCAGGTACTGGAAACCACAAGGAGCATTTCGCCACATTTAGATGAACAAATGTCAAATTTGTATATTTCTCAACCACCTCGGAATGAGGATTCAAAAGAATTAGTATCAATGGCATATCAAGCAGTCACCATGACTTCACCTACGGATACCATAATTAATCTTCTAAACTATATAGGAATTAGGCGTACCTTAGAAATCTTGCTAATCATGAGTCAATCACCTAATAGGGTTAAAAATCCCGAAGGATTTATCAGAAAGGCAATTAGTAAAGGGTGGACTCCCACTACACTGCCTATTAAGAGGGAACGAAATATAGCAAGGGTCCGAAGTAATCAATCAGAATATAGACAGCAAACAGTTCCCTTTTATAATTGGCTTGAAGAAGATTAATGATTAGATATAAAGTTGAGGTTCAAAAAAAATTAATCTGTTCTTAAAGGGAGATAATTGTGAATTATGAATTCGTAGTAAAACAAAAAAAGATAAATGAAATTATGAAAGGAAAACCCATTTCAAGTGATAAAACCTTTCTGTGCATAAAAGATAAGATTACAGGAATAATTTACCCACACCCATTATCCAATTTTATAAAAAGTGAACTGGAGAGAAAATCACTTGCTCTTACTACACAGAGGAATTATGCGGAGGAAATAAAAAAATTTTTGAATTTTATTTTAGAGTGTATTGAGGATGAAGATGAAACATTTTTACATTTAGAGGAGGGAGGGATATATGGATTAGAATTACAACATGGTGCAAGATATATCTCATTCCTTACTCACAGGGTTAAAATGGGTCAAATCAGTTCAACTCAGGTATTTCGTACTGAACGTATTCTTGTAAGATTTTATCGCTGGTTAAATGAACAAAACATAACAAAAGAGAATGTTCAGTATAGGGAAGAAATAAAAATTGTGAAAGGTGAAAAAAGAACTATAATCATATCACCTTTTGATAACTTTGAACTTGGAACAGAGTATCCAAATAAAAGGGAAAGTACACAAGCAATCAAGGATAGGAAATTACATGATTTTGGAAACGGTAGATTAGACCTTGTAAATCTATTTATAAGAGTTGCAGAAATAGAAGCCCCCGATATTGCATTAGGGATAGCATTTCAGTGTTATGGGGGGGTAAGGAGAGGCGAAGTGGTAAATCTATTACGAAGCAGTGTAAAAGAACCGAACAAGAATGGTTCTGGAGAATTTACACTTAACATACAGGATAATTGGAAAAAAATCTTTCCAGATAAGGAACTTACAGTGTCCGAACAGGTAAAAAAGGAACGGATACAAGCAATATTTAAAGTTCCCATTGTCTTAGAACTGTATAAAAAACATAAAGAGAATTTAATGCGTTTAGAAAGAAGGGGAAAAATAAAAAATAAACACGCATTGTTCAGTTCTATGCACACTGGAAAGCCAATTACGGGAATGGCTTATTGGGAACGCTTTACGAAGGTGAAAGACAAATTCTTAGAAATTCTTGAACCTAATGAAAAAGATTATCAATTCTTAACTTCAAAATCTTGGTCAACACATATAGGCAGAGGGATTTATACTAATATGCTTGTGTTCCTACTCGGATGGTCAGCAAGTCAAGTGACGGTCGCAAGAGGAGATAGTGATATTCAATCCGCACAAAGCTATATTGAAGAGCAAAATGTTAAGAAACAGACGGAAGAAGCAGTAGAAATTATTGCCAGAGCTACAATTCAAGCTAATAGGCAATATACGAGTATCGAAAGTTTAAGGAGTTTATAAATGGAAGGATTTAAAACTGTATCTAATGTTTATAGTAATTACAGTGAATATGGATTGACGGTTGGGAAAATTAAGGAACTAACAAATAGTGGTGAATTGGAAGAAAAAGTTGTAGGCAATAGAACATATATTTCTGTTGAATCTTTGAAGAGATATATCCTGAAGGTGGAAGAAATTCGCAGTAATTATATGCCATTTGAAGAATTTTATTTAAGAGTTACAGGAAAAGGAAGATATAAGTTAAATATAGTTAAACAAATTGTTGAACAAACCTGCCTTGAATTTATAATACTGGAAATTCCTATAACCCAAAGTGAGAAATACCTTATCAAAAAAAGTAGCTATGAACAATTTTTACAGGATTATATTTCAATTCAGGAAGCCTTCAGTCAACTAAAAATGCACAAAGATATTTGGCAGTTTAGAGAAAACTTAAAAAAACAAGGAATTACAGTCGTATCATTTCAAAATCGGTATGAGCTTCAATTTGTAAAAAAAGAGGATTTGAATAAATATGAGAATATTATAAGTGTTGTTGAAGCAAGAACCTTATTAGGTTTAACGGAAAAAAACCTTAGTGAAGCAATTAAACTTTGCGAAATCGAAAGTTTCTGGGGAAGAAAGTCGAGGCTCTATATAAGAAACGAAGATTTTGAGTTTTTGAAGGATTTACAGCAAAACACATTAAGTTATTTAAAAGAGAACACTTATACTTGGGAGGAAGTAGATGCTCTTTATAAAGAGAATATTGGTGGAAAAAAAATAGATGATAATGCAATTAAAAAGTTTGTAGCCCCAGGTAATATTCATCCAATTGTACGAATTGAAAAATATAAGCGAAAGATGACAGTCTATTCTAAAGCTGGTGTTGACAAGTATATAGAACTATTAAAAAAAGATAAAGAAATATCAAGGTTATGTGAAATAACCACCTCCGATTATTATTCTCTTTTACAACAAATTCTTGAGATTGATAATGTATGCTTTTCTAATAATGTATCACTAACAAAAGAGCTTTGGTTTCAATTTGTTCGTTGGAAACTTAAAAATATGCAAGGAAATAGAGAAACTTCTTTGCATAGAGTCTCTGGTTTTAGATACACCACAAAACTATTAGCCGAATTCACAGCTACGAAAGAGATATATGAGTTTTCAGTGAATGAGCTAAACCTGGGTATTTTTAATAATAATATCCCGAAAAAGTACCAAAAGGAAATTTTTTCATTCTTGTATAACATAAAACAAACAGTTGAACAAAAAACAGGTAAAAAGCTATTTAACGTATCGAAATTAAATTTTAAATACGAAAATACAAATAAACAGGAAAAAGAAATATATTCTGTTGATGAATATTTAGCTTTATACAATTACGTAAGTGACTTTGAAAGTCATAGGCTATTAGCGATATCTGATGTTGAAAAGGGATTAAATAACAAAAAAGGTTACAAAAAATACGATTCTTTCTGGTTGTATGTACTGCTTCATATGAGCAATGGTTGGAGGAATGGTACTGTTTTAGAGTTTCCAAGATTCCACAATCCTATTTTTGATAAACTCAATTTAAATTCTCTTGAGTCTCTTGAAAATTTACAATTGACATATAATGAAGCAGAACAAATAGTTAAATATTATCAAATGCAGTGGTTTGAACATAATAAAACCAAAGAAAAAGCGACATTTTATTGCTCCAGTGTTTTAACTTTACCAATGGCATATGCCATTGTAATTTGTGAATTTAGATGTAGAAAATTGCATCTTCATAACGAAAACAATCTGATTCATTTTTACAATTCAAGAAATAATGTTACCCCTACCATACACGATGGATTCTTTAAAAACCACAATAGTGAATTTAAATTTGAGTCAAGAAAAATGAACAGAACGGTTTTAACTTATACAAGTTCTATAATTGAATCCACTTTTAATGGTGACCCTATAGAAATCGCTCGTCATTTAAGAGGACATACAACCAGTGAAACTACCAATATTTATATACAACTCCCTCAAGAGCATTTGGATTTTATTAGTGAACAGCTTTTTGACACAGGATATTTTGGCTTTATTTATAATCAAGTCAATCATTTGCTGATTGGTGAAAATCCTACAAATAGGATAGAACAAACAAAAGCATCAAATGAATTGAAAGAAATGTTGGGTGACGTAGTTAAATTGGAAGATACGACATCCTATTTGAAGCAGTTATCACAAGAACGAGATGATTTAGGAAAATACTTGGAAGAGATGCCAAAAGAGGAATTGAAAAATAGATTAAACCTGATTAATTTAGGTCTTTCTCCTGCGAAGGAAGAAACTTATCAGTGTTTTTTTTCAAGTTGTATTGCTAAGAAGATAGATTGCAATAAGTGTCCATTTTCAATTCCGCACTTTTATTCACTTAACTCAATTTCAAAAAGAATAAAGAGAACACTAAAGAGTTATCAGGAAATAGTTTGTAATCAAGAAATTCCAGTGGGAGAAAAAATAAGACTTTATAATTTATTGATAATTGACTATAAGAGCATAATGGAAGCTAAACAAAAGTTTGGAAATGAAATTGTTGAGATGTTTATCGATAGCGACTTAAATGAATTTTCAAGGCTATTAGTGGAACTACCAGACCCTCAGTATTTTGAAAATATATATTAATCTATAAAAGAAGGCGAATAGTATGGAAACAGTCAATATTATAGAGGAACTCATAGAGAATATACAAGGTTTTAATGATAATAGATTTAACTTGGAAAGTTCAATTGAGGAAGCTATAGCAGTTCTTGAACAAGAAATGAGTATAAACAAATTAAGTGAGTGCCATTTTAAAGAAAATAAATGGTACTTAGAAGCTAACTTTCTTGCAAAAAGAGTAGGAATTGATTTCGATAAAGTAAGGGAAAGTATTCAATTTAACAAAAAAATTGATGCAATAGAATTCATTGATATAGTAAAGTGCTGGACCGCCTCATTAATTGAAGAAGGATATAATTCAAATGTTGTTGTTAAAATGGTTAATGAAGGGTTAAAAGATTTTCTGGTTGTGACAAAAGGTCTTACGGAAACTAACGAAGATGAACTTGCAGATACACTTTTAAATTTATCGGAGAGTAAGAAAAGGATTGTCTGCAATAGTGCATTGAATTTTTTGGATTATTTTCCTGAATTGGGTGGAGATTATGTATCTTTATTGTATTCCGTCAAACCAGAATATCAAGGGTCCAAAGCAAGATTACTTCCCCCATCTAAGGATGTTCTTATCTTTTCTAAAGTTTTAGAAAAACATTTTTCTAAGGACCTGTCCGAATTTGAATATCTTAAGTGGTTTCCCATTTGGTTATGGTGGAATTTAACAATGTTAATTCCTATGAGACCGTCTGAGTATTGTACTATAGAACGTGATTGCCTTTTTCAAAAGGATGGTAAATTTTATATTAAATTACCTAGGCATAAACAGAAGTTTAATAACAGAAGAAACATTCAAATTCTTGACAAAATAAGCATTCCAGAAAAGTTATATAGAAAAATAGAAGAATATAAAGATAAAACAAATTCCTATGGTAGAACAGATACTTTGGTTTCTTACTTATCTATTCCACATTTTGTGGATAAAAGATATTTTCCAACCACTACATCATTTCATGATAATAAACTGAATCCATATAAGTATTCAATAAATTTTCTTAGAGATAATTTAAAGAGTTTTTATGAATACATTGTTTTCGGTGAGTATAGTGTTGGACTGTCGGAAGGTGAATCTGATATAGAAGGATTATCTATTACACAAAAGCTACGACCAGGGGATACAAGACATCTCGCATTTCTGAATTTAAATAGACAGGGCTATCATCCAGTGGAAATTGCAAGGATTGGTGGTCACAATTCGATATATTCTCAAAATCATTATTTCAATCATGTTTCTAACTTTGTAGACCTTGAGATTTTAGAGTTGATTGCTAATATTGATTTAGATAGTTATAAAAATAAAATGGAAAATTCAGGGGCAAAAAGCGACTATACGATAAGCGTTTCTTTCATTGAAAAGTATGTATTAAGACCACCGATGGCTGACGTAAAAATAAAATTGAGAGATGGCTATTGTACTGATGCTAACCAAAATTGCAAGGTGGAAGATTGTTGGGAATGTGATGCCTGGAGAATATCGGAAGAAGAATTATTAGAAAAGCATGATATTTTAGCACAAAAATTAAAGGACTCTGAATCTTGTATTAATGAAGTTATAGAGAATCTAAAAAACATATATAAGGGTATTTACAATCATATTGGAAAGGATGAATTTTATTCTTCCAACAATCCAGAGATACGAAAAGAGTTAATTAATAAATCAAAACGGTTAGATAACGCAATTAGAAAATATATCAATCTTATGAAGGTAAAAGAAAGGATTGATTCTGTTGGAAACAAGAGGTAGAAAACCAAAGGTATATCCTGAACCAGAGATTGACAAAATCATTTACCGATTTACACAAGAAGAAAAAGTTGGTGGATTAATTAGGTATTCCGAAATGTATCGGTTCACTAACAAATTGTATGAAAAAGGGGAAATACCTTATAAATTTAGTGAAGATTATTGGAGAAGGGATGGAAGACAAGGAAAAGAAAAGATAGATAAGACCAATAGATTATATGAAACTACAATTGTAAACAAAAAGACGAATGAAACTGATATTTTTGTAGATACAGAAGAATGTGTCAATAAATTCTTTACGGGTAAACCGTCTGATAAGAAAAGATTGATACAAGCTCTTAAGATTAACGAAAAAAAGGCAAAGGATTCAAATAATCTATTGTTAAAAATAGAGGAACTAAATCAGGAAATATCCATCCAAAAAGACAAGAATAAGGAATTAGTGGTATTGGTGGAACAATATCAAAAGATTTTGTTTTCATGGTTCAATGCAAGTCTAAAATCAGATGTCCCTTTAATCAATTTGATAACTACAGGGAAGTCGAGACATCCTATTATTGATTTGTTTTTTGAAACTGCTTTTTCTAAACCTTTGGAGGGTTACGAAAAATTTGAAGAATATAGGAAACAAATCAAAAATAATGACGATACAGCAGGAGTAAACACTAATCAAAGAGTTGTTACCCCAATAAAAAGAAAAAGTAGACTCCAGCAGATAACGGAACAGTTTAATCCAAACGATTAAAATTGATTTAAAGGAGTTTTTATGAAGGACTTAATACAACTTTTTCTAAAAGGGGAATTATTAGAGGATTTAAAGGAAATTGCCGATGCCAAGGAAATTAGTTTAGAAGAGGCTACAATGTATGTATTAGACTTATATCATTCAAGAGCTAAAAACTCGTTAATTCGGCACATAGGGCTTGTAAAAATGCAGTAAAATATTAATACCTATGAAAGTTTTAGAAGAACCCACCCACAATATAAATTGGGTGGTATTTGTTTTTCAAAGGAAAATAATACGTTAAAATGATTCATAAGAACCTTTATATTTCTCATTTGAGATATTGGGACTTATTATGCGATAAATATTGACTATAAAATATAAAATTACTAATAGAATTCCATTGATTAACAGTTATAATATTGATAGGGAGGAGGTTTGTTTTCAGTGGATAAAAGAAAATTGAGCGAACGTGATATTTGTACGAAATTCATTACTCCTGCTATTGAACAAGCAGGGTGGGATATAAAAAAGCAAGTAAGAGAAGAATACAGCTTTACAGATGGTAGGGTTATTGTTCGGGGAAACCTCACGACAAGAGGAAAGAAAAAAAGGGCAGATTACCTTCTTTTTTATCAAACGAATTTACCTATCGCCATCATTGAGGCAAAAGATAATAAACATGCCATAGGAGCAGGGATACAACAAGCCATAGAATATGGTGATATTTTAGATGTTCCATTCGTATATTCAA
The DNA here is from genome assembly GCF_017809215.1 of Heyndrickxia oleronia. Taxonomy (GTDB): domain Bacteria; phylum Bacillota; class Bacilli; order Bacillales; family Bacillaceae_C; genus Heyndrickxia; species Heyndrickxia oleronia. Next base: position 1,443,804 of record NZ_CP065424.1, read on the forward strand.
GTAATGGAGATGCCTTCATTGAACATGATATGCTTACTGGTTTAGAACGTGAAGTTTCATTGGAACAGTTTCCTTCACCTGAAGATTTGTGGCAACGATATAAACAATTTAAAGGAATAACGAAGGAACAAGAAGAGCTTATAACAGAGCCTTATTATTATACAATAGGGGAGAAAACCCCACGTTATTATCAATTAAATGCCATTAACCGTACTATCGAGGCTATTGCCAAGGGGCAAGACCGTATCTTATTGGTGATGGCAACTGGCACAGGGAAGACCTATACTGCTTTTCAAATTATTTGGCGATTGTGGAAAGCTGAAAAGAAAAAGAAAATCCTTTTCCTTGCTGACCGAAATATTTTAGTTGACCAAACTATGCAAAATGATTTCAAGCCCTTCCAAGGGTTTATGACAAAGATTGAAAATCGCCAAATGGATAGTAGTTATGAAGTATACTTAGCTTTATATCAACAGCTTTCAGGTAACACAGATGAAATGGAGATTTTTCGTCAGTTCAGCCCAGACTTCTTTGATTTAATCGTAGTTGATGAAGCTCATAGAGGAAGTGCAAGAGAATCTTCAAGGTGGAGAAAAATTTTAGAATACTTCCATAACTCCACTCAAATCGGTTTAACTGCTACACCAAAAGAAACGGATAAAATCAGTAACATTGCTTACTTTGGCGAACCAGTTTATACCTATTCCCTCAAACAAGGCATTGAGGATGGCTTTTTAGCACCTTATAAGGTGATTCGTATTGGTATTGATAGGGATTTAGAGGGGTATCGCCCGACCAAAGGACAATTAGATAAGTATGGTCAAGTAATTGATGATAGGGAATATTATCTTACGGACTTTGATAGAGATATTGTCTTGGAAAAGCGAACGGAATTAGTAGCTAAGAAAATAACAGAGTTCTTAAAGAAAACTGACCGTTTTGCTAAAACCATTGTCTTCTGCATTGATATTGAACATGCGGAACGCATGAGACAAGCATTAGTAAATGAAAATGCCGATTTAGTAGCACAGAATCCCAAATACGTTATGCGGATAACAGGTGATAATGCAGAAGGTAAAGCACAATTAGATAATTTTATTGATGAAGAAAGCCTTTATCCGACCATCGTTACGACAAGTAAATTAATGACAACAGGGGTGGATTGCAAAACCTGTAAACTCATTGTGTTGGATAATCTCTTTGGGGAAAATGGTATGACAGAGTTTAAGCAAATTATCGGTCGTGGAACACGTCTAAAACCTGAATATGGTAAAGAATATTTTACGATAATGGATTTCCGTAATGCTTCTCGATTATTTGCAGACCCCAATTTTGATGGTGAACCAGTCCAAATATATGAACCAGATGAAGGCGATGACATTGTACCACCCACGCCTCCTGGTGGTAATGGAGATAATGAAGATGACAATGATGATGGAGACGGTGACGGTGAAAGAAAGAAAAAGTTCTATGTAGCTGATGCTGGTGTCCAAGTCCTTAATGAAAGGGTTCTCTATTACGATAAGGATGGGAAATTAATTACAGAAAGCCTAAAAGATTATTCTAAAAAGACTATCCTAAAGGAATATGCTACGTTAGATGATTTTATTAAAAAGTGGAACAGTGAAGACCGTAAACAGGCTATTATTGATGAATTAAAAGAACATGGTGTCCTTTTAGAAGCTCTTAAAGAAGAAGTTGGTCAAGACTTTGACGAGTTCGACCTAATTGCTCATATAGCGTTTGATATGAAGCCTCTGACACGTTCAGAAAGGGCTAAGAAGGCTCGGAAGGAAGATTACCTATCGAAATATTCAGGAGTAGCCAGAGAGGTGTTAGAAGCCATTATAGACAAATATCAAGATGAAGGTCGATTTGAATTTGAGGATGTAAAAATCCTGAAGTTTAAACCTTTTGACCAATTCGGCAATCCTATGAATATTGCAAAGGAATTCGGTGGAAAGGATAAATATATCCAAGCTATGAAAGAGTTAGAGAAAAATTTGTACGGTTAAGAGAAGATGCTCCCTAAGTTGGGAGCATTTTTATTCGACCATATTAAACAAAATCAGGGTTGTATTAATCTTAACAATAAAATATAATCAAAATATATTAATTTTATTCATTGAATTTGATGAATACACTCTGCTAAACGGAGGTGTTTCTATGCAGGAAAAAGAACAGTTTTTAAAAGTACAACACTTTTTGGAAGATGTTCTTGTTCTTCATGGGGTGTCGAAGAATATGTCCCAACTACTTTTTGAGTTATTTCCCTATATTAACCCCGAAGGGCATATCATTATAAATTCTTTCTTAAAAAAGGAAATAGCTGAAAAAACAAAAATGAGTAAGGGAACAATTGATAATACCCTATCTAAACTGAATGAGGTTGGTCTTTTGATACGATTAGACAGGGGAACATATGAACTTCATCCAGTCATACATGAAGCAAAGAAATTGTTAAAAAATAAAACTGCAACCATGAAAATTTCTTACAATGAACAAAAACGAAAGATTGAAACGGATTAGGAGGAGATTAATTTGTCAATAGAAACATTAATAAAAAGAATTCAAAATATAATGCGTCAAGATGCAGGGGTAGATGGTGACGCACAACGTATCTCCCAACTGGTATGGATGTTATTTCTAAAAGTTTATGATGCCAAAGAAGAGTTTTGGGAATTTGAAGAAGATAGTTTTGAGTCCATTATCCCAGAAGAATGTCGTTGGAGAAATTGGGCGATTGACAATAAAGATGGTGAAGCATTAACTGGTGACAAATTATTGAATTTTGTGAATAATACATTATTTCCTGCCCTTAAAGAGCTACCAGTAGATGCTTATACTGAAAAGCGAAAAGCGATTGTTAAGAGTGTTTTTGAAGATGCAAATAACTATATGAAAAACGGTACATTGCTTCGTCAAGTAATTAACATTTTAAATGAAGTGGATTTCACCGAATATGAAGATAGACACGCCTTCAATGATATATATGAAAATATTCTGAAAGACTTGCAATCGGCTGGTTCAAGTGGTGAATTTTATACTCCACGCCCATTGAGTGAATTTTTGGTAGAGATGGTACAGCCAAAAGTAGGAGAAAAAATAGCAGACTTTGCCTGTGGTACTGGTGGGTTTTTAATTTCTGCATTGGGTTATATGGATGACCAAATTAAGACTCCAGAGGAAAAAGAAATCGTTCAACAAAATTTGTTTGGAATAGAAAAAAAACCACTTCCGTATTTACTTGCCATTACAAATATGATTTTACATGATATTGACTCACCTAATATTTTGCATGATAATTCCCTTGCGAAAAATGTTCGAGATTATAAAGAAGATGACAAGTATGATGTCATTATCATGAATCCACCATATGGGGGTATTGAAGAGGAATCAATTAAAATTAATTTCCCAGTTGCTTTGCAATCTTCTGAGACAGCAGACCTGTTTATGGCATTAATTCTATATCGCTTAAAAAAAGATGGTCGTGTTGCAGTAGTTCTTCCGAATAATTTTTTATTTGGTGATGATAATTCTAAAGTTGCAATTAAAAGAAAGTTATTAGAAGAATGCAATTTGCACACAATTGTTCGTCTCCCTAAAGGTGTGTTTGAACCTTATACTGATATTCCTACAAATCTTCTGTTTTTTGATAAAACAGGTTTTACTACGGATATATGGTATTTTGAACACCCACTACCAGAAGGGTATAAAAAATATTCAAAGACTAAGCCACTTCTGATAGAGGAATTTTCTCTTGAAAAAGACTGGTGGAACAAACGAGAAGAAAATAAAAATGCTTGGAAAGTAACTGTTGAGGAAATTGTAGAAAGGAATTATGACTTAGATATAAAAAACCCAAATTCTACTGAAGCAAATTCAGAAATGAAATCATCGGATGTAATAATTAAAGAAATCAAATCATCCTATAGTAAGGTCTTTGAAGCAATTCAAAGGTTACAGGAGGAGATTGATAATGAATAAAGTTAAGATTGGAAAACTGCTTACCAGAGTAAAGGATGCTATTTTACTTGAAGATAATGAAGAATATAAAAGAGTCACGATTAAAACAAAGGGTCAAGGAGTTTTATTGAGAGATAGAAAAAAGGGGTCAGAAATTGGTACAAAACGCCAATTCTTAATAAGGGAAGGACAGTTCCTATTATCTAAAATTGATGCCAGATATGGTGCTTTCGGAATCGTTGGACAGGATATAGATGGTGCAATAATTACAGGGAATTTTTGGACTTACGAGGTAAATAGTGATATTCTCAATATAGAATGGTTTAATTTATTTGTTTCTTCAAGCAAGTTCATCAAAATTTGCGAAGAAGCGAGTTCAGGGACAACTAACCGAAAGTATCTCAATGAAGAGAAGTTCTTAAACTATGAACTATTTTTGCCTTCAAAATCGGAGCAAGATGCATTTGTAAATAAATGCTTTAAGTATAAGAATAAAGTTGATTTAATAGCTAATGAACTGGATAAACAAATAGAAAACGTAAAAATGCTAAAGGAACAATTACTCGAAGAGGCTCTGCAAGGTTTCTTGACGGATAAAGAGAAAACTGAAATTATAAATTTTCAATCTGTACAAGGGCAAATTGGTAATGAGAGTAATATCCCTCTGAATTGGAAATGGAAAAAAATCAAGGATGTAGCAGATGTAAATCCAAGAAATAAATTGGATGATGAACTTGAAGTTTCTTTTATTCCAATGGCTCTCATAGAAGATGGATATAGTAACAAACATTCTTCAGAAATTAAAAAGTGGAAAGAAATAAAGAGTGGCTTTACACATTTTAGAGAAAATGATGTTGTAGTTGCGAAAATTACTCCATGCTTTGAAAATAGAAAATCTGTTGTAATGAAAAACTTAACCAATGGTTATGGAGCAGGAACAACAGAGTTGCACGTATTACGTTCACATGAAATTGTTCTACCAGAATATTTGTTGTTAATTGTAAAGTCTAAAAGTTTTATTGAGAGTGGAGTAGCTACTTACACTGGAACTGCGGGACAACAACGTGTAAAAAAAGACTTTGTATCAAACTTTAGTTTTCCCCTACCGCCAATAGAAGAACAAAGAAAAATAGTCAATAAATTTCAAAACATGATAGAATACTGCGAAGAAACTCACGAAGGCATTATTAAAACGAAAAGTGAAGTATTAGAACTTTACGAAACGATTAAAAGTGGAATTGTTTTTTTAGAAGAATAAATAGTAAGAAGGACAAGTATATAACTTGTCCTTTTGTATTAACAATCAATACACCTTCCATGAGAAATGGAAAGGATTTTTACGAGAACGACCAGAAAAATTACCCTTTTTGCCAATATGGAGCTTTGGGGTGATGTTTTCTTTTTTTAGGAAAAGATTTAGAGATAAAAGTCGAAATATAGGGAAATATGTTACAATAATATCAATAATTATTGAATTGAAGGAGTGAGGAGAATGAAGCTAAGTAATATAGAGATTAAAAATTATAAATCAATTAGCTGTATAGAAGTACATATAGACTCCTTAACGGCTATAGTTGGCAAAAACAACTTTGGAAAGTCTTCAATTTTGGATGCCATACAATGCTTTTATGGAGAAAAAAATATTGATGTAGATAACTTTCACTTAGGAACTGACGAGGATATTGAAATTAAAGTTACCTTTGATGATATTACTGAATCAGATATTGAAAGATGCTTTGGTTATAAATCTATGGTATCTAAAACTAATATAAATATAAAAAAAAGACCAGATGATGAAAAGTATGCTAAGAAGCAATTTGAAAAATTAAAGGATGATAGAGAAAAAAAGTTTCAAGAGACAATTGAAAAGTACAATTTAGATTTTCCAAATAAATGTACAACAACAGTTACTTTTTTATATTTAAAGAATGGAAAATCAAGTTATAAGATTGATGAAAATGTAAACATTACGAAAACAGATTTGTTTAAATTTTTACCACCAATAAAAGTAATTTCCGCAATTAGAACTCCAGACAAAGAAACTACAGCAGGAACTAAATCCAACCTCAAAGAGTTAATATCCTTACTTCAAAGTGAAAATGATGCTTCAGATTATATAGACTTGCCTAATATTGATGGGAAATTATCCTATGGGGAAATAAAAACACTTATTTCTCAAAAAGAAGAAGAAAAATGTCAACTTTTATCTAAAGATTTAACAATTAATTTCCAAAACGCAATAAATACTGATTCCTTATCCGTTAAGGTTAAAATTGATAATTCATTCAAATTTGATTTTAAATATAAAACTGTTTTAACGGATAAGGACGTTCCAGGTAGAGAGGTAGATATCCTTTTCTGCGGAACAGGTCTCCAAAGTATGATGATTCTTTCAATCCTACAATCTTATATAAAGCTAAAGAAAGATGATGACTTTATTTTATTGATTGAGGAACCAGAAGTCTATTTGCATCCTTCTTTGCAAAGGAAAATGATTAATACGTTACTTAAAATCAGTGAACGAAATCAAATTATTTTAACTACCCACTCCCCGATTATCGTTAGTAAAATTGATAAAGGGAATATTCATTGTGTAAACAAGGATAAGGGAGTAACTTCATTAGTAGAAGCAACAGTAGAAAATATAGTACAAGAATTAGGAGTTCAAATATCTGATATTCTAAACAAACAAGCAGTAATGTTTGTTGAAGGTAAAGATGATGCACGTTTATTTAGTCTATTAATTAATAAAATTGCAAATCATAAAGGATTAGACTCAAATTTCTCTGAGAGATATATTGATATTATTCAAACAGATGGTTTTGATAAAATGAGTTTCTATGCTAATGCTCAAATTCTGCATAAGGATGCTGTCACAGCTCCATATTGGGTAATTACTGATTCAGATGGTGAGCATGTTGAGGACAGGAGAAGGGCTTTAATGGAAAAAGGAAAAGCCAATGGTCTGAGCATAAGGGAAGAGCAATTTAAAATTTTATCGGAGTATGCCATTGAATCATATTTCTTAGACTCTAATCTATTAAATATTGTGTTTGAATTTGAGGATAAAGATTCAACCCATTTATGTGGTTTATACTTTCAAAAATACGAAGAAGCATTGGGGAATTTAAGGGAAGGCAAAAGTAAGATGAATAAAAAAGCCTTTAGAAGTAACTTTAAGCCCAAAATAATGTTTTCAGATTTGGATAAACCAGAAAAGGCAATTGAGATTATCTTAGATAATAATTATGGTGCAGACGATGGGTTTAAAAAGTCGAGAAAAATACTGATAGAGAAATGGAATAATCACAGTGACCCGATTGATTTCTTTATCAGACAATTAGATTATTCAGTTCTTATAGAATCTAAAATGAAAGAGTTAATGGTTCATTTAGAAGAAATCATTGTCTTAATTAGTGGCGAAAGAGAAAAAGTTTTGGATTAATTCCAACCAATAATTATTAGTAGAATTTAGAAGAAAGCAAAATATTGAAGGTGGAGAATTAATGAGATTATTAGATTGCACTAAAGAGGAGTTAAAAATTTATAAAGAAAAGTTCGATTTAAAATTAGGAACATGGGATATGGCAGAGCCAGAAGACATATCTATGATTGAAATTGACGGTGAAATTGTTGCTCTAATAGAGTTTTCTATTGGTATGTATGGAGAAAATAGTGTACAAATAGATAACTTTGAAGTTTTTAATAAAGGGAGAGGTATTGGTAGTAAAATTGTTGAAGAACTAACAAAAGACTTAGAAGGAGCAAAAGTTTACTTATATCCGTATTCTAAAAAAAGCGATGCATTTTGGAAGAAATGCAAATTTGAAGTTTTCGATGATGGGACAGGAACACCAATACTTTGCTATCAAGAATAAGCCTGTGTTCAACTTTTAGGGAATTTTGAGTAGAACAAGAAATAAAAAAAAGAGGACATCATTATAGAAGTCCTCTTTAAATTTAATGATGAATCAACAAAACAACTAACATATCCTAATAAAAAGTGGAAAAACTTATAATTCCCTTTCCATTTCACGAAAAAGTTCCGATGTTTTAACTTCTAAGCCTTCCGCAATTTTAACGACATTTATTAATGTAACATTCCTTATACCTCTCTCCACCTCACTAATATAAGTTCTATGAAGGCCCACTATTTCAGCAAATTTTTCTTGAGAAATGTTTTTTGAGAGTCTTAGTTTTCTTACAGTAAGTCCGAATTGAGTTTTAACATACTTATCTTCCATAGTTTCAATTTAAAAAAATGCAGACTATATATCTACAGACTATGAGTGACATTTTGTGAAATGTTGACTATAATAGATAAGGATTATTAAAAATTTTTTCCTGAAGTAAGAGGTTGATTAGATGAATAGTTCAAGGCTGACTATCGTAAATGATATATATAACAAAAACACTTTATTTCCTTCGGGGCTAAAGTGTTTTTTTGTATCCTATCTTACTTGGAGGAAATAGTAAATTATTTTTTACAGGGGGAGTCACTTTGAAAATAGAAAATTGGGCTTTAGAAAAGGAGAATAAAAATACTGCCTATTTATGTATCTCTATGAGTGGAGAAGGAAGAAAATTCACCTCATTAATGACAAGTATGGAGGAGATGAAAATTGAGAGGAAAATAGGAGAACTTAGTTCTTATCATTCCGATGATGGGAAGTTACAATGGCATAGAAACAGAGTATATATTGATAGGAGACATCAAATAAATTTCTTTACGATGAATGGTGATTTGCAGATTGTTATTGGCGAAGTTACTCTAAGTATTCGTGATTTTGAAGCTAAAAGTAAAATTAAAGATTTTACAAACTTAACAATAGCAATAACTTTAGAAGCTGTAAGTCCTGTATTGTGTGTAAAACCCTGGGAGTTACTTAATTTTATCGTCATTAAAGACATAAAGAAATGATTATGTAATGGATATAGTGATAGGTTTTTATTATGGATAATTTATCCATTAGCAGATAGGGGGCAGTCTTTATGGATAGGATGGATGAATTGATTAATTCATGGCAATTAAACCGAGCCTTCAATGAATTTTGGGAAGATAAAAATGACTCTATTAATAGAATATACGAAAATATCCAGAATCAATTAAGAGATACCTTCTTTACTGGATATCAGGTGGGGTATGAAAATGGACATTTTGATGGAATAACGGATGCAAAATTAAAAATGATGGTGAAATTGGCAGTACATAAAAATTTTGATGATAATACAATTTTAAAAGTGTTGGAAAAAGAAAATGAAAAAGATTATGTAAAAGCACTTAATGAAATTCGACAGAAGCAAATGAACGATTATTAAGGAGAGAGTGGTGAAGAAAAGAATGAAGAATGAGCAAGAAATACCAAAAGAATATTGCCCATATTGTGGTAAAAATTTGATAAGAGTGCTCTCGAAACAAGAACAAAAGAAATACAATCTTGTTTATGTAAGTGAAAAAATCGGTATTTCCAATAGGGATTCAATCATTGCCTGGGAATGCCCTTATTGCTCTAAAACTTGGAAAAGGGAATTTTGACTTTGGATATATTGTCATTTATCTATTCTATGGTTCATAGAGTTAAAAGGTTTAAAACAAGGTATAAAAAACAAAAGAATAAAGTTAAGGAGATTTGCGATGGAGCTAATACCTAAAAGAGAACCACAAAAGATAACATATAAGCAAGTACAAGAATATGTACCCGAAAAAATGGAGATGTACGAAAACAATCTGTTTTTTACCGAAGGAGAACGAATCAAAATGCTTTTGATATTATTGCAAAATGTCGGATTAGAGACTATGGTAAAAAACTTGCCGATAAAAACCCGAAAGGAGTTGGAAAAAGTTATGGAAGAAATTGAAATGGAACGAAAATGTAAAGAAATTGTAGAACAAGTGGTTTCACAATTTGGTCGTTCGCTCAACATGAATCACGAGTATCAATATAACAAGAAAAAGAATACTTTATTTATTTATTGCCATATTCTCGATACGGATTCTCTTTGGTTTTATCGTTATTTTTACGACAATAAAAATGATAAATTTATCGAACAAGAGAAACAAGGATTAGAATCTGCAGATACAGTACGAAGATTAATGAATAAATAAATTGTTATTTTTGGAGGATTGATTGATATGCCAATTCAGGTTGTCATCCCTACTGACAAAAATAAATTGGAACAACAGATTGAAGCGTTGCAATATTTGTTGCAACAGGATATTAATGATAAAGACAGAGAAATTCATTCTAAGGCAATTACCTCATTAAAAGAGGCATTTGATAACTTATAGCATATAGGAATTGTATCCTCATGATATTTATGTAACAAGGAGTAGGAAACCTGTAAAGTTAAATCCCTACTCTTTGTTTTTTTCAAAGGGTCTCCAAAACTATTGTATATGGTTGCATCGGACATCTAATGCAAAAAGAATTTTCCGAATGAAGTGAGAGAGTATGTACAACAAAAGCGTGATAATCGAAAGCCTTTGTCATTGAAAAATAATGAAAATATTAACAGTAATTAATCCCCTATAAAGTAACAAGATGGTTAATATACTGGAAACCTAACTATTTTTATTGTAACATTAAAGTGACAACGATACTGGACATTTATTGTTGTCCGTATAACCGAGCTTTAATAGTTTGGTTCATTGAAAAATAGGATTGTTTACGAGAACGACCAAGATAAAACCACCTTTTTGCGGAGCTTTAGGGTGGTTTTTCCCTTTCTTACTTTCAGTAGGGTGATGAATTAACCAAGAATCATTAAACAAATATCAATTAAGAGGAGAAAAAGATGATTCCACATTTTAATAGCAAATTAGAATTTCTACAATACCTATCTAACGAATGCATTCATAATATTGAAAAAATACAACTGAAACATCCACAAGAAAAAGGGATTCAAAAGGCATATGCTTCTACTTTAAACTATTTAGCAAAAACTGAAGAAGCATCAGGGGGGTGTCATTTGATTTCCGTTATGTTACATATTTTGTTATCTGAGCAAGGCATCGAAAATGAATTGGTAATAGGGGAAGTGGAGGACTATGAAGCCAATACGCAATTTAGTCATTCTTGGGTTGAAGTAGATGGGGAAATATTTGACCCTGCAATCATGCACACATTGGATGGAAACGTACATCCACCAGTTTATAATAGTGTAAAATTGACACTCGAACCGCCTACTATGGAGTACGGTGTGTCGGAAAACAAAGACGCATTGGATAAAGATGCTAAGCGACTATTAGATATGAGTGTGACATCTTATCTTGATGCGATTAAAGATTACGGATACCATAAGAATTTTTTGTGGGATGAAATATTAAAAGCAGGAATCGGTATTATTGGCTACTCCAATTTATCGAGGCTTCGCAAGAAGTACGATAGTCATTTTAGAGTGTTAAAAACGAAATAAAATATAGCGAAGGTGGTAAGTTATGACGCTAAAATGTAAGAATGCGACTAACCCAACCAGAAGACCAATGTCTGTGCCGATGAAAGAGGCACTTGAGGACTTAAAAAAAATGAATAATAAAGTATTACGAGTTATCGCTAAAAGGGGCTTTTAAGGAAAGAAGAATATTTAGTGATTGTCCTTTTTCTTCCTTATTATATAGGTGGATAAACAGGGGTAGGATTTAAATTGGGTTTGTAATCGCTGTTGTCTTTGTAGTAATCTAAAAGTGGAGACCGACACAGTACATTCAATATCCTATGTAACTGAACCCGAAGGGTTTGGTTTATCGAAAAGATTATGAAAGAGAACAACCACAGAGACCACCTTTTTGCCTTTGCGGAGCTTTGGGGTGGTTTTCTCTTTCTTTATGACAACATGAATTCTTCGGAGGTATCACATGTTGGATAATAAGCAAGAAATCTTGTGAAGGAGAATGGCTTCGTCGAGACAGATAGATGTTATTTGATAGAGAGTAGAAAGAACATTAAATTAAAGAGTCTGGAGTTAGATTGAATTTTTTACAAAACATTGTATGAAAAATACAAAAATCTGAATTATTATACATAAAAAATTTAAGGAATTGTGCTGAAAAATTTATTTCACACATGCTCCACTTGGGGGAAATTGATACAACATATGATAGTAAAGGAAAAACTTAATTTCACCCAAATAAATATCTAATATAATGTGACGAACCACAAATAGGTCAAGGATCCGTACCTACAATCTTGAAAGCTACCCATCCATTGAAAACGCTCGTACGTTTTCATGGAAGAAATGTTTACGGGTGGAGGAAGCCACATAACGGAAATTGGCGGGAGGTTCGCTATTTGTATCGTTATAACCATCAGGAATTAACTGAATGGCAAGAGAGGATCCTATTGTTGGAAAAACAAAGCGAAGATATTTATATCATTTTTAATAATAACTCTGGTGGAGATGCAGCAGATAATGCAAAGCAATTAATTAACATACTTTCAATTGAATATAGTGGATTAGCGCCAAAACAATTAGATTTATTTTAGGAGAGTTATTCATGCTTGAAACCATCCATATTTACCATACGAATGATATTCATAGCCATCTTGAAAATTGGCCAAGAATTAGAGATTTCCTTATGAATAAAAAGATGGTACATCGTGACCATAGAGAAGATTGTTTCCTATTTGATATTGGAGATCATGTTGATCGGTGGCATCCTTTTACAGAAGCTACTATTGGCAAAGGAAATATTGGGCTGATGAATGCAGTTGGTTATACAGCAGCTACCATCGGAAATAATGAGGGGATCACCTTATCGCATCAGGAATTAGATTCTCTTTATTCTGATGCTGATTTTGATCTAATTTTAGCAAATGTATATGATAATAAAATGAATCGTCCTAATTGGACTGTCCCACATCAGATTTATCATTCAAAAGGTGGACTAAAAATAGGGGTTACAGCTGTAACAGCTTATTTCCAGCAACTCTATGAGCTTTTAGAATGGCATGTTGAAGAGCCTTTTAAGGAGTTGCATAGTCAAGTAAAAGAATTGAAAGAACAAGTCGATGTTTTGATCTTACTGTCCCATTTAGGTATCCATGATGATGAGAAAATCGCAACATTATTTCCAGAAATAGATTTGATATTGGGGGGACATACCCATCATATATTGGAAAAAGGGAAACTAGTTGATCGAACCTTATTAGCTGCCGCGGGGAAACATGGAAAGTTTATTGGGCATGTTAAACTTGAAGTTGATCTCGATAAAAAGATCGTTACGGATAAACAAGCGCAGTTGAACGAAACGGCTAAATTACCTCCGTCGCAAAATGAAAAAGAGGAAATTGCAGATTTTTATGAAAAGGGTAGAAAACTATTGTTTCAAGAGATTGTACGATTGCCAGAATCGCTATCTGTTGAATGGTTTAAGGAGTCCCAGCTAACGGTTTTGCTTTGTGAAGCAATTGAAGAGTGGTGTGACGCAGATTGTGCTTTTATTAATGCTGGTTTACTTCTCGATCATTTAGAAAAAGGAATGGTCACAAAATATGAGCTTCATAAAATTTTACCTCACCCGATTAATCCATGTTTAATTGAATTAAATGGAAGGGATTTGCATAGTGTTATTTTGCAAACCCTTGATCCGAAATGGCCAAAATTAGAACTGAAAGGCCTGGGCTTTCGTGGAACTATTTTAGGTAACTTTGTATATACCAATATATCTATCGAAGGCAGTGATATGTACATTAAGGATCAAAAAGTTCAATCTAATAAAATGTACAAACTTGGAACCATTGATATGTATACCTTTGGCCATTTTTTCCCTGAATTATATTTGGCTGATAAAAAATATTTTCTACCCGAATTTTTGCGAGATGTTATGGAATGGAAACTAAAAAAGGAATACAAAAGTGAAAAGCAGTAACCATATCCTTATTAACCCATACACATAATAGTAGGAAATTTGATGAAGGGAGCGATTAATGTGGTGACCATTGAGCCTATAACTATTCATGGACACACATTTATTGCGACAACTGTAAAACTGCCTAAGACGACGCTACTTACAGTTTCCAATGATCAAGGATATATTATGTGTGGTGCTTTGGATGTTCGCTTATTAAATGAGAAATTAACAGATCGTAAAATTATAGCCGGTAGAGCAGTAGGTGTGAAATCAATAGAGGAGTTGTTAGAATCTCCTTTAGAATCTATAACAATAGAGGCAGAAAATCGAGGAATTAAAAAAGGGATGATTGGAAAAGATGCGCTATTGAAAATGATCTAGAATTTCTATACCTAGAACCCCTCTTACAAGCATACATATAGCTTGTAAGGGGGGATTTTTTTGGGTAAATTTCGTCCGCGCAAATCCCGACGTGGTCCACTTCCATTTCGTTACGTAGTACTATTAACCTTTGCCTTTTTTATCTTTTCTACAATTGGTGGATTGGTGATTGTAAATAAAGGGTTAAAACCTACAATTGTTCGTTATGCGGAAAGTCAAAATCAAAAAATCGCTGCAAATGCAATTAGTTATGCAGTAAAAGAAATCGTAAAAAATATAGAATTAAATGATATGGTGAAATTTGTTCCTAATGAAAAAGGGAATGTTGCAGTAGTAGAAGGTAATCCAACCATGTTAAATAAAATGACAGCAGATGTGCAGCAATTGGTACAAAATTATTTAAATGGGGCAGAAGAGGGAAAGTTACAAGAAGTACAGGAAGGGAAATATAATAAAAGTACCGGTGAATTAGTTTACTCAGTACCATTAGGACGGGTAACAAATAATGTTCTACTTGGGAATCTTGGTCCAGATATTCCGACAAAGTTTCACGTCATTGGAGATGTCAAGGTGGATCCAAAGATTGTAATGGAGGAAGAGGGAATCAATAGCACTCACATTAAAACGTATATTCAGGTTACGGTCAATGTGCAAACGATTATTCCTTTTGCTTCTAAAGTGGCAGTCTATCACCAAACCATTCCTGGACCATTTGGATCATACAAAGGTGATATTCCGTTATATAATAGCAATGGCGAATCTAGTCCACCTTCCATTCAGCTAGATGAAAAAAAGGATAAAGATAAATAAATTTTAATAGTAGGGTCTATTCACCTATAAAATAGATCCTACTAAAGTAAATGAAATATTTAGAAAAGATAAAATATTAAATTGACATTAGGGTGCAAAATGCTATACTAAAATCAGATTATTTAAATAATCAGAATATAAAATAATATCCGATTGTTTAGTTGACAATTAGGTGATTAGGGGGGTACATAATGGATAATCGTCCACAGTGGGGATCGAGAGCGGGTTTCGTTATGGCAGCTATAGGTTCAGCGATTGGACTAGGAAATATTTGGAGATTTCCTGCAGTTGCCTATGAAAATGGTGGTGGAGCATTCTTCCTACCATATCTCTTTGCATTATTAACAGCAGGGATTCCTTTATTAATTCTTGAATTTACAATTGGTCATAAGTATAAAGGATCAGCACCGTTATCATTTACGCGAATTAATAAAGGGAGTCAATGGCTTGGGTGGTGGCAAGTAGGTATATCGTTTGTTATCGCAACCTATTATGCGGTTATTGTTGCTTGGGCTATGTCTTATGCTGTTTTTTCCTTTAAACAATCCTGGGGAAATGATACAACGGGTTTCTTAGTAGGGGAATATTTAAAAGTAGCAGATCCAGGAAAAGCGGGAAGTATGGTCCCTGGAGTGTTAATTCCACTAATTTTAGTTTGGATTGTTGTTTTAGGTATATTGTTTGCTGGCGTTAAAAAAGGGATTGAAAAAGCAAATAAAATTATGATCCCTACACTTGTGGTATTATTTTTAATTATCGTTATTCGTGCATTAACACTAGATGGAGCTGTTGAAGGATTAAATACTTTCTTTCAACCAAATTGGAATACCATACTAGATGGAAAAGTTTGGGTTGCAGCGTACGGGCAAATTTTCTTCAGTCTTTCCATTGGATTCGCCATTATGATTACTTATTCAAGTTACCTTCCTAAAAAGACAGATTTAACAAATAATGCTTTTATAACAGGTTTTGCTAATTCCTCCTTTGAGCTGCTAGCAGGAATTGGAGTATTTGCTGCATTAGGATTTATGGCTGCTCAACAAGGTGTACCAGTAGATAAAGTAGTTAGTAGTGGAGTCATTCTGGCATTTTCAGTCTTTCCTCAAATAATCAATGAATTACCGGCATTAAATGGATTATTTGGTGTCCTATTTTTTGGATCATTAATATTAGCTGGTTTAACCTCATTAATTTCAATTGTGGAAACATTTGTAGCTGGTGTACAAGAAAAGTTTCATGTATCGAGAACGAAGTCTGTAACTATTGGTGGTGGCTTAGCAGCAATAATTTCGCTCTTATATGCTACACAAGGTGGACTGAATTTCTTAGATACAGTGGATTATTTTATCAACCAATTCGGTGTTGCTCTAGCAGGGCTGTTTGAGGTTGTATTTATCGCATGGTTTGCTAAACAATTAAAACCTTTACAAAATCATGCAGATGCCATTTCTGATATAAAATTAGGGGCATGGTGGAGAATTTGTCTTTCTATCATTACACCAATTGTGCTTGGATATATGATGTATGATAATTTACGTCAAAACCTATTAAAAGAATATGGTGATTATCCTCGCGAATTCATTTTTAATTTTGGCTGGACGGTTGCTATTGGTGTTATCGTAGTTGCTACACTAATGGGCATTAAACGTTGGAAGGAAGATCAATTGCAATTACCAGCTTCTTCCAACCAGAAGGAGGTATCATAATTATGAGTGCGGGTGCTGTAACGATGATGATCATTGGAATTGTTATTATTTGGGGTGGATTGGGTGCAAGTATTCTTCACGCAATCAAGAAATCAAAACAGCGGGCAAGGATATAAAAAGGAATGGCCTCAGCATTATTTAGCTGAGGCTCTTTTTCTATCTAAAAGCTCCCATTGTTTTAAATATGGGTATGGATCAAATGACCATTCTGTTCGCCCATTGTCTTTATACATCCCGTAATGTAAATGTGGTGGGAATTTTCCTGATGTCCCTGGAGGTCCATAACCTGTACTTCCTACACTACCTATAAGGGTACCCGGTTCAACAATTTGCCCTACTTTCAAACCTTTAGAAAATCCATTTAAATGAGCATAATAGTGATAAGTGTTATTTATATCACGTATACCGACCCGCCAACCGCCATATTTATTCCATCCCTTCATTTCAACAATTCCATAGCTTGTTGAACGTACTGGTACGCCATAGCCAGCAAAGATATCTGTTCCTTCATGTATCCTTCTACCGCCCCAACCTCTGGAATCACCCCAAGTATTATGGTAAGTAAAATTATAACCCCTTGGCAGTGGGAAGGTTTTATGATTAAGATCTAATTTGCCAAAATGCTTATAAAGTCTTGCTTTTGCCATAATAATACTGACTGTTTTATCTCGCTTATAATAATCCCATAGTGCTAAACGAAAATGATCTTCATCTACTCCATAATTTAATATAAAATCGGCAAATGAAAAGATAACATCAGCATCGTCTGCTCGATTTGCTTTTCCATCGCCATTTCCGTCAACGCCAAATCCATTAAATAATTGGATCGATAAGGGAGACATATCATTTTTATTAGGATTTAAATAACCTGACCAGACTTCTGGAGGAATATATATTCCGGTAATGCCTTTTGCTCTCGGTAAATCATTTCTAACTGTCCGTATACTTCTCTCGTAATGATCAACAGCCGCAATATAGTACCAAGGAATTTGTGTAGTTATTTCTACTCTTCGGTATAATTCCATCCTTTTTTGATAGCTTTCTTCATCAGATGTGGCTTTGGAATTCGCATGACAGCTTACAGATAGAAAAGAAAAGATAAATAAAGTGCATATGAGAATACGCAATTTTAGAGCCTCCTCCTTAATAAATTGATGAGAAATATCGATAAGTGCAAGTATGATGATTTAGTAACATGTTTAGTATTTGTAGGATAGGACAAATCATTAGGGATAAATTTTGGAAACAAGGCTCTTGTAGTGATACAAAAGAAAACATATGATTATATTTTAAAGCTTGTTAAGGCCTTATCGACTAAAAAAACTGCGCCAAAGCGACGCAGTAAGATTTATGAACCACCTTTTTTATATTGATTTCGATATTTATCGTTATCATTCATGTATTCTTTATCATCTGTCATTGTTTCACCATTTTCATTTTCTCCATTATTTAGTTTCGAGCCTTGGGGTGAACGGCTTAACATTCTTTTTATGACTCCATTAATCGCATTTTCATGATTGCCAGAGGCACCGTTCATGTAAGCAATATTTTCAATATCTTGTCTTAGTGAAGGATCATCTGTTACATAAACATGGTACCATCTAGGTACGACAGACAATGCAGTTTTTTTCACTTGATCAGCTATATCATTTCTTCCTTCTTTATCTTTTACATCAGTTCGATAAGCAATCAACACTTCTTCGTCTGTTACAAGTGAGGAGGCATCATGTACTTTTGGCAATGTAATGGCTATTTTACTTATGGTGTCTGCCACCTTTTCTCGATCGAACGTATTGTCCTGTTTAAAATTCACTGCTTTATTTGGTACAGGACTTTTTACTTGTCTCACATAACCGAATTCACTTGAACGTTCATTGGGCGTATTTACCTTTTCAGGGTTATATAAATCTTCTTCATTTTGTCTATTGATTGTATTTCCATTTTGCTTATAAATTCCAGAATTTTCAGCAACATCTTTATTATCATTGTTATTTCCGCAGGCTGATAGAAGAGCTGCACCTAAAATAGTCGCGGTAATCAATCCTTTTTGCAATAATAACACCTCCTATTTGTTATCTTGCACTGAAATTTTTTTTTTTTCTTAGTAATTGATGGGGAATTAGTTATAATTTGAATAGGGACATTAAATGAGGTGAAAAAATGATAAATATCAATAATCAAACCTATGAAGTGATAAAAGATTTCCGAAATGGGTTTAATGAGGAAGCCTTTCGAAATCGATATAGTGAAATTTTGGCAAGATATGATTATATTGTAGGTGATTGGGGATATGGTCAATTAAGATTAAAAGGCTTTTTCGATGATCAAAATCCTAAGGCGGCATTTGATACAAAAATTGGTACACTAACTGAATATTTGTATGAATATTGTAATTTTGGTTGTGCTTATTTTGTAGCTAAGAAAATAGAAGGGTAGCCCCTTTAAGGGGCTAGTTGCTTTCATCATAAGGAGGTTCTTGGTTAACATCGTTATCATCATGGGTAGGATGTGCACCAGGATATTCCCGAGGTAAATCTTGGTGAAAGGATTTAAATTCGTAATTGAAGTTACTATATGGACGCTGTCCTTTTTTCCACGGGGACGATTTCCCTTGTACAGGTTCATTTTCCCCTCTTGGTGATCCATAGGGACCATCAGGTAGATCCTCAGCTGTAATAAAATTTCTTCTTGTTTCCACTGTAGAAAAGTCGGTATAAGGAATATCTTCTTTATCTATATGATCTAATTTTTCATCCAAAACGCTCACTCCCTTTTATATATTTATTTCTATTATGTGATCATTTCAAGTAAATAACTCGTCTACATTAGATGCTAAGAAAAAATAGAACAATGTGTTAAAATGAAATAGTAGAGACAATTACAGGATAAAAGTAGGTATGGAAGGGTGTCTTAATCGTGTATTTTGTAGACCGAGAAAAAATTGAAGAAACACTTCAATATATGGAAAGTAAAATCAAGCTATTAAATTCTACACAAATATGGGAAACTGATGTTGAAAAGGCAGCTTTAGAAAGAATTGCCCATACAATAATTGAATCCATATTGGATGTAGGAAATTCAATTATTGATGGTTTTATCATGAGGGATCCAGGAAGTTATGAAGATATTATAGACATTCTCGAAGATGAAAAGGTAATCACGGAACAAATTTCTAAAAGTTTAATTAAAATTGTTGCTTGGAGAAAGATCTTAGTTCAACAATATACATCGATTCAACATCAGCAGATGTATCAGGACTTTTCAATTCATATGAAGGCAATCGAAGGATTTGTTCCTTGTGTACGAACATATATAGAAAGTGAATTAGGACCAGTTTCTGCATTTAGAAATTAAATATAGCCAAACTTGATGGAAAGGACATCATAGATATGAAACAATATAAAGGATATTTAATTGATCTTGATGGTACAATGTATCGTGGAAGTGAAAAAATTGAGGCAGCAGGTCATTTCATTCATCGACTTCGAAATAAAGGAATTCCTTATTTATTCGTAACCAATAATTCATCGCGTACTCCAGAAGAAGTGGCTAAAAAGCTTCGTGAATTTGATATTCCTGCAGAAGATGATCAAGTTTTCACGACATCCATGGCTACTGCTGAATATATGTATGGGCAGAATAAAAATGGAACGGTTTATGCCATTGGAGAAACGGGTTTACTAACCGCATTAAAAAATAAGGGCTTTTCTTTCGATGATCAAAATCCAGATTTTGTAGTAGTAGGAATTGATCGTGAAATTAATTATGAAAAATTATCCTTGGCATGCCTTGCTGTTAGAAAGGGTGCTACCTTTATTTCCACAAATGCAGATATTGCATTGCCTACTGAAAGAGGGTTCTTACCTGGTAACGGATCAATTACTTCAGTCATTACGGTATCAACACAAACTACTCCCATTTTTATTGGGAAACCTGAATCGATTATTATGAATCAGGCATTAGCATATTTAGGAACTGCTAAGGAAGATACAATTATGGTTGGCGATTTTTATGAAACCGATATTTTAGCAGGGATACGAGCGGGAATGGATACGCTTCTTGTTCATACAGGCGTAACGACAAAGGAAGATTTGCTGAATAAGGAGAAGCAACCAACTTATTCAATCGATTCATTGAATGAATGGGAATGTTAACCTTTCTATACGAGGAACCTGTGCAAAAAGATTGAACCTTTTTGCTCCAGGTTCTTTTTTAATATAGATTTAGTCTTTCGTTAATGTTTCTTCAATGTCAAGAAATCTTTAAAGGAGAATCTCAAAAATTTATTCTTCAACTGCACGATGTGCTAATCGGCTGGAGGCAGCTGCAGCAATCGCACCGACAATATCATCTAGAAATGTATGACATTGTCCAGAAGTATGGTCATTTAATTTCTTTAAAATACCTGGTTTTTGTTTATCAATGTAACCGTAATTTGTGAAGCCAATGGACCCATATACATTCACAATAGAAAATGCTAATATTTCATCAACTCCATACAAACTTTCATCTACCTCAATGATGGATTGTAATGGCTCTTCAAGCAGCTTTTTTTCAGCTAAAATATCTAATTGGATTCCAGTTAAAATGGCATTTTGAACCTCCCGTTTGGACAGCACTCGATTAATATTTTCGATACAATCCTCTAATTGCAAATTGGGATGATATTTCTGCTGAAGAAACATGACAAGTTCGGCAATATCCTCTATTTTGACACCGCGTTGATTAAGCCAATCCCTTGCTGTTTTCTCAGATAATGTCATTTTTTGATTATTATTCATACTTGATCACCTTTTTCTATTTAATAGTCATTCCTTATATAAGTGATTTTTTATTTCTTACTATTCCCTTAATCATTATTAAATGCTTCTATTTCAACATATACATAGAGAGGAGTGGATGGAAGGAGCGGATTATATTGTCTATTGATATCCTTAAGAAGTTTTTCAACATAACTCCTGAAAAGTCCTTCTTAGAAGGGAACTATGTTAGATATATGCATGAGAACACTCTATATACATTAATTCCAGTTACTACAATTCAAGAGGAACAATTAGTGGAATGGTATGAAATGTCAGAGCATCTATTCGCACAAGGGGATAGATATGTTTCAAGATTTGTTTCTTCAAAGGATAGTAAATTTTTAATTACAGTTAATGATGAAGACTTTTGCTTATTGAAAAATAAATATCATTCAATACCTAGAAAAATAAATCATGGAAGAAAACTTGCAAAGTTTCACCACCGAGGCAGATCATTAAGAACTGAATTACAAAATGTATCACGAATCGGACAGTGGAAGTCATTTTGGGAGAAACGATTGGATCAAATGGAAAAAGTATGGTACCAAAATGTGCAAAACCATCCTGATCATGAATTTGAATATTTATTTATAGACTCATTTCCATATTATATGGGGTTATGTGAAAATGCGATTCAATACTTAGTTGATACAGAATTAGATGATACCCCACAATTAATTGATGCAGGAACGATTTGTCATGAACGTTTTAATAAAAATACATGGGGGAAAAACCATTGGATTCGAAATCCATTTGATTGGGTTTATGATCATGCAACAAGGGATCTGGCAGAATGGATTCGAGATCAGTATTTTCGAAATAAGCGTACCTTCTTGCCGGATTTGCAACAATTTCTAAGAAGCTATCAAAGCATAAGCCCACTTTCATCATTCTCATGGAGACTTCTTTATGCTCGATTATTATTCCCTTTACATTATTTTGAATGCATTGAAGAATATTTTGTAACAGGTTCAGAGCATCGCAAGATAAGTTTAGAGGAAAAATTAAAACAAACTTTAAGAGATACAGAAGACTATGAACGTTTCCTTGGGGACTTTTTCCAAATAGCAGAGATACCAAGCAGAGGACAAAATCTACCTAGAGTTGAGTGGTTAAATAGATGAGAATCATAAGTAAAGAATCCTATTTAGTACATTTTGGTTGGCTACAATAGAATGTAGAAAATCTTATAGAAGGGACTTTTTTTGTTATAAAAGCCCAACTGTTGGCTTTTACCCTAAAAACGGATCCAGGCGTTTTTAATGAAATATGCAGCTCTTTTCTCAGGGAAAAGAGCCTAAAAAAAATGTGGAGCCGATATATCGACTCCACCATTATCATTTATTAAACATCAAAATTAAAATACTTGTTCAACCTCTACCACACCAGGAACTTCTTCGAACAACGCACGTTCAATACCTGCTTTTAATGTGATCGTTGAACTTGGGCATGTTCCACATGCACCTAGTAGGCGAAGCTTCACAATACCATCTTCAACATCTACTAATTCACAGTCTCCACCGTCACGAAGTAGGAACGGACGTAATTTATCTAATACTTCTTGAACTTTTTCAATGATCGTTGGTTCTGACATTCAATATCGACTCCTTTCCATAATCCTATTATAATCAGTAAACGAAAAAAAATCTATTAAAGAAATCGTTCTAATTTTCCCTTTTTATCTTTGAAATGTTGTACAATGAAAGAAAAAAGGGAGAAGAATCCTGTGGAAAAACAAGTGGAAATGATCATATATGGGGCTGAAATCATTTGTGCAAGCTGTGTAAATTTACCTTCTTCGAAAGATACGTATGAATGGTTAGGGGCAGCAGTTGCTCGTAAATTCCCTAATCAACCAGTGAACATTCGCTTGGTAGATATTTTTAATCCTCCAGAGGAAGAGGAGATAAAAAGCTTTGCTCAACGTGTAGTTGAAGAGGATATGTTCTATCCTGTTATTACATTAGAAGGACAGGTTGTTGGTGAGGGGAATCCACGATTAAAGACGATATATACAGAATTGGAGAAATATGGTTACAAAGCTGTTGAATCATTTTAAAGGGCGCATAAATTGACTGTTTGTATAAAAAAAGGTAGGATATTCTTTGGTAGTGAGGTGACTATCTTTGAATCCTATTATTGAGTTTTGTGCAAGCAATCTTGCAAGTGGAGCATTTAAAGCGCTTGAAATATTGGAAGAGGATCCAAATCTCGATATTGTTGAATATAGCTGTTTAGATTATTGTGATATTTGTGGTGAAGCTCCTTTTGCCCTCGTTAATGGAGATTATGTAAAGGGTGAAACTCCTGAGGAACTTGTAGAGAATATATATAAATATTTGGAAGAAAATCCAATGTTTTAGTATATCTCTTTTTTAATCTTATCATTTTGGAGTATCGTAGCTGCCATATTTGAAGCTTAAACTAGCTCTTTTTAAGGCGTTTGTCGTTCTTCAATCAATTTAAGAAAGAGCTTATCAAAAGAGAGAGACATGGTCTCTCTCTTTGATTATCAAGAGGTATAAAATTCATACTTGTTTCCGAAATTTGGTAGTTCTTCCTACTCTGTTTAGCTCTTGCGCAGATTTTCCCCTAGGTTTATTGGGCTGAACACGCTTTACTTGCAAGCAAGCCCATTAATTATGCAGTACTTTTTTCGCCTCTAATTTCTTGCCACTGATCCTTGGCCATTTCGATAATAGTTCGTTCTGTTGTTGTATTTTGTTTTTCTATGACTTTAGATAGGTACATGACCGCTTGCTCAGTTTCGCCAATTTGATGTGATAAGGCAGCAATTAAGTACATTATCTTTAATTCTGACATTTGTGAACTATGATAATCACTATTTAAATAACACTCTAAATAATTATGCAGAGCGAAAGATATAAATCGCTGTTCCTGTTCTTTATTCTTCATTTTTCGATTGAGCCAAGCAATTCTCATATATAATCCAGCAATCGTAACTTTTTTTTCTTTCTTAATTTCAGCACAATAGGCGGCTAATTTATAGGAATCAATCGCTTGTCTAACCGTCCTTTGTTTTCCATAGTCTTGATGAACCCATCGATCCGAAACATTGTTTTTAATTTCCTCCTTTGTTTTAGGAGGGAAATATTTAGAAAAATCATCTGTAAACGAAAATCCACATTGAGGGCATACGAATACATGATAGAATAGAGGATTTAACTCTTCTGACTGATAATTAGGACAAAAGTCCTTGTCATAACGATCTACTTTTACGAAGCTTGAACGAATTTTTGTTGATGGGAATTTAGCTTCACAGTGTAGACATTGGACCTGTTTATCGTAAAACGGTGTTAAAGTAGTGTTCATCTTAATTGCCCCCTTCCTTAATTAATAGGTATTAAGACACTAACCCTATGTCCTATTATAATATAAAGATTTGCATAAATATAGGAATACATGAAAATTAATCATAACAAGCGAATGAGTTGAGTGTGTCATCGCAAGGGTATATAATTAAATGTAAACTTCATATGATGTAATTGTAGATAAAAGCAGAATTTTGAATTGGAGGTGAAAATTGATGAGCGAGGTAGTAATAATTACTGATGCTGCTGCACTTCAAATTAAAGATATGATGAAGCAAAATGAAGAAGAAGGTGCTTTTCTTCGTGTTTCTGTAAATGGTGGAGGCTGTACGGGCTTATCCTATGGAATGGGATTCGATCATGAGAAAAAGGATGATGACATCGAAGACGTCCAGCATGATTTGACTATACTAGTTGATAAAGAAAGTGCTCCTATTCTTCAAGGAACTAAAATTGACTATAAACAATCACTTATGGGTGGCGGCTTTACCATCGATAATCCAAATGCGATTGCTTCCTGTGGATGCGGTTCATCATTTAGAACAGCGAAGGTTGCTGGAACGCCGGAGAATTGTTAATAAATATAAGTAAAGACCTGGAGAATATCCAGGTCTTTTTTATAATCATTTACATTTCGACTTATCCAATATTTAAGATGGAAATAGTGATGTACTATGCATTGGCTGTAATCTTGCTTTTGGATCGATATATGCTTTTGCGTTACTAACGGCAGTAGGTGCTTCGCCAAAACCAGTGGCAATTAATTTTATTTTACCTTCAAAAGTACATATATCTCCAGCTGCATAAATACCAGGAATATTCGTTTCCATTTTTGAATTCACTATAATAGAGTTCTTTTCAATTTCAATTCCCCAATCCTTAATTGGACCCAATGAAGAGACGAAACCATAATTAACGATTAATGAATCGAAATCAATAACTTCTTTTTTATCACCACGGACTTCTTCTAAAACTAATTGGTTTGCTTGTTGCTCATCCCCAATTAATTCAGTAGGTACAAATGGGGTAATGATCTCAACTTTAGAATTCTTTAATGTTTCTACGCTATGTTCATGTGCGCGAAATTTATCTCTACGGTGAATAAGAGATACTTTTTCAGCAATTGGTTCAAGCATTAATGCCCAGTCTACGGCAGAATCTCCTCCACCTAATATAGCAACCTTTTGACCTTTAAAGCTTTGTAAATCTTCAACAAAATAGTGTAAGTTCTTTCCTTCATATTGTTTTGCATTATCCAATTCTAAACGACGTGGTTGAAAAGCGCCGACCCCAGCAGTAATAATGATTGTTTTAGAATAATGAATTTCTTTATCTGTCGTAAGTTTGAAAACCTCATTTTCTCCTTTTTCTACATTTGTTACAGATTGGTCAAGACAAATGGTAGGGGAAAACATAGATAATTGTTCTTTTAAGTTATTAACTAAATCTTGAGCTTTAATTTTAGGAAAACCAGCTACATCATATATGTACTTTTCTGGATATAAAGCAGCAAGTTGCCCACCTAGTTGTGGCAAGCTTTCAATAATCTTAACACTTGCCTGACGCATTCCACCATAGAAAGCAGTGAATAAGCCTGTTGGTCCGCCTCCTATGATTGTTATATCATAAATTTTTTGATCCTCGTTCAAAAAAATTCCCTCCAATTTCAAATCATCATTTCATAATTCATCATATCACATTCGAATAAATGGAATCTAATGTTTACATTCATAAAAATATGCAAATAAATAATATTTGTCGGAATTTTCTTAAGTTATGTTTTTCCTAAATACATATTGAAAAAACATAGTAAAAGGAATATTATTAGATGTGGATATTATATTAAATTTTTATGACATTTTTATGAAGGCTTTTGTTTTGTTATTGATTATTTTAACTTAGATAATTTAACGAAGGCTTATTTCTTTATGCAGTCTTAAGTGAAATAAATCACAAATTTACCTTAGCTTTTTTTCATAAGCTTGCATTTATGGTGGGAAAATAATAGGTACCATCACTCAAAAATAATAAAGATGGAAGTGATACAAGTTGAGAAAGCCAAGAATAGTAGTATTAGGTGCTGGATATGGTGGTTTAATGACAGTCACTCGATTACAAAAATTATTAAGTGTAAATGAAGCTGAAATTATTCTTATTAATAAAAATGAATATCATTATGAAACGACATGGCTTCATGAAGCATCTGCTGGCACATTACATCATGATCGTGTACGTTATGAAATCAAAAATGTAATTAATCCAAGTAAAGTTGAGTTTATTCAAGCAACAATTGAAAAAGTGAATCCTGAAGAAAAGAAGGTTATCCTAGAGAATGGCGAAGTAGAGTATGATTACTTAGTTATCTCACTAGGATCAGATTCTGAGACATTTGGCATTAAAGGATTAGATAAATATGCTTTTGCAATCACGAATGTGAATGCTGCAAGACAAATTCGTGAACATATTGAATATCAATTTGCAACCTACAATACAGAAGTAGAGAAGGATGAAAAGCGCTTATCTATTGTAATAGGTGGAGCAGGTTTCACAGGTATCGAGTTCCTTGGTGAATTAACAAACCGTATTCCGGAACTTTGTGAAGAATATGATATAGATCGTAAAAAAGTTAGAATCACATGTGTTGAGGCTTCACCAATGGTTTTACCACAATTTGATCGTGACCTTGTTAATTATGCAATTTCTTTACTAGAAAGTAAAGGAGTTGAATTCCATATTGGTACTGCTGTTCAAGAAGCAAATGCTGAAGGGGTTCTAATTGGTAAAAGGGGTGAAGAGCCTCATGAAGTGAAAGCAGGAACCATTATTTGGTCTGCTGGTGTACGTGGAAACTCTATAATTGAAAAATCTGGTTTTGAAAATATGCGTGGACGTGTGAAAGTAAACAATGATTTACGCATTCCTGGATATGATGATATCTTTGTTATTGGTGATTGTTCTCTTATCATTAATGAAGCGATTGATCGACCATATCCACCAACTGCACAGATTGCAATGCAACATGGTGAAGTTTGTGCACGTAACGTGGCGAAGCTTGTTCAAGGCAAAAGTCCTCTAGAAGATTTTGTATTTGATGACAAAGGAACAGTTTGTTCGCTCGGTGAGGATGATGCAATTGGGGTTGTATTTGGTAAGAAGATAAAAGGTACAAAGGCTTCTGTGATGAAAAAAGTCATTGATAACCGTGCATTATTTATGGTTGGTGGGCCATCATTAGTTATGAAAAAAGGGAAATTTAAGCTTCTTTAATTAGGAGTTTAGGATGTCTAATATGATTAGACATCCTTTTTATCTTTTTGAAATATTCAGTTATTTGGAGGAAAATAAAGATAAGAGTAGTTAATTGATTATTGTATGCGTTTTCTTGCATTCTTTTGCTTGTTTACCTACTTATAAAAAGATGTTATATTATCAGAAAATTAAAATAAAAAATAAGGGGATTGAGTAAAATGAATGTAACTTCAACAGAAAAAACAACATGTACTTATTGCTCAGGTAAAGGGTATTTTCAACTCATTTTAGGTGGATCAGAAACATGCCCACGTTGTGATGGTACTGGAAAAAATAAATAATATTCATTACTCAGGAATCCAAATGGATTCTCTTTTTTTTTGATAAGGCTCTTTTATGAGAAAAGAGCTACATACTTTGTAATAACTATTCTCTCTTTATTAGGAGTAAAAGCCGGCAGTAGGGCTTTTACAAAAATACAAAAATAATCTTTGAAATACTCTTTTCTCAACCATTTTATGCTAATTAGAAAATGCTTTAGTTTCATGACATACCTTAACTTTCCTTTTTTTATTTGTTCATAATATTGCCGTATTACATTTATTGACTCAGAAAAAAACATTGAGTACACTTAAATTTGGTGTATATTGCCCTTTTACATAAATGATAGGATGAACAGGTAAATGAGTGAGTGGAGGTGCAGATTTTATGCAAATGGCTTTACCAGTCTTAATTATATCGATATTATTATTTTTTGTTCTTTTCTTTGGAATCGGTTTTATTTTAAACATGTTGTTACGGATGACATGGATTATGGCAATTGTTTATCCAATTGTGGCTATATTAATTATTGATGAAGTACGGTTTTTAGATTATTTTACTAACCCGGGTCATTCATTCCATCTATTAGGAGAGAAAATTACAAGGCTCCATACACCGGATATAATAATCTTAATCAGCGGTTTTTTAGGGACAATTGTAGCGGGGATAGTAATGAGAATATTAAGAAAAAAAGGGTACCGAATGTTTTGATCATGTGCTGATTTTATAAAAAAAGGATTTAATCGAAAATGGAAAGGAGCAGGCGTCCTTTCTATTTTTTTTATATATATTTATTTCAGAATTTTAAGTTTTTTTCATTCCGAGTGAATAATTCAAATCAGATTGGGAAAGGAATAGATTTGGGAGGAGTGGAAAATACTATGAACATGAAAAAAATATTAAAACGCTTATTAATGACGATTTTGTTTATTGGGGCTTTAATTTCTACTTTTCAATCGATATCAGGAGTGAAAGCAGAAGACTTAAATGACGTTTCTATATCAGATATTGGTGAGCAAAAAAAGACAGAATTGCAAAAGGGATTTCATAATTTAAGTTTAAAATCAGTAGGTATTTCATTAAAATCATTAAAAAAATCAAAGGCAACAACAACACAAATCTCATCTAGTGAATCAATTAAAGGATCCACCCCTACTTTAGAAGAAGCGATAAATTGGACAAATTATCCTTCGAAAGAGGTAATAGCTACCGGCTATACTGCTGGTGTTGAATCAACGGGGAAGCATCCTAATGATCCAGAGTACGGTATTACATATTCGGGAGTGAAGGTAAAAAGGGATTTATATTCAACCATTGCAGCAGATACTAGTGTTTTCCCTATTGGAACTATTTTATTTATACCAGGATATGGTTATGGAGTGGTCGCTGATACTGGTTCAGCGATCAAGGGAAACAAATTAGATTTGTACTATGAAACCGTGAAAGATGTGTATGAGCAATGGGGAAAAAGAACAGTTAATGTTTACATCGTTCAAATGGGAAATGGTAAACTATCCGAAAATGATTTAACGGCACTTAATGAAAATGAATCGATGCAAGTATTTCGTCAACAATATATAAAAACGAAGGATGAATAATACAAATCCTATGGATGCGCAGAAAAATTATCATATTATCTGCGCATTATTTAATTTCAAGAAATTCTAAATTGAATTTTATTTTATGGCGGAATAATGTAATCATTCCTTCTTTTCGTTATAATTAGGATTGGAGGTGGAGTTAATGTTTAAAATAATGAATGTAAATCCATTTGAAGAAAGCCAAGAATGTTTATTTATAGGAGTGAAAGATACACCAGAGAAATTTAATGGATTACTTGCTCAATTAGATGAGAAGTTTGAAAATGAATTAACTGAACTTGTTAAATCTGGTGATATTTCTGCGAAATCAAAAAAAATCTCTTATGTACATACCTTTAAAAAAATTGGTGCAAAACGTTTAGTATGTATTGGACTAGGAAAGGAAAAAGAATTAACATTTGATGTGTTAAAAGAAGCTTTTGGTAAGGCCTTTAAAAAGGTCCATGCAAATGGGATTCAATCAATTTCAATTGCGTTAGATACATTTTTTACTGATTCTATTTCATATGATGATGTTGCTACTGCTCTAAGTGAGGCATTCGCTCTTTCTACATATGAGTTTATTGGATATAAGAAAAAATCGAATGAACCAGAGAAAAGAATAGAAGAAGTGAAAATAATAAGCGAAGCGGATCAAGGGGAAATAGAGGCTGCTGTAACGGTTGGTTACGCATATGGAAAAGCTACCAATTCGGCACGTACACTAGTTAATTTACCTGGGAATATGCTTACAGCGACTGATTTGGCAAATTATGCAGAGGAACTTGGCAAGAAATATGAGTTCGAGGTAGAGATTCTTGAAAAAGAAGAAATGGAAAAATTGGGTATGGGCGCACTTCTAGCCGTTAATCAAGGTTCCAATGAGCCACCTAAAATGATTGTATTGAAATATCAAGGTAAAGAACAGTGGGAGGATGTAATCGCTTTAGTTGGAAAAGGAATTACTTTTGATACTGGTGGCTATTCCTTAAAAACAAAAACAGGGATCGTTGGGATGAAGACAGATATGGGGGGAGCAGCCGCAGTTTTAGGTGCGATGGAAGTTATCGGTGAGTTAAGACCTGAGCAGAATGTAGTAGCTGTCATCCCATCAACTGACAACATGATTAGTGGTTCAGCATTTAAGCCAGATGATGTGATTACTTCGATGAGTGGTAAAACGATTGAAGTATTAAACACGGATGCAGAGGGCCGTTTAGCATTAGCAGATGCAGTTACATATGCAAAGCATCATGGTGCAAATTACATTGTGGATGTTGCAACACTTACAGGTGGAGTAATTACTGCATTAGGATTAGATAAAACAGGTGCTATTACGAATCATGAAGCCTTCTTTGAACAGGTACTTGAAGCTTCTCATGAATCTGGTGAATTTATTTGGCGTCTTCCATTAACTGAAAATGATAAAAAGCGTGTTCGTGGAAGTAAAATTGCAGACCTAAACAATTCTCCAGGCAGTGAGGGACACGCGATCATGGGTGGAGCATTTATTGGAGAATTTGCTGAAGAGACACCGTGGGTACACTTAGATATCGCAGGAACAGCTGATACCAATAAAGAACATGATCTTGGTCCTGCTGGTGCAACAGGTGTAATGGTTCGCACATTAGCCTTATTAGTCGAAAGATTTGAGCCAATAAAATAATAAAAAAAGAAAAAGAATCGAATGAATCGATTCTTTTCTTCGTTTTTGTTATATTTGCCTAGGCCATTCGCCTCCTTATTGCATAGAAAGATAAAGAGTGTCTTTTTATAAAGGAGGTATACCCTAAATGTATTATTATCGTCATGTACCTGTACCAAATCAATCAAGACAGTTCTTTCCTTTTCTTTTCGGTGCTCCACTACTAGGAGGATTCGTCGGAGGCCTATTGGGAAGCGCACTAGTTAGACCGAGACCATATCCGTATCCACCACCATATGGCCCTTATCCGTATGGTCCTTATGGGGGAGGATATGGACCGGGACCATATGGATATTAATGAATAAATAGAGGGAGAAGTGTTCTCCCTCTTCTATTCAGCCCAGCGAATTTTTAGTTGCAGCAAACAGCAATTGGAGGCATCTTTGCTATTTGCGAAATTTAACACAAGCCCACTAGGTGTGAAACGAACGTCGGGTTTTGTTGATAATCCAATTTGATATAACATATTTTTCACTTCATTTAATTTGGATTCTTGTGCTAGTGTCATTAAACGCTTTGAAAAATCAAATGATTTCGATATATGAGTTGTAATCTTTTCTGCATCTTTTAATATTGGTATCATTTTATTCGCTGAATCAATAAATCTTTGTGGGGTGACGGGCTGGTATTGGCGATAAGGGTAATGATATGGATAAGGATAGTGAAGGTATGGGTTTGGGGAACGTATATAATTATTAGGATGATCCTTATTCACGGCAATCTATCCTTTCAACTATAAATAATGGTCTTTCTTAACCACATTATGCGGTAAACTACATATATATGAAATACAATTTCATTGTTAATGATAAATTTTAAAGACAGTTTTCGTAAAGTCTGTTGTGTCTGTAAAAGCCCAACTGCCGGCTTTTACTCCTAACAAATGTTTCAGTGGTTCTTATTGAGTTTGTAGCTCTTTTCTCTGTAATATGCAAGACGTCATTCCTCAATCAAATTTATTAGTTAAATTCACATAAATAAGTAACAATATTTGAGAAAAGAGCTTTTAAAAAGAAGGATTCCTAAGATTATATCTTGAATATTAGAAAAAGTGAGGGGGGATTCATATGGAATTAAAAAACACACTTATAGCAGCTCTCGGAATGGAATTTCTTGAAGTTGGTCAAGGGAAAGTAATTGCTACGATGCCCGTTGATGAGCGTACGCGACAGCCGTTCGGTTATTTACATGGCGGAGCTTCTGTTGCTCTTGCGGAGACAGTAGCAAGTGTAGGTGCTGCGGCTATTATCGATTCAGAAAAAGAAATATGCTTTGGACTTGAAATTAATGCAAATCATATTCGGTCAAAACGAGATGGGATAGTTACTGCAACAGCAGAAGTCGTTCATCAGGGGAAAAGTACTCAAGTTTGGGACATTAAAATTAGAGACGAAGAGGAGCAACTCATTTGTATGTCTAGATGCACAATGGCAGTTGTACCAAAAAAATAAGGTATATTCATTTAATAATGAATATTTCTCTCTTTTTTTCTTTAAATAAAATATATAATAACCATCATTTTATACTGCATAATAATATTGTTATGGTTGAAATACAAAAAAAAGAGGGGGCACATCGTGTCCCCTCTGTAAATATATTAATAGCTTTCCTTAAACTGACGATGGTCATGCTTAATACTATACAAAAGAATACCAAATGCAAGGATAAATAAGGCACTTGTCACATAAAAAACGGAGGATATACCGCTATACCCTGAAACTATTCCACCTAAGACAGGCCCCACTACATTTCCTAAAAAGCGAAAGCTCTGATTATATCCAAGAACTTCACCCTGCATTTCAAGAGGTGCTTCTCTACGAATAAAGGCCGTAATACTTGGGAGCATACCACCAATGGCCATACCGAATAGGAATCTAAAAATAACGAGCTGCCATAATTGTTGGGCTAGAGCTTGTGGAATAATAAATATAGCTGCAAGTAAAAGTAAACACATTAGTACTTTTTCGTGTCCGATACGATCTCCTAGTTTCCCCCATTGACGAGTCATTAATAAATTTCCAAACCCTGTTGCAGAAAATGCCATTCCGGCTAGTAAGGCCACACTTCCAGCACTGCTTAATTGACTGACATAAAGAGCAAGTAACGGTTGGATACTAAAATTAGCTACTTGGATAAGTAATGCAATAATCATTACAGTGATTAATATTCTGTGATTAAAAATTCGTTTAATCACATCTTTTCTGCTAAATGTTTTTTCTTGTGCGGAAGATGTTTGTTTACGCTTTTCTACGATACCAAATAATACTCCTGTTGTTGCGATAGCAATTGAAATGGAAGTAATTATGAATGTATATTTAAAACCAAACGTATCTGCCATTGCACCGCCGATGAGCGGACCAAATAAAGTTCCCGAAACGGTTCCCATTTGTAAGGTACCTAAAGTCTTTCCTGCACTTTCCTTTGGTGTTTGAGCAGATATTAAAGCAATGGAGGTAGGAATAAATCCTGTAACAATCCCCATCATAATCCTTAAAATGAATAGTCCAATGACATGATGGACCATTCCCATGAAAAAAATACTTGCTGCAATCCCATATCCAGTAATCAATAGGATCGGTTTAAACCCATAACGATCTCCAAATCTTCCCCAAACAGGTGAAATGAAAAAAGCCACCAAAAAGGTCACTCCAAATACAAATCCTGCCCATCTTTGGACGTATTCATCATTAAAATGCCCAAATGATTCAATATACAATGAAAGGAATGGCATGATCATTGTTGTACTTGCTCCAACTAAAAAATTACAAAACCACATTATTACTAAGTTGCGCTTTTCAATACTGATAAAAGACACCTTCTTTGTAAATTTTTAATTCTAGATTCATAAAAAAATTAATTTCTAATTCCTATTTACAATCATATAAAAATAATTTTGTTTTACTAAAATTTAGCTTTCCTAAATATTATATTAGTTTTATAAAAAAATACAACTTAGAAGTTTGCCCTTTTATCTAATGAAAACGTTTAAAATTCAGGAGTTTATTTACTTTTAGCGCATTAAAAAAGAGATGATATTTTCATCATCTCCTAGTTCATCCTTTTTACCACTGAATATTATACATCCAACCATATTCTTGTTGGATGTTTTTCAAACAATCAAGGCTTTTTTGAGAAAAATCATCATCACTGGTTGAAAGTTCTTGAATCATTTTATCAACTGCTTCTTTTAAAGTGGATTTATATTCTGGTACTTCACCCTCATACGGTTTAACCATTTTTAATGGTATATTCGTTTGCTCACGAAATGCCAACGCTTTTCTCTCATGAAAAAAGTCTACATTAACTTGCTTAGGGTTGTGTAAATCTCCTTGCATTGGATGTTTTAATACAGCTAGAGTTCGAACAACATAATGATCCGGATATATGGCAGTTATTTCTCCAATGTATTTTCCTGTTTTGTTGAAAAATGTGACCGTTTGTTCTAGTTCCACGTTTATTCCTCCCATTTACTACTATCTATCTATATATATTATAAGGTACAAGATCAAAAAAGAAAAATGATAGATCATAAAGACAGGTAAAAAGTTGCGCGCTCCTATAGGAATTTAGTAAAGTAGTTGAGAAAGTATTAAAAGATACATAAAGGAGATAGTGATAATGACATATCCTCAATTAACAAAAGAAGTAATGGATAATGAAAGACTTATCGAAATGCAGACAAATATGGGAAATATTAAAATAAAGTTGTTTCCAGAGCACGCACCTAAGGCTGTAGAAAACTTCATTAAGCATAGTCAAGATGGATATTACGATGGAGTAATTTTTCACCGTGTTATTAATGGGTTTATGATCCAAGGTGGAGATCCATTAGGTAATGGTACAGGTGGTCAAAGTATCTATGGTGGTTCTTTTGAAGATGAATTTTCAAGAGAATTATTCAATTTCCGTGGTGCTTTATCAATGGCAAACGCAGGTCCAAATACGAATGGTAGTCAATTTTTTATCGTACAAAGTGTAGCAGTTGATCCAAGAATGTTAAAACAAATGGAGCAGGCAGGCTACCCAGAAGAAGCGATAAAAGCATATGAAGACTTAGGTGGTACTCCTCACTTAGATTTCCGTCATACTGTATTCGGACATGTGGTTGAGGGAATGGATGTTGTTGATAAGATTGCAGAAGTAAAAACGGATATGCAAGATCGTCCAGTGCAATTTGATGTCGTGATTGAAAAAATTAATGTATTAAAATAATAAGGAAAGCTGTCATAATTGACAGCTTTTTTTATTTGGCACTTTTCTCAATATATGAATGAAGTTATAACTAGGTGTAAAAGCGGCATTTTACTATAGCAACAAAAGGAAACAAAGGTAGCCTTTTAGGAGTAGATGCTTAATAGTGATAACTAAAATCTAGCTTCTACTGGAATATCAAATGGAAATTTTTCCTTTACTTATCGAGCTGGTTGCGGTTTTCCTAGGTTTGTTAAGAAATTGTCAATCACTGTTATTGGTTTTACCTATTTGTAATTGGTATAATATGAATAAATAATAAAAAGACGATATTCATGAAAGGGAGTTTTTCCGTGATTAACCCTTTGAATTTTTTTGTATTGAATTTATTTTTGTATTTTCCTGAGGATAAGAGAGAGTACATACCAGCATTTATCTCTTTTTCTATTTTTATGGTTTTTTGTGTGTTGACTTTCGTTTGGATTCTCAAAGTAAATAAAAAGCAATTAAAAAAAGCGAAAGAATTCGAAGAAAATTTAAAGAAAACACTGAAGTAATCCTTTAAGAGGTTATCTGATACTATACTTTCAGATAACCTCTTTTTCTTTGTAATAGAAAGAGACTTTCATGGCTACAATGTTTATGGACCATAGCTTTTTTTCTAATAGCTGATTTCGTATCGTTTGCTGCTTTTGTAAAAGCCCAACTACCGGCTTTTACCCCCAATAAAGGATTCTAGCAGTTCTTATGGAGATTGTAGCTCTTTTCTGTGAAAATAAAACTCCGCCTTTAAGAATAATTTATTAAGTTTAAACTTGATTAAAATTGTGCAAGCTATAAATAATTTAATTTGGGCAATAGGAAAGCAGAGCTACCGAATTTTTCGGTTTCTCGTTTAACTTTTCTGTTGTTTGTCTATAATGCTAATTTAAGTTGACTCATGGTAGGGTTCCTTATTCTGAAGCATATGATAGACAATAGTTAGCATTCGATGTCCGATGGCAACGAGTGCTTTTTTCTTTCCCCTTCTTGCAGCTAGTGACCAATATTTGATTCCTAATCTTTGATTCCGACTTCTTGAAACAGCCCACGCAGCCTCACACAATGCAGATTTAATATGAGGATTTCCTTTAACCGTTTTAGTGTTTTTTCCTTCCAGCACTTTCGTGATTTCCGGGCGACAATCCTGCCCATGATGCAAGATGTTTGGAGGTTGGAAATTGTCCCATATCTACTCCTATTTCCGCAATGATAACAGCTGCCGTGTCTTTCTTAATTCCCGGCATTGTAACCAGAAGCTGTACTTCCTCCTGATAGTTGGATAAAATGACGTCGATTCTTTTCTCGATATCTGATATTAATTCTTCTAAATTAACAATGTGCATCAAGATTGCTTAATAAGAAATAGCTGGTGATCATTTAATGTTCCAAATAGTGAGTCGGTAATCAATTGCTTTTTATGGGCCATTCTTCCATGTATCTTTTGTTCGACATCTTCTTGATCGATATAACCTTCATTCATGAGTTGTTCCAATAGTTTTCGTCCTGATACTCCAAATATATCTGAAATAACTGTGCTTAATTTGATGTTTGAGGACTCTAGTACCTTTTGGATTCGGTTTTTTTCGGATGTCATGTGTCCAATCCATTTTTTTCTGAGGCATGAGTCAAATCTCTCAAATTTCGAAAGTCTTCGGGAGGACAAAACTTTTCTCTATTAAGCCATGTCTTAATAATTTAGCAATCCATTCAGCATCCGAAACATCTGTTTTCCTTCCAGGGACATTTTAATCCTTTGAGCATTTGCCAAAGTAATATCAAAAAAATCCTCAAGATATTGTATACAGGTTTCCAGTAGACGCCTGTACTTTCCATTGCGATGTGGGTTACTTCCTTCTCCTCAAGCCATTTAAGAAGATGAAACAGATCCTTCGTCAAAGTAGGAAATGTTTCAGTCTCCTTAATCAAGTCAGTTTCTGATTCTCCAAGAATGACACAGGCAACTATTGTTTCCGAATGAACATCTAGGCCTGCACATCGTTTGTGCAATGTTTCCATTTCACTCCACCTTCTGAAAATATTCCACAAACAGTGGAATGAATTTGAAATTAAACATTTTTCTGTTCGTAGTCATCTCTCGAAATTGAGAGAGCTAACAATGGGTTGTGCACCAAATTCATTCCAACAGTTTTCTCAACAGGGTAAGACCACCAATAAGAGCTACGTCATATACTCACTGTTTGTGGTATCTACATTATGGGACAGAGAACCCATTTTCATTCTGGGTTGAGAGCGAAAGATCATGAAAGTTTTCTCAGTAAAATGAGACGTGTAGCGATCCTCAGTTGCTATTTATTAGTTATAATTTTACCTAAATATAGCAACAATGTTTGAGAAAAGAGCTTTTCATATAGATAAAGTTGAATCGAAGTGATGAATTCGAGTTAGTCTAATAGAAAAGAGCCTTGGCTAATAAATATTGGAGGTTTTTTGGATGAAGTTGCTTTCAGTTCTATTTACAACTGTATTTTTGAGTACGGGTACACTAGGTAATCCGATAGAGGCAGATGTTGAAATGAAAAATACTTCCGGTGAGACGATTGGAATGATCCATTTACAAGAGAGTTCCAAGGGTGTAAAGCTTCAAATGGATTTAAAGGGAATATCTCCGGGAGAGCATGCCATCCATATTCATGAAATAGGGAGTTGTACTGCACCTGACTTTACTTCTGCTGGGGGGCATTTTAATCCAATGAATAAGGAGCATGGCCTCCTTAATAATAAAGGAGCTCACGCTGGTGACTTACCAAATATCACAGTTAAGACTGATGGAAAAGTTAGTACAGAAATACTGTCCGATCAAATAACACTTCATAATGGAAAAAACTCCTTATTGAAAAAAGAGGGGACGTCCATTGTTATTCATCAAATGAAAGATGATGGAAAGTCCCAACCAGCAGGTAATGCAGGGGATAGAATCGCTTGTGGTGTAATAAAAAAATAGTTAAAGGGAGGCAATCCCCTACTTTGATGGAATATTGCCTCCAGATTCGTTCATCAACTCAATGCTTTTATGAATCGAGCAATTCCCTCTTTAACCGTTTCCCTTGAACAACCTACATTCATTCTTAAAAAACCTTCTCCACCAGGGCCGTATTTCTTCCCTGGCTCTAAAGCAAGACGTCCTTTTTCAATTAGACGTGTTTTTAGTTCCTCATCAGATAAACCGGTATCTCGACAATCGATCCATATTAAATAACCACCTTCAGGCTCCATCACTTTTACTGCTGGCAATTCAGCTTCGACCGTTTCTTTGACGAGATGAACATTTTCTTTTATGTAGAATAGAAGCTGATTTAGCCAATCCTCACCATATTTATAGGCAGCTTCCATTCCGATAATTCCAAAAGCATTCAAAGTGTGAAATCCTTGTTGATGTTGAATGGTTTCGATTTTCTTTCGTAATGTAGGATTTGGAACAATTAAGCTTGAAGCTTGTAGTCCAGCTAAATTAAATGTTTTTGTGGGTGCGATACAAGTGATAACAAACTCACGATAGGATGCATCAATAGATGCGATCGGAAAATGTTTGTTTGGAGCACCTACTAGGTCAGAATGGATTTCGTCTGAGAGAATAAGCACATGGTATTTCTGGCACAGTTCAGCTATTTTTTTTAGTTCTTCACGTTTCCAGACCCGTCCACTAGGATTATGTGGGTTGCATAAGAAAAACAGTTTTACATGATTATTTTTTAATGTCTCTTCGAATTGCTCAAAATCAATCTCATATCTATTGTTGACTAAATGTAATGGACAGTTCGTCACTTTTCGGTCATTTGCTTCGATCATTGTAAAAAATGGTGTATAAACAGGCGATTGCAAGAGAATGTGATCACCTGGCTCAGTAAAAGCTAAAATGGCAAGTCCTAAAGATGGTACAACGCCATGATTATACAAAATCCAGTCTGCTTCAATTTCCCAATCATGACGTTTTTTCATCCATTCACGTATTGCTTCACCTGTACTGTCCGGAATGGAAGTATAACCAAAAATTTCATGGCTGAGTCTTTTCTGTAAGGCTTGAGTAACCGCTTCTGGTGGCTTGAAATCCATGTCTGCTACCCACATTGGTAGTAGATCTTCTTTACCAAAAACAGATTTCATCTGATCCCATTTAACGGAAGAGGTTCCTTTTCGTTCAATTAATTGATCAAAAATAGCCATCTAAATCACCATCCTATTATCTTCTTTAAGGCTTTGATTTCTTGAAATAAGATTTTAAGCAACAATCATGTTAAGAAGAAAGCCTACCAATATGTTATTATAATGTGACTAGAACATAAAGAGATAAGGTGTGAAGATGCAATAGAGAAATGAATGTAAAATTCAGAGAGGTATTACACAATTAGGATCCGCCGGTTAAGGGTCATATGAAACAGAAATGGTTAATGTCCATCAAGCTGTGCACGACATAGTGGAGATCCATCTATGAGTTTGCTTTTGTGTAACGGATCCCTAAGTGAGAAAAAATGGCTGGAACTTTGATACGTGAATCCTGTGATCTATAGTTCAGTGCAAGAGATACTAAGCTTGTTTAACAAAATGTTGAATATAAGTAAAGACTACATTTGGCTTCTCTTCTGGAATTAAGTGGCCAGTGTTCTTTAAAATAACAAGTTGAGCATTGGGGAGATCTTTGGATAGTTTTTCTCCAATGGCCAAAGGTACGACTCGATCTTGTTCACCCCATATAAGGAGGCAGGGAATTTGGATGTTTTGTAAATCATCCGATAGTAGATCTCCTTCATGATCCCTAACCATTTTCGCTAGTCCTTTGAATATATTTTTATCGGTAAAAGGTTCCTCATATCCTCTTAACATTTCCGCATCAATCATAGCGTGATCATAGACTACATTTTCAACATTCTTTTGAACACCGGATTTTTCTAAATAGTACCTGACAAAGTGGTGGAAAAACGGTAGGTGACTTAGCAGTTTTAAAGAGGGTTTCACCGGCTTTAAATATCCCGAACTGCAAAGAAGAATTCCTTTATTGATCATATCAGGCTTTTGCTTCATCATATGTAGTGCGATTTGTCCTCCCATTGAATGGCCAATAATATATATGCGTGAATAATCAAGTGACTTGATTAAATGAAGAACTGAATGGGCCATATTTCTATAGGAATATTGATATAAGTAGTGTTTTCCACTTTGGCCAAATGGTGGTAGATCGACAGAAATAATATTATAGCTTTCTGCTAAAAGGGGGATTAATCTTCTATAGCTAAATGTAGACGAAAGAAAACCGTGTATGAGGACGAAAGTATCTTTTGCCTTTTCGTTGATATATTCTTCATAATAGAGATCTATTCCATCAATATTTCTCTTCATTTTTGATACTGTGATGGACATTTAATTCACTCCTATTACAAATTTTTTGCAAAAAAAAGGACGAGCATTTACTCTCGTCAAAATAAAAATAAAAAGGGGGAATACTAGTGTGTTAACATTGATGAAAATTTTCTATCAATGCTACACAGAAAGCCTTGTGTTATAAAGGATTTCCAGATTTCCAACTTTTTAAACATAAATAATAAAAAATATTATTCTTTTGTATCAGTTGTCAAAACTGATGCAGGTACGTCTAAAACAGTAGATAATTTTAAAATGGTTTGAGTAGTTGGAATTTGCTCCCCATTTTCATATTTTTCAATAATTTTTGCCCCTAATCTTGCTTTCAATGCTAGTTCTTCCTGTGATAAATTTTTTTGTTCACGGTAAAATTTTAAATTTTGAGCAAAGGAAGCCATCAAAATCCCTCCATTATCCACTTTATTTTATAGAAACTTTCATTTAGTCATTAATGTTAAGTTGGTTCTGCTCTGTCCAGCTTCATCATTTATCTGCTTCCGTATTTCTCAGTATATTGTATCACAATATTAATAAAATCAGGTATTTCCGATTTATGAAACTTTTGTGATTGAATGGTAATTTGTTATTTTTGCGTCATCTTTTCAATTGTGGTATAATTTTTTATTGCGTATATATAGGAGAAAAATAAATATAAAAATAGGAGTGTTTCTATGACAACAAATTATGAAGTAGGTAGCGTATTAACTGGAAAAGTGGCTGGAATCCAGCCTTATGGTGCATTCATCGCACTTGATGAAGAAACTCAAGGATTAGTTCATATTTCTGAAATAAAGCATGGTTATGTAAAAGATATCAATGAACATTTAAAAATTGGAGATGAAGTGAAAGTAAAAGTTCTTACTGTTGACGAAGAGAGCGGAAAAATCAGTTTATCTATTCGTGCGACAGAGGAAGCTCCAAAGCAAGAGAAAAAACCAGCTCGCCGTCGCCAAGCTAATGTTATTAGTGAAGAACCTACTGAAGGCTTCAATACTCTTAAAGATAAGCTTCAAGAGTGGATTAATCAATCAGATTTAATTAAGAAATAATATACAAAAAAGTGGAGCACTCAGATAATTTATTATTAGAGTGCTCCAGTTATATTTGTTGAATCAAGGTGCTAGAGTTTTTTTATTTTTGCTAAGGTTTTTTTATTCCATATTTCCTCATCCGATATTGTAGGTTCTGTCTACTCATCTTAAGTGTTTGGGCAGTTTTAGTAATATTGAATTTATGATACTGTAATCCTTTTTGAATATAATATTTTTCCGCTTCTTGCATATACTCTTCCAGTGGCTTAATTTCTTGATTTTTGTTAATAAGAAATTGATGATCCTGTGAAATGCGATTTTTAAATTTCATAGGAAGGTGCTGAAATAGGAGTGTATCCTCACTATCAATAATTTTCATTGAACGTTCGATAATATGATCCAGCTCTCTCAAATTTCCTGGCCAATCGTAATCAATAAATGCTTGAAACACTTCTTCTGAGACTGTCTTTAAATTGACTTGATAGATCCTGTTATATTTTTCTATGAAAAACAAGGCTAGTTCTTGAATAGAATTTTTTCTTTCACGTATTGGAGGGATAAAAATTGTTAATTCACTAAGAAGATAATAAAACTTTTTATTTAACTGACCTTTTACTATCAGATCTATAGGATCCTCATTAGTCGTGCAAATAATTTTATAGTTTCTTGCATTGTTTAAAAAATTTAGCAGTTTTAATTGACTGGTAGGAGATAAGTTTTGAATGTCCTCTATAACCAATGTTCCCCCATCGGCATTTTCCAACTGATGAATGGATTCGAGAATTGCTTGTTCAACATAGTTATCTAATAAAGATGTGCAATTATGAATAAAATAAGGCTTTGAATCTTGATTTACCTCATGATGAATACATTCAGTTAATGTACGTTTTCCGGTACCTGCTTCACCAATTATAAAAATTGACGACGATGTTGTAGCAACTTTTTGTCCAGTTTCAAGAACTTTATGTGGATAAAATTGTTTATCGGATAGGCTTTCAAAGGTGGTAGATCCTATTTGTTTCCGTTGTATGCTTTTCTTCATCATTCGATCAAGGTATGTTACATCACGAACAATTTCCACAGCACCAACGATTTGATTATTAAAAGTTAATGGATAGGTATTGTTTACTGTTTTTATCTCATGTCCTTTGTGATTAAAATAGGTTTGATGGGTATTTAGAATTGCCCTTCCTGTATGTAAAACCTTTAATAAAGTACTAGCTTCTCCTTGATAAAATTGAAAGACTTCAAGAATATTTTTATCTAATACATCTTCGATCTCAGTTCCTTCAATTTCCATCATTTTTTTATTATATATAGTCGTTTTACCTGTTTCATTGATAACATGGATACCAACATCTAATAAGTCAAGAATTTTCTTATACATGTCGTTCTCGATATTTATCTGCATCATGTCCCCCTCCTTAAAAACTATAAAGAAAATATAAAAAACTCTTGAAAAATGCAATATCTTTTTGCATTATTATATATGTAAGGGTTTTCTTAGTGCAAATTTTTTTTGCACTTGTTTTAAACAAATAGATGGAACTGGCTTATACTAAACGACATCTGTAATGTTGTGATTAGATAAAAAAATAAGCTTGTTTTAGGGACGGCTATTAAACGGCGTGAACCCATTGCATTTTAGATAACTTAATTTTTCTTAGAGGGATGGAGGAATTTTCATGGTTACAAAATCAGAACAAATTATTGAACAAACGGATCGTTTCGGAGCGCATAATTATCATCCACTACCAGTTGTAATTTCTGAAGCAGAAGGAGTTTGGGTGAAGGATCCTGAGGGTAACAAATATATGGATATGTTAAGTGCTTATTCTGCTGTTAATCAAGGGCACCGGCATCCAAAAATTATTGAAGCATTAAAGCAACAAGCAGATCGAGTGACATTAACATCACGCGCTTTCCATAATGATCAACTAGGGCCTTGGTTTGAAAAAGTTTGCCAATTGACTAATAAAGATATGGCCCTTCCGATGAATACGGGTGCAGAAGCAGTGGAGACAGCAATCAAAGCTGCAAGACGTTGGGCATATGATCATAAAGGCGTTGCTGAAAACCAAGCAGAAATCATCGGTTGCGAAGGAAACTTTCATGGACGAACAATGACTGCTGTATCGCTATCTTCTGAAGAAGAGTATAAGAGAGGATTCGGTCCGATGCTGCCAGGAATTAAACTTGTTCCATATGGTGATATCGATGCGCTTAAATCAATAATTACACCAAATACAGCGGCATTTATTATTGAGCCGATACAAGGGGAAGCGGGAATTGTTATCCCACCAGAAGGTTTTCTAAAAGCAGCTTATGAGCTTTGTAAAGAAAATAATGTATTATTTATTGCTGATGAAATTCAATCGGGATTAGCACGTTCTGGTAAAATGTTTGCATGTGATTGGGAGGACGTCATACCTGATGTATATATTTT
This sequence comes from Heyndrickxia oleronia, assembly GCF_017809215.1. Taxonomy (GTDB): domain Bacteria; phylum Bacillota; class Bacilli; order Bacillales; family Bacillaceae_C; genus Heyndrickxia; species Heyndrickxia oleronia. The sequence goes on from NZ_CP065424.1 coordinate 1,488,589, forward strand.
AGGAAAGGCACTTGGTGGAGGAGTATTCCCTATTTCATGTGTTGTAGCAAATAAAGATATTTTAGGTGTATTTAATCCGGGTTCACATGGTTCTACTTTTGGTGGAAATCCAATGGCATGTGCGGTATCCATTGCGGCACTTGATGTACTAATTGATGAACAATTAAGTGAAAAATCTCTTGAACTTGGAGAGTACTTTATGAAACAATTAAGGGGGATTAAAAATCCGATTATTCAAGAAATTCGTGGTAAGGGACTGTTTATCGGAGTTGTTTTAACTGAACCAGCAAGAAAATATTGTGAGGCCCTTAAAGCGGAAGGGTTATTATGTAAAGAAACACACGAAAACGTAATACGCTTTGCTCCACCATTGGTAATAAGTCAAGAAGAATTAGATTGGGCTATTGAACGGATTAAAAAAGTTCTCTCTTAATTTATTTTGAGTATTTTTCTTAGTACTGTCACACGATTATTAAATAAAGAGGCGAAATATTGATGGAAAATCTAAATCTATTTACATCGACACAGGATGTCATAAAAGAAGCACTAACTAAGTTGGGTTTTAATGAAGAAATGTATGAACTATTAAAAGAACCATTACGCATGCTTACGGTTAGAATGCCAATTCGAATGGATGATGGAACAGTAAAGGTATTTACTGGCTACCGTGCACAGCATAATGATGCTGTAGGCCCTACAAAGGGTGGTGTTCGTTTTCACCCAGAGGTGGATGAAGATGAAGTAAGAGCCTTATCAATGTGGATGACGATAAAATGTGGAATCGTGGGTCTTCCATATGGTGGTGGTAAAGGTGGGATTATTTGTGATCCTAGAACAATGTCAATGGGAGAAATTGAGCGGTTAAGCCGCGGTTATGTTCGAGCGATTAGTCAAATCGTAGGCCCGACTAAAGATATTCCTGCACCTGATGTTTATACCAATTCACAAATAATGGCTTGGATGATGGATGAATACAGCCGTTTACGTGAAAATGATTCCCCAGGGTTTATAACAGGAAAGCCAATTGTTCTTGGAGGGTCTGAAGGTCGTGAAAAGGCAACTGCTCAGGGAGTTACTATTTGTATTGAAGAGGCAGCGAAAAAGAAAGGTTTTAGCCTTAAAGGGGCTCGTATCGTCATCCAAGGTTTCGGAAATGCAGGAAGTTTCTTAGCAAAATTTTTGCATGAAGAAGGTGCAAAAGTAATTGGAATTTCTGATGCGTATGGTGCACTTCATGATCCTGATGGTTTAGATATCGATTATTTACTTGATCGTCGTGACAGCTTTGGTACAGTTACTACATTATTTGAGAATACAATAACGAATAAGGAATTATTAGAATTGGATTGTGATATTTTAGTTCCTGCAGCCATTTCAAATCAAATTACATCAGAGAATGCAGGAAATATCAAAGCTTCTATAGTCGTTGAAGCAGCTAACGGACCAACAACAACAGAAGCAACGAAAATCTTAACTGAAAGAGGCATTCTCCTTGTACCAGATGTACTTGCAAGCTCTGGAGGAGTCACTGTTTCTTATTTCGAATGGGTTCAAAATAACCAAGGTTATTATTGGTCAGAAGATGAAGTGAATGATAAGCTTCGTGATAAACTAGTGGATGCCTTTAATAATGTTTATCATACTTCTGAAACACGGAAAGTGGATATGCGATTAGCTGCATATATGGTTGGACTTCGTTATGCTGCTGAGGCATCGAAATTTAGAGGCTGGGTTTAATTTATCATAAGACATAATAAAGTTTCATCATTTCGTTGAAAGAAATAATACTAAAAAAAGAGGTGGGTTAAACAAAGTATATTTTTTGTTTGATCCACCTCTTACATACTTCTTCATTTACTTATTTTGTTGTTCTTGCCTCAGGTGAACGCTCTACTTCCTCATTCGGTTTAAATAGCAATCCTAAATTAATAAGTCCAGCAATACCAACTAATCCATATATGATACGTGACAAAATCGTATTATCACCAAAAATAGCAGCTACTAAATTAAATTGGAAAAAGCCAATGAGCCCCCAGTTAATAGCCCCAATAATAGTGAGAATTAATGCAATACGTTGAGTAGTACTCATTTTTTTCTCCCTCCTTTCCTTTTTGGATAGGGTCTTTTCTCAAACATTGTTGCTATTTAAGTAAAGTTTTTAACTAATAAATATCGGCCAAAAAATTGCTGACTCCCTCTATCACTGAAAAAAGAGCTGCAATACTTCATAAAAATCACTTCCCTTATGGTACAAAAGCTGAAAAGTGCTTTTATAAAATAAACTATACGAAAATAGCCTTTGGATCTGACAAGCCATTGAGAAAAGATTTCGTACATTTATAGAATGATGTAAATACATAAATATTATGCAACTGGTCAATCTGTAAGTGTGGAAGCTTGAAAAAAATGATTTCTTTGGATAAAGTGATAAAGTAGAACATGAAATGGAGGAATTAACCTTGACACACATTCGTTTTGATTATTCAAAGGCACTAAGCTTTTTTGGTGAGCATGAACTTACATATTTAGATTCAGCTGTTAAGGCTGCCCATCGTTCTTTACATGAAAAATCTGGGGCAGGTAATGATTTCTTGGGATGGATAAATCTACCTACTGAATATGATAAAGAGGAATTTAACCGCATTTTAACTGCCTCAAATAAAATAAAAAATGATTCAGACATCCTTTTAGTAATTGGTATTGGAGGCTCCTATTTAGGTGCACGTGCAGCTATTGAAATGTTAAATCATAGCTTTAATAATCTGTTACCAAAAGAAAAACGTCAATCTCCGCAAATTTTATTTGTTGGGAATAATATTAGTTCAACATATATGACAGATGTAATTGAATTATTAGACGGTAAGGATTTTTCAATTAATGTCATCTCAAAATCCGGTACGACTACTGAACCAGCTATTGCTTTCCGTATTTTTAGTAAGTTGTTAAAGGAGAAATATGGGGAAGAAGAAGCTAAAAAACGTATTTATGCAACGACAGATAAAGCTAAGGGTGCTTTAAAGACATTAGCAAATGAAGAAGGATATGAAACATTTGTTATTCCTGACGATGTTGGTGGAAGATATTCAGTTCTAACTGCAGTAGGATTATTACCGATAGCTGTCAGTGGAGTAAATATTCAAGAAATGATGGAAGGTGCAGCTAAAGCTAGCAGTGACTTTGCTCAAGAGGAATTGAAAGAGAATCCTGCTTATCAATACGCTGCAGTTCGAAATATTCTTTATAATAAAGGAAAAACAATTGAAATGCTTATTAATTATGAGCCTGGTTTGCAATATTTCTCTGAATGGTGGAAGCAATTATTTGGAGAAAGTGAAGGGAAAGATCAAAAAGGTATCTTCCCTGCTTCAGCGAATTTCTCTACTGATTTACACTCATTAGGTCAATATGTTCAAGAAGGACGTCGTGACTTATTTGAAACAGTAATTAAAGTAAAGAAAGCTAGACATGAAATAGTTATCGAAAAAGAAGATAAGGATTTGGATGGTTTAAATTATCTTGCTGGAAAAACGATTGATTTCGTAAACAACAAAGCATTTGAAGGAACATTGTTAGCACATACGGATGGCAATGTACCTAATTTAATTGTAGAAATTCCGGCAATGGATGCTTATACATTTGGATATCTAGTATATTTCTTTGAAAAAGCATGTGCCATCAGTGGATATTTATTAGGGGTAAACCCATTTGATCAACCTGGTGTTGAAGCTTATAAGGTAAACATGTTTGCGCTATTGGGCAAGCCAGGGTATGAAGCGAAGAAAATAGAATTAGAAAACCGATTAAAGTAAATGAAAACCTCCTTAAGGGAGGTTTTTATTTTTTTAGAATATGCTAAGCGTTCTTTAGGGAAACTATGAAAAACAAGAAGGAGTGTAGGCAGAGTATGTATGAGATCCCGACAAAAATAGAAGGTAAGCAATATTCTTTATATAAATTGGAAGAAGCATTAAAACCAATTGGGTATTCAATTGGTGGTGGCTGGGATTATGATCAAGGATATTTTGATTTTAAAATGGCGAATGATGAGGGCTATCAATTTTTAAGAGTCCCCTTTACACCAGTTGATGGAGAACTGGATACGAGAGGTGTCGTTGTTCAACTTGGTAAACCCTTTATCCTGAATCATGTCTATCAAGAAGCAGTAGATGATGAAGCAGGAGTAGGGGTGGCAGCTGCAGGCTTTGATCAATTCGCGGAACCTAAAGATAGAGATGGAGATATTCCCAAAAAGTATATTGATTTTGGTAAGGAACTTGTTCGTGAATTAGAACAAATTTTATCTTGAATCATTTGGAAATAACTAATAATTGATCTGATTTTTTAATTCTATAATAGAGGGGAGGATTAATTTTCGTATTCTCCCCATGTTTATATCCGATAAGTAACATTCCATCTTTTTGGATCAATTTGCTTAATGCTTGAAAAGAGAGTCCCTCCCATTCGGGCTTAACCGGAATTAACTTTAAGTGATTGTCATTTAAATGATCAAGCATAGTAATGATTGTATCTGACATACCATGAGAAAGAATACTGTTCATCATTATATAGGAGGATTGCATATTTGTTTGAATCACTTCATCCGCACCACCGCGTTTTGCATTCATAAAATTTTCACTCGTTAGAATCTCTACAACACAGTAAGCAGCGGGATGGATTCCTTTGACCGCCAATAAAGTAAGAATGGTTCCCATATCTGCATGGGTCTCAGTTTTATTTTGATCTGATGTAATTAAAACAAATTCGGATTCACCAATATTTGCCTTTCTTAATGTTTGATCTATATAGGGCTTTCCTTTAATGAAGTGTATTTGTCGATTTGGATAAGGATTTTCTTCAAGTGAATCGTCAATTAAAACAATTGGATGAAGAAATTTAGTTTGTAATAACTGCTCAATAACACTTTGTGAACGGCCATTCCAACCAATAATAATGATATGATTTTTTCCACTAAACATGCTTTTTCCTTTTACTTGTGAATTTTGTAATCTTACTGTAGTTGCTGCAAGTGATGCAAAGTAGGCGGAAACAACACCAGCCCCAATAAACACAAGCAGCATTCCAAGAATTCTTCCTTTGACCGTCTCTGGATAAACATCCCCGTAGCCAACCGTGGCTGTAGTAATCACTGCCCACCACACTCCTACGAATATCGAAGGAAAGGATTTAGGTTCAATATAATGAATCGCAGCTCCAAAGATAAAGATGACCAATAAAGCCAAAAGGAAAACTCTAAAGATGACTGGCCAACGTAAAAAACGATAATAGATTTGCTGAAACATATACCCCGCTCCTTCATACCCATTGCATAGACCATTATCCCCGTTTTGAGGTAAATCTATAACCATTTTTAAATTTTTGCTTGCTCTTGCTTTATAGAATCAAATATAATTAAGGAGTAAGCTTAAGGGGCATTAGCTCAGCTGGGAGAGCGCTACGCTGGCAGCGTCGAGGTCAGGGGTTCGAGCCCCCTATGCTCCATAAAAAAAACCTTAGAGCCACATATGGAGAGACCCAAATAAATGAGACAAGGAAAAAACACCCCCTGAATCGTATTAATACAATATGATTCTTAGGAGGGTGTTTTTCTATGGGCACAAGAGTACATTACGCAGAAGAAGTAAAATGGGAAGTAATTAAAATGAAACAAGCTGGAATGACAAACAAAGAAATAATGGAACAACTGGGGATAAAAAATAAGACTCAAATTAAAACATGGATGCGATGGTACAAAACAGGCCAAACCTATCGATTTTCGCAACAAGTTGGAAAACAATATTCCTACGGTAAAGAATCGGAGGAAATGAGTGAGCTAGAAGAATTAAAACTAAAGAATAAACAGCTAGAGGCTCAATTGGCAATTATAAAAAAGTACCAGGAGATCGAAAGGAGTTGGAGCCACGAGTCATTGTCCAAGTTGTAGAAGAACTCTCAGCCACTTTTAAAATAATTGATATTCTTGGAGTATTAGGCACACCTAAGTCAACATATTACCGTTGGAAAAAGAAGTATAAAAAAGTTGAGCTAACTTCATTAGAAGAGCTAGTAATCAAGCTGTGTAAGAAAAACTTCTATCACTATGGTCATCGTAAAATTAAATCCATCTTAAACAGAAAGTATGGGATAAATGTAAACCGCAAAACTGTACAAAAAATTATGCAAAAGTTTGAGATTCAGTGTCAAGTTAAGAAGAAGCGACAAAAGTACATTTGTGGTGAGAGTAATATTATTGTGCCGAACACTCTCAATCGTAATTTTAAAGCAAGCCGATTAAATGAAAAATGGGTAACCGACATTACCTACTTACCTTATGGCTCGACTATGTTATATTTATCAACGATTATGGACTTATATAACAACGAAATAGTGGCTTACAAAATAGGTACGAGCCAAGATATTAACCTAGTATTAGACACATTGAGGGAAGCTGTAGAATTACGTAAACCAGTAGGGTTACTTCTTCATAGCGACCAGGGATCTGTCTATACTTCACATGCATATCAGAATTTGGCCAAAGAAAAAGGCATTACCACAAGCATGTCTCGAAAAGGAAACTGCCATGATAATGCCGTCATTGAATCCTTTCACTCCTCGCTAAAGTCGGAAGGATTCAACGCTCAAAGTAGAGCATCTATATCCAATTCTAAAGTAGTACAAATTGTAAATCAATACATGTATCGATATAATCATGTACGAATTCAGGCAAAATTAAACTACCTGTCCCCACTGGAATACAGGGGACAGGCAGCATAGGTGTTTTTTCTAAGTCTCATTTTAACGGGTCAGTTCACATAGGTTCTAAGGGTTTTTTATTTTTTCTAAACATGAAAATTTTGTATTTATTGACAAATTGGTGCCGAAATGAAATTTTTGCTATTTTTAAAACGCATTTCATACTTGTTTTAGAACATTTAGTATTATTGGAGGAACTTGGATAAGTACATAACCAAGTCCTGCATTTTGAATCATGGTCATTAAAAAATCTATGTTTTATTCAACAATTGCGCCCTTTAATGGAATAAATAGCTTATTAATTAAACTAACTCTATCATAAATAATACTCTGTCTTGATTTGATCCATCATAGTCTATATTGACGGAAAAATCATTTATTGTTTTATCTCCCTTTTCAACAACGAAACTTGTATTTGTAAAATGGTCAAAGAATAATTTCGGTAACTTATCAGACATTTGCCTTCCTCACCACTTATTGATTAGTGGAGATATTACATAGTAGTTTGACCCTTTCACTAAACGTATTTTCATCTTTATTTTCCTTTAGTTGAATTTGAAAAGAGATGATTCGTAAATAAAGCGCTTGATAGTCTAAAAAACTTGTAACCATTATGAATAAAATAATTAAATAACTGCTATCGAGTTGAGCCTGAAAATTCAATTTGTTTTCTTTCTGACTTCTTTACCCATTCACTTTCATTCCAAATATTTGGGTTGTCAATCGTTAGATTTTCTCCACGCACCAGGAAATCATAACTATCTTTGGCACCAGTATACCAATCGACAATAACTAAATTCCCGTTTACATTACGTACGAGAAATTCAGTGACTTCACCATAACTACCTGTAGTCTTATTAATTTGTACAGGTAATTTTAAATAGAGAAAACCTCCATCCACATCATCAGTATACTCCACTTCCCAAGTGCCAATATCAAGATTTTGCACCTCATTAGAATCAGTAAATTCTGAATGTAAATCATATTGTGATTGAATTTTTATTTGCATATACTGTTTAAGGTTATCGTTTTCGATAAATGTATCCAATTTAATGTCTGAACCGTTCCAGATCGCTTTATAATAGTCAATCAGCGCTTTAACACACATCTCATAAGCGGTTTCAGAATCCTGAACAATTACTTTCCCTTCTCTCTTTGCTACATACACGGGTGAATCTTGTAATACATTTTGCTCTATGCTAGGTGTAATTTCTGTGTTTATTGAACTATCTGTGCTGCTATCTCCCGAGACTACAGACGTATTTTTTTCGTTATTACTATTTGTTATATCTGAACTACACCCAACTAATACAAGTCCAATTGCGAATAAAAGGATAATGCATCTTGTCAAAATATCAGCTCCTTTCCTATTAGACGGTAATTACTTAAGGGAAGTTACAGCCCTTTCTCAATTTCAAATGATCTTTATGTTTATGCGTTTAATACACTATTTGGACATATAGTGATACTATTTCGATTTCGTCTATCTGCAACTGATTCTATCGCAATATTTGCTTCATACGTTCAGCATTTACCATTGAACTTGATAAAAACATGCTTTCCGCTGCTACTATTTCTTGAACACGATAGCAGTACCGAGCGCCGAGGCAGCCGGTACAAAGAGGTCGCCCGAGGGTGTCTCAACTTTTAATATTAAAATAATCCATTATAAGAATGAGATATTGAAGTAAGGTAACTTCGGTTGTGAACAAATATGTGAAAATTTTACCATTAATTGACTGATACTGAAGATATTAAAAATTTGGAAGCAAAGTTGAAGTAGATTGAAAAGGAAAGTGAATTACACAATCCATAAACATAATTTAGAATAGATTATGAGTGAATAAAAACCCCTTGAGGAATATGGAATATTTGATTGTTTCTCACAAAAAAATTAACATCACGATTCTACATAAATAGCCCTTCTTAATTGATATGATCCCCTAATAGTAGACAGAAAAAAGAAAGCACATTAATGTCTACTATGGAGGGGATTTTTTTATGGAGAAAAAGCGAAAAACTTATGATATAGATTTCAAGAAAAAAGTGGTGGACCTCCATCTAGAAGAAGGAATGGGTTATAACCTTATTGCTAAAGAGTTAGGGATAGATAAAAATCAAGTAAGAAGATGGGTGAACCACTTTAATAATGAAGGAATGATGGGACTTGAAGAGAAACGGGGGAAGTCTAAAGGAATCGGTATGGGCAGACCTAGAACTCTTTCAGAAGATCCAGAAACTAAAATAAAATTACTTCAAGCAGAGAACGAAATGCTAAAAAGGCTCTTAGAAATGTGAAAGGAGGAATGGATGAAGTACCTAAGAAAAAGAAGTATCAGGTGATTCAAGATATGGCTGGAGGAGATTTCTCTCTCCAATTATTATGTAAGATTGCAGGAGTTTCAAGGAGTGGCTATTATAAGTGGGTTAAAAGGCAGTCATGCCCTTCTCCAAAACAATTAGAAAATGAAGAGATCAAAGAAAAGATCTTAGAGTGTCATAGAAAATTAAAGGGTATTTACGGATATCGAAGAATACTAGTGTGGTTACGTTTAACTTATAATCTGTGCATCAATCATAAACGTGTGAAACGTTTAATGAATGAACTTGACATTCGCGCAAGAATTAGACAGAAACGACCATACTACGGAAAAAAGGAAGCTTATTTTGTTTCAAACAACCATTTAAATAGAGCTTTTCAAGCTTCAAAACCTAATGAGAAACGAATTACAGACATTACATATCTTATTTTTAATGGGCAAAAACTCTATCTTTCCGTCATTATAGATTTATATAACAATGAGGTAGTCGCTTTCCAAATTAGTAGTAGAAATGATTTAAAATTAGTAGTAGATACACTTAAGGAAGCAATAATGAAACATGATGTAACAGGAATCCTCCTTCATAGTGATCAAGGATTTCAATATACATCGCGTTTATATCATCAACTTCTTAAAAAGAATCAGATGAAACAGTCTATGTCTCGGAAAGGGAACTGTTGGGATAATGCATGTATAGAGAGCTTCTTCAGTCACTTTAAATCGGAATATTTTAATCTCTATTCTTTCCGAACAGCTGCAGACGTTAAGTTTGCCGTACAAAAATACATACGATTTTATAACATCAGAGGTTTCAAAAGAAATCAAATAACCTGAGTCCTTATGAATATAGAACTCAGGTTATTTAGTGGTGCTTACTTAGTACTGTCTACTTGACAGGGGTCACTCCAAATCGAGAGGGGCTATTACTTATACTGTTTTAAAAGAGATTTAATTAACTATAAATATAATAATACTCCGAAAAAGTGACATGCACTACCAGCAATTACAAAGACATGCCATATGGCATGATGATATTTAAATCCTCTCCACATATAAAATATGGAACCAATACTATAAATTAACCCACCTGCAACTAAAAGTACGATTCCTGTTATACTTAAATTTTGTATAATTGGCTTCCAAATCACTATAATGGACCAGCCCATTAATAAATACAAAATAGTTGAAGTATATAAATATTTCTTAACAAAAAAACACTTAAATACTGTACCCAGAATGGCTAAACCCCATACGATTCCAAATATCGTCCACCCTTGCCATCCTTGGACAATGATAAATAAATAAGGTGTATACGTCCCCGCAATAAAAAAATAAATTGCAGAGTGGTCTAATATTTCAAATATATCTTTTGCCTTGCCTTGTCTGAGCGAATGAACAAGTGTGGACGAAATATATAAAAACAACATTGTAATGCCGAAAATGCCAAAACTTACAATATGCATTTCGCTTCCTTTAATACTTCCAAATATAATTAACAGAACTAATGCTACTATACTTAATATTGCTCCTATACCATGTGTAATTGAGTTTGCCAATTCTTCTCCCTTAGAGAATGAATGAGTAGCTGCCAAATTATCATTTCCTTTCAATACTAAAATTCACATAAAATTGTAACTTCCTAATTAATATTGACCTATCAAATAAAAAAAATGCCTTATCTTCCTTTCGCCCTAATGATTCCTAGAGCGTAGAAGTGTGAATTGAACTTATTAAAAAGTCAAAATTAAAATTTATTCGTGGTAATGGATAATTGAATGGATAAATCTTAATTGAGTTATGTGGAATAATGAATGGATTTTTTTAATAGAAAGATGGTACTATTTAATTCTTTTATAGTGTGGTTGAGTTCTTTAAAAAAAAATCGTGAATAAAAAATATTACAGTAAGTATAACATGTGAGTAGATTAAAAACAAATTAGATAAATTGAATTAATCAATAAATTTTCCGTAATAAGTCGCGAATGTAAAATGGTCAATTTGTTGTCTATCTATTTCCACTACTGCTTCCCACTCATTTATAGATTTTTTCTATATGGAGAGAGGTCTTTGTTTATTTCACAAGATATAAATTTCTATTCTTATATAACTTCTGAACTTCTTCAGTAATATCAATTGTTTCCTCATAAATAACTTTATAAATTTGCACCTCTTTATTACCATGTTCCTTTTTGAATTGTTTAATGTAAATATAAGCATATTTAGCAGCATGAACAGCACCATTGAAAGGTGTTAGAGTGGAGAAACTGCCACCTTTTTGATAATATTTATCCTCTAACTTTAAATATATATCTATGTTTATGGTCATAGTATTCACCCCAGATTATTTAATCTTAGCTGTTCTCATTATACCGTTGATACAGGCAATAATATAGAAGAAACGAGATAAAAGGGATTGTTGACGAATTGTTGACTAAACTTGTCAACAACCTTCATTTTCGTTCCTTTTGCTCCTATACACGATTACGAAAACAATTTTAATCAAGTCTTATTCAAAGTTAATCTCAAACCATCAAAAATGAGTGGCTACGCTGGCAGCGTCGAGGGTTCGATCCCCCTATGCTCCAGTTTTTTATTAACGATATTGTTTCTCGTTTGTGAGAGACAATGTCGTTTTTTATTGTGTATTTCTTGGATAAGAATCTGTTATCTGTGATAATCTGAGTAAATTTACAAGTTAGGCGGTTACTCGTTCTGTTATGTCTTGTATGACAATCACTTTGTATTAGATAACTCAAGAGGGTATTCGTATGTCATTTGTAAATCAAACTGTGACCTGTCATCCTATGAATTTTAAGATAATATGACTGATTTGTTTAATGGCTAGAAATAAATCACTCTACAACTAACTATTTTTGATAAGGAATGAAGTTGTTTTAATTAACAATATTGTTCTCTGTAATAAATCCGAAATAATAAAATAATCATTTAATTAGCCAATCGAAATAATTTTATGTAAAATGTAAAATGACAACTTAATAAGAAGGAGGACATCCATGAGTTTAAATAATGAAGACCTTCAGATGAAATCAGGAAAGGAAAAGATTTGGACGAAAGATTTTGTATTAATTTGTCTAGCTAACTTTTTTATTTTCCTTGGTTTTCAAATGACATTACCGACAATTCCTTTGTTTGTCGAACATTTAGGAGGTAATGATCAACTAATTGGATTTGTAGTTGGTATTTTTACATTCTCTGCATTACTTTTACGCCCTATAGCTGGTCATGCATTAGAATCAAAGGGGAGACGTTTTGTATATTTAATAGGTCTTGCCATTTTCGTACTATCGGTCGGTTCTTTTGGCTTTGCATTTAGCATTGCTTTTTTATTTGTATTACGAGTTATCCAAGGGGTAGGCTGGGGATTTTCTACAACTGCTTCGGGAACTATTGCCACTGATTTAATTCCTCCAAAAAGAAGAGGAGAAGGAATGGGCTACTATGGTCTTTCCGGGAATTTAGCCTTGGCATTTGGACCATCTCTCGGTTTAGCTTTGTCTGGGGTTTTATCCTTTCAACAGTTATTTTTTATTTGTGCTATTTTAGGATTAGCTGCTTTATTATTATCATCAAGAATTCGTTATAAAAAAGTGGAAAAACCTGTAGCTCAAACACAAACGGTTAAATGGGACTTTTATGAAAAATCTGCATTACCACCGTCTTTATTATTATTTTTTATTACCGTTACTTTTGGCGGAATAGCATCATTTCTTCCTTTATATACTGCTGAAAAAGGAATTTCTGGTATTCAATGGTACTTCCTTATCTACGCATTAGCATTAATGTTAACAAGAACATTTGCTGGAAGATTATATGATAAAAGAGGACATCGTGCCATCTTTATTCCAGGAGCAATACTGATTGTATTTGCGATGATTCTATTAGCATGGCTCCCAAACACGTATGTATTATTTATTGCTGCCTTTCTTTATGGTTTTGGATTCGGCTCTGTTCAACCTGCTTTACAAGCATGGTCGATCGATAAAGCGTCGAAGAATCGTAAGGGAATGGCGAATGCTACCTTCTTTTCATTTTTTGATTTAGGTGTCGGAATTGGTGCCATGGTTTTTGGACAAATTGGTCATATGTTTGGATATGGCAGTATATATAAAACAGCAGCAATCTCAGTAGTTATTTCAATTATTTTATATATGATTATGCTGAGAAGAGAAAGAGTACATGTGCAGGTCGGTTCGGTTAAATAAAAAGATAACAAAAAAATGCAAAGGGGATAATTATATGGTTATCCTCTTTGCTTTTTTTTACTGATGAAAAAATTTAATTAGATCAATACTTTATACGAAAACAGCCTTAAATACTAATATCGATTGTATTACCAGTTGTCGGATGTGGAGCAGGTGCAGATGTTTGTAATAGTTGCACTAATCCCTCCATTTGCGTTTCCGATTGATCCATGACTTTCTTTGTTAACGCTAGGCTAATGTTTTGTTGTAATTGTGCTTGGTGCATCCCAATTGACATAGCTGCAATATCCATCGTTATTCCTCCTTAAATAGAAGTATAATTTAATTATATCATTAAAATCTATCTTAATTGGACTTTTTTCCTTTTACATCCAAATGATAAGCACGACTCTATGATAGAGTCGTTTTTTTTTGGCTTTTTTCTCAAACATTGTTGCTATTTAAGTTAAGTTATAACTATTAAATATCGACTGAGGATCGCTACACGTATCATTTTACTGAGAAAGAGCTGCAATCTTTATAAGAACAGCTAGAATCTTTCATTGGGAGTAAAAGTCGGCAGTTGGGCTTTTACAAAAGCAACAAACTATACGAAAACAGCCTTTATATATATTGGGGTGAACATAATTTCTTTTTACGATGAATAAATTTAGTTGTAGATTGGACAAATCATGCTATTAAACTTCATTACTCATAAAAGAAAACTTTAGACGATTATGGAAAAAGGAGGTCGGAAGTATGAAAAAGTGGTTGATGGGATTGATGGTTGTTTTAGTTGCTTTTGGGATGAGTGCATGTAGTGAAAAATCAGCAAGCAGTGAAGATACGATTAAGATTGGAGCGGTGATTGATTCTTCAGGTGGTTCGGCACCTTTAGGAAAAGGTGAAGAGGAAACATTAAAAATGCTTGTTGAACAAGTTAATGAGGAAGGAGGAATTGGAGGAAAGAAAATAAAATTAATCTCGATTGATTCCAAATCCGATCAAAATGAAGCTGTTTTAGCAACTAAAAAATTAATTGATCAGGAAAAAGTTCAGGCAATTATTGGGGGAACGATTAGTGGAAATAGTTTAGCAATGATTCCGCTAATTGAAAAAGCAGGAGTTCCATATATCTCTTTAGCTGCAAGTAAACAAGTCAATAACCCTGATGATGGTTCTTCAAGAAAGTGGACTTTTAAGACGGCCCAAGGGGACGATATTGTTATCCCTAAACTCCTGGAATATTTAAAATCCCAAGATTTAACGAATGTTGCATGGTTAGGTGTAGCCAATTCCTATGGTACTAGTGGACATGAGGAGTTTGAAAAGTTGGCCCCTGAATACGGGATTCAAGCCATTGTAGAGGAAGAATTCGAAGCAACGGTCAATGATGCAAAAGCAATGTTAACCAAGGTTAAGAAGGAGAACCCTCAAGCAATAATTGTTTGGGGAACAGCAAAAGAATCAGCAGTTATTACGAAGAATATTCGAGAATTAGGTATGGAGATGCCGATTATTGAAAGTCATGGAATTGGTTCAAAAGATTTTATTGAATTAGCTGGAGATGCAGCAAATGGGGTCATTTTTCCTGCAGGAAAATTATTAGTAGTCGATGAACTTGCAGAGAGTGACAAACAAAAATCGACACTACTTAAATATAAAGCTGCGTTTGAAAAGACATATAATAAGGAACCAAGTACATTTGGCGGGCACACATGGGATGCCTTTCACATTTTAAAAATAGCTCTTGAAAAATCTAAAGGTGATAAAGCAAAAATTCGTGATGAATTAGAAAAAACACAGAGTTTTATTGGAATATCCGGCGAATTTAATATGACAAGTGATGATCATAATGGTTTAGGGCCAGATAGTTTAATAATGGTTAAAATTGATGATGACGGGAAATGGAGCATCGGTGAATAAGTACTAAGTCAGGACAGGCAAGGAGATAATTTATCCTTGTCTGTATTTCGAACGGGGGAATTGAGGATGGATGTTTCGAGCCAAATCATTCAACTAATCTTTTCTGGTTTAACTATAGGGAGTATCTATGCGTTAATTGCCATTGGATTTGTTTTAACGTACAACATGACCGGAGTTTTAAATTTTGCACAAGGTGAATTCGCGATGCTAGGTGCTATGATTGCCATTTCATTTTTTTTAATGAAGGTTCCAATGCTTTTAGCTATTATTTTAAGCATTTTGATCGTTGCGTGTATTGGTGGCATATTTGAGCGAGCTGCTATTTATCCAGCTAGAAATGCTTCCTTACCTACTCTTATTATTATTACCATTGGTGTAGCCATTGCATTTAGAGGTCTAGGGATCCTTATTTGGGGAACCCAATCAAGAGCGCTACCGGCTTTTTCAAAAAATGATCCGATTACTATGTTAAATGCGGTAATTTTACCACAAAGCTTATGGGCAATAGGAATTTCCTTAATAAGTTTCCTTGTAATGTTTTACTTTTTTAATTATACCCTTATTGGAAAAGCAGTAACAGCTTGCGTTGTCAATCGGTTTGCTGCGCGTTTAATGGGGATTAAACCGGAGTTTATGTCATTTATATCAATTATTATTAGTGCAGGACTAGGTGCCATTGCAGGAATTATTATTGCACCAATATCAGGTGCTTCGTATGATATGGGATTAACATTGGGGATGAAAGCTTTTGTTGCTGCAGTAATAGGCGGCTTAACTAATGCCCCAGCTGCAATCATTGGTGCCTTTTTAATCGGATTATTAGAAGCATTTACAGAGGGTTTATGGTCAAGTGGATATAAGGATGCAATTAGTTTTGCTTTATTATTGCTTGTTTTATTTCTCATGCCTAATGGGCTATTTTCAAAAAGATCAGGAAAAAGAGTCTAGGGAGGGTGTTACGCATGGGCAATCTTTTACATTATATTAAATGGATTATTTTAGTTGCCGTCATTATTATTTTACCCTTCATCTCGAATTCATTTTTCCTAAGTATGATGATACTTATTGGCTTATATGCATTGGTAGGAACAGGATTGACAATGTTAATGGGATATGCAGGTCAAATCTCTTTGGGGC
The DNA here is from genome assembly GCF_017809215.1 of Heyndrickxia oleronia. Taxonomy (GTDB): domain Bacteria; phylum Bacillota; class Bacilli; order Bacillales; family Bacillaceae_C; genus Heyndrickxia; species Heyndrickxia oleronia. Next base: position 1,504,925 of record NZ_CP065424.1, read on the forward strand.
ATGCTGCTTTTTATGGAATTGGTGCTTATTCAACCGCAATTATAACTGGAACATATGGCTTGCCAAGTGTAATTGGAATTATTGTTGGTTTGATCATTGCAGGGATTATTGCTTATATCATCGGTCACCCGACATTAAAATTGAAGGAAAATTATTTAGCCCTTGCTACATTAGGGTTTGGGATTATTATTTTCACTTTTTTTAAAGAGTTTAAAGGATTGACAGGGGGACTTAACGGTTTTTTTGGTATCCCCATGTTCAACGTATTTGGATTTCTCTTTGATACGGACATAAAGTTTTACCTATTAACCTGGATTCTTGTACTGCTTGGAATTATATTTGCAAATAATATGATTCAATCAAGAGTTGGTAGAGCACTACGTTCGATTCATGGAAGTGAAGTGGCAGCTAGTTCTATTGGGATAAATATACAAAAATATAAGCTTCAAGTATTTGTGTTAAGTGCAATCTATGCCTCGATTGCAGGTAGCTTATATGCACATTATATTACATTTATTAATCCAAATCTTTTTACAGCAATGGAATCAATCAATTTTTTAATTATTGTCGTTATAGGTGGATCTGCTAGTGTTTGGGGTGGTGTCATTGGTGCAGCATTATATGTATTTTTAAGTGAATGGTTAAAGGAAATTACCCCAACTATTTTTCCTAATGTGGGTGGGGAATTTCAAATCATTTTCTTTGGTTTATTAATTGTAGTGATGTTAATTTTTATGCCAAAAGGATTTATATCTCTATTAAAAAAGCTAGGGGATAAAATTAGCTTTTTATTTAAAAGTAGAAATAAAGCGATCGAGAATCAAACAGGAGGTGAATAATGATGATTTCTGATCCAATTTTGGAAATTAAGGGGCTGACCAAATCATTTGGGGGAGTATTGGCGATTAATAATGTAGATTTTCACGTTAGTGAAAAGGAAATTGTAGCGATTATCGGGCCAAATGGAGCGGGAAAAACTACTTTATTTAATATGATAACAGGTGTGATCCCCCCCAGTTCAGGTTATGTAACTTTTTATCGTAGAAAAATTACACGTATGAAGCCATTTCTTATAGCTGCAGAAGGTATTACAAGGACCTTCCAAAATATGCAAATTTTTGAAAACATGAATGTGGTTGAGAATGTAATGACGGGAACGCATATACGATTTAGAACAGGGATTTTACATGCTGGTTTTAGGTTACCACATGTAAAAAGGGAAGAAAGTCAAGCATTTGAAATTGCAATGGAATGTTTAGATATGGTTGGTATTCGCCATTTAGCATACGAGGAAACGAAATCATTACCATATGGAAATCTTAGATTAGTTGAGATTGCTAGAGCTGCCGCAGCTAATCCTAAAATGATTTTATTAGATGAACCGATGGCTGGACTAAATCCGGAAGAATCACGCCAATTAGTAGAAGTTATTCGCCGAATGAGGTCTGATGGGATGACATTCTTATTTATTGAACATGATATGGAAACGGTCATGAATATTTCTGATCGAATCATTGTCTTGGATTATGGTGAGAAAATTGCTGAAGGAACACCTGAAGAAATCTACATGAATAAGAGGGTTATATCTGCTTATTTGGGTGAAGAGGTGGGGAGTTAACATTATGCTGAAAGTAAGGAATATTCATACGTATCACGGTTATTTACATGTGCTAAAGGGTGTTAGCTTCGAATTATCTAAAGGGGAAATCTTTGCGATTGTTGGTTCAAATGGCGCTGGAAAGAGTACATTATTAGGTACGATTTGTGGATTGTACCGTTCTAAAAAAGGAGAAATTCTTCTTGAAAATGAATCTGTAGAAGCACAAAAGGTTGAAAGCATGATTAAAAAGGGTGTCTGTCTTGTACCTGAAAGAAGACAAATCTTTGATTCATTAACAGTGAAGGAGAATATTCTATTAGGTGCTTATCATCGATATAAAAAAGAGAAAAAAGCTGTAATGAAGGAAATGGACCAGTGCTTTGAACTATTTCCACAATTAAAGTCAATGGAGGAACGGCTTGGGGGATTATTAAGTGGTGGGGAACAACAAATGCTTGCCATCGCCAGAGGATTAATGGCAAATCCTAAATTAATGTTACTTGATGAACCCTCTCTTGGTCTAGCTCCATTAATTGTGAAAGATATTATGAATATATTAATACAATTAAGAGATAATTTCGGTACGACAATCATCCTAGTTGAGCAAAATGTTCAATCAGCGCTCAAACATTCTGATCGTGCCTGTGTAATGGAAAGAGGAGAGATTATAATTGAAGGTTTTTCAAAAGAATTACTTGAAGATGATCGGATAAAAGAGGCGTATTTAGGAAAAAGACATGTAGGTTAAATCATATTAAAGGAAGACTGTTTTCTTATGGAGAGTTTGGAGCACTTTTTTCAGAAGACACAAAGGTATAGCGGTCTTTAGCCGCGATCGTTACTCATTAAAACTTTACTTAATTAACAGCAATGCTTGAGAAAAGAGCCAATAGAAAAAAGCGGCTCATAATTTTGGAGAGCCGTTTCTTTCAATTTTTTAATATTCAATTTCTGTACTTTCAATCTCATTTAAACTAGATATAATATGGTAGATTTCAGTAGTTGGCTTTCTAAAGCTTGCTACAGCCCTTAAAATGATAAGATGACCTTCATTTTGAAGATCTTTAATTCTTATACCTTCAATTGTTATCTTATTGGCTTCGATTTTTTCTATTACTTTGTCAATATTCCTTTTATCCTTAACAATCAGTCTAAGCTGCAGATCCTTTTTCCTTAATTGTTTTGGACCAAATTTTGTTAAAATAGATGGAATAATTTCTACACTGATCATTAGTAAAATAACTCCTGCAGTTGCTTCATAATAAAAGCCTGCTCCCACTGCAATTCCAATCCCTCCAGCTCCCCAGATCATTGCCGCAGTAGTTAGGCCGGTAATATTGTCGTTTCCTTTTTTTAAGATTACTCCAGCACCTAGGAAACCGATTCCTGATACAATTTGTGCAGCAAGTCGTAATGGATCCATCTGGATAGGAACTCCATTTGAGTGAGGGAATTGATAAGCAGACTGAATCGAAACAATTGTTAAAAGGCAACTAATAATTGAGATTACAAGACTAGTTTTTAATCCTAACGGTTTCCTTTTTAATTCTCTCTCTAAACCAATTATTAATCCAAGTATTGCTGAGATACCTAGCTTAATGAATACATCTATATTTATAACTTCCATTCAATCCCCCTTTTCCCCTATAAAAAAATCAATGCTAGAAAATATTGATAAGACAATATAAAATAGTGAGTATATTTTATCATATTGAAGGAGAATTGTATGAACAGTCCAAAAATAAACCCTTTTTTTATTTTAGTTATAGGGGTGATCACCGTCTCCGCATCAGCTATACTAGTAAAACTATGTACTTCTGATTCAGGAGTAATAGCATTTTATCGTCTATTCTTTTCGGTTATCATCATGTTACCGATATTCCTAATGAAAAATATAAAGGAATTGAAAGGGATAACTAAGCGGGATTGGATCTTTTCTATAATTTCAGGAGTATGCTTAGCATTCCATTTTATTTTATGGTTTGAATCATTAAACTACACTTCAGTTGCTAGTTCGACTGTATTAGTTACATTACAGCCATTATTTGCATTTTTAGGAACCTTCTTCTTCTTCAAAGAATCATTTTCTTTAAAAGCAATTTTGTGTGGTATTTGTGCTGTTGTAGGAAGCGTAATAATTAGCTGGGGAGATTTCACTGTTAGTGGAATGGCTTTGTTTGGTGACCTCTTGGCATTCTTGGCATGTATACTTGTAACAGCATATTTACTGTTTGGACAAAATGTACGTCAGAGGCTGTCGCTAATGACCTATACATTTATTGTTTATGCAATCAGTTCGATCGTCCTAATTATTTATGTTTTGTTTGCAGGAGAATCATTACTACCTACTAAACAGACTGATTGGATTTATTTTATACTATTAGCGATTTTACCAACGCTATTAGGTCATAGTCTTTTTAATTGGGTTGTTAAATGGTTGAGTACATCTATTATTTCGATGGCTATTTTATTTGAACCTATCGGTGCTTCTATTCTAGCGTACTTTATTTTACAAGAGAAAATTTTGTGGACTCAGATAATGGGTGGCGCAGTCATTATAATAAGTATTTCTTTATTTATTATCGATGAGAAAAAAAGTAAAGCAAAAGCATTAGATAAACATGCACTTCATGCACAATAGATTTATTAAAAGGGGTTATGAAATTACTATTATAATCCCTTTTTTTTATAAAGCTTTGAAATAAACTTTATCGAATAAAAAGATAGGTTAAACCGGAAAAAATAAATGCCATGATCATTGAAAGTAGAAATGTAGTTCCTCGTGGACCATGATGATTAGTTCGTTTTAATTCACTAATGAAAGAGTAAATGAATAAATAAATAGCCATTGAAAAAGAAAGCAATAATCCTAAAATATTCACACATTTACACCTTCCTTAATTTTTATCATTTTGATAAAATATATTTATTAATTGTACAAAGTATGTTTACGTTTTTATAAATTTAAATTTATAAAAATGTATTGCAATGATATTCTATCCATGTTATATTATTATTCGTCCGATACAGAAGAATAAAGAATCTCATTTAAAACATAAAAAAAGATGTTGACAGTGAATCGGATGGATGATAGAATATAAAAGTCGTCTTTTTGGAAGAAAAGATTGATGATTGATCTTTGAAAACTGAACAAAACGAAACGTCAATGATTTACTTTTATTTATAAAGAGCTATATCAAACATCTTTTTGGAGAGTTTGATCCTGGCTCAGGACGAACGCTGGCGGCGTGCCTAATACATGCAAGTCGAGCGAATCTGATGGGAGCTTGCTCCCTGATGATTAGCGGCGGACGGGTGAGTAACACGTGGGTAACCTGCCTGTAAGACTGGGATAACTCCGGGAAACCGGGGCTAATACCGGATAACTTTTTTCTTCGCATGAGGGAGAATTGAAAGATGGCCTCGGCTATCACTTACAGATGGACCCGCGGCGCATTAGCTAGTTGGTGAGGTAACGGCTCACCAAGGCGACGATGCGTAGCCGACTTGAGAGGGTGATCGGCCACACTGGGACTGAGACACGGCCCAGACTCCTACGGAGGCAGCAGTAGGGAATCTTCCGCAATGGACGAAAGTCTGACGGAGCAACGCCGCGTGAGTGATGAAGGTTTTCGGATCGTAAAACTCTGTTGTTAGGGAAGAACAAGTATCGTTCGAATAGGGCGGTACCTTGACGGTACCTAACCAGAAAGCCACGGCTAACTACGTGCCAGCAGCCGCGGTAATACGTAGGTGGCAAGCGTTGTCCGGAATTATTGGGCGTAAAGCGCGCGCAGGCGGTTTCTTAAGTCTGATGTGAAATCTTGCGGCTCAACCGCAAGCGGCCATTGGAAACTGGGAGACTTGAGTGCAGAAGAGGAGAGTGGAATTCCACGTGTAGCGGTGAAATGCGTAGAGATGTGGAGGAACACCAGTGGCGAAGGCGACTCTCTGGTCTGTAACTGACGCTGAGGCGCGAAAGCGTGGGGAGCGAACAGGATTAGATACCCTGGTAGTCCACGCCGTAAACGATGAGTGCTAAGTGTTAGAGGGTTTCCGCCCTTTAGTGCTGCAGCTAACGCATTAAGCACTCCGCCTGGGGAGTACGGCCGCAAGGCTGAAACTCAAAGGAATTGACGGGGCCCGCACAAGCGGTGGAGCATGTGGTTTAATTCGAAGCAACGCGAAGAACCTTACCAGGTCTTGACATCCTCTTGACCTCCCTAGAGATAGGGATTTCCCTTCGGGGACAGGAGTGACAGGTGGTGCATGGTTGTCGTCAGCTCGTGTCGTGAGATGTTGGGTTAAGTCCCGCAACGAGCGCAACCCTTGACCTTAGTTGCCAGCATTCAGTTGGGCACTCTAAGGTGACTGCCGGTGACAAACCGGAGGAAGGTGGGGATGACGTCAAATCATCATGCCCCTTATGACCTGGGCTACACACGTGCTACAATGGATGGTACAAAGGGCTGCAAGACCGCGAGGTTTAGCCAATCCCATAAAACCATTCTCAGTTCGGATTGTAGGCTGCAACTCGCCTACATGAAGCCGGAATCGCTAGTAATCGCGGATCAGCATGCCGCGGTGAATACGTTCCCGGGCCTTGTACACACCGCCCGTCACACCACGAGAGTTTGTAACACCCGAAGTCGGTGAGGTAACCTTTTGGAGCCAGCCGCCGAAGGTGGGACAGATGATTGGGGTGAAGTCGTAACAAGGTAGCCGTATCGGAAGGTGCGGCTGGATCACCTCCTTTCTAAGGAATATGGAAAACCACTTACGTGGTTCAGACGTCTTCTGTTTTGTTCAGTTTTGAAAGGTTAATCCTTTCAGTTTAATAGAGGTGAATTAGAAGCGAGAAGGTCGAGGAAGCAAGCAAACGAGCACCGGAACGTATAAACATACGTGAGGATGTGAGTGAGTGCGCTGACGAAGAGATTCGAAGCTTATCATTCGCCGGATTGTTCCTTGAAAACTAGATAATATTAAGAAGTAACCAAGTAATAACCGAGAATCGCCACTTTATGGATGAATCCATTAAGTAGTTTTTAAACTGAAAGGGCAAGGAGAAGCGAGAAGATCGAGGAAACGAACGAAGGAGCACCGCAGCGTATTACACATACGTGAGGATGCGAATGAGTGAGTTGACGAAGAGATTCGAAGCTTATCATTGGCCGTAGGTTAAGTTAGTAAGGGCGCACGGTGAATGCCTTGGCACTAGGAGCCGATGAAGGACGGGACTAACACCGATATGCTTCGGGGAGCTGTAAGCGAGCTTTGATCCGGAGATTTCCGAATGGGGGAACCCACTGCCCGTAATGGGGTAGTATCCTTACTTGAATACATAGAGTAAGGAAGGCAGACCCGGGGAACTGAAACATCTAAGTACCCGGAGGAAGAGAAAGCAATTGCGATTTCCTGAGTAGCGGCGAGCGAAACGGAAGAAGCCCAAACCAAGGCTTCTTGCCTCTTGGGGTTGTAGGACACTCTATACGGAGTTACAAAGGAACGGAGTAAATGAAGAGGTCTGGAAAGGCCCGTCAAAGAAGGTAACAACCCTGTAGTTGAAACTTCGTTCCCTCCAGAGTGGATCCTGAGTACGGCGGGACACGTGAAATCCCGTCGGAAGCAGGGAGGACCATCTCCCAAGGCTAAATACTCCCTAGTGACCGATAGTGAACCAGTACCGTGAGGGAAAGGTGAAAAGCACCCCGGAAGGGGAGTGAAAGAGAACCTGAAACCGTGTGCCTACAAGTAGTTAGAGCCCTGTGCGTATTTTCCTTCGGAAAAACGCCGGGTGATAGCGTGCCTTTTGTAGAATGAACCGGCGAGTTACGATTTCATGCAAGGTTAAGCTGAAGAGGCGGAGCCGCAGCGAAAGCGAGTCTGAATAGGGCGATTAAGTATGAGGTCGTAGACCCGAAACCAGGTGATCTACCCATGTCCAGGGTGAAGGTAAGGTAACACTTACTGGAG